>NZ_JBBCSS010000002.1:0-1034047 GCF_037148755.1 Tsukamurella sp. USMM236
ATCTAAGCGGGAAGCCTGTTCCAAGATTAGGTTTCTCACCACCTTGAGTGGGTAAGACCCCCTACAGACTATGGGGTTGATAGGCCAGAACTGGAAGCGCAGTAATGCGTGTAGGTGACTGGTACTAATCGGTCGAGGACTTACCACACACATAACATTCGCCAAAACGAGCACAAGCTCACAGGTGAAAGCGTGTAACAATAACAGAAACCAGCTGAGGCTGGTTCGCGTCCACTATGCAATGTCTGAGACAGCACGCATGTGTTGTTTCGCAGTGTTACGGCGGCCATAGCGGAGGGGAAACGCCCGGCTCCATTCCGAACCCGGAAGCTAAGCCCTCCAGCGCCGATGGTACTGCACTCGCGAGGGTGTGGGAGAGTAGGACACCGCCGGACTAAAATTAGATACAGGATGAAGGCCCTTGGGGATCGTGTCGAACACTTCGCAGTGTTCCACCTCCCCAGGGGCCTTCGTCATGTCCAAGTACAGTAATAGCGTGGGTCGCCTCGGAGGCGACGGAAAGCGGGTGCAACGTGGCGGCTGAGTCGAACGGCGACCGCCGGCAGCGTGCGGGGTTCACCAATCCCGCCGACCGGACCGAGCGCAGCAGCGGTGGAGATTCGTCACGTGGCGCAAGCCGGGGTGCGGATCGCGGTGCCGGACGTTCCGACGACCGGCGCGGTGGTGGCGATCGCTCCGGCGGCGGCCAGCGCGGCGGCTACCAGGGACGCACCGGCGGCGACCGACGCTCCGAGGGAGGCCGTGGCGAGCGCCGCGACTTCGGCGGCAACCGCGGCGGGGACTCCCGTGGCGGTGACCGTCGGGACAGCCGTGGTGGTGACTTCCGCGGTGGAGACCGTCGGGACAGCCGTGGCGGAGACTTCCGTGGCGGCGATCGTCGCGACAACCGCGGTGGGGATTCCCGCGGCGGCGATCGGCGCGAGTTCGGTGGCCGCCCGTCGGGCGATCGTCGCCCCTCCGGTTCCGGCGATCGTCGGTCCTCCGGCCCGGGCGAGCGCCGCGACTTCGGCGGCAGGCCCTCGGGTGACCGTCGCTCCGGTGGCGGTTCCGCGGACCGTCGGGGCGCAGGTCCCGGCGGCGACCGCCGTTCCGGTGGTGGCTCCTACGGCTCCCGCAACGGCTCGGGTTCGCGTCCCGGTGGCCAGGGCGGACGCTCCGGCGGCTTCCAGCGCGACGAGCGCTCGGACCGCCCGCGGACCCGTGCCGGCGAACCGTCGATCCCGAAGGACGTCGATCCCAAGGAGCTCGATCCGGCGATCCGGCGCGATCTGCTGAGCCTCGACAAGAACAACGCCGAGCTCGTCTCCTCGCACCTCGTGCTGGCGGGGCGCCTGCTCGACTCCGACCCCGCCGCGGCGCTGGCCCATGCGCGGGCCGCGCGCGAACGCGCCGGGCGCATCGCCGCGGTGCGCGAGGCGTGCGGTATCGCCGCGTACATGAACGGCGAGTGGTCCGAGGCGCTCAGCGAGCTGCGCGCCGCGAAGCGGATGGGCGGCACCGTCAACCTGCTCCCCATGATCGCCGACAGCGAGCGCGGCCTCGGCCGGCCCGAGAAGGCCATCGAGACCGCCCGCGGCGACGAGGCCGCTCAGCTCACCGGCGACGATCGCACCGAGCTGCGCATGGTCGAGGCCGGCGCCCGCATGGACCTGGGGGAGTACGACAAGGCCGTCGTGACCCTGCAGGCCGAGGACCTCGACCCCGCGCGCCGCGGCTTCCACGCCGCCCGCCTGTTCTACGTCTACGCCGAGGCGCTGCTCGGGGCCGAGCGTCGCGACGACGCGCTGACCTGGTTCCTCAACGCGGCCGCCGCGGACGAGGACGAGGCCACGGACGCCGAGGAGCGTGTCGCCGAGCTGTCCGCGGACGACTCCGCCGAATGACGGCCCCGCTCGCGGCGGCGTACGACCGGCTGCTGGTCGATCTCGACGGGACCGCCTACGCGGGCGCCGTCGCGATCCCCGGCGCCGCCGAGGCCCTCGACGGGCTCCCCGTCACCTACGTCACGAACAACGCCAGCCGCCTACCCGGCGACGTGGCGCAACACCTGCGCGACCTCGGCTTCGCGGCGCCCGACGACACCGTCGTCACCAGCGCCCAGGCCGGCGCCGGACTGCTCGCGTCCCTCGTGCCCGCCGGTACCCCGGTCCTCGTGGTCGGCGCCCCTGCGCTGCGCGCGGAGGTCGAGGCCCGCGGCCTGACCCTGGTGGAGAAGGCCGAGGACGCCCGGGCCGTCATCCAGGGGCACAGTCCCGAGACCGGCTGGGCGCGACTGTCCGAGGCCGCCCTCGCGATCCGCGCCGGCGCCGTGTGGGTCGCCACCAACACCGACGCGACGCTCCCCACCGAGCGCGGGTTGCTCGTCGGCAACGGCTCGATGGTCGCCGCCGTGCGCAACGCCACCGAGCGCGAGCCCCAGGTCGCCGGTAAGCCTTACACCCCGATTTTCGTCGACGCGATGCGCGCGGCCGGGGCCACCACCGCCCTCGTCGTGGGGGACCGCCTCGACACCGACATCGAGGGCGGCAACGCCTTCGGCGCCGACACCTATCTCGTGCTCACCGGCGTCAACGACGTGCAGGACGTCGTCGCCGCACCGGACCTGCACCAGCCGACGTACGTCGGCGAAACGCTCGCGGGCCTGCGCCTGCACCGCGCGGCGATGGTGCCGGGGCCTCGGGACGGGTGGACCGTCACCGTCGACGGCGATGACCTGACCGTGACCGGCGCCCCCGGCGCGGACCCCGCCGACGCGAAGTACGCGGCCATCGCCGCCGCCCGCGAACTCTCCGAGGAGCGCCGGTCGGGCCTGCGGCTGACCATCCGATAGCGTGGACACCGTGGAGCCAGCAGTGTTTCGATCCGGCGATCCCGCCGACGTGCGCACGGCCGTCGAGGACCTGATGCACCGCGTCGACGAGCTCGACGCGGCGCCCGTCGTCGACCCCGGTTCCGTGGCGGGTGTCGGCGAGCTGGCGACGCTCGGACGGCAGGCGGCCCTGTTCGAGCAGGCCCACCAGCTGCTGGTCGGCGCCCTCGACACGGTGGATCGCGCCTGATGGCTCGGAGGGTACGGCTCGACGCCGAGCTGGTCCGCCGCGGCATGGCCCGGTCCCGTGAACACGCCCGGGAGCTCATCGAGGCCGGGCGGGTCACCGTCAACAAGCAGGTCGCGCGCAAGGCCGCCAACCAGATCGACCCGGCGGACCCGGTGCACGTCACGGCCGTCGCGGGCGAGATCGAATGGGCCTCCCGCGGCGCGCACAAGCTGATCGGGGCGCTCGACGCCTTCCCCGACGTCGCGGTCGAGGGCCGACGGTGCCTCGACGCCGGCGCGTCGACGGGCGGCTTCACCGACGTGCTGCTGCACCGCGGCGCCGAGCGCGTGTACGCCGTCGACGTCGGCTACGGCGAACTCATCTGGCGGCTCCGCGACGACGACCGCGTGACGGTCCTCGACCGCACCAACGTGCGCTTCCTCGAGCCGGACGCCGTCGACGGCCCCGTCGACCTCGTCGTCGGCGACCTGTCCTTCATCTCGCTGGGCCTCGTTCTGTCCGCGCTCGCGCGGTGCGCGGCGCCCGGCGCGGACCTGCTGCCCATGGTCAAGCCCCAGTTCGAGGTCGGGAAGGACCGCCTCGGTTCCGGTGGCGTGGTCCGCGAGCCCTCGCTGCGCGCGAGCGCCGTCCGCGGCGTCGCCGAGGCGGCCGCCGCCGTGGGCCTGACGACCCGCGGCGTCACCTTCAGCCCGCTGCCCGGCCCGTCGGGCAACGTCGAGTACTTCCTATGGCTGCGCAGGGAATCCGACGGGGACGGCCCCGTCGCGCTCCCCGACGAGGTGGACGACATGATCGACACGGCAGTGACGGAGGGACCGCAGTGACCGCACCGCACGACCGCACGTTCCTGGTGGTGGTCCACACGCTCCGCAGCGACGTGGACCGCACCGTCGAGGACATCCGTCGCCGGCTCGACGTGGCGGGCGTCCGGATGAAGCTCCAGAGCGACGTCCGCGAGGCACCCGACGACGCCGCGGTCGGCTGCGAGGTCGTCGTCGTGCTCGGCGGCGACGGAGGCTTCCTCCGCGGCGCCGAGCTCGCACGCCGCGCCGACGTCCCCATCATCGGCATCAACCTCGGGCACGTCGGCTTCCTCGCCGAGTCCGAGGTCGACACGGTGCCCGACACCATCGACGATCTCGTGCACCGCCGGTACACCGTGCACCCGCGGATGACGCTGGACATCGAGATCCACGACGGCGACAGCCTGGTCTCCCAGGGCTGGGCGCTCAACGAGGTCTCCGTCGAGAACCGTTCCCGCCAGGGCCTTCTCGAGCTGGTCACCGAGGTCGACGGCCGCCCCGTCTCACGGTTCGCCTGCGACGGGCTGCTCGTCGCGACCCCCACCGGCTCCACCGCCTACGCCTTCTCCGCGGGCGGGCCCGTCATGTGGCCCGACCTCGAGGCCCTCCTCATCGTGCCCAGCAACGCCCACGCGCTGTTCGCGCGACCCATGGTCACCAGCCCGCGGTCGGTGATCGCGATCGAGGTCGAGGGCAGCCGGCACGAGGCGATCGCCTTCTGCGACGGGCGTCGCACGCTGGAGGTGCCCGAGCGCGGCCGCATCGAGATCCGGCGCGGTGAGGAGCCGGTGCGGTTCATCAAGTTGGGCGCCGGCCCCTTCACGGATCGCCTGGTCACGAAGTTCCAACTGCCCATCAGCGGCTGGCGCGGCCGCCGCGACGGCGACGGCGTCGCCGACATCAGCACGGGAATCGGGGGATAACGAAGTGCTCGAAGAGATCCGCATCTCGTCGCTCGGCGTCATCGAGCAGGCCGCCGCGGAGTTCGCGCCCGGCCTCACGGTGCTCACCGGCGAGACCGGCGCGGGCAAGACGATGGTCGTCACCAGCCTGCACCTGCTCGCGGGCGCACGCGCCGATCCCGGCCGCATCCGCGCCGGAGCCGACAAGGCCGTCGTGGAGGGCCGGTTCTCGCTGGCGGGCGCCAGCTCGGCGGACCTGGTCCGCGCGACGGTCGACGACGCCGGCGGCGAGCTCGACGAGGACGCCGTGATCGCGGTGCGCAGCGTGGCCGGCGACGGCCGCTCGCGCGCCTACCTCGGCGGGCGCAGCGTGCCCGTCGGGACCCTCTCCGAGTTCGCCGGGCCGCTACTCACCGTGCACGGGCAGAACGACCAGCTGCGGCTGCTGCGGCCCGAGCGGCAGCGCGACCTGCTCGACGCCTTCGCCGGCTCCCCGGCGACCAAGGCGCTGCGCGCCTACCAGGGCGTCCGCGAGGAGTGGCTCGCCGCGCGGGCCGAGCTCGCCGACCGCACCACCCGCTCCCGCGAGCTCGCCCTCGAACAGGACCATCTGACCGCGTCGCTCGCCGAGATCGACGGCGTCGATCCGGTGTCCGGCGAGGACGTCGACACCGTCGAGAAGATCAAACGACTCTCCGACCTGGACAGCCTGCGCGAGGCCGCGGACACCTCCTACGCCGCGCTCACCGGCGCCGGCTACGGCAGCGACGGGGAGGGCGCCGGCTCCGTGCTGGACCTGCTCGGCACCGTCCGGGCGTCGCTGTCCGGCTCCGACGACGCCGCGCTGCGCGCGCTCGCCGAGCGGATCGAGGAGGCGGCCACCGTCGCGGGCGACGTGGCGACCGAGCTGGGCGCGTATCTCACCGACCTGCCGAGCGATCCGTCGGAGCTGGAGTCGCTGCTCCTGCGCCAGTCCGAGCTCAAGACCCTCACCCGCAAGTACGCGCCCGACATCGACGGCGTCATCGCGTGGGCCGACGAGGCGCGCGCCCGGCTCGAGGGCATCGACACCTCCGCCGAGGGACTCGCCGCGCTGCAGGCCCGCGTCACGGAGCTGGAAACCGCGCTCGGCGCCGCGGCGTCCGCGCTCACGGCCGCGCGCGTGAAGGCGGCGGGCTCCCTGGGCAAGAAGGTCACCGGCGAGTTGCGCAAGCTCGCGATGGGCGGCGCGTCGATCACGGTCGACGTGGCGCCGGACGCCGTCGCGCCCGACACCGACGGCGTCGCGGTCGACGGTGCGCCGCGCCGCGCGGGCGCGCACGGCACCGACGTGGTCGAGTTCCGGCTCGTCGCGCACGACGGCGCGAACCCGCTGCCCATCGGCAAGTCCGCCTCGGGCGGCGAGCTCTCCCGCGTGATGCTCGCGCTCGAGGTGGTCCTCGCGGCCACCGAGCAGGGCCTGACCATGGTCTTCGACGAGGTGGACGCCGGCGTCGGCGGCAAGGCGGCCGTCGAGATCGGCCGGCGGCTCGCGGCGCTCGCGCAGCGGCACCAGGTGATCGTCGTGACGCACCTGCCGCAGGTCGCCGCGTTCGCGGACACGCATCTGACGGTGGGGAAGCAGACCGGCAAGGGTTCGGTCACGTCGACGTTGACCGCACTGACGCGCGAGGAGCGGATCGCCGAGCTGGCGCGCATGCTCGCCGGCCTGGGCGATTCCGACACCGGCCGCGCGCACGCCGAGGAGCTGCTCGAAGCGGCCGACTCCGACAAGGTCGCGCAGTCGGGAGTGCACGCGAGCAAGTAACCGCTGCGGCCGAAGTAGATCAAAGTTTCCAGTGTTGTCGGCGCGCCTCCCGTGACTTGTGTGACTCACGGGGCAGTATGTGCGGCATGAAGCTCACTGGCCTGCTGTCCCGCAACACGTCGAACCTGCCCGGCGTCACCGGCACCGCCCGGGTCGACAAGGACACCACGCGTCTGCTCGGCCGGATCGGCCGCGGCGACATCGTGGTGTGCGACGAGCTGGACCTCGACCGCACCACCGCCGACCTCATGGTCGAGGCGGGGGTCGCGGCGGTGGTCAACGCGTCGCCGTTCATCTCCGGCCGCTACCCGAACCTCGGCCCCGAGGTGCTGGCGGCCGCCGGGATCGAGCTCGTCGACGACGCGGGCAAGGAGGTCTTCTCCCGCGTCAAGGACGGTGCGAAGATCCGCGTCCACGAGGGCGTCGTCTACACCGGCGAGCGCGAGCTGGCCCAGGGCGAGCAGCTCACCGACACCGACGTGACCTCCCGCATGCTGGCCGCGCGCTCCGGCGTCGTCGACCACCTGGAGGCCTTCGCCGGCAACACCGTCGAGTTCATCCGCGTCGAGTCGCCGCTGCTCATCGACGGTGTCGGCATCCCGGACGTCGAGGTCAACCTCAACGACCGGCACGTGCTCGTCGTCTCCGACGGCGCCGACCACGTCGAGGACCTCAAGCGCCTCAAGCCCTTCATCAAGGAGTACGCGCCGGTCCTCATCGGCGTGAACCGCGGCGCCGACGCGCTGGTCAAGGCCGGCTACCGCCCCGATCTCATCGTCGGCGACCCCGAGATGATCACCACCAACACGCTGCGCTCCGGCGCACAGGTCGTGCTGCCCGCCGCCCCCGACGGCCACGCCCCGGGCCTGGAGCGCATCCAGGACCTCGGCATCGGCGCGATGACCTTCCCGGCCACCGGCTCGGCCGCCGACCTCGCGCTGATCATCGCCGACCACCACGGCGCCTCGCTGATCGTCTCCGTCGGCCACTCCGCCTCGCTGGAGGAGTTCTTCGACGCGGGCCGGCGCGAGTCGAACCCGTCGACCTTCCTCACCCGCCTCAAGGTGGGCACGAAGCTGGTCGACGGCAAGGCCGTCGCCACCCTCTACCGCAGTCGCGGCCACGGCGGCGCGATCGCGCTGTTCATCCTCGCCGCGCTGGTCGCCGTCGTCGCGGCGGTGCTGGTCTCCAACCAGGGCCACGACCTGCTGCAGTGGGTCATCGACCAGTGGAACCGCTTCGCGCTCTGGGTCCAGGGCCAGTTCCGGGCACTCTAGGTGCCCGGCCCGTCGCGCCGCCTCCGCTCGTCCGGCGCCCGGCGGCCCGCGCTGGTCTGGGCGGCCGTGCTGCTGGCCTTCGCCGTCGGCGTCGCGCTGGGCGGGGGAGTCCTCGCCCGGTTCACCACCGACGGTGACCTCAAGGACCTGCGCGCGCAGGTCGAGCGGCTCGAGGGTGCCAATGCCGCACTGACCGACCGCTCCCGCGCTGCGGACGCCTTCGCCGACGCGGCGGCACCGTCGACGCTGGGCCGGAGCCTGGCCGGCATCCCCGTCCTGATGGTCGTCGCGCCGTCGGCCGACCGCGGCGACGTCGGGCAGATAGGCCGCCGGGTCACGCAGGGCGGCGGCACCGTCGCCGGCACGCTGACGCTGACCGACGACCTCTACGCCGAGGACAAGGCCGAGCGCCTGCGCGGCGTCGTCGACAACGCCGTCCCGAACGGCGTCACCCTCGACGCCTCGCTCGTCGACCCCCGCGCCCGCGCCGGCGACCTGCTCGGCGCCGTCCTCCTCTCCGAGGGCGCGGTGAAGCCACCGTCGAACGGCCGGACCGATGCCCTGGCCGCCCTGAAGCAGGCCGGCTTCGTCGATTTCTCCGGCCCGACGGTGCCCGGCGCGCGCGCCGCGGTCATCGTGACGGGCGGAACAGTTCCGGGCGAGCGCGCGGGCGAGGGGCAGGGGATCGGCCGCCTCGCGGCCGCGCTGTCGCGGCACGGCGACGGTTCCGTTCTCGCCGGCCGCACGGGATCGTCGCAGGGTGCGGGCCCGATCGTGGTCGTCCGGCAGGACAAGGGGCTCGCCCCGGGCCTCGCCACCGTCGACGATGTCGACACCGTCGTGGGGCAGGTCTCGGCCGCGCTGGCGCTCGCGCAGGCGACGCGCGGCGACGTCCGCGCGTACGGATCCGGTATCCGCTGACGACTGGTGATAGGCTGAAGTCCCGTAGTAGAAGCAGGTTTGTCCGCTCGAATACGGGAGTCTCGTTGCCCTCTCCTCGCGTTGGCGCGCGTGTCGCCACGAAGCACATCTTCGTCTCCGGAGGCGTTGCATCCTCCCTGGGTAAGGGCCTGACGGCCTCCAGTCTGGGACAGCTCCTCACGGCCCGCGGTCTCCGCGTGACGATGCAGAAGCTCGATCCGTACCTCAACGTGGATCCGGGCACTATGAACCCGTTCCAGCACGGTGAGGTGTTCGTCACCGAGGACGGTGCCGAGACGGACCTCGACGTCGGCCACTACGAGCGGTTCCTCGATCGGGATCTCTCGGGGATCGCCAACGTCACCACCGGCCAGGTGTACTCGACCGTCATCGCCAAGGAGCGCCGCGGCGAGTACCTGGGCGACACCGTCCAGGTCATCCCGCACATCACCGACGAGATCAAGGCGCGCATCCTCGCGATGCAGGCGCCCGATTCCGAGGGCATCGTCCCGGACGTCGTGATCACCGAGATCGGCGGCACCGTCGGCGATATCGAGTCGCAGCCCTTCCTCGAGGCCGCCCGCCAGGTGCGCCACGACGTGGGCCGCGACAACGTCTTCTTCCTGCACGTCTCGCTGGTCCCGTACCTCGCCGCGTCCGGCGAGCTCAAGACCAAGCCCACGCAGCACTCCGTCGCCGCGCTGCGCAGCATCGGCATCACGCCCGACGCGCTGATCCTGCGCTGCGACCGCGACGTGCCCGAGGGGCAGCGCAACAAGATCGCGCTCATGTGCGACGTCGACATCGACGGCGTGATCTCCTGCCCCGACGCGGGCTCGATCTACGACGTGCCGAAGGTGCTGCACCGCAACCAGCTCGACGCCTACGTCGTGCGCAAGCTGGGCCTGCCCTTCCGCGACGTCGACTGGTCCGTGTGGGGCGACCTGCTCAAGCGGGTCCACGAGCCCCGCGAGACCGTGAACATCGCGCTGGTCGGCAAGTACATCGACCTGCCCGACGCGTACCTGTCGGTCACCGAGGCGCTGCGCGCCGGCGGCTTCGCCAACTGGGCCAAGGTGCAGATCTCCTGGGTCCCGTCGGACGACTGCGAGACCGAGGCCGGCGCGTCCGCCGCCCTGCGCGACATGGACGGCATCCTGATCCCCGGCGGCTTCGGCATCCGCGGCATCGAGGGCAAGCTCGGCGCCATCCGGTACGCCCGCAAGCGCGGCGTGCCGCTGCTCGGCCTGTGCCTGGGCCTGCAGTGCATCGTCATCGAGGCCGCCCGGTCCGTCGGGCTCGAGGGCGCCAGCTCCACCGAGTTCGACGACGACACGCAGTACCCCGTGATCTCGACCATGGCGGATCAGGAGCAGGCAGTCGCCGGCGAGGCCGACCTGGGCGGCACCATGCGCCTCGGCGCCTACCCGGCCGCGCTGGAGCGCGGCTCGATCGTGGCGAACGCCTACGGCGCGACCGAGGTCTCCGAGCGCCACCGGCACCGCTTCGAGGTCAACAACGCCTACCGCGACAAGATCGCCGAGTCGGGCCTGAAGTTCTCGGGCGTCTCGCCCGACGGCCACCTCGTCGAGTTCGTCGAGTACCCGAAGGAGGCGCACCCGTTCCTCGTCGGCACGCAGGCGCATCCCGAGCTCAAGTCGCGTCCCACGCGCCCGCACCCGCTGTTCGCCGCGTTCGTCGGCGCGGCCCTGAAGTACCGGGCCGAGCTCGAACTCCCGGTCGGCGTCCGCACCGCCGTGGAAGAGGTACCGTCGGAGGATGACCACGCAGATGACTGAGCAGCTCGAATCGCTCGGTTCCGTGCAGACGCACGACTTCCAGGCACTCAGCAGTGAGACGGTGTACGAGGGCCCGATCTTCGCGGTCCGGCGCGACGAGGTGACGATGCCGGGCGGCGGGACCGCCGTCCGGGACGTCGTCGAGCACGACGGTGCCGTGGCCGTGGTCGCGATGAACGCCGACGGTGCCATCGCCATGGTGAACCAGTACCGCCACCCCATGGGCCGGCGGATGCTGGAGATCCCCGCGGGGCTGCTCGACCACACCGGCGAGGAGGAGCCCGTGTGCGCCGCGCAGCGCGAGCTCGCGGAGGAGACGGGGCTCGGCGCGCGCGACTGGCACGTGCTGGTGGACCTCGCCCCGTCGCCCGGCTTCACCGACGAGATGGTGCGCGTCTTCCTCGCCACCGACCTGCGCTACTGCGAGATGGCCGAGCAGGAGGACGAGGAGCTCGACATGACCGTCGAGTGGATCGCCATGCCGGACGCCGTCCGCATGGTGCTCTCCGGCGAGATCGTGAACTCGACCTCGGTCAGCGCCATCCTCGCCGCCACGATGGTCACCGACGACGACACCCCGCTGCGCTGTTCCGACGCGCCGTGGCCGGGCCGCCCGACGGCCCTCGCCGCCCGCAAGGGCCGGCCCGTGGAGGACGGGCGGTAACTGTGTCGGTCGGGGTGGCACTCGACGATCAGCTGCGCGCGTACGTCGACCACCTCACCGTCGAGCGGGGCGCCGCGGCGAACACGCTGAGCAGTTACCGGCGCGATCTCGGCCGGTACCGCGAGTACCTGGCTGCGCTCGGCGTGGGCGATCTCGCCGACGTCACGCAGAACCAGGTCAGCGGCTTCCTCGTCGCCCTGCGCGAGGGCGGTGACGATCATCCGCCGCTCGCGGCGAGTTCCGCGGCGCGGTCGTTGATCGCCGTGCGCGGGCTGCACCGGTTCGCCGCCGCGGAGGGCGTGACCGACGTCGACGTGGCCCGCGAGGTGCGCCCGCCCGCGCCCGCGAAGCGCCTGCCCAAGGCGCTGCCCGTCGAGCAGGTCATCGCGCTGCTCGAGGCGGCCGGGGGAGACTCGGACGCCGACACCCCCTCGCGCCTGCGCGACCGCGCGATGCTCGAGCTCCTGTACTCGTGCGGCGCCCGCATCTCCGAGGTCACGGCGCTCGACGTCGACGACATCGACGCGGAGTCGCGCTCGGTGGTGTTGCTCGGCAAGGGCGGCAAGCAGCGGGTGGTGCCGATCGGCCGGCCCGCGCTCGCGGCCCTGGACGCGTACCTGGTGCGCGGGCGCCCCGCGCTGGTGAAGCGCTCGAATCCGGCGCTGTTCCTCAACGTCCGCGGCGGCCGGCTCTCCCGGCAGTCCGCGTGGCAGGTGCTCGCGGCGGCGGCGGAGCGCGCCGGGATCGACACCGCGACCACGCACGTCTCGCCGCACACCCTGCGGCACTCCTTCGCCACCCACCTGCTCGAGGGCGGCGCCGACGTGCGCGTGGTGCAGGAACTGCTCGGCCACGCCTCCGTCACCACGACGCAGGTGTACACGCTCGTGACGGTGAGCGCGCTGCGCGAGGTGTACGCGCAGGCCCATCCGCGCGCGCTCGGCTGAGTGCGGCGCCGGCCCGGTCCGTAGAATCGGCGGGTCGTGCGTGCCGCTGCGGCGGCACGCGCGTCGCGCGCATTAGGGTGGGTGGGGACTTATCTGGAGGTGGACATTGGCGGCAGCGCCGGACGCGGAGAACCCGGGCCTGGACCTGGGTGAGCTCGCGCACCACCCCGCAGCGCGGGACCCGCACGACGACTCGCTGGACGCCACCGGCCGGCCCCGCGTCGAGTTCCCCGAGCCGACGCCCAAGACCACGCACGGCCCGGCCCGCGTGATCGCGGTGTGCAACCAGAAGGGCGGCGTCGGCAAGACGACGACCACCATCAACCTGGGCGCCTCGCTCGCCTCCTACGGGCGACGGGTGCTGCTCGTCGACCTGGACCCGCAGGGCGCGCTGTCCGCCGGCCTCGGCGTCGCGCACCACGAGCTCGAGCTCACGGTGCACAACCTGCTCATGGAGTCCCGCATCTCCGCGGACGACGTGCTGCTGCGCACCCGGGTGGACGGCCTGGACCTGCTGCCGTCGAACATCGACCTCTCCGCCGCGGAGATCCAGCTGGTCAACGAGGTGGGCCGCGAACAGACGCTCGGCCGCGCGCTGTACCCGGTGCTGGATCGTTACGACTACATCCTCATCGACTGCCAGCCCTCCCTGGGCCTGCTGACGGTGAACGCGCTGGCGTGCGCGGATCAGGTGCTGATCCCCATGGAGTGCGAGTACTTCGCGCTGCGCGGCCTGGCCCTGCTGACGGACACCGTCGACAAGGTCAAGGATCGCCTGAACCCCCGGCTGGGCATGGCCGGCATCGTGGTCACGATGTTCGACTCCCGGACGCTGCACTCGCGCGACGTGATGGCCCGCGTGGTCGAGGTCTTCGGCGACGCCGTGTACCACTCGGTGATCTCCCGCACCGTGCGCTTCCCGGAGACCTCCGTCGCGGGCGAGCCGATCACCTCGTGGGCCCCGAAGTCGTCCGGCGCCACCGCCTATCGCGCCCTCGCGCGCGAGGTCATCGCGCAGGAGAAGTGACCGACACCGCAGCGGCCCCCGAGCCGATCGAAGCCGAGGTCCCGCTCGACCCCGCCCCTGAGGCACCGTCGGACGCGGACGCCGCGCAGCCCGGCTTCACCGTCAAGCTCGCCAACTTCGAGGGCCCCTTCGACCTGCTCCTGCAGCTGATCGGCGGCAGGCGTCTCGACGTCACCGAGGTGGCGCTGCACGTGGTGACCGACGAGTTCATCGCCTACACCAAGCAGCTCGGCGCCGAGGCCGACCTCGACCAGACCACCGAGTTCCTCGTCGTCGCCGCGACGCTGCTCGACCTCAAGGCCGCGCGGCTCCTGCCCGCGGGCGAGGTAGAGGACGCCGAGGACCTCGCACTGCTCGAGGCCCGCGACCTGCTGTTCGCCCGCCTGCTCCAGTACCGCGCGTACAAGCAGGTGGCCGAGCTGATGGCCCAGCTGGAGGCGAAGGCGAACCGTCGGTACCCCCGGGCCGTGGGCCTGGAGCCCCGGTTCGAGGAGCTCGTGCCCCCGGTCCAACTGGGCGTCACGCCCGAGCAGTTCGCGCTCGTCGCCGCGTCCGCGTTCACGCCGAAGCCCAAGCCGACGGTCGGCCTCGGGCACCTGCACGTGCCCAAGGTCTCGGTGCCGGAACAGGCACGGCTCATTGCGGCGCGGCTGCGGGAGCGGCCCGACCACTGGTCCGGGTTCTCGGAGCTCGTCGCCGACTGCGACTCCGGCATCGCCGTGATCGCCCGCTTCCTCGCGCTGCTCGAGCTGTACCGCGAGCGGGCCGTGCTGTTCGACCAGCCCGAGGCGCTCGGCGACCTCAAGGTGCGCTGGTCGGGGGAGAACGAGAACCTGGTCGTGGGCGGCACCCGCGACGAGTACGACGAGACACCCGAGGAGGAATCGTGAGCGAGCAGGCCGAGGACTTCGCCCTCGTCGAGGGCATGGAGCCGGACGAGCTGCGGTCGGCGCTGGAGGCGCTGCTGCTGGTGGTGGACGCGCCCGCGACCGCTGAGCAGCTGGGCACCGCCCTGGAGGAGCCGGAGGAGCGGATCACCGCCGACCTGCGCGCCTGGGCGGGTGAGTTGGCGGAGCGACGGTCCGGCATGGAGCTGCGCGAATCCGCGGAGGGCTGGCGGCTCTACAGTCGCGCCGAGTACGCGCCCTACGTCGAGCGGCTGCTCCTCGACGGGGTGCGGTCCAAGCTGACCCGCGCCGCGCTCGAGACCCTCGCGGTGATCGCCTACAAGCAGCCCGTGAGCCGGTCCCAGGTCGGCGCGGTGCGCGGCGTCAACGTCGACGGGGTGATGCGCACGCTCGCGGCCCGCGGCCTGATCGCCGAGGCGGGCATGGACTCCGGCGCTACGACCTACGCGACCACCGAGCTCTTCCTCGAGCGACTGGGCCTGAGCTCGCTCGACGAGCTGCCGCCGCTCGCGCCCCTGCTGCCCGAGATCGACGTCATCGAGGACCTCAGCTCCCACCTCGACGAGGAGCCGCGCTTCGCCAAGCTCGGCCGCAAGAGCGCCGACGTGATCGGATTCGATCCCGATGCCTGACCTCTCCGCCGTCCTCCGCGAGGCCTTCCCGCTCGGCGCCGCGGGCCCGACGGTGCGCCGCTGGTGGCCGCTCGTCCTCACCGGGGCCGTCGCCGCGCTGACCGGGTGGGCCGCGACCGCCACCTGGTTCGGGCTGACCATCGGCCGGGTCGGGGTGCCGTTCGGGTTCACGGGTACGGGACGGATGGTGCTCACCGGCGCCGAGGCGGACGCGATGGTGACCGGCGGGTTCGGGAGTCCGGACGTGCTGGCCGACGGGGTGCTCCCGTGGGGCTACGCCACCGCCGGCCTCGCGATCGTCGCCCTGATCCTGGTGATCGTCGCCACGGTGCGCCCGTCCTTCGCCGCCCGCGGCCGCGCCCTCGCGAGCGGGCTCCTCGGACTGGCCGCGGTCCTGTCGATCCTCGTGTGGATCTTCCCGGCGATGATGATGAGCGGGCTGGAGGACCTGACCGGCGGCGATGCGGGCGGTGACCCGTTGTTCTTCCCGCCGAAGGGCGGGCTGGTGAGCACGATCGTGGTCACCTCGGTGGGCGCCGCGGTGCTGTTCATGGGCCGCCGGAACCGTCCGCTGAGCGCCGCCCGCGCCGCGCCGCGCTGACGAATACCGATTTCGGCCGCGACCTGCGATCATGGAGTGATCATGAACAGACCCGCTCGCCGTGATGGCACACCGGACCGAAGCAGAACCAGCAAGCCGAAACAGGGTGCGAAGCCGCCGCAGAAGCAGGCGGGGCGCCAGGGCGGCGTCCCCCGCCTGTCGAACGCCAAACCCGCACGCACGCAGAACGTCCCCGCGCGCGACGTCGACGATTGGGACGCGCCCGAGAAGACCCCGCATCCCGGCGGCGACAGCGACAAGATCCGCCTGCAGAAGGTGCTGGCCCAGGCCGGCGTCGCATCGCGGCGCGTGGCCGAGGACATGATCGCCGACGGCCGCGTCGAGGTCGACGGCGAGATCGTGACGGAGCAGGGCCGCCGCGTCGACCCGAACGTCGCGGTCGTCCGCGTCGACGGCGTGCGCGTGCTCGTCAACGAGAACCTCGTGCACCTCGCGCTGAACAAGCCCCGCGGCTGGCAGTCGACGATGAGCGACGACATGGGCCGCCCCTGCGTGGGCGACATCGTGGCCGAGCGCGTCGCCGCCGGCCAGCGGCTCTTCCACGTCGGCCGCCTCGACGCCGACACCGAGGGCCTGCTGCTCATCACCAACGACGGCGACCTCGCGCACCGCCTCATGCACCCCTCCTACGAGGTGCCGAAGACCTACCTCGCGTGGGTGCAGGGCGAGGTGCAGCGCCGGCTCGGCAATACGTTGCGCTCCGGCGTCGAGCTCGAGGACGGCCCCGCGAAGGTGGACAAGTTCTCCGTGCTCGAGGCGTCGGAGGGCCGCTCGATGGTCCGCGTCGTGCTGCACGAGGGCCGCAAGCACATCGTCCGGCGGCTGCTGGCGGAGGTCGGGCACCCCGTCGAGCGCCTCGTGCGCACGCACGTGGGGTCGGTGGCCCTGGGCGATCAGCGCCCGGGCTCGCTGCGCGTCCTCGGCCGCGACGAGGTGTCTGCGCTGTACCAGGCGGTGGGACTGTGACCCTCGTGATCGCCATGGACGGCCCCTCGGGGACCGGTAAGTCGACGGTGGCCCGGCGCATCGCCGAGAACCTCGGCGCGCGCTACCTGGACACCGGCGCGATGTACCGCGCCGCCACCGTCTGGGCGCTGGAGCGGGAGGTCGACCTCACCGACCCGGCCGCGATCGCCGCGGCCACGGCGGACCTGCCGCTGGCCATGGGCTGCGATCCGCTCGCCGAGCAGGTGGAGCTGGACGGGATCTCGATCACCCGCCGGATCCGCGAGGACGACGTGACCGCCGCCGTGTCGGCCGTGTCCGCGGTGCCCGAGGTGCGCGAGCAGCTCGTGGAGTACCAGCGGGCCATCGCCGCCGACGACGATTCGCCGATCGTGGTGGAGGGCAGGGACATCGGCACCGTCGTCTTCCCCGACGCGCCGGTGAAGATCTACCTGACGGCCTCGGCGCAGGCGCGCGCGCAGCGCCGCCACGCGCAGAACACCGAGCTGGGGCTGCCCAGCGACTACGACGAGGTGCTGGCGTCCGTGCAGCGCCGCGACGGCCTGGACTCGACGCGGAAGATCTCGCCGCTGCGCCCGGCCGAGGACGCGATCGAGCTGGACTCGTCGGACATGAACCTGGAGGAGACCGTCGCAGCGGTGGCCGAGACGGCCGACCGCGCGCTGAGCGCCTCCCGCGATAAGGAGGTCACGCGATGAGTGACAACGAGTTCGAGTACGCCGGCTCCGATGCCGCGGACGGCACCTGGGACGACGAGGGCGACTTCGCCGAGTACGAGGGCGACTTCGCCGATCTCGAGGCGGAGGCCGCGCAGGAGGCCATGCGCCTGCCGACGGTCGCGATCGTGGGCCGCCCCAACGTGGGCAAGTCGACGCTGGTCAACCGCATCCTCGGTCGCCGCGAGGCCGTCGTCGAGGACATCCCGGGCGTGACCCGCGACCGGATCAGCTACGAGGCCAACTGGGCCGGCCGACGGTTCCTGGTGCAGGACACCGGCGGTTGGGAGCCGGACGCCAAGGGGATGCAGCAGTCCATCGCTGCGCAGGCCGAGGTCGCCATGCGCACGGCGGACGCGATCGTGGTGGTCGTGGACGCGACCGTCGGCGCCACCGCGACCGACGAAGCCGTCGCCCGCGTGCTGCGCCGCTCCAAGACCCCCGTGATCCTGGCGGCCAACAAGGTCGACGACCAGCGCACGGAGGCCGAGGCCGCGACGCTGTGGTCGATGGGCCTCGGTGAGCCGCACACGATCTCGGCCGCACACGGCCGCGGGACGGGTGACCTGCTGGACGTCATCCTGGAGAAGCTGCCGGAAACGCCCCGCGAGGGCACCGGCGGCACCGGTCCGCGCCGCATCGCGCTGATCGGCAAGCCGAACGTCGGCAAGAGCTCGCTGCTCAACAAGCTCACCGGCGAGAACCGGTCGGTCGTCGACAACGTCGCCGGCACCACCGTCGATCCGGTGGACTCGCTCGTCGAGCTCGGCGGCCGGACGTGGAAGTTCATCGACACCGCGGGCCTGCGCAAGAAGGTCAACCAGGCCAGCGGGCACGAGTTCTACGCCTCGCTGCGCACCAAGGGCGCGATCGAGGCCGCGGAGGTCGCGATCGTGCTGATCGACGCCTCGCAGCCGATCACCGAGCAGGACCAGCGGGTGCTGTCGATGGTGGTCGAATCGGGCCGCGCGCTGGTGATCGCCTACAACAAGTGGGACCTCGTCGACGAGGACCGCCGGTACCAGCTGGAGAAGGAGATCGACCGCGAGATGGTCCAGATCCCCTGGGCGATGCGGGTCAACATCTCCGCGCAGACCGGGCGCGCCATGCAGAAGCTGGTGCCCGCGATCGATACCGCGCTCGAGTCGTGGGACAAGCGCATCCCGACGGGCCGCCTCAACAACTGGCTGCGCGACGTGATGGCCGCGACCCCGCCGCCCCTGCGCGGCGGCAAGCTGCCCAAGGTGCTGTTCGCGACCCAGGCAGCGACGCGTCCGCCGACGTTCGTGCTGTTCAGCTCCGGGTTCCTGGAGGCCGGTTACCGGCGGTTCCTCGAGCGCCGGCTCCGCGAGGAGTTCGGCTTCGACGGCTCGCCGGTGCGGGTGAACGTCCGGGTCCGCGAGAAGCGCGCGAAGAAGTAACGCCGTGACGGCGGTGGAGGTCCCGGCCGCGCCCGTACCGCGCCGCCAGGTGGCGGCGTGGTGCGCGTGGGACTGGGGGAGCGCCGCGTTCAACGCGGTGATGACCACGTTCATCTTCACCGTGTACCTGACCGGCGCCGTCGGCGAGGACCTCCCGGGCCCGATCAGTGCCACCAGCTGGCTGTCGTGGGCGATGGCCGCCGCCGGCGTGGTCGTCGCCCTGACCGCGCCGGTCCTCGGCGGTCGCGCCGACGCCGCGGGCCGGCGGAGGTTCTCCCTCGCCGTGTGGAGCGCCGTCGTCACGCTGTGCACCGCCGCGTGCTTCTTCGTGCGCGACGAGTACCAGTTCCTGTGGCTCGGCCTGCTGCTCCTCGCGGTGGGGACCGCCGCCTTCGAGCTGGCGAACGTGCCGTACTACGCGATGCTGCGGCAGGTCTCCACGCCGGAGACGATCGGCCGGGTGTCCGGGATCGGCTGGGCCTGCGGCTACTTCGGCGGGATCGTGCTGCTGCTGATCTGCAACTTCGGCTTCATCGCGGGCGACGGGCCGACCCGCGGATTCCTCGACGTGCCCACCGAGGGCGGGCTGAACATCCGGCTCGTGGCCCTGTTCGCGGCGGCGTGGTTCGCGATCTCCGCGCTGCCGGTGCTCTTCCTCGTGCCGGAGCTCCCCGCGGACCCGAGCGCGGCGCCCCGCCGCGGGATCGCCGGGGCCTACCGCGACCTGTTCGCGACGATCGGCTCGCTCTGGCGCGCGGACCGCAACGTGGTGTGGTTCCTCGTCTCGTCGGCGGTGTTCCGCGACGGGCTCGCGGCGACCTTCACCTTCGGCGCGGTGCTCGCGCACAGCGTATACGGGATGAGCGAGTCGACGGTGCTGCTGTTCGGCGTGGCCGCCAATGTCGTGGCCGCGCTGGGTGCGGTGATCGCCGGGCGGTTCGACGACCGGATCGGCCCGAAGCCGGTGATCGTGACCTGCCTCGTGGGGATGCTGATCGCGGGGACGGTGCTGCTGTTCGTGAGCGGCGAGACCATGTTCTGGGTCTTCGGGCTCATGCTCACGGTGTTCGTGGGCCCGGCCCAGTCATCGGCGCGCAGCATGCTGGCGCGGATGACGGTGCCCGGCCGCGAGGGCCAGATGTTCGGGCTGTACCAGACCACCGGCCGCGCGGCCTCGTTCCTCGGGCCGCTGTTGTTCGGTGTCTTCGTCGCCGTCTTCGGCACCGACCGGGCCGGCATCGGCGGCATCATCGTGGTCCTCGCGCTGGGGCTGGTTCTGCTCCTGCAGGTGCGGCCCGCCCGCGACCGCGCGCTCGCCTGAGCGGTCACGGTTCGGCGGGGCCGAGGGCACGGGTGGTCGACTATCGAACCGGGATGTAGGCCGGATCACTGCGCTCTCGGATTCTGTCCACTATGGACACGCTGCCCGGCGTGGACGGGTCCGAGAGTCGCTCGGTTCGTGTGACGACGAGATCCGGCCGGATATCACCGGTGTACGGCGTCGATCGCCTGCTGGTGCGTGAAGCCCAGTTCCATGGCGGCGGCGAGATAGTTGCGAGCCAGGCGGTGCAGGTCCTCGGTGGGCGGCGCGACGGTGGCGGTGGGCGGCGTGAGCACGTGCGTGCCGCGCCCGCGACGCGACTCCACCCAGCCCTGGGCCTCCAGGTCGCGGTACGCCCGCCCGACGGTGCCGACCGCCACGTCGAGGTCGCGGGCCAACTGCCGCAACGGGGGCAGTCGGTCGCCCGGCTGGAGCCCGCCCGAGGCGATCACGCCCGCGATCTGTCGCCGGATCTGCTCGTACGGCGGTAGTGGATCGTCCGAGCGGACCACGATGGCGGGGCCGGTCACGGCCGGACCTCCCGGAGGCGCACGGCCGCTGCGCCCGTCTGTCGGGTGCGAGTGGGGACGAGGAAGGCCAGGAACGCCCAGATTCCGAGGATGAATCCGTACGTTGCGCCCAGCGGGAATCCGATGCGCCCGATCCACCACATCGTGGAATCGTCCGACGAGTTCGCCACCTGCAGCGCTGCGAGGGTGAGAGACCAGCCCAGGACGACGAGGAGGAACCCGGTGGCCATGGCTGTCGCGGCGATCGTGCGGGTCGTGATCCCCACGCGCAGGGCGATGTCGAGCTCAGCCTGGTCCAGGGCGCCCCACCTCCGGGCGCCGAACATCGTGGACACGGCGAGGATCGTCGACAGCACGATGGCGAGCGCGGCGGGGATGGCGTAGAAGGAGCCGGCGAACGGAGTCGTGATCTCGACGCCGCCGTATTCGCCGGGTGAGGCGAAGGCGCGGGAAAGACCGTCGTCGTCGGGCGAGGCGGTGGCGCAGCCGATCGCGGAGAACGCCAACGCGATCACCACTCCGATCACGGTGGCCGCGAGGAGCTTCCTCGGAGCGGTGACGCCGATCGTGCGCGGCGAGAGCGACGCGATCCGGACCGATTCGCGCGCGCGGACAGTCGAACCGATGATTCCTGTGGCGACTCCGAGCCCGAGCTGGAGGACGATGAGCGCCGCCGGGAAGGCGAGGAGGAGCCCTCGACCGAGGCGGTCGTCGACGATGAGCACGATCGCCGCGGCGAGGGCCAGGACGGCAGCGAGGCCGAGGGCGATCGCGACTGAGCGAGATGCCCGGCGCGCCTCCGGGGTGCGCGGCGCGGCGGCGTCCGTGGTTACCAGGACGTAGATCACGCGAATGATCACGGCGGCGATCGCCAGCGGGATGAGGGGCAGCAGGAAGATCGCTGTGAACATCGGTCACTTCTCCTTGGGGGCGTCGCGCCACTGGGACCGGAGTTCGGCGACGGGGGTCTCCGATGCGAATCGGGCTGTGTCGAATGGGGCGGTGGCGATGCGGATACCATTGTCGCCGTTGATGATCAGGAGGCTGCCGAGCTTATCGCGCAGGCCGTCGGTGCGTGCGAAGGATCGCGCGAGGGTCGTGGCGCCGTCCCGGGTGCCGTCCGGGCCGACGCCGGGGCCGCACATCTCGATCGTGAGCGCGATCCGTCCGTCCGCTGCCTGGTCGGCACTGAAGGCGCCGCTGAAGTTGACGGGCTGGTCGAGCTCGGCGAGTCCTTGCCCCGCACGCTTGATGGCGGGCCCGATGCCCTCGTTGTAGACGATGAAGTCCTCGCCGGCGCACTCCGGCAGGGCGACCATCGAGCCGGAGACGGGGTACTTCGTCACCGTCGAAACGGCGCCGCAGCCGGCGAGGGCGAGGCCCGCGAGGGCGACCGCGGGGGCGGCGATCAGGGAGCGACGCATTTTGACTCCTTGTGTCGTGTGTTTGATACAAGGAGTTGATCACGAGGCCTCGCAATGTGTCAACTGTTTGAAACAATCGGCGAGGGGGCGACGCCGTCGTGCGGCACGATCTCGGATTCTGTCCGGGTCGGACAGCGTGTCCGGAACGGACAGAATTCGAGAGTCGTCCAGCAGCGCGATCGGCCTCCCGGAAGGGGAGCGTCAGCGGGGCGTCGCGGTCGCGGATGCCGAGGCGGCAGCGGGCGTCGAGGACGCGGGCTTCGACGTCGCTCCGGGCTTCGCCGGCGTGCCCGGCTTCGCGGCCGTACCCGGCTTCACTGCGTCGACGCCGGGCGGCAGCACGGCCGCGACGGCCGGGTACTCCACCGACAGACGCAGGTTCAGCACCGGACCGTTCGGAGTGTTCGGCATGGCCTTGCGTACGTTGTCCATCAGCTGCGACAGCTGGATCCCCACGCCGGTCGCGCTGCCGTTCGGGAACGCGGCGAGGATCGGCTGGAGCAGGCTCACCAGCATCGGCGACGCGGTCTTCAGGCCCTCCAGCGCCTGCGGCGTGAGGATCGCCTGCAGCCCGGCGACGAGCCCGGTGCGCTCGTCGTTGAGCCCGTCCTGCACGGCGAGCGTCTTCTTGCTGTCGCCGTTGTGGAGCGGCTTATGGTCGAGGCCCGCCTGGAACGCCGGGATCATCGCGGCGAGCGCGGGATCGGCGGCCTGGAGGGCGGCTACCACCGTCGGGAAGGTCTGAGCGGTGGAGAGGCGCTGCGTGTCCTGCATCGTCTGCGCGACGCTCCCGAGTGCCGTGAGCAGCGGCAGCATCGCCTCCGACGAGGCGTCGAAGTTCATCAGCAGCTCGCTCATGCGCGGCCGCAGGGCGTCGTCGTTCACGTCGCCGAGGGTGGTGATCATGTTCGACACCGTGTTGTCGGTGATCCGCCGCGTCGGGGCGAGCTCGGCGCCGTCCTGCAGTGCGCCGCCGCCCTCGTGCGGGGTGAGGATCACCTCGGAGACGCCGAAGAGGTTGCCCGCGGAGAACGCCGCCTCCACGTTGTTGGTGAGGCTGCGGCCCTGGGGGCCGTCGAGGCGCAGCGTCACGCCCTGCTGCGCATTGCCGAGCGACCGGATCCCGGTCACGGAGCCCACGTCGAGCCCCTGGATCCGCACCTTCGCGCCCTCGACGATCCCGGCCGCCACCGTCGGCGTGCGAAGGGTGAGCGTGAAGACGTCCTGCGGGCGCAGTGCCTGCACGCCCCACACCGCGAGGGCGAGAAGTGCCGCGCACAGGCTGAACGCGACGCCACGTCGCCGGAGCTGGGCGTGCGTCGGGGAGAAGCCGGGCACCGGTGCAAGATCCACAGATAGACAAATTATCCGTAGTTGTCTGAAATCCATGCTCCGGCACGGTGCATTGTGCCGACACTCACGTCGCGCACCAGCCTGTGATGGCCGTCACGACGGGCCTCGCGGTGGCACCGTCGCCTGCTTGGAACGCCCTAGTCGATCTGCCCGACCGGCGTGCGCTTCTCCGCCTGGAAGGCGTCCTCGGCGCGGCCGCGCGCCCAGTAGCCGGAGATCGAGAGGCGCTCGCGCGGCACCGCCAGCTCGCGCAGGACCTTGCGGATCGCCTTGATCGACTCGCGCTCGCCGTGGACGAAGACGTGCGTCGTGGCGCGATCCGCGGGCCAGTCCGCGACGGCCACCTGGCGCGCCAGGAAGTCGACGTCGGTCACGTCGGGGTTGACGGCCCACCGCACGTCCACGCCCGACGGTGCCGTCAGCGCGATCCGGTCGGCATCGCTCTCGACCTCGATGATCGCGGCGCCCCGCGCGTCGGCCGGAAGCGCCTCCAGGGCGGCAGCGATCGCGGGCACCGCCGAGAGATCGCCGGCCAGGAAGTGCCACGCGGCGGCGGGGTCGGGGGAGTACGCGCCGCCCGGCCCCATGATGGTGATCGTGTCGCCCGGTTGCGCGCGCCGCGCCCACGGGCCGGCCAGTCCCTCGTCGCCGTGGACGACGAAGTCGATCGCGATCCGGCGCTCGGCACGGTCGAAGGACCGCACGGTGTAGGTGCGGGTCGCGTCGCCGAAGGCGAGCTTGACGTAGGCGTCCGTGCTGGGCAGGCCGGGGAGTTCGGGGTCGCCGAAGGAGGCGAGACTCTCGCCCTCGGCGATCACGCGGACGAGGTGGGCGCCGATCGTCTCGGTGCGCACGACCGTGACCTCGAAGGTCGGCCGCGCGCGGCGGGCGGGTGCGGGAGCTGTGTCGGTACGCGATTCAGTCATGGCATCCACCGTACGCCTCAAAAATTAGGGTTACCTAATCGACGGATCTCGGCAGGGGTTTGCTATTCAGAACGCTCCGATATGCACGGAGCCGGGACTAGCATCTTCCACCATGAGCGCAGATGCCCCGAACGGCAAGGACCTTCGCAAGCGCGTCTCCCGGTCCGCCCAGGCGGAATTCACTCCGGACGGCCGCGACCCCGTCGACATCATCCGCGAGCAGAACAGCACCCGCATCCAGGAACTGGTGCCGGAGCGGATCTCCCGGATGCTGCACTCGCCGTTCTCCTTCTACCGCGGCGGGGCGGCGCTCATGGCGCACGATCTGGCGGGGGAGGCGAACACCGGGCTCACCGTGATGAGCTGCGGCGACGCGCACATCTCCAACTTCGGTCTGTTCGCCTCGCCGGAGCGGCGGCTCCTGTTCGACGTCAACGACTTCGACGAGGCCGGGATCGCCCCGTGGGAGTGGGACGTGAAGCGGCTCGCCGGCAGCGTCATGATCTCGGCGCGCGAGAACGGCTACACCGAAGACCAGGCGAAGAGCGCCGTCGCCGGTGCCGTCGGGATGTACCGCACCACGCTCGCGGAGCTCGTCCAGCTCAGCGCGCTGGACCGCTACTACGTCTCCGTCGACGTGGACACGCTCACGACGGCCGCGTCGGGCGACGAACCCCTCAAGGCCCTCATCCAGCACACCGCGAAGAAGGCTCGCAAGCGCACCTCGGCCCGCATGGTCGAGAAGATCACTGCGACCCGCGAGGACGGCGAGCTGCACATCGTGGCCGATCCGCCCACCCTGGTTCCGGCTCCGGCGGAGCTGGTGGAGGGCTTCGAGGGCGTCTACGACCGCTATCTCGACACGCTCCGCCCCGATGCGCGCGCACTGCTCGCGCAGTTCCGCGTGCTCGATTGGGCACTGCGGGTCGTCGGCGTCGGCAGCGTCGGTACTCGCTGTTTCATCGTGCTGCTGGGGCGTGAGACCTCCGAAGGCAACACCGAGACGCTGTTCCTCCAGGTCAAGGAGGCGACCCAGTCGGTGCTGCAGACCTACGGCAAGCTCGGCCCGTCGATCATGCCGCCCGGGGCGCCGGCCACCGGCACCCAGGCGTGGCGGGTCATGGCGGGGCAGCAGATCCTGCAGTCGCACGCCGACTCGTTCCTCGGCTTCACCCCGACGTTGCGCGGTCACGACTTCTACTGGCGCCAGTTCCGCGACATGAAGGGCTCCGTGGCGACGGAACTGCTGACCCACGATCAGTTCGAGCGCTACGGCCAATCCTGCGCAGGGGTCCTGGCGCGTGCGCACGCCCAGTCGCCGCAATCCGCCGTGGCATCCGCGTACCTGGGCAAGTCCACCGAGTTCGACGAGGCTGTGGCCACGTTCGCCACCGCCTACGCCGACCAGAACGAAAAGGATTACGCCGCAGTGCAGGCCGCCGTCAAGGCGGGTGTCCTACCCTGCGCCGAAGTGGCGGTCGCGCAGTCTTAGCGCGACCTTGACGGCGCCGGACCTTCCGCCTGCGCCGCGGCCCGAGTAGACCGGTAGACGTGACTCTGATGGAGGTTCTGCCCTCACTCGCCCGCGCCGGCATCGCCCGGTCCTTCGATCCCACGATCTGGCCCGAAGGCACCGCGATGGACGGCGACGAGGTCCTCATAGCAGGCGTCCCGGCGGCCGCCCTGGCCGACGGCGGACCGTCGGCCTACCCCGTGGTGGTGAGCCGGATCAGCCGGCTCGTGCGCTCGGGCCCCGTGGTCCTGTGCGACGTCGCGGGGCAGCTGCCGCCGCACGCGCGTCTCGCCGATGTCGCCTGGCCCGGCGCCCGGCTCGCGGGGGCCCGCATGCGGCAATTGCTGGTGCGCGGGTCCGACGGTGCGCGGCTCGCCGCCCGCGTCGAGGTCCCCGTCGACGTCCCCGTGGACGCCCCGATCGCCCTGGCGCTCGCGCTGCCGCACGGCCTTGCTACCCCCGGTTCCCGGGCCTGGTGGCCCGCCGCGGAGGCGCACCGGAGCCTCGAGCGCCTGGCCTGAGCGACGTCACCGTCGGGCGAGCAGGCCCGGTCGATTAGGCTTCGTGCGTGCACAATTTCCGCGATGCCGCAGGTGCGGACGGCTACCCCGCCGACGGGGGCCGGATGCGCCGGGGCCTGCTCTTCCGGTCCAGCGCCCTCGACGCCGAGGCGATCGATCCCGCCCGCCTCGCGGAGGCCCGCCTGGCGGACGTCTTCGACCTCCGCATGACGGTGGAGGTGACCCCTAAGCCCGACGTCGTGCCCGACGGTGCGCGGTACGTGCGGCTCAACGTGATCGGTGACGACGTCGAGCTCGGCGCGCTGGATCCCAAGTCGCTCAAGGACGCCGCGGGCGCCCGCGAGCTGCTCTCCGACGTCTACCGCATGTTCGTCAGCGAGGAGAACGCCCGCGCGCAGTTCGCGGCGCTCGTGCGCGCGGTCGCCGACGAGGAGCGCCCGCAGGTCTTCCACTGCACCGCCGGCAAGGATCGCACGGGCTGGGCCGCGGCGGTCGTGCAGCGTATCCTGGGCGTCTCGCCCGACGACGTGATGGCCGACTACCTGCTGACCAACGAGTACTCCGCCGCCGTGATCGACAAGATCGCGGCCGGGGCCGCTGCCGAGCGGGGCGAGGCGATCGGCGAGGCCGCTCGGGTGCTGGCGGGGGTCTTCCCCGAGGCGCTGACCGCGGCCTTCGACGAGGCCGACGCCCGGTACGGCGGCTTCGACGCGTACGTGCGCGAGGGCCTCGGGATCGACGACGCTGTCATCGCCCGGCTGCGTGCGAAGCTCGTCGCGTAGCGCGGACTCCTAGCCGAGCTTGCGGCCGCGGGTCGAGAAGCGTCCGTCGTCCTGGGTGAATCCCGCGGAGTCGACGGAGCACTCCAGGCCGCCGTCGCTCAGCGCGGTGCACGAGGCGCCGTGCACCGACAGCCGGGCGCCCGCGGGTAGTTCGCGGGGGCGCTCCTGGACCGTCAGCGTGTCGAGGTAGCGCCAGCCGCGGTCCGTGACCTCGACGGCCTCGGGCCGGACGGTGCGGTTCTTCGCCGTGATCCGGGTGCCCGCCGGCGCGGAGATCCCGCACCGGACCGTGGTGGGATCCGACGCGATGGTGCACACGCGCTTGCCGCCGTCGTAGCGGTACAGGAACGCGTACCCGCCCCCGTCCGTGCGATAGCGGTCGGCGTCCACCGCCGGTTCCGCGGCCGCGGGCACGGCGACCACGAACGCACCGGCGACCATCGCCGACACCAGGAGGGCACGCTTCATGCACGCCACTGTACCGCGCATGCACCGCGACTAGCAGGGCTAACGGCCGCGCACACGCACGATCCGGTCGTCGCCGGGGCGCGGATCGCCGCGCCCGTCGGTGTTGTTCGTGAGGATCCATGCGGAGCCGTCCGGCGCGCGCACCACGTCGCGCAGGCGCCCGAGGCTCGCGCGGTACTGCTCCGACGCCGTGGCGGTCGCGGCGAGCGGGACCGTCCGCAGCCGCTCGCCGCGGAGGTTCGCGATGAGCAGATCGGAGCCGACGACGGCGATCCCGCTCGGGCTCGCGGACGACGTCGACCACTGCTGCAGCGGGTCCACGAAACCCTCGCGTCGCCCGATGCCCTCGACCTCCGGCCAGCCGTAGTTCGCGCCCGGGCGGATGAGATTGAGCTCGTCCCAGGTGTTCTGGCCGAACTCGCTGGCGTACAGGGCGCCATCGGGCCCCCAGGCCAGCCCCTGCGCGTTGCGGTGGCCCAGGCTGTAAACGAGGGAATCGGGGAACGGATTGTCGGCGGGCCGCGCCCCGTCGGGAGTCATCCGGAGGATCTTGCCGCCGAGCGCCCGCGGGTCCTGGGCGTCGTCGGGTCGTCCCGCGTCGCCGACGGTGGCGTACAGCATCCCGTCGGGCCCGAAGGCGATGCGGCCGCCGTTGTGGATCGACGCCGCGGGCAGGCCCGTGAGGATCGTGCGCGCCGGCCCGAGGGTGCGCGCGCCCGCCGCGCCCTGCAGCGGCATCCGGACGATCCGGTTGTCCGTCGCGGTGGTGAGGTAGGCGAACAGGTCGCCGTCGCGAACAGCGATCCCGAGCAGGCCGCCCTCGCCGCGCGCCGCGACGCCGTCGATCCGGCCGACCTCGCGGGGCTTGCCGTCGACGATCTCCACGACGCGGCCGCGGTCCCGCTCGCTGACCAGGGGCGCACCGTCGGCGAAGGCGATCGACCAGGGCGCGTCGAGCCCCGTCGCGATCGTGTCGTCGAGCGCGGGCCCGGCGCTCGCGCTCGGCGCCGCGGTCTCCGACGGTGCGCCGCCGCCGCCGCCGCACGCTGCGAGCGAGAGCGTCGCGAGCAGCGCGATCGCAACGCCGCGGTGCCGGATCGGGGTGCGCATGGGTCCACAGTAGGGCGGAACGTCCGATTCCACCGGCGTTGCGACTGCGATCGATGCTTGACTGGGCGCGTGGACGCGCTGACCGGATTCGCGGGCTGGATCCCCTTCGCCGAGCTGCCCTCGGCCGACGTGCCGCGCGACCCGGGCGTCTACGTGGTCGTGCGGCCGTCCGACGCGCCGCCCGTCTTCCTGGACGTGTCGCCCGCCGGTCACTGGAAAGGGAAGGATCCGACGGTGCCCGTCGCCGAGCTCGAGCGGCGCTGGGTCGCGGGGGAGCGGGTCGTGTACATCGGCAAGGCGGGTGCCGGCCGTCGCGGGCTGCGCAAACGGCTCGACGAGTACCGCCGTTACGGAGCGGGCGAGCGCGTCGGGCACTCGGGCGGCCGCCGGATCTGGCAGCTCGCAGACCACGGCGACCTGCTCGTCGCGTGGTGCGAGACCGCGGACGACGACGCCGCACCCACCGAGAGCTCCATGCTCGCCGCCTTCGCAGCGCAGCACGGGCGGCTTCCCTTCGCCAACATGCGGCGCTGAGCCCCGCGTGCAGGCGATTTCTCCTCCGCGCGAGGCATGGGGTAATCTCCTACAGCACCGCGAGAGCGGCCACGGGCTGTGGCGCAGCTTGGTAGCGCACCTGACTGGGGGTCAGGTGGTCGCAGGTTCAAATCCTGTCAGCCCGACCAGAAGTCCCGAGACACACGGTGTCTCGGGACTTTTCGGTTTCCGGGGCAGGCCGCTCAGGTGCCGATGGAATCAGCGGCCGCTGCGCGGGGTTGGCCCTGACATGGGCGACGAACGGGAGAACGCGCACGCACTCTGGGTCTCGGCGCATCCGCGGCCGGAATCGCTGACGGCCACGCTGCGCGACGCGGGGGTGGAACGGCTCCGGGCGGACGGCTGGTCGGTCGACGTGGCGGACCTGTACGCGGAGGGCTTCGACCCGGTCCTGGTCGACGAGGGCGGCGCGGACGTCCGCGCGGAGCAGCGCCGCCTCCTCGCCGCCGATCTCGTGGTGCTGCAGTTCCCGCTGTGGTGGTACGGCCCGCCGGCGATGCTCAAGGGCTGGATCGACCGGGTCTTCGAGCGGGGCTTCGCCTACGACGTCCCGGATCCGGCCACCGGGCGCAACCGTAAGTACGGCGACGGGGGCCTCGCCGGCCGGAGGGCGCTGGCCGTCGTCACCGCCGGCGACCGGGCGAACTCGATCTCGCCGCGCGGTATCAGCGGCGACGTCGAGGACCTGTTCTGGCCGCTGCTGCACGGCACCTTCTGGTACACGGGCATGGAAGCGCTTGCACCGCATCTGATCACGGACGTGCACGGGATCGACGCCGACGGTGTGCGTCGCCTCGCGGACGGTCTCGCCGAGCGGCTCGGCACCGTCGGGACCGAGGAGCCGATCCCGTACCTGCCCATGACGGACGAGTACTACGACCATTCGATCGCCCTGCACCCGCACGTTGCGGCGGGGCTGGCGGGCGGGCCGGCGCACCGGCATCGGTCATAGGCCGTGCAGCGCCGCGAACGGGTCCTGCGTGGAGTCCGTCCGGTAGTCGAGCTCGGCCATGCCCGTCGCCTCCGCGGCCACGTCGTCCCCGTAGAGCGCCCGGATGAGGGCGACCGTCATGTCCATCCCCGCGGCCACGCCCGACGAGGTCCAGCGGTCGCGGTCCTCCACCCAGCGGGCGTGCGGCACCCACTCGACGGTGCTGCCGAAGGTCTCGACCCAGCGGAAGGCGTACTTGTTCGACGTCGCGCGGTATCCCTCGAGCAGGCCCGCCGCTGCGAGCAGCGCGGAGCCGGTGCAGACGGACGTCACCAGCCGGGCGGCCGTGCCGTGGCCGCGCAGCCAGGCGAGGAAGGCCTCGTCGGTGATGACCTCGCGCGTGGCGAGGCCGCCCGGTACCAGGATGATGTCCGGCGCGGGTGCCGCGGCGTAGGTGTGGTCGGCGTTGACCGTGACGCCCTGAGAGCTGCGCACGGGCGCCTCGCCGGGGGCGAGGAAGGTGACCGCGAACTGCTCCGGCAGCAGGCCGAACAGCTCGACGGGGCCGAAGACGTCGAGCAGCTCGAAGCCGCCGAACAGGACGATCTGCACGGAGCGCGGGGCCATGCCCCGACCGTACGGGAACCCGCCCGCGGGCGGCCGGGCGCTGCACCATGCATGATGGGCCCATGAGTCTTTCCGACAAGGTCACCGAGCTCGGCGCGTGGGGTCTCGAGAACGGGCACCGCGCCCTGCTCGCGATCACGGGCGGCCGCTTTCCCAAGCGCGTGCTCGGCATGCAGACCCTGGAACTGCACACGATCGGCCGGAAGTCCGGGCAGCGTCGCTCGACGATGCTCACGGCGCCCATCTACGGGCCCGACCGCGTCGTGGTCGTCGCGTCCAAGGGCGGGCACTCGGACAACCCGGACTGGTTCAAGAACCTGGCGGCGAATCCCGACGTGGAGATCACCGTCGACGAGGTCACGAGCCCGTGGACCGCCAAGGCCGCCGACCCGGACGAGAAGTCGCAGCTGTGGCCGCAGATCACCAAGGTCTACAGCGGCTACGACGGCTATCAGAAGCGCACCGACCGGGACATCCCCGTGGTTGTGCTCACTCCGCGCTGACGCGTCCCCGATTCACGCGCACCGATTCGGCGCCCCGGCTACGGTTCCGGACATGACGAATCAGCGTGTGAAGAAGTTCGCCACTGTCCTCGCAGTGCCGGCGGTCGTGGTCCTCGGCGCCACCGGATGCTCGCAGACCACCGGCGGTGACCCCGTGGCGGCGAGCACTTCCGCCACCACGTCCGCAGCGCAGTCCGCCGCCGCGTCCACCGCGGCCAAGCCCGGCGACTGCGCGGCGGTCTCGGGCCGGGTGCTGACGCTGCCGAAGAAGGCGGCGGGGGAGCCCGTGCTCGGGCTGCCGCAGCCGGCCGGATGGGAGCGGGAGACCTCCCAGGACTCCGACGTGATCCGCGGCGCCATCGTCAACAAGGACCTGGTGAGCGACGCCTTCGCCGCGAACGCGGTGATCACACTCGAGAACGCCAAGGGCATGACCGCCCAGCAGGCGCTCGACTCCCAGGTGGACTCGCTGCGCCAGGGCCTCAAGGTCACGGGCCTGCAGCCCGTGCCCGGCACCCTCTGCGGCTACCCGAGCACCACTGTCACCTACACGATGCCCGGCAGCACCCCGAACCATAAGTCGACCACCCTCGCGGTCTCCATCCCCGACGGCGTGACCCTCTGGTCGGTCACCATCACCGTGCAGTCCAAGATGCCCGACGATCCGCTCTACCGGCGCGACTCGCAGGCGATCCTGACCGGGCTGCAGATCACGAAGTGAGGACCGGCGGTGGCGCCGAGCGCGGCGCCACCCGCTGTCACCTCCCGAACGCCGGATCCCGCCCGATGAACGCCATCAGCGAGGTCACCTCGTCGGTGCCGGAGGGCACGGGGATCGGCGCGCCGAACTGGCCCGACTCCTGCAGCATCGGCCCCATCGACTCGAGCCCGCCGTGCAGCGCCTTCGCGAACGCGGGATCGAGATCCGGGGTGATGCCGTTCGAGCGACCCAGGTCCCAGGAGTGCATGAAGACGTCCGCGGTGTAGAACTGGTCGACCAGCGCGTCCAGCGGCTTCTCCCCGAACATCTGCGTGGTGAGCACCCGCGACGCGTCCGGTGCGTCGAGCAGGGCCTGCACCGCCTCGGTCAGTTGGCCGAAGGCCGCCGCCGGCTCCGCCGCGTCCGAGGGGGCGCCGGGCAGCTCCACGCCGTTCATGGCGAGGAACCCGGGCAGCCACTCGACGAGATGGCCGACCACCTCGCGGGCCTTCCACTCGGGGACGGGCGTCTGCGCGTCCCAGTCGGTGATCGCGCCGGCGATGCCGGCGAAGGTGGCCGCGGCGGCGCGGTGCCGTTCGGCGGGGGAGAGCGTGCTGAGTTCGGTCATGGCGCCACTCTGGCACGGGCCACCGACAGGCGCGTGGCCTACCGTGAACATCCGTGACCGAACACCTGAGCATCCCCACCGCCGCGGGCTCCTTCGACGCGATCGCCGCCGGCCCCGAGGACGGACGTCCCGTGCTGTTCCTGCACGGCTTCCCCGAGGCCGCGATCGCCTGGCGGCACCAGGTCGCGGTGTTGGGGGAGCGCGGATTCCGCGCGGTCGCGGTCGATCAGCGCGGCTATTCGCCGGGCGTGCGGCCCGAACGGCCCGCCGAGTACGGGATCTCCGAGCTGATCGGCGACGTGGTGGCGATCGCCGACGCCCTCGGTTGGGAGCGGTTCGACCTCGTCGGGCACGACTGGGGCGGCGCGGTGGCCTGGTGGACCGCCACCGACCACCCGGACCGGCTGCGCTCGCTCGCCGTCGTCTCCACGCCCCACCCGGCCGCCCTCGCCGTCGCGCTGAAGACGGACGAGGACCAGGCCAACCGGTCGCGGTACATGACGGAATGGCGCGCCACCCCGGCCACGGAGAACGCCATGCTCGCCGACGACGCCCGCGCGCTGCGGCAGATCTTCGGGCGCGACGTGCCCCGCGACTCGGTCGACGACTACGTCCAGCGCCTGCAGGAGCCGGGCGCCCTCACCGCCGCCCTGAACTGGTACCGCAGCGGCCGCCCGCCGGCTGCCCTCGGCACCGTCGACACCCCGGTCCTGTACGTCTGGCCGACCGAGGATGTGGCCTTCGGCGACGTCGCCGCCCTCGGGACCGCCGCGCACTGCAGCGGGCCGTACCGGTTCGAGATGCTCGAGGACGTCTCGCACTGGGCGCCCGAGCAGGCGCCCGAGGCGATCACCACGATGCTGCTCGAGCACCTCGACGCGACCTGAGTGGGCCCTATCCGGGAGCGATCTCCGGCGCATGCGTCACCGGACAGCTGAGCGACGCCGCGATGTAGCACTGCTCGCCCGCCTCGTGATGCAGCGCCCGTGCCAGCTCGGCGTCGGCGCCCGGGGCGAGGACCACCCGCGGCCGGAGGTCGATGGAGGTGAATCGCCCACCGCCGCCGGGCGTCTCGACCATCGTGCCGACGGCGGCGTCCACGTAGTCGAGCACCACGACGCCCCGCAGCGCGCACAGCGCGAGGTACGAGAGCATGTGGCAGTTCGCCGCCGCCGCGACGAGGAGCTGTTCGGGGTTCCAGAGCGCGGGGTCGCCGCGGAAGTGGGGGTCCGCCGAGGCGGCGATCGACGCCGCCGCCGCGGAGCTGAGCCGGTGTTCCCGCGGGTAGGAGCGGTAGTCGGCCGTGCCCTCGGCCGAGGACCATTCGACTTCGACGGAGTAAGTGTGCTCGTTCACCCCGCAATCGTCCCCCTGTTGTGTATCTAATGGGGAGCATGTTGCACAGGCGAAAGAAGTCCACCACCGTCCGGGTCGTCAGCGCGCTGGCGGCCGTGAGCCTCGTCGCGGCGGGCTGCGGCACGTCGGGCGACGACGCGGCGTCGTCGAGCACGGCCGCCGGGTCCTCGTCGAACGCCGCTCCCAGCAGCGTCGACCGCCCCGCGCCCGCGGGCGGAGCCGATGACGCCGGCGCCACGGAGAAGGCCCGCGCGCTCGCCGACGCGGTCACGCTCGACGGTGCGGTCAAGCACCTGGAGGCGTTCCAGGACATCGCGAACCGCAACGGGGGCAACCGCGCCCTGGGCTCGCCCGGCTACGAGCAGAGCGTCGAGTACGCCGAGAAGGTGCTCCGCGACGCCGGCTACACCCCGCAGCGCCAGGAGTTCTCGACGGCCGTCTGGTCCGCGTCCAAGGTCGACGTGCAGGCCGCCGGCGCGCCCGTGAAGGCCGCGGCCCTCTCGTTCTCGGGCGCCACCGAGGGCACCGTCACCGCCAAGGCCGTCGTCACCGGCACGCAGGGCTGCACCGACGCCGACCTCGCCAAGGTCACCGCGGGCTCGATCGCGGTGGTGCAGCGCGGAAAGTGCACCTTCGGCGAGAAGTACAAGGCCGCTGCCGCGAAGGGCGCCAAGGCGCTCGTCATCACCAACAACCAGGCCGGCGACTGGAAGGGCGGCACGCTGGGCCTCGACGACGGTGCCTCCATCGCCGTCGTGGGCGTCGCGCAGGACGCGTCGATCGCCGACGGCCAGGACATCACGCTCACCGTCGACGCGAAGACCCAGAAGGCGAAGACCTGGAACATCCTCGCGGAGACCACCAAGGGTGACGACGCCAACGTGCAGATGGTCGGCGCGCATCTCGATGGCGTCACCGAGGGCCCCGGCATCAACGACAACGGCACCGGCTCCGCCGCGGTCCTGGAGACCGCCGCCAAGCTCGGCGCGGGCGCGGACGTCAAGAACAAGGTCCGCTTCGCGCTGTGGGGCGCGGAGGAGGAGGGCCTCGTCGGCTCGGAGCACTACGTCAAGGAGCTGAGCGAGGAGCAGGCGTCGAAGATCAAGCGCTACCTCAACTTCGACATGCTGGGCTCGCCCAACGGCGGCTACTTCACCTTCGACGGTGACGGCTCGTCCAAGCTCGAGGGGGGTGCAGGCCCGGCCGGATCGGGCGTGATCGAGCAGGTCTTCCGCAACTACTTCGCGTGGCGCAACGTGCCGGTCGAGGCCTCCGCCTTCGACGGCCGCTCGGACTACGGGCCCTTCAAGGACGCAGGCATCGCCGCCGGCGGCATGGACACGGGAGCGGACGGCAAGAAGACCGAGGAGCAGCAGCGGCAGTGGGGCGGCACCGTCGGCGACATCTTCGACCCGAACTATCACAGCCCGCGCGACACGATCGAGAACGTCAACCGCGACATGTACCGCATCGCGCTCGGCTCGGTGGGCTTCTCCACGGCGTACTTCGCGGCACTCTGACGCACCGGTAGTCTCGACTGCGCAAGCGGTCGAGTGATTCACAGTGCGTGATGTAGTGCGGAGGTCCGGTGGGCAGGTTCAGCAACAAGATGTGGAAGGTGCTCGGCGCGCAGAGCACACGGAACCAGACCCGGTCCGTCGCGCTGATCGAGCAGTCCGCCGCATTCGACGAGTGGGCGCAGGGGCTCTCCGACGACGAGTTCCCCGACGCCGCGCTGGCGCTGGACGTCTACGCCGCCAAGTCGGACGATCGCGCGAAGTTTATCGCGATCGCCCGCGAGGGCGCCGACCGCGCACTGGGGCTGCGTCCCTTCGACGTCCAGCTGCAGGGCGCCGACCGGCTGCTCGAGGGCGACGTCATCGAGATGGCCACCGGCGAGGGCAAGACCCTCGCCGGGGCCGTCGCCGCCGCGGGCATGGCCCTCGCCGGCCGCTCCGTGCACGTGATCTCGCCGAACGACTACCTCGCCCGGCGCGACGCGGAGTGGATGAAGCCCTTCTTCGACCTGCTGGACGTCACCGTCGGCTACGTCGCCGAGTCGTCCACCCGCGAGGAGCGGCGCGCGGCCTACGCCAAGGACGTCGTCTACGGCTCGGTCAACGAGATCGGCTTCGACGTGCTCCGCGACCAGCTCGCCACCCGCGCCGAGGACCTGCTGTCCCCGAAGCCCGACGTGGCGATCGTCGATGAGGCCGATTCGGTCCTGGTCGACGAGGCGCTCATCCCGCTGGTGCTGGCCGGTTCCGTCAGGGGCGACGTGCCGCAGGCCGCGATCATGGAGGTCGTCGCCCGGCTGCGCGAGGGCAAGCACTACGAGATCGATTCCGACGGCAAGTCCGCGTTCCTCACCGACGACGGCGCGAAGCTGGTCGAGGAGGAGCTCGGCGGCATCGACCTCTACTCCGACGCGCACGTCGCGTCGACGCTCCCGCAGGTCAACATCGCGCTGCACGCCTACTCGCTCGTCGAGCGCGACGTGCACTACATCGTGCGCGACGGCCAGGTGAAGCTCATCAACTCCTCCCGCGGCCGCGTCGCCGAGCTGCAGCGCTGGCCCGACGGCCTGCAGGCGGCCGTCGAGGCCAAGGAGGGGCTCTCGCAGACCGACTCCGGCGAGGTCATCGACACGATCACGGTGCAGGCGCTCCTGCAGCGCTACGCCCTGGTGTGCGGCATGACCGGCACCGCGATCGCCGCCGGCGAGCAGCTGCGCCAGTTCTACGACCTGGGCGTCTCGCAGATCCCGCCGAACACGCCGACCGTCCGCGTCGATCAGCCCATGCGGGTCTACGACAACAAGGGCAACAAGGTCGCGGGCATCGTCGACTACGTGCGCGAGGTGCACGAGACCGGCCAGCCGGTGCTCATCGGCACGCACGACGTGGCCGAGTCCGAGGAGCTCGCGCACATGCTCAAGATCTCGGGCGTGATCGCGACGGTGCTCAACGCCAAGAACGACGCCGACGAGGCGCGGATCATCGCCGATGCCGGCACCAAGGGCGCGGTCACCGTCTCGACGCAGATGGCGGGCCGCGGCACCGACATCAAGCTCGGCGGCCACGACGCCGGCGACGAGAGCGAAGAGCACGACGAGGTGGCCGAGCTGGGCGGCCTCGCCGTCGTGGGCACCGGCCTGCACGACACCGAGCGCCTCGACCAGCAGCTGCGCGGCCGGGCGGGCCGTCAGGGTGACCCGGGCACGTCGGTGATCTTCGCCTCCGTCGAGGACCCGATCGTGGAGCGGCACCTGCCGCGGGGGCGGCCGCCGGGCGGCGCCGACCCCGAGACCGGCGAGTTCCCGCGCGGCAAGGCGGCCGACCTGCTCGATTCGGCGCAGCGCGTCGCCGAGGGCGGGATGCTGGAGACGCACGCCAACACCTGGCGCTACAACCAGCTGGTCAACCAGCAGCGCGACCTCGTGATGGCGCGGCGGCACACCCTGCTCACCACCGACCGGCCGCTCACGGATTTCGCCGAGCTGGAGCCGGAGCGGCTCGCTGAGCTGCGCGAGGTGGGGATCTCCGACGAGGTGCTGGAGCAGGCGGCCCGCGAGGCCTTCCTGTACCACCTCGACCGCACCTGGGCGGAGCACCTCGCGTTCGTCTCCGAGGTGCAGACCACGATCCACCTGCGCGCGCTGGGCCGCCAGTCGCCGCTGGACGAGTTCCACCGGCTCGTGATCGAGGAGTTCCGCAAGCTCCCGGACGAGGCCGTGGGCCGCGCTCGGGAGACGCTGCGGGAGGCCGAGATCACCGACGACGGGATCGACCTCGACGGCGCCGACCTCGGTCGCAACACCCTGACCTGGACCTACATGGTCCACGACAATCCGTTCGCCACGAAGGGCATGGCGAACATGTTCGGAATGATCTGAGTCGACCATGAGCGAACCCGGGCGGTCCGCACCCGAGGCCGACGGCGCACCGTCGGCCCCGGGGAAGCCCCCGAGCCCGCTCAACGTGCCCAACGCCCTGAGCGTGCTCCGGCTGCTCGGCGTGCCGTTGTTCCTGTGGCTGCTCCTCGTGGAGCACGCCGACGCGTGGGCGCTGGTGGTGCTCATGGTGTCCGGGTTCACGGACTGGCTCGACGGCAAGCTCGCGCGGCTGCTGAACCAGCAGACGCGGCTGGGGGAGCTGCTCGACCCCGCGGCGGACCGGCTCTACATGATCGCGGTCCCCATCGCCTTCGGCATCCGGGGGATCCTGCCGTGGTGGGTGATCGGGCTGTTGATCGGCCGCGAGGTGGTGCTCGCCGGGACGGTGCCCTTCCTGCGCAGCCGCGGCATCACCGCGCTGCCGACGCTGTACCTGGGCAAGGCCGCGACCTTCGCCCTCATGTACGCGCTGCCCATGCTGCTGGCCGGCACCTTCGACAACACGCTCGGCGCGATCATGCACCCGCTGGGCTGGGCGTTCCTCATCTGGGGCCTGGGCATGTACTGGTGGACCCTGGTGCTCTACTGGTGGCAGACGGTGCTCGTGGTGCGTGATCTGCCGAAGGTCCGGTGACGGACGCGACGGGCGGCGCTGCTCCGTGGTTCGGAGCGCGCCGCCTGCCACCGGTGTGAGTCACTTCCGGAAGAGCTTCTCCACCACGTCGAGGGTGGCCATCGCCTGGTCGTAGTCGCTGCGCAGCGCCCAGTACGGCAGGTCGTAGGCGCGGCCGGCTCGGAAGGCGGGCAGCGCGTCGTACACCGGGTTCTTGCGAAGCGCCGCGACGTCGGTGGTGTTGGCGTTGAAGCCCATCACGAACACGGACGGCTGCGTGATCTCCTGGCTCACCTGCTCGGTCGAGAGCAGGAACATGTCGCCGCCGGGCGTGTACGGCTTGAACCGGCCCGAGGCGTACAGGGGCGCCGCGGGGATACCGAGCTGTGCGAACACAGTGGGGAGGCCGCGGGCCTCGTCGAGGACGTAGGTGCGGCCCTGCGCGGTGATGGTCAGGAAGACCGACGGGCCGGGCGGCGGCGTGATCCGGGACTTCACCTCGGCGATGCGGCTGGTGTACGCCGCCTCGGCGCGGTCGAAGTCGCCCTTGCGGTCGAAGACCTTCTCCGCCAGGAAGCGGTACTGGTCCTGCCAGGCGTCCATCTTCTCGAGCAGGACGGTCGGCGCGATGGCGGTCAGCTTGTCGTAGACCTTCTGCGCCTGTCCCAGCGGGTAACCGACACCGCCGCCGATGATCAGGTCGGGCTTCGCGGCCAGGATCGCCTCCAGGTCGTAGCCGTCGGCGGTCCAGGGCAACGTCGTGGTGCCCTGCTCCTTCGCCTTCGCGGTCCAGAGGATGTCCGTGCTGTTCTCCTTGAGGTCAGCGTCGCGGGGGACGACGCCCGCCACGGGCAGCCCCATGTCGAACAGGTAGCCCGCGAGGGCGCTGCTGATCACGACGATCCGCTTCGGGGCGGTCGGGACGTGCACGTCGCCCTGGATCGTCGCGACGGTGCGGGTCGCGGAGGTGTCGGCGTCCGCGCCGCCGCCGCAGCCGGCCAGCAGGAGCACGGCGGTCAGGATCGCGGCCAGGTAGGCCACGGGGGATCGGGACGGTAGGGGCACGGTGACTCCTCGGAAGGGATCGGAACGCCGGACGGTCCGGCATATCGCCTGAAACTACCCTTAGGCTAGGCTTAGCAAAATAGCCGGGGTGGACGGTGTGACGCGATGCGAGCGGAGGAGTGCGGGATGACGGTGCGCGACCCCGCAGCTCTCGACGCCGTCGCCGATCGGACTGCCCCGCAGACCGTTTCGCGGCGGCGCGTGCCGCTGGGCGCGGCCTGGCTCGGTGCGCTGGCGGTCCTCGGCGCGGTGTGCGTGCTCGGGCTCCTGATCGGCTCGGGCGACGTGCGCCTGTCGGCCGTGTGGCCGGCGCTCACCGCCCCCGACGGTTCGCCGACCCACGCCGCCGTCGACGCGCGCCTGGACCGGGTGCTGCTCGGCGTCGTCGCCGGGGCGGGCTTCGGCGTGGCGGGTGCGCTCATCCAGGCGCTGACCCGCAACCCGCTCGCGGACCCCGGGATCCTCGGCGTGAACGCCGGCGCGAGCTTCGCGGTGGCGGTGGGCGTGCTGGCCTTCGGGATCAGCCGCGTCGATCAGTACCTGCCCTTCGCCTTCGGCGGCGCGGTCGCGGCGACGGTGCTCGTCTACGGCATCGCGTCTCAGGGCCGCACGGTGCCGACGCCGGTGCGGCTGACGCTCGTCGGCGTCGCCCTCGCCGCGGTCCTGGGCGGCCTCACGCAGTCGCTGCGCCTGATCGACACGGAGACCTTCGATCGCATGCGGTTCTGGGGCGTCGGCACGCTCGCCGACCGGCCCGCCGAGTCGCTCGCCGTCGCCGGCCCGTGGATCGCGGCCGGCCTGGTGATCGCCGCGTTCTGCGCGCATCCGCTCAACGCGGTGGCGCTCGGCGAGGACCTGGCGGTCACGGTGGGCGCGAGGGTGGGCCGCACCCGCGTCCTGGTGGTCGTCGCCGTCACCGTGCTCTGCGGCGCGTCCGTCGCGGTGGCGGGCCCGGTCGCCTTCGTCGGCCTGATGGTGCCGCACGCGGTCCGCTGGTGGACCGGCCCCGACCAGCGCTGGATCCTCGCCTTCACCGTCGTGCTCGCGCCTGCGTTGCTCGTCGGGTCGGACGTGCTCGGTCGGGTCATGGCGCCGCACGAGGTCGACGTGGGCGTCGTGACGGCGCTGCTCGGCGCGCCCGTGCTGATCGCCCTCGTGCGCCGTCGCGGGGCGAGCGCGCTGTGACGGCCGGCGAATTGATCCCGGTGCGGGTGGGGCGGGTCAGCATGCTCGTCTCCCGCCGGGCGGTCGCGGTCGACGTGGCCGCCGTCGTGCTCATCGCCGCGCTCGCGCTCTGGGGTCTCACCCGCGGCGCGCAGGGGCTCGGGCTCGGCGACGTCCTCGACGTGGTGCTCGGCCGCGCGGACCGGATCACCACAACGGTGATCGTCGACTGGCGGCTGCCGCGGATCGTCGCCGCCGTGGTCCTCGGCGCCGCACTGGGATTCAGCGGCGCGGTCTTCCAGTCCCTGACGCGCAATCCGCTCGGCAGCCCCGACGTCATCGGCTTCACGCACGGCTCGCTCACCGGGGTGATCGCCGTGATCTTCCTGGGCGGCACCGGATTCGCGGCGGTCTCGGCCGGCGCGCTCGCGGGCGGTCTCGGCGCGGCGCTCCTGGTCTACCTGCTGGCCTTCCGTGACGGCGTGCAGGGCTTCCGCCTCATCATCGTCGGGATCGCGGTCGGGGCCTTCCTGACGGCGCTCAACGGGTGGTTCATGGTGACCGCCGACCTCGACGACGCCTACGCGGCCGCGGTCTGGGGTGCCGGCTCGGTCGCCACCGTCGACTGGCGCGCCGTGGCCTCCGCCGCGGCGGTGCTGCTGCTCGTGGCGCTGTGCGCACCCGTCGCCCAGCGCTGGATGCGGCAGATGGAACTGAGCGACGACGCCGCGGCGGCCACCGGCGTGCCCGTGGAGCGGGTCCGGCTCGCACTCGTGGTGCTCGGCGTCGCCGCGATCGCCGCCGTGACCGCGGTCTCAGGGCCGATCGGCTTCGTCGCGCTCGCCGCCCCGCAGATCGCGCGGCGCCTCACCGGGCGTGGCGCGACCGTCGACCTGGTGGGTTCCGCGATCGTCGGGGCGCTGGTGCTCGTCGCCGCGGATCTTGTGGCGCAGCACGTGATCCCGGGCGTGAGCCTGCCCGTCGGGGCCGTCACGGTGTGCCTCGGTGGTATCTACCTCGTGGTGCTGCTGGCGGTCGAGAGTCGCCGATGAGAAGGGATACTGATGTGACGAGCAGGTTGTCGGCGCGGTCGATCACCCTGGCGTACGGCGACCGCACCGTCGTCGAGGGTCTCGACCTGGAGGTGCCGGACGGGGAGCTCACGGTCATCATCGGTCCGAACGCCTGCGGCAAATCGACTCTCCTGCGCGCCCTCGCGCGCCTGCTGCGGCCGGCGGCCGGCACCGTCGAGCTCGACGGCCGGGACCTGCGCGAGCGCCCGACGCGCGAGCTCGCGCGGGAGGTCGGGCTGCTGCCGCAGAGCCCCGTCGCGCCCGAGGGGATCGGGGTCTTCGAGCTGGTCGCGCGCGGGCGGTACCCGCACCAGCGGCTGTTCGGCAGTTGGTCGCACGACGATCAGCGGGCGGTGGCCGAGGCGATGGAGGCCACGGGTGTGGCGGGGCTGCGCGACCGGCGCGTGGCGGAACTGTCCGGCGGGCAGCGGCAGCGGGTGTGGATCGCGATGGCGCTGGCCCAGGAGACGCCCGTCCTGCTGCTCGACGAGCCCACGACCTACCTGGACATCGCGCACCAGGTCGAGGTGCTCGAGCTGGTCCGGGGTCTGCGCGACGCGGGACGCACCGTGGTCGCGGTGCTGCACGAGATCAACCACGCGGCGCGGTACGCGACGAACGTCGTGGCCATGCGCGACGGGCGCATCGTGCGCCAGGGCGAGCCCGGCCGGATCATCACCGAGGACCTCGTGCGCGAGGTCTTCGACCTGGACGCTCGGGTGATCGCCGACCCGGATACCGGCACCCCGGTGGTGCTGCCGAGGTCGGCGTTGCGGACGGCGCCGACGCGGTAACCCGATGCGGCGCAGGTGACCGCGGGAATCGTGGGGGCCGGTTGCTCGACACCGGTGCGGCACACTAAGTTGAACCTGCTACGCAGCCCGCGTGGCCCTCGCGAAAGGAACTCTCACGTTGAGCGCCAGCTTTCCCGGAGAACTGCTCTACACCCCCGATCACGAGTGGCTGCTGAAGAAGAGCGAGACCGTGGTGCGGATCGGGATCACCGATTTCGCGCAGGATCAGCTGGGTGACGTGGTCTTCGTGCAGCTGCCCGAGGACGACGCCGAGGTCGCCTCCGGCGATTCGTTCGCCGAGGTGGAGTCCACCAAGAGCGTCTCCGACATCTACGCACCGCTGTCGGGCACCGTCGTCGCGATCAACGGCGAGCTGGACTCGAGCCCCGACCTGATCAACTCGGATCCCTACGGCGAGGGCTGGATCGTGGAGATCGAGGCCGCGTCTCCCGAGGACCTGGAGACCGCCCTGGGCGAGCTGCTCGACGCGGATGCGTACAAGGCGCTGACCGCCGAGGCGTGATCGCCTTTCCTTAGAACGGCTTTAGAGCCGACGAATCCGGCCGCCTCCGAGGCGCCGGGCGCGGTACCGTGGACCGTACGTCCATCAGGTGTCGTGAACTACAGACCTGTGCAGTAATCACTGACGAAGGAGCGATGTGAGCGAGAACGACAAGGGCAACGAATCGGCCCCCGTTGAGACCACTTCGGTGTTCCGCGCCGACATCATCCGCGAGATGGACGCCTCCGGCGGACCCGAGAGCGACGCGCCCGTCCAGGGCCTCGACAACCTCCCGGCCGGCGCGGCGCTGCTCGTGGTGAAGCGCGGCCCGAACGCGGGTTCCCGCTTCCTGCTGGACCAGGAGACCACCTCCGCCGGCCGTCACCCCGACAGCGACATCTTCCTCGACGATGTGACCGTGTCGCGTCGCCACGCGGAGTTCCGCTCGGTCGAGGGCGGCTTCACCGTCGTCGACGTGGGCAGCCTCAACGGCACGTACGTCAACCGCGAGCCGGTCGACGCGTCGCCGCTCGCCCACGGCGACGAGGTCCAGATCGGCAAGTTCCGTCTGGTCTTCTTCGTCCCGGCGGCCGGCTGACCCCTGTGACGGCCCCACGCCAGGAACCGGCGGCCCCGAGCGCGATGTCGATCGGGGCCGTCCTCGAACGTCTTCGTGACGAGTTCCCGGACGTGACCATCTCCAAGATCCGATTCCTCGAGTCGGAGGGACTGGTCACGCCCGACCGGTCCCCGTCGGGGTACCGGCGGTTCTCGCCGAAGGATTGCGAGCGGCTCAAGTACGTGCTCACCGCGCAGCGCGACTACTACCTGCCGCTGAAGATCATCAAGGAGCAGTTGGACGCGCACGATCGGGGCGAGGCCGTCGAGGGCCCCGCTCCGCGTGCGCCCCGCGCGCTCGCCGCGGTGTCGTCGAAGACGGCGCCCGCCACCGACTTCTCGGCGCGCCGGCAGACCCGGATCAGCCGCGCCGACCTGCTCGCCCGCTCCGGGGCCGACGAGGCCTTCCTGCGGGAGCTGGAGCGCTCGGCGCTGCTCACCTCCGGCAAGGCTGGCTTCTTCGACGAGGACGCGGTCGCGCTGGTGCAGGCCGCCAAGGCCCTCGCCGAGTACGGCCTCGAGGCGCGGCACCTGCGCGCCTTCAAGACCTCGGCCGACCGCGAGGCCGGCCTCATCGCCCAGATCGCCAACCCCGTCGCCCGCGGCGGCGACGCGGGTGCCGCCGAGCGCGCGGCCGAGCTGGTGCGTGAGCTGGCCGCCCTGTCGGTCACCTTCCACACCCAGTTGGTCAAGGCCGCCGTCAAGGACGCGGTGCGCTGACGCCGTCCCGGGGGGCGGCTCGCTGCGCTCCCGAACCGGGCGTCGGCGCTCGATCCCGCTGCCGCGCCGGTAAGCTGGAACCATGATCGAGATGACCGTCGCGGGCATCCGGATGGACCCGCCGCAGAACGATCCCGTCCTGCTCCTCCGGGAGGTCTCCGGCCCCCGGTACCTGCCCATCTGGATCGGCCAGGGCGAGGCCACCGCGATCGCGATCAAGCTGCAGGGCGTCGTGCCGCGCCGCCCGCTCACGCACGACCTCATCGTCGACCTGCTCGAGACCCTGGGGCGCTCGGTCACCGAGGTGCGCATCACAGGGCTCCAGGAGGGCACGTACTTCGCGGACCTCGTGCTCGACGGTGACCAGACCGTCTCGGCCCGGCCGTCGGACTCCATCGCCATGGCCGTGCGGCTCGAGGTCCCGATCTTCGCGGAGGAGGAGGTGCTCGCCGAGGCGGGCCTCCTGCTCCCGGAAGAGGAGATCGCCTCGGAGGCAGACGAATCCGGCGAGGAGCCGCCCGCCGACGAGGAGGTCGAGGCGTTCAAGGAGTTCCTCGATTCGATCTCCGCGGACGACTTCAAGGCGCCGGGCGACTCCTGAATCCGGCGCGGATCCGGGGCCGCCGCGAGGTCACGATTCGATCTCGACCTCAACTTCAACTTGAGGGTGTCGGTGTGTCGCGTTGATTCGGCGCTCTCCGGGCCCTAGCGTTCACGCCGAACACCGCGGAAATGGCACCGAGGGAATTACACCGACGGCCTCCACGCGGGAGGCGTACTCTCAGGAGTGCGCACGGACCTCATGAGGGAGACGGCAGTGACCGATCAGGACGGCACCGGGCAGAACGCGCCGCAGGCGGATAACGCCGTGGGCACCCAGGGCTCGCTCGACGACATCGCCCCGGGCCTGTTCCCGAACGACACCATCCCGGACGAGCTGCTCGGCTACCGCGGCCCCAGCGCCTGCCAGATCGCCGGCATCACCTACCGCCAGCTCGACTACTGGGCCCGCACCTCGCTGGTCGTGCCGTCCATCCGCAGCGCGGGCGGCTCGGGCACCCAGCGCCTGTACTCCTTCAAGGACGTGCTCGTCCTGAAGATCGTCAAGCGCCTGCTCGACACGGGCATCTCGCTGCAGAACATCCGCGTCGCCGTCGACCACCTCCGCCAGCGCGGCGTCGAGGACCTGGCGCGCATCACCCTCTTCTCCGACGGCACCACCGTCTACGAGTGCACCAGCGCCGAGGAGGTCGTCGACCTCCTGCAGCACGGCCAGGGTGTCTTCGGCATCGCCGTCTCCGGCGCGATGCGCGAGCTCACCGGCACCATCGCCGACTTCCCCGGCGAGCGCGCCGACGGCGTGGCCGCCGAGGCCGCCCCCGAGGACGAGCTGGCCTCGCGCCGCCGCAACCGCGCCCGCGCCACCGGATAGTCGCCCTCGAGAAAGTCGTTCGCCCCGGCACCGCCCCGGGGCCTAACGTGTGCGGCATGGCCCACATCGCGATGTTCTCCATCCCCGCCCCGGGCCACGTGCTCCCGTCGCTGGACCTGGTCGCGGAGCTCGTGCGGCGCGGCCACCGGGTGACCTACGCCAACGACCCGTCCATGCGGGCCACGATCGAACCCACCGGCGCCGAGTTCCGCGCCTACGACTCCGTGCTCCCGAAGATCGGCGACGCCGCGGGGACCGACGACGCCGAGGCCTACGGCGGCGACGTCATCGACCAGCTCACCCTGTTCGCCGACGAGTACGAGAACCAGCTGCCGCGGTGGTTCGCGCTCTACGAGGACGACCGCCCCGATCTGATCCTCTACGACATCGCCGGGTCCATGAGCGTGGTCCTGGCCCGCACGTGGGGGATCCCGACCCTGCAGGTCTCGCCGACCTACGTGGCCTGGGAGGGCTACGAGGAGGACATGGCCGACTTCCACACCCTGCTGCGCACCGATCCCCGCGGCGTCGCCATGCTCGCCCGGCAGGACGCTCTCCTCGCCCGGCACGGGATCCACGAGGACTCGCTGGCCTTCACCGGGAACGTCGAGCACTCGCTCGTCCTCATCGCGCCGTCCATGCAGCCGAACGCCGACCGGGTGGACCGCTCGCGGTACACGTTCACCGGCCCGGCGCGCCGGCTGCCGGAGGCGCCCGCGGCACCGTCGGGCGGGACGGACCGCAGGACGACGCTCCTGGTCTCCTTCGGCTCCGCCTTCACCGACCAGCCCGCGACCTACCGCGCCGCCTGCGACCTCGCCGCGCAGCGGCCCGGCTGGCGCGTGATCCTGCAGGTCGGGGGCAGGACGGATCCGGCGACGGTGACCGCCAGCGACGGGTCCGTGCCGCCGAACGCCGAGGTGTATCCGTGGATCGACCAGGTCGCGGTGCTGCAGGAGACCGACGTCCTCCTTACGCACGCCGGGATGGGCGGGTCGAGCGAGGCGATGCTGACCGGCACGCCCGTCGTGACCGCGCCGCAGGCCGCCGACCAGTTCGAGAACGCGACGATGCTCGCGGCGGCGGGGATCGCCGTGCCGGTCCCGGAGGAGCTCTCGGGGACAACGCTCGGGGCCGCGTGCGACACGGCGCTCGCGCTCACGGGCCGGGCGGGGGAGCTCGCGGCGGAGCTGGCGGAGCTGGGCGGACTCGACGCCGCGGTGGCGGTCGTGGAGTCCCGGCTCCCGGCGTGACCTCACCGTACGGGCGTCCTGCTGAAATGCGTTAGAATCTTCCTGCGTCGCAACACCGCGTGGGAGAGCCCAGCGGGCACCGTCGAGCACGGGCCCATGGGCGCCGAAGGAGCAACACCTCTCCGTCAATCTCTCAGGCACCAGGACCACGTGGGTTGGGCGCCTCTGGAGCCGCCGGCGACTGAGGGAGAGGGCACCCGGCCCGGAGGTCCCCAGTGTCCGACACCACTCCCGCGAGCAACTTCCCCGCGCGCCACATCGGCCCCGACGCGAGCGAGCTCGAGCAGATCCTGCGCGTCATCGGCGTCGACAGCCTCGACGACCTGGCCCGGGCCGCGGTCCCGTCGGCCATCCTGGACCCGGAGGCCGATAACGGCCTGGGAGCCCTGCCGGCCCCGATCGACGAGCACGACGCCCTCGCCGAGCTGCGCGCCCTCGCGGACCGCAACACCGTGGACCGCACCATGATCGGCCTCGGCTACTACGACACGCTGACCCCGCCGGTGCTGCTGCGCAACATCATCGAGAACCCGGCCTGGTACACCGCCTACACGCCGTACCAGCCCGAGATCAGCCAGGGCCGCCTCGAGGCCCTGCTCAACTTCCAGACGATGGTCTCCGACCTCACCGGTATGGAGATCGCCAACAGCTCCATGCTCGACGAGGCGACCGCCGCCGCCGAGGCCATGACCCTGCTGCGCCGCGCCGGCAAGTCCAAGAGCCCGCGGCTGGTCGTCGACCGCGACGTCTTCCCGCAGACCCTCGCCGTGATCGAGACCCGCGCCGAGCCGCTGGGCATCGAGGTGCTGGTCCACGACGTGACCACCGGCCTGCCCGAGGGCGAGTTCTTCGGCGTCATCCTGCAGACCCCCGGCGCCTCGGGCCGGATCGCCGACGTGCAGTCCGTGATCGACGGTGCCCACGAGCGCGGCGCGCTCGTCGCCGTCGGTGCCGACCTGCTGGCGATGACTCTGCTGACGCCTCCCGGCGAGCAGGGCGCGGACGCCTGCTTCGGCACCACGCAGCGCTTCGGCGTGCCGCTCGGCTTCGGCGGCCCGCACGCCGGCTACCTCGCGGTGCATTCGAAGCACGCGCGCCAGATCCCCGGCCGCCTCGTGGGCGTCTCTGTCGACGCCGACGGCAACCTCGCCTACCGCCTGGCCCTGCAGACCCGTGAGCAGCACATCCGCCGCGAGAAGGCCACGTCGAACATCTGCACCGCGCAGGTGCTGCTGGCCGTGCTCGCCGCGATGTACGCCTCGTACCACGGCCCCGAGGGGCTGCGTGCGATCGCGCTCCGCGTGCATGCCCGCGCCTCGGCGCTGGCCGCCGCGCTCGGCGACGCCGTCGTGCACGCCGACTTCTTCGACACCGTGCTCGTGCAGGTCCCGGGCCGCGCGGACGACGTGCTCGCCGCCGCCAAGGCCGCCGGCTACAACCTGTGGCGCGTGGACGACGACCACGTCTCCGTCTCCTTCGACGAGACGTCGACCGCGGCCGATGTCGCCGCCGTCCTCGCGGCGTTCGATGCGAGCCCGGTTCAGGCGGCACCGTCGGACATCGAGAACCGGACCTCCGAGTTCCTGACGCACCCGGCGTTCCACGCCTACCGCACCGAGACGGCGATGCTGCGCTACCTGCGCAAGCTCTCCGACAAGGACATCGCGCTGGACCGCTCGATGATCCCGCTGGGCTCGTGCACGATGAAGCTCAACGCGACCGCGGAGATGGAGTCCATCACCTGGCCGGAGTTCTCGCGGGTGCACCCGTTCGCGCCCGCCGCGGACACCGAGGGCATCCGCGCGCTGATCGCCCAGCTGGAGGAGTGGCTCGTCGCGATCACCGGCTACGACAGCGTCTCGCTGCAGCCGAACGCCGGCTCGCAGGGCGAGTACGCGGGCCTGCTCGCGATCCGCAACTACCACCTCTCGCGCGGCGACGCGCACCGCACCGTCTGCCTGATCCCCTCCTCGGCGCACGGCACCAACGCGGCGTCGGCCGTAATGGCGGGCCTGCGCGTGGTCGTGGTGGCCTCGCGCGAGTCCGGCGACGTGGACACCGCGGACCTCAAGGAGAAGATCGCCAAGCACGCCGATGAGCTGGCGGCGATCATGATCACCTACCCGTCCACGCACGGCGTGTACGAGCACGAGGTGCGGGAGATCTGCGGCGCGGTCCACGAGGCCGGCGGTCAGGTCTACGTCGACGGTGCCAACATGAACGCGCTGGTCGGGCTCGCGCGGCCCGGCAAGTTCGGCGGCGACGTCTCGCACCTGAACCTGCACAAGACCTTCTGCATCCCGCACGGCGGCGGCGGCCCCGGCGTGGGCCCGATCGGCGTCCGCAGCCACCTCGCGCCCTTCCTGCCCGGGCACCCGCTCGAGCCGTCGCTCGGGAACGGCCCGACGATCTCGGCCGCGCCCTTCGGCAGCGCCTCGATCCTCCCGATCACCTGGGCGTACATCCGGATGATGGGCGCCTCGGGCCTGCGCAACGCGACGCTCACCGCGATCGCCTCCGCGAACTACATCGCGGCGCGCCTGAACGACTCCTTCCCGGTGCTCTACACGGGCGAGAACGGCCGCGTGGCGCACGAGTGCATCCTCGACGTGCGCGGCATCTCCAAGGAGACCGGCGTCTCCATCGACGACGTCGCGAAGCGCCTGGCCGACTACGGCTTCCACGCGCCGACCATGAGCTTCCCCGTCGCGGGCACGCTCATGGTGGAGCCCACGGAGAGCGAGTCGCTCGGCGAGATCGACGAGTTCTGCGACGCGATGATCGCCATCCGCGCGGAGATCTCGCGGGTCGCTTCCGGCGAGTGGCCGGTGGACGACAACCCGCTGCGCGGCGCCCCGCACACCGCGGAGTGCCTCGTGACCGAGTGGGATCACCCCTACTCGCGCGAGGTCGCCGTCTACCCGCAGGGCCTGCCGTCCGGCGGCGCGCGCGCGAAGGTGTGGCCGTCGGTCCGTCGCATCGACGGCGTCTACGGCGACCGCAACCTGATCTGCTCCTGCCCGCCGATCGAGGCCTTCGCGGAGTAGGTTCCCGTCGGCACCGGTGCGTCCGGACGCGGGGCTTGTCGATCCGCGCGCTGACCGAGAACCGTGGTCAGGACCGCCGGCGCGTGGCGGAGGCCAGCTCGGTCGACTCGAGCGCCGCGATCAAGGTGCGCGCGTCGTGCGGGCCGCGGTGCCGGACCCCGTTGAGGAAGAAGGTCGGGGTGCCGCGGGCACCGCTGTCGTGCGCGCTGCGCTGATGGCGCCGGATCAGCTCGGCGAGCTCGGGGTCGGCGACGGCGGCGTCGTACTGGTCCAGGTCCAGGCCGATCTCCTCGGCGTACCGTCGGAGGTCCTCGGCTTCCTGACGGTCCTGGTGCGTGAACAGCATGTCGTGCATGTGCCAGAAGGCGCCCTGCTGGGCGGCCGCCTCGGCCGCGATCGCCGCGCGGAAGGCGTGCGGGTGCACGTCCTCGAGGGGCAGGTGGCGCACCACGTACCGGATGTCGTCTCCGAAGTGCTCCTGAAGGTCCCGGCCCATACCGGTGGCGCGGGCGCAGAAGGGGCACTCGAAGTCGAGGTACTCGACCACGGTGTACGGGGCGTCGGGCTCACCGATCGCGTGGTCGCCGCCGTGCACCGCGGGCTCCAGCGTCACGGGCAGGTCGGCCGAGGTCCCGCCCCACCGCACCCGCGCGATCCGGAACACCGCCCAGCCCAGGAGCAGGGAGAGCACCATCGCGATCAGGACACCGACGGTGGCCGCCTGGGCCTGCCGTTCGTCGTCGAAGGCGAGCGAGATGATCAGCAGGGCCATCGTGAAGCCGATCCCGGACAGTGCCGCGCCGCCGAGGACACTGCCCCGTCCGACACCGTCGGGCAGCTTCCCGAGCCCGAAGCGCACCGAGAGCCACGTGCCCGCCGAGATGCCGACGAACTTGCCCAGCACGAGGCCCGCGACCACGGCCCACGTGATGGGCGAGCGCAGTGCGTCGCCGAGGCCGTCGCCGCGGAGGTCGATGCCCGCGTTGGCGAGGGCGAAGATCGGCACCACGACCAGTGACACCACGCCGCGCAGCGACTCGTGCATCCGTTCGTTGACGGAGATGGAGCGACGCACGCCGCTCGTCACGATCCGCGCCGCGCCGGCGGCCGGCGCCTGCCAGTAGTCGCGGAAGACGTGCTTGGCCGCCACGACGTCCGCCCGGTCCGGGTTCGCCGACGGGATCATGAGTCCGGCGGCCATCCCGATGAGGGAGGGGTGCACGCCGGACTTGATCGTCGCCGCCCAGATGACCACGATCAGCAGGACGTACGGGCCGCTGCGCCACTGCCCGCTGCGCCCGACGAGCCACAGGAGGACGAGGCCCGAGAGCGCGATGCCCAGGGCGGTGAGGTTCAGGTCCTCGGTGTAGACGGTGCCGATGATCGCGACGGCGAGGAAGTCGTCGACGACGGTGAGCGTCAGCAGGAAGACCCGCAGCTGGCTGGACATCCGCGGGCCGAGGATCGCGAGCATGCCGAGGAGGAAGGCGGTGTCGGTGCCCACGACGACGCCCCACCCCGCCGGTGCGGTGCCGCCGGCGATGGCGAGGTAGATCAGCGCGGGGAGCGCGACTCCGGCGAGGCCGGCGATCAGTGGGACCATCGCTCTGCTGCGGTCCTGGAGCGAACCCACGGCGAACTCCTGCCGGACTTCCAGGCCGATGAGGAAGAAGAACACGACCATCAGGCCGTCGTTGATCCAGTGGTGCAGGTTCATGTCGAACCGCAGGTCGCCGATGTCCACGCTGATCGGCGTCTCCCACAGGTGGAAGTAGGCGTCGGAGAGCGGCGAGTTCGCCCACAGGAGCGCGATCAGTGAGACGGCGACCAGCAGCAGAGCGCTTCCGGACTCGGTGCGCAGCTTCTCGACCGCCGTGTCGGCCCACGCACTCAGCCGACGGTCGGGCACATCGGGAGTGGACATGTCGGACACCCTACGGCGGAACCCGTGTCACGGCCCGTCGGTCCCGCGACGCGAGCGTGCCCACCTCCCTCGGGAGGTGGGCACGCGTCGTCGATCGGAGTCAGCCCTGGGGCGGAGTGCCGGGAGTGGTCTCGCCGCCGGCGGGCGGGGTGGTGCCGCCGTCGGGCGGCGTCGCACCGCCGGCGGGCGGATTGGCACCGCCGGTCACGTCCTTGACCTTGTTCACCGCTTGGTCGATCTTGTCCTCGTGGCCGGCGAACTTGCCCTTCGCCGCACTGCCCGCCTTGTCGATCACCTTGTTGACCTGGTCGGGGTTCTTGCCGAGCAGTTCCTTGATCTTGTCGAGAAGCGCCATGATGCAACCTTCCGATGGACTCGTCCGCTGACCGCCGTCGCCTCTGCTTCACCGCGACAGCCGCGGCTGTGTTCCTCGTTCACCGTATCCGAGATCGGGGGTGCCGCCGAGGTCTCGATCGCTCCGATTCCAGACGATGGGGCCCATATGTGGCGAAACCGTGCTCGCGTGCCGGCGTGCTCGGAGACCTCCATGCGGCTTGGTGCCCGCCCGTGGCGGACTCCGGGTGGCTCGAGCGGCGAGCTCGAGCGGCGGTACTGCCGACCGGCCATCCGTTCGAACAAGATTCGAGCAAGTATGGCGTGATCGTTCGAACGAGCGTAGAATCGAAGAATGACGATGCCGGCCGGGTTGAGCGATCTACCTGGGGGAATTATTCCCTCGGGGCTTCTCGGCGCGGGTGGTCAGGAGCGTGCGGTTGCGGAGGTGTTGTTCGAACAACGTCGGTGCGAGAGCCTCGCCTACTGCCGGACGATGACGGTCGTGTACGCCCTGCATCGGGTGATGTACGCCGACGACGAGGCGGAATACTTGGCCCGGCCGGGGGACTTCGCGGAGGCGCTGGAGGCCCGACGGAGCCTCACTGCGGCAGGTGTGGCGTTGGAGGCGCAGGTCTCGACGCTGCTGCGGTTGGGGTCGACGGCCGCGCGGATCGCGATCGAGACGGCGATCGGCCTCGTGGAGCGGTTGCCCAAGGTGTTCGCGTTGATCGGGGAGAACGTGATCTCGCCGAAGGCGGGGGAGGCGGCGCTGCATCGGTCCCGGGCGCTCGACGGGGTGCAGGTGCGCCGGTTCGACGAACTTCTCGCCGACCGGCTGACGGTGGACTACGAGGTGCTCTCACTCCCCGCGTTGCGGGAGGCTGCCGATCTGATCGTCGATCAGATCGATGCGGAGGCGGCCGAACGGCGGCGCCGCGCGGCGATCGAGGACCGGAGGGTGAGCTTCCGTCCCGAGCAGGACGGCATGGCCGCGGTGTTCGCCCTCATGCCGGCTGAGGACGTACGCGAGGTGGAGGCGCGGGTCGACCACATCGCGGGCACCGTGTGCGACGCCGATCCGCGGACGCCGGCACAGCGCCGCGCCGACGGCTGGGTCCAGCTCACCCGGGGATACAGCACCCTCGGCTGCGAATGCGCGACGCCCGATTGTCGTTATCGCGAGGCGCGTTTCCACGGCGAGCCGGACGCGGACGGCGTGATCACCCGGTTCGTGACGATGATCAACGTGGTGATCAACGAGCGTGACCTCTCTGCGCCGGACGGCGATTCCGATCATGGGGCGGCGCTCGTTACCGATGCGCGAGGTGGCTTCGGGTATCTGGTCGGGCACGGTCCGATCACCGGCGACCACGCGCGCGAACTCGCTGCTCGCGAGGACGCGAGGATCCGCCCCTTCGGCCAACGGATCGATGAATCGGCGATCGCGGAGCAACTGCCACCAGGACCGACGGAGCGCGAGCGAACCTCTGTTCCCGCATCGGGCTTCGACGGCCCGCGCGGGACATTGGACTTCGCGGCAGTCTGGGCGGACATCGTCGTTCGGCTCGAAGGTCATTCGGGCCCGGGCGAGGGTGGCGGGGTCTGGTTCGGTGGATGTCCGCCCGACGATCTGCCGCCCGACTGCCCGCCACCGGACGGTCCGCCACCCCCTCCGCGCCGCGATGACGATCCCGATGACGACCCCGATCCACAGGGTGCGCCGCCGGACCCCGGTGTGGGCGTCGACGTCGACGCTCGCGATGCAGGTGGTGCCCGTGCAGTGGCGTCAGCGCGGGGGAGCAGCGGGTATCGGCCGTCGGCGGATCTGCGGCGGTACCTGCGGCTGGTGTTCCCGCGGTGCGTGTTTCCCTACTGCACCCGTCCCGCGACGCGGGCGCAGGTCGACCATCGGCGCGAGTACGACCACCGCGACCCGGAGCTGGGTGGCGCTACCTCGGCGGATCAGCTGCAGCCGCTGTGCACCGCACACCATCAGCTCAAGACCGCGGGTGAGTGGATCGACGCGCGCCTGCCCGACGGCCGGATCCTGTGGACCTCGGCGGACGGGCGTCGCTACATCGTCGATCCGAGTGGCACCGTCCTCGCACTGTTCCCCGACCTAAAGCGGGTGCGCTGGACCCTGCCCGATAGCGCCGAAGAATCGAAACGCCGAGAACAGGCCCCACCGCCGGGAGGACGGACGCGCCTCCAGCGCGAACACGCGCGCCGCGAGCGCCTACGGCAGCGCAACGTCGCCGCGATGGAGGCGGACCTCGCCCTCGCGAACACGCCCGTCAGCACGGTCGAGGAGCACCTCGCCGCCGCGATCGGCGAGCCCACGTCGCCGAGCCGGACCCCGTCGTTCGACGGCCCGCCACCCTTCTGATCTCGCTGCCCGGCTACCGCCGGTTCAGGGTGTCCGCGAGCGAGATGACGGCGACGTTCGACGCGGGGGCGAGGGGCTCGACGGTGCCGAACTCGACCGACGGGGCCTTGGCCGGCGCCGGCTCGCCGACGACCCGGAATCCGGCCTCGGCCAGCGGCTTCGCGTTGCCGCCCTGGGTGAGGAAGGCGACGAAGTCGGCGGCGGCGCGATCGTGCGCGTCGGTCGTGTCCTCGCGGTCGAGAACGGCCGCGGGGTGCGTCGCCGAGGCGGTCGGGCCCGACGGGTACACCGCGACCGGGGCGGCGTTGCCGCGCCCCCGCGCGAACGCGGCGAGCTGCTGCTCGGTGACCGGCACGGCGCGGATCGCATCGCCGGGCTTGGTCAGCGCGTCGAGTGCGGCGCCGGCGGTGGTGGACTTCGGCGCGTCCTTCGCCCACCGGGCGAGCGAGCCGGTGACCACCGGGCTCTTCGCGGCCTCGTCGGACAGAGCGGCGCCCGCGGTGCGGGCGACGGCGGCGGCGACGGACTGCGCGGCGAGGTACGTCCCGTCGGCCTCGGCCCCCGTCGGCAGCGCTATCCGGAGCTGCTCCTGGCGGGCGGAGAGATCGAGCCAGCGGACACCGTCGAAGGCCGAGCGCGCCGACCCGCGCACGGCGAGCACCACCGGCGACGTGGCGATCGACGTGGGCTGCCCGGACAGCTCCGCCGGCTTGGCGGCCGCGAGCCGCGCCGTCCACTGCGTGCTCTCGGGGATCCACAGCGACGGCGCGGGGCCCAGCTTCGGATCCCAGGTTCCCGTCAGCGCGTCCAGCGCCACGGGGGAGTCGATCCCCGACACTTCGATCTTCGGGCAGTAGTCCGCCGAGACGGCGCCGCTCGCGTTGAAGCTCTCCGCGACCCGGCGGAGCGGGCCGACCAGGGCGGGGGCCGCCGCGACCTGGACCGCGAGGTCGCCGCGCACGCACGAGGCCGCCGCGTCGCGGCCCTCCTGCTCCGATCGCCCCGACAGCCACACCATCGCGGCCGCCACGGCGGCGATCACGACGACGACGACCACCGCGGCGATCAGCCAGCGCGCGACGCCACGGGAACCGGTTCCAGAACGATGTGATCCCATCGAGAGCAACCTACCCGAAGAGCCCGCGCGGTGGCATAGGAGACTCCTGTGCGTTCGCGCTGGTGAAAGGCTTCGCCCCGGCGACGAACCGGGCCGCCTCGGCGCCCGCCAGCAGGGTTCCCGGGAACGGATCGCCGGCCAGGCGGCGCCCCAGACCGCGTTCCAGCAGATCCGGCACGGCACCCGCCACCAGTACGAGGTTCCCGAATCGGCGGCCCTTCAGCACCGCCGGCTCGGCCGCGATCGCCACGGAGCCATCGGTAGGCCCGCCGAAGACCTCGGCGACGGTCGCGGTTACGGATCTGGCGAAGGCGAGCGGCGCACCGTCGGCGATGTTGAGCGCGACCACCGCGCCGGGGCCGAGCAAGGGGACGAGCGACGCGAAGAATTCGCGCGTGGTGAGAGCCGCCGGGGTGCGGGCCCCGGCGAAGACGTCCAGGACCAGCAGATCGACGGTGCCGAGCATGCCCGGGGGCAGCGCGGTGGCGGCGACCGCGGCGTCGGCGCAGCGGATCTTGATCTGCTCGCGCTTGGGCAGCGGCGCGGCGGCGCGCACCGCGTCGATCAGCGCGCGATCGTTCTCCAGCACCTGCTGGCGCGAACCGGGGCGGGTGGCGGCGACGTAGCGGGGCAGCGTGAAGCCGCCGCCGCCCAGGTGGACGGCGGTGATGGCCTCGCCGGTCGGGCGCACCAGGTCCACGACGTGCCCGATGCGCCGGACGTACTCGAAGACGAGGTTCGTCGGGTCGCCGGTGTCGATGTAGCTCTGCGGCGTCCCGTCGAGGAGCACCGTGAACGCACCGGGCCGGTCGCGATCGGCTTCGATCACGACCGGCCCGGTGTCCGTCACGGGGTCGGAACCGCTCAGCTGTTCGCGGCCTTGAACTCGCGGCGACGCGCGTGCAGGATCGGCTCGGTGTAGCCGTTCGGCTGCGTGCCGCCGAGCAGGACCAGGTCCTTCGCCGCCTGGAAGGCGATGTTGGTGTCGAAGTCCGGCGCCAGCGGGCGGTACGTCGGGTCGCCGGCGTTCTGCTGGTCGACGACCGGGGCCATGCGCTTGAGCGCCTCGATGACCTCGTCCTCGGTCACCACGCCGTGGCGCAGCCAGTTCGCGAGCAGCTGCGAGGAGATGCGCAGGGTCGCGCGGTCCTCCATGAGGGCCACGTCGTGAATGTCCGGCACCTTCGAGCAGCCGACGCCCGCGTCGATCCAGCGGACGACGTAGCCGAGGATCGACTGGGCGCTCTCGTCGAGCTCCTCGCGCTTCTCCTCCTCCGACCAGTTCGCGTTCGGGGCGAGCGGGATGGTGAGGATGTCGTCGACCGACGCGGGATCGCGCTTGGCGATCTCGTTCTGCACCTCGAACACGTCCACCAGGTGGTAGTGCAGGGCGTGCAGGGTCGCGGCGGTGGGCGAGGGCACCCACGCGGTGGTCGCGCCGGCCTTGGGCTGGGCGATCTTCTGCTCGAGCATCGCGGCCATCAGGTCGGGCATGGCCCACATGCCCTTGCCGACCTGCGCCTTGTGCTGCAGGCCCGCGTGCAGGCCGATGTCGACGTTGCTGTCCTCGTACGCGGGGTACCAGGTCTGGCCCTTGAGCTGGCCCTTGCGGACGATCGGACCCGCGACCATCGAGGTGTGGATCTCGTCGCCGGTGCGGTCCAGGAAACCGGTGTTGATGAACACGACGCGGTCGTTCGCGGCGGCGATCGCGGCCTTGAGGTTCACCGACGTGCGGCGCTCCTCGTCCATGATGCCGACCTTGAGGGTGAGCGCGGGCAGGCCCAGCAGCTGCTCGACGCGGGCGAAGATCTCCGCGGCGAAGGCCACCTCGTCGGGGCCGTGCATCTTCGGCTTCACGATGTACACCGAGCCGGTGCGCGAGTTGCGGATGTCGCCCGAGAGGCCGTGGATCGCGATGAGCGAGGTGACGATGCCGTCGAGGATGCCCTCGCCGATCTCCTCGCCGTTCAGGAGGATCGCGTCGGTGGTCATCAGGTGGCCCACGTTGCGGACGAACAGCAGCGAGCGGCCGTGCAGCACCAGCTCGGAGCCGTCGACGGCGGTGTAGACGCGGTCCGGGTTCAGCGTGCGGGTGAAGGTCTTGCCGCCCTTGCTGACCTCCTCCGCGAGGTCGCCCTTGTTCAGGCCCAGCCAGTTGCGGTAGCCCACGACCTTGTCGTCGGCGTCGACGGCCGCGACCGAGTCCTCGAAGTCCATGATCGTGGTGACCGCGGACTCGACGAGCACGTCCTTGACGCCCGCGCGATCGGTCGAGCCGATCGGGGAGGCGGCGTCGATCTGGATCTCCAGGTGGAGGCCGTTGTGGCGCAGCAGGATGCCCGACGGGGCGTCCTTCTCGCCGGTGTAGCCGACGAAGGCCGCCGGGTCCGCCAGGCACACCGAGGCGTCCTCGCTGGAGCCCGACGCGCCCTTGACGGTGGCCAGCAGCTCGGTGCCGTTGATGCGGTACTCGACGACATCGGCGTGCGAGCCGGACTCGAGCGGCACGGCCTTGTCCAGGAAGTCCTTGGCGAAGGCGATCACCTTGTCGCCGCGCACCTTGTTGTAGCCGGGCTTGCCGCCGGGCGCCTTCTCCGCGCCGTCGGCCTCGGAGATGGCGTCCGTGCCGTAGAGGGCGTCGTACAGCGAGCCCCAGCGGGCGTTCGCGGCGTTGATCGCGAAGCGGGCGTTGAGGATCGGGACCACCAGCTGCGGGCCGGCGGTCGAGGTGATCTCGGTGTCGACGTTCGCGGTGGTGATCTCGCGGTCCTCGGGGACCGGCACCAAATAGCCGATGTCGGTGAGGAACTGCTTGTACGCGGGGAAGTCGGTGATCTCGCCCGGAGCGGCGGCGTGGTACGCGTCGATCTTCGCCTGCAGCTCGTCACGGGTGGCCAGCAGCGCGCGGTTCTTCGGGACCAGGTCGCCGATCAGCTGCGCGGCGCCCGCCCAGAAGGCGGTCTGGTCTACACCGGTGCCCGGAAGTGCCTCGTTGTTGATGAAGTCGTAGAGGACCGTTGCGACCTCGAGGCCGGCGACGGATGTCCGGGCGGTGTCAACCATGGTTGTACTTCAACCCCTTCGTAGCTACTGATAGGTAGGGATCAGGTTACTCCGCGCGCGATCGCCGCCGACGCCGGGACCACCTGGCCGAAGTCCAGTTTCACGAGCTGGTCCGCGCGGTCGAAGTACCGGTCGTCGTGGGTGATCACGACCACCGTCTTCCCGCGCGCCTTCAGGTCGGCGATGATCCGGTCGTAGAAGACCGCGCGGAAGCGGGGGTCCTGGTCGGCGGCCCATTCGTCGAACAGGTACACCGGCCGGTCCTCGAGCAGCGCGGTCAGCAGAGCGAGCCGCTTGCGCTGCCCCGTCGAGAGGGCGAGCGTCGAGAGCTTCCCGTCCTGCACCGTGACGGCGTGCGCCAGCTCCAGGTCGTGCAGCAGCCCGCGGACCCGGTCGTCCAGGTCGTCGGCCGCCAGGCCGAGGTAGTCGTCGAACAGGTGGAAGTCCGAGAAGACCGCGGTGGTGTGCTGCCGGAACCACTCCAGGTTCTGCGGGCCGATCGGCTCGCCGCCGGCGCGGATCTCGCCGATCCGCGGCGCGTACAGCCCGCAGATCAGCTTCGCCAGCGTCGACTTGCCGCTGCCGTTGCCGCCGACCACGAAGGTCACCTCGCCGGGGCGCAGCGTCAGGTCGACGGGGCCGAGGCGGAAGCCGTGCGGGACGCCGGGCGGCGGCCCCTGGGGCGGGTGCGGCGGCGGGCCACCGGGGCCACCCGGGCCACCGGGGCCACCGGGGCCACCGGGGCCGCCGTGCGGCGGGTGCTGGCCGGGGCCGTGCTGCGGCGGCTCGGGGAGGTACTCGTAGCCGACGCCCCGCAGTTCGACGGTGCCGTCGCCGACGGGCCGCCCGTCGTAGGGGAGCACCGACTCGTCGCGCGGGGTCTCCAGCGAGAGGTCGAGGCCGCGGATCTTCGCCAGCGCGACGTCGCCGCGCAGCAGGTCGGGGATGCGGTGCATCAGGCTCTGCATGGGCATCGAGAGGAAGGTCGTGACCAGTACGTAGCCGATCATCGTCTCGCGCGGCAGCTCCATCGCCCGGGCGAGGACGAACAGGATGACCACCATCGTGCCCAGCTGCAGCACCTGGCCCAGCGCCTGCCCGCCGGCGAACCGGGTGCCCGCCGCGACGTGCTTGCGGCGCAGGTCCTCGGCGGTCCCCAGCAGCTTGCGGTCCAGGAAATCGGTGCGCCGCGCGCGGTGCAGCTTGAGCTCCTTGACGCCGTGCGTGACCTCCTGGAACGAGCCGATCAGGGCGTCGTCGAGCTCGCGGGCCCGGCGGTAGGTCTCCCGGACCCGCCGCAGCACCGTCTCCACGCAGGCGATGCCGATGAGCGTGCCCGCCACCGAGACCGCGAACAGCGTGCCCGAGACGGTCGCGAGGTAGGTGAGGGCGCCGATGATCGTCGCCAGGTCGATGCACAGCCCGGGGATACCCGAGACGGCCATCGACAGCGACCGGACGTCCTCGGTGAGGGTCGCCAGCAGGCGGTGATCGCCGAGCCGCTCGATGTGCTCGAGCGGCGCCGCCAGCACGCGCTGCGAGAGCCGCGCGCGCAGCCGGTACACGGCGGCCTGCGCGAGGTGCAGCAGGATCAGCTGCGAGGTGACGCCCGCGATCACCACGACGACGGCCGTCAGGACGAACTGGGTGACCGTCACCGTCGGCATCGGGCCCGGCGCGACCAGGCCGTTGATGAGGGTGAGCAGGTAGGCGTTCGCGCCACCGGCGATCAGGCCCGCGACCACCGCCGCGGCGATCGCCGCCGGCGAGATCGAGAGCAGGAACTTGAAGAGCTTCATGGCGCGCTCATTCGCCGGCGGTCACGACGTCGAAGAGGAAGCCCTCCACGGTCACGCCGGGTGCGAAGGAGAAGGCCATGCCGGTCGACGGGGCTCCCGAGGTGGGGGCGGAGCCGACCTGTGTCAGGAGGCGCTCGAGGACGAACAGCAGCGAGACGCTGAGCATGTTGCCGTGCTCGGCGAGCACGTCCCAGCTCGTGCGCGAGGCCTCCTCGGGCAGGCCCAGCGCCGCGGACGCGGACTCGATGATCTTCGGGCCGCCGGGGTGGATCGCCCAGTGCGCGATGGCCTCCCGGCCGAGGCCGTTGCGGTCCAGCACCTCGTCGATCACGGGGGCGACGCCGTTCACGATGTACTGCGGCAGGGACTCCGCGAGCTCGCACGTGATGCCGTTGGCGTTGACCCCGAGCACGATCCCGTCCTCGGCACCGTCGAGCAGGTGGGTGAAGGTGTCGCGCACGACGATCCGGCCGCCGGGCAGCGGGTGCCCGACCTCGCTGGCGCCGATGACGGCGGCGCCGCAGCCGTCGGCGAAGAGGCTGGAGATCACCACGTCGTTGGGGTCGCCGGAGAAGACGGCGTTCACCGAGCTCAGCTCCAGGCAGATCATCAGCGACTTGCGGTCCGGGTGGGCCCGGACGTAGTCGGTGGAGACGCGCAGCGCGTTCATCGCGGCCGCGCACCCCATGAAGTTGATGACCACGCGGCTGGTCTGCGGCGCGAGGCCGAGGGCGCGGATCACCGCGACGTCGACGCCGGGCGCGAGGAAGCCGGTGCTGGTGACGAACACCAGCTGGCCGACGTCCTCGGGGGCGACCTCGTTCTCGGTGCCGACCCGCAGGGCGCGGCGGGCGGTCTCGATCGCCAGCGGCGCGGCGTGCTCGTAGAACAGGTCCATGCGCTCGCGGACGGTGTCCGGGCGGGTGCTGAACTCCGCGAACTCCGGGGTGAGGGGATCGATCGCGAGGTGCCGCTCGGCGACCTTGGTCTTGGCGTAGACGCGGCGGATCCGCTCGGCCTGCTTCGGGTCCTCGAACCGTGTGGCCACCCGGTCCGCGGACTCGGCCTGGTCGTAGGCCTGTGCGGGGGAGCCCGTCGCGAGCGACTCGATCACCGCGACCGAGGTCGGCGGCGCGGGCGGGGCGCCCAGCCAGGTGCCGGGTGCGGGAAGCACGGGGGCTGCGACGTCGAGGGCGGGGGTGCCCTGGGGGGTGGCGTTCATGGTCATCTCCTTAAACCGTGCCGATGCCGGTGAAACCCGCGACGACGTACGAACCGGACGTCTTGAGGGCCGCCGGCGAGAAGTGCTCGCGGAAGAAGCCGTGGCCCTGCTCCTGCGCGGGCCGGGCCTTGCTGCCGAGGAAGGTGTTGACCTGGTCGGGCAGGCGGTCGAAGAAGAAGCTGCGCCTGGGCAGCCATTCGACGCCGAACTTGGCGGCCTCCTCGGCCATCAGTTCCTCGGTCGCGATGTTGGCGAAGCCGCTGCGCTGGTAGGGCAGGACGTGGTGCACGCGGTGGCTGGACAGGCCGGCCGAGAGGAAGCAGTCGACGTACCGGTTGCCCGAGATCCACAGGTCGTAGGCCTGGTTGAGCTGGTTGACCGCCCAGTCCTCGGTCTCGACCTCGGGGAGGTCGTCGACGTCCGTCTCGAAGTCGTGGCTCGCGACCACCAGGAAGGTGCTCACCCACAGCACGGCGACGAACTGCGCCACCCAGGCCCACACGTCGCCGAGGAACAGGAACAGCAGGAACTCGCCGATGAGCAGCGCGCGCATCGCGAAGGCGCCGATGAAGTGGGGGAGCGCCCCGCGCAGCGAGCCGTACATGTCGGCGACCCCCACCTGGCGGGTGAGCTTGACGATCTCGAACAGCCGCATCGTCATGCCCGTCGCGGTGTGCCCGAACTTGTGCAGCGTGTGGATCGGGATCCGGTACCAGCGCGGGATGTCCATCATCATGGTGAAGACGTTCTTCTTGATGTCCACCTCGCTCTGCGTGTGCGGGTGGTGCAGCAGCGCGTGCCCGTCGGCCGTCACGAACGACAGTGCGACGTAGTTGATGTCGAAGGCGTTGACCAGCACCTTCGTCGCGCCCTTCTGCTTGCGATGGATCGCGTAGTGGCCGAAACCCGCCAGCGAGCTGCGGAGGACGACCATGAGCAGCACGAACAGCCAGATCGGCATCCACGACGGGACGCCCAGGCGGGTGGCGATGACCACGACGTAGGCGACGGCCAGCGCCGCCGCGACGACGTTGAACCAGCGGTCCATGCGCTGCACGCGCGCCTTCATCGCCGGGTCGCGCAGCCGCGCCTTCACGGCGTGCAGCAGATCCGTCGGATCGTCGAACCGGTAGCGCGGGGTGTCGCGCCAACTGTCGAATCCGTCCTTGAAGAGGAAGGCCGGCGCATTGTTCTTGGGATGGACGTCCTCGACGCGGGCATCGCGATCGAGGGCGAACCGTTCCAGCATCTTCTCGACCTTTTCGGGATTCGCGTGATACGAACCGATGATCGACGTGATGTCACGATTCTTGGAGCGGCCGATGAAGAATTCCCCGCCCGGATGCTTGTTGATCCATTCCGAGAGATCGTAGGCGCGGCCCTTGTAGACCCACACGTTCGACAACTGCGGCCCGCCGCCGGGGCCGGGTTCACGCCCCAGATCGCGGGGTCCGGGGTCGCCGCTCTCGGTATCGAAATCGCGGCCGCGGGGGCCGGCGGGGCGACGCCCGGGATCGCGCTCGTCGGAGCCGGAAGCGCCGTCGTGACCTGCGCCGCCTCCGCGCCCCGGGTCGGTGCCGCGCTCGAGATCGCGGGGGCCGGGGTCGGCCGCGCCGCGCTCGGACGGCGCCGGTGGCGGGGTGGAATTGATCGACACTTCTGGTTCCTCCTGAACACTGCCGGATCCGGCGGTTGTGTAGACCTTCTCCGGTCACGCTAATGGATCGCTGAAGGTGCGCTTGCCGCTACCGCCCAGTGTCCGATTTGCCCGGAAATCGCGCAGAAGAATGCTTCGATCGACTCCGGAATTCATGCATACTTCATCGTGAGGGCGGGGCTTCCGCCCTTTCATTCGGCCCCGGGCGGTTCCGCCCGGACAGATTCCAGGGGGGAACCCTATGAACCTCAAGGCATCGCGGGCGGCTGTAGCGCTGCTCGCCGCCGGCGCACTGGTACTCACCGGTTGTGCGGACAAGAAGACCGACGACGGCGGCACCACGACCGCCACCGCCGCGGCCGCGAGCGGCGCCTCGGGCTCGCCGACGGCCGCACCCTCGGTCGACGCGAGCGGCCTGCCGACCGTCCAGATCGTGCAGGACGCGGCCCTGGCCACCCGGGAGACCTACTCGGAGCACCTGACGCTCGCCGTCGACAAGGGGATCCAGGGCCTGCCCGTCACCAGCGTCACCGGCGACATCATCTCCTTCAAGGACACCAAGCGCGTGGCCGCGCAGGGCGACGCCAACGTCCGCGTCCAGGACAACTACGTGCAGACGAAGTTCGTCGTGATCGACGGCGTGATGTACGCCAACCTCGGCGGCGCGAAGTACCAGCCGATGGGCAAGACCGGTGAGAAGGGCGTCTACGACCCGGCGATCATCCTCGACCTGGAGAAGGGGCTCGCCAAGATCCTCGACTCCGTGCAGAACCCGAAGGTCGACGGCAAGGACACCGCGAACGGCCTCAAGACCGTCAAGGTCACCGGCACCGTCGCCACGCAGGTCCTCGACCCGCTGCTGCCGCAGATCACCGACATCGCCACCCGCGGCAACGCCGGCACCACGCTGCCCATCACGCTGTGGATCGTCTTCGATCCGTCGGCGAACCCGCAGCCCAAGCCGAACGTCACGCGGATGGAGGTCAAGCTGAAGGAACTGCCCATCACGCTGAACCTCACCGAGTTCGGCAAGGACGTGAAGATCACCAAGCCGGCCACCTAGGCCGACACGCACGGGCAACGGCCCGTCGGACCATTCGGGGGGATGGTCCGACGGGCCGTCGTCGTTCGTCGGGTCGTTCTGCCGGTCAGGGCCAGAGGTTCGGGTTGAGATCCGATCCGTAGCCGCCGTAGCGCGGACGGCGCTCCAGGTGCAGGTGCGGTCCCCGGGTGTTCCCGGTGTCGCCCGAGTACCCGATCAGCTGGTTGGTCGCGACCTTCTGGCCGTCGCTCACGACCCGCCGCGACAGGTGGCAGTAGCCCCAGTCCGATCCGTCGACGTCGTCGTTGATCAGGATCATCGTCCCGTACGCCGCGCCCCAGTTCGCCCGTCCCGTGCGGACATCGCCGCCGATGGTCGCGTACACGGGCGTGCCGATGGGACAGCCGATGTCGACCCCGGTGTGGTAACCCGCCTCCCAGGAGCCGGGCTGTCGCCACTGAGCGGTGATCGGGTGCGCGGTCGCGTTCCGGATGGGCCGCACGTAGGTCGCGGCGTTCGCCGCCGGCGCGACCACGGACCCGGCCGCGGCCGCCGCGGCGGTGAGTCCGGCGACGGCCGCGCCGCCGATGAGCAGACGACGCCGGCTGAGCTGTGCTGATTCGTGGTGAGCTGTCATGACTCTTCTCCCTGAAAGTGCATGAGCGGGGCATGAACGTGAGCATGGCTCACGTTCAGCGCGAGTATGTCATCGCACACGGGTACGCGCTGGGCGAATCAGAAGCCCTTGGAACGGAGGTACGCGCCCAAAGTCTCGACGCTGCCCGGCGTGCGCGGGCCCTCGACCCAGCCCGCGTACGGGATCACGACGACGTTGCCCTCGCGGACGGCGGTGGTGTTCGCCATCAGCGGCTGCGAGCGCAGCTGCGCGATCTTCGCGTCCGGGGTGTTCTCCGGGCCGACGCCGTAGTCGACGATCGCGATCACCTCCGGGTCGCGCTGCGCCGCCGCCTCCCAGGACGCCGTCGTCCACGAGTCGTCGAGGTCGGCGAAGACGTTCTCGCCGCCCGCGTTCTCGATGATCGCCTGCGGGGTGCCGGTGCGGCCCGAGGTGAACGGGTCCGGGGAGGCGCTGTCGAACAGGAAGACCCGCGCCTTCTTCCCCGCCGGCGCGGAGGTCCGGACCTCATCGATCCGGGCGCGGTACTCGGCGACCAGCTTCTCCGCGCGCTCCGGCACTCCGAACAGGGTCCCGAGGTTCGTCAGGTCCGCGAACAGCGCGTCGAGCGGCGGCATGATGCCCCGCTTCGTGCTCCCGGCCTGGCGGCAGGCCTCGGTGAGCTGGTACGGCACGGCGCCGATCTCGCGGATCCAGTCCGGCGTCACGCCGGTGGTCTCCTTGAAGCCGTAGTTCCAGCCCGCGAAGACGAAGTCGGGCCGGGCCGCCTGGATCGTCTCGCGGGTGAAGGCGGTGCCCAGGCTGGGGGCACGATCGAAGTCGGCCTTCCACGGCGAGGTGTTGTAGTCGACGTGCTTGCCGTCGTAGGTCGTGTACCCGACGATGCGGTCGGTCAGGCCCAGCGCGAACAGGATCTCCGCGGTGCCGGTGTCGTTGACCACCACTCGGCTGGGCGGGCCCGGCACCGTCAGGGGCGCACCGCAGTTGGTGACGGTGGCGGGTCCCGAGGACGCCGACGGCGCCGCCTCCTCGACGGTCGCGCCGCAGCCGGTGAGCAGGACGCCCGCGAGCAGCACCAGGGGGAGTCGTTTCATGTCAGGTCCCTTCCGTCAGACCACTGTCGAAGATCACCTGGGGCACGCCCAGGCGGGGGTGGGGCAACACGTGCGCCCCGATGTCGAAGTACCGCCGGAGCGTTTTCGGCGTGAGGATCTCCGCCGGGGTGCCGGAGCAGGCCAGCGCACCCTCGGACAGCACGTACAGGCGGTCGCAGTACTGCGCCGCGAGATTGAGGTCGTGCAGCACCGCGATCACGGTGACGCCCAGGTCGCGGGCGGCGCTGAGCACCGCGAACTGGTGCCGCACGTCGAGGTGGTTGGTGGGCTCGTCGAGCACCAGCACCCGCGGCTCCTGCGCGAAGGCCCGCGCGATGAGCACCCGCTGCGCCTCGCCGCCCGAGAGCGTGCCGAAGTCCCGCCGGGCCAGGTCCGCGGCGCCGGCGGCGGCGAGCGCACCGTCGACCGCCCGACGGTGCGCGGCGAGCGGGACGCCCCGGCGGCGGTGCGGCAGGCGACCGGTCTCCACGATCTCGCGCGCGGTGAAGCCGATGTCGAACGGGGCGTGCTGCATCACGGCCGCGACCTGCCGCGCATTCTCCTCGAGGCTGATCGCCGTGACGTCCCGCCCGTCGACGGTGACGGTGCCCGTCGCCGGTCGCAGCGCGCGGTAGGCGCACCGGAGCAGGGTGGACTTGCCGCTGCCGTTGGGGCCCACGACGCCGATGAACTCGCCGGATTCCGCCGTGAGGCTGAGGTTCTCGACGATGCGCCGTCCGCCCAGCTCGACGGAGACGCCGCTGTACTCGACCCGCATCACGCGCTCCCCACGGACCTGCGGCGCATGAGCGCGATGAACAGGGGCACGCCGACGGCGGCGGTGATCGCGCCGAGCGGCAGCTCCTGCGGTGGCGCGACGGTGCGGGCCGCGATGTCGGCGAGCACGAGGAAGACCGCCCCGAGCGCGGGCGCGATGACCAGGACCCGGCGGTGGTCGGCGCCCACCAGCAGCCGGGCGACGTGCGGCACCACGAGCCCGACGAAGCCGATGGCGCCGCAGACGGAGACGATGATCCCGGTCATCGCCGCGGTGAGCACGAACAGCGCCGAGCGGTAGCCGGAGGCCGAGAGCCCGACGGAGATCGCGACCTCGTCGCCGAGGGCGAGCGCGTTGAGCTTGCGCGCGCCGTACCGCAGCGTCACCAGCCCGATCGCGACCGTGACCGCCAGCAGCGCGGTGGTGCGCCAGGTCGAGGGGGAGAGGCTGCCGAACAGCCAGAACATGACGGTGCGGGCCGCGTCGCCGCGCGGGGCGAGGAAGACCAGCACCGTGGTCACCGCCGAGAAGCCGTACGCGAGGGCGGTTCCGGTGAGGACGAGCCGCAGCGGCGTGAGGCCGCCGCCGCGGTACGCGATGAGGTAGACCAGCGCCGTCGCACCGAGCGCGCCCAGGAAGGCGGCCGTAGGGAGCGCGTACAGGCCGAGCGTGCCGAAGACGCCGAACAGGGCCACCGTCGTCGCGCCGACCGACGCGCCGGAGGAGATCCCGAGTACGTACGGGTCGGCGAGGGCGTTGCGCACCATCGCCTGGACCGCGACGCCGATCGCGCTGAGCCCCGCGCCCACGATCGCGGCGCTGAGTACCCGGGGGATCCGCGAATCCGCGACGATCCGGTAGTGCGTGGCGTGCTCGGCGTCGATGACGCCGCCGGTGAGAAAGGCCCAGACATAGCGGGTCGAGTCCTGCCAAGGGATGCGCACGGTGCCCAGCAGCACGCCCAGCCACATCGCGGCGATCAGCGCGATCAGCAAGCAGGCCAACAGCACTGCCACACGGCGCGACGAGACCACTCGCACTCCGCGACTCCCCTCGGGTCGGTGAGCACCGCCCGGCTCCGGGCGGTCGCGAGGGCAGGTATCGGGCTCGCACGCGCTGGGCGTGTCACCGTTGCGGGGCAGCCCCGGTTTCGCACCGGGTTCCCTCTTGCGCCGTGGGCTCGCGCCCACGGACCGTCGCTGGAACGGAAGTCTAGGCGGGCGATGCGGGCATATCGGCGGCGGGCTGCTCACCGGGCCGCTCACCGGGCCGCTCTGCGGGCCAGGCGCGGACCACGGCGAGCAGGCGCTCGCGGATCGGGGTGGCGCGCTCGGCCAGCGCGGCCTGCTGCCGCACGTACTCGCGCCGGCCCTCGGCCGTCTCGATCGCGATGGGCTCGAAGCCGTAGGCCGTCAGGTCGTACGGGCTCGCCCGCATGTCCAGTTCCCGGGCGTCCCGGGCCAGGTCGAACGCGTCGGCCACCAGGTCCGACGGTGCGCCGGGCGTCAGCTTGAAGGCCCACTTGTAGAGGTCCATGCCGGCGTGCAGGCAGCCGGGCTGCTCCGAGCCGACCTGGGTCTCCCGCGTGAGCTCGACCGCGTTGCGGGGCGCCGCGTCGGGGGTGAAGAAGCGGAAGGCGTCGTAGTGGGTGCACGTCAGCTGGCCCGCGCGGACCACGTCGTCCGTGCCCGCCGGGCCCAGGCGCAGCGGCACCGGGTGTCGCGCCTGGTCGGCCTCGCGGAAGACCATCGCCCACTCGTGCAGGCCGAAGCAGCCGAACACGGGCCGGCGCGCGGCCGTGGCCTCCAGGAGCCGGGCCACGTAGGCGGCGGTGCCCGCGCGGTTGGCCAGCGTCGCCGGGTCCGGCCGGACCCGGGTGCCCTCGACGAGGTAGCCGCGCGCGCCGCTGAATTCGTCCGCCGCCCGCGGGCCGTCGAGCTCGGTCCCGAGGCCCGGGTGCCAGCGCAGCAGGTGCGCGGGGCGGTGCCCGTAGTACGTGAACAGGAAGTCCCAGACGGGGTGCTTCTCGCCGCGGGCGGCCCGGCGGCGATGCGCCTCGACGAAGGGCTCCAGCCGGGCGCGGTGGTCCGCCGCGCGGGCCTCCCACTCGGCGTCGCTGAGCACCGTCACACCCGGTGGGTCCCGTCGCGCACGGTGCCGACGAACTCCTCGACCACGTCCTCCAGCGCCACGATGCCGATGGTCCGGCCGTGGTCGTCGGCGACGGCGGCGAGGTGGCCGCCGAGGCGGCGCAGGTCACCCGCGGCCTGATCCAGCGACAGGCTCCCGTCGACCACCGGCAGCGGGCGGATGCGGCTCGCGCCGATCACCGACTCGGGGCCGACGGCGGCGTCCATGATGTCGGGGAGCACGTCCTTGACGTGCAGGTAGCCCGTGAACGCGCCGGCGCTGCTGCGCACCGGGTAGCGGGAGTAGCCGGTCTCGGCGACGGCGGACTCGATGTCGCCGAGCGTCGGGCCCCAGGCGCCGTTGGCGCTCTGGACGGCCTGCAGCCCGCGGATCTCGGTCAGGGGGATCGCCACGTCGGCGACCGTGCGACGTGAGGTCTGCAGCGCGCGGGTCAGCCGCACCCGCTCCTCGGCGTCGATGAGGCCCTCGTCGTGCGACTCGGCGATGAGCACGCCCAGCTCGCCGGCGGAGACGGTGCTGTCCAACTCGTCGCGCGGCTCCACGCCGCCCGCGCGCAGCACGAGCGTCGCCATCCAGTTGTAGACCGCGATCAGCGGCCGCACCAGGCGGACGAAGGCGACGTGCGGCGGCACGAGCAGCATGGCCGCGGCCTCCGGGCCCGCGAGCGCGATGTTCTTCGGCACCATCTCGCCGAGCAGGATGTGCAGCACCACGACCAGCCCCAGGGAGACGGTGAAGGAGATCGGGTGCAGCAGCGCCTCGGGCACGTTCGCCCAGCCCAGCGGCTTCTCCAGGAGGTGCGCGATGGCCGGCTCGCCGACCTTACCGAGCAGGATCGAGCAGATGGTGATGCCCAGCTGGCAGCCCGCCAGCATGAGCGAGAGGTTCTCCGACGCCTTGATCACGGCCTTCGCGCTCGACCGGCCCTGCTCCACCAGGGCCTCGAGGCGGTCGCGGCGGGCGGCGATGAGGGCGAACTCGGCCGCGACAAAGAAGGCGTTCGCGGCCAGGAGCAGGACGGTCAGGGCGACACCCAGGAGGTCACTCATGGGTCACCTCCACGAGATCGACGCGGCGGCCGTCCATCCGGGCGACGCGGGCCGACCACTGCGGGACCTGCGCCTCGTCGTCGTCGACCGACGGGTGGTTGGGCAGCGGGACGCGGTCGCCGACCGCGGGGATGCGGCCGAGCAGGAACATCACGAGGCCGCCGAGGGTGTCGTAGTCGCCCTCGGGGGCGCGGTACCCGGTGTCGCGCTCCAACTCGTCGATGCGGAGCAGGCCGGCGCAGAGGAAGCCGTCGTCCGTGCGCTGCACGTCGACCGGCTCGTTCGCGTCGTGCTCGTCGCGCACGTCGCCCACGATCTCCTCGATCAGGTCCTCCACGGTGACGATGCCGGCGGAGCCGCCGTACTCGTCGACGACGAGGGCCATCTGCAGGCCGTTGGCGCGCAGCTGGTCCATCAGGGCGTCGCCGTCGAGCGTCGCGGGCACGACGGGGGCGGTCGTCGCGATCTCGGCGACGGTCACCGTCGCGCGACGGTCCGCGGGCACCGTCAGCGCCTGCTTCACGTGCACCAGCCCGATCGTGTCGTCCAGGTCGCCCCGGACCACGGGGAACCGGGAGCGACCGGACTCGATCGACAGCGCCACCAGGTCGGCGACGGTGTCGTCCGCGTCCAGCGAGTGGATCCGCTGCCGCGGGGTCATGAGCTCCTCCGCGGTGAGCTCGCCGAACTCGAGGCTGCGTCCCACGAGCTCGGCGGTCATCTCGTCGATCGCGCCGTGCGCGGCGGAATTGCGCACGAGGGCGCTGAGCTCCTGCGCCGACCGGGCCGAGCTCAACTCCTCCGCGGGCTCGATGCCCAGGCGGCGGACCAGCGCGTTCGCGGAGCGGTTGAGGAAGGAGATCGCGAAGCGGAAGGTCGAGGAGAACAGCGACTGCGCGCCCGCGGTGAGCCGCGCGGTCTGCAGCGGCCGGGCGATCGCGAGGTTCTTCGGCGCCAGCTCGCCCAGCACCATCGACAGCGAGGTCGCGATGACCAGGGCCAGGATCAGGGTGAGCGCCGATGACCAGACCCCGGGCATGCCCGTCCATTCCAGCGCGGGGCGCAGGAACTTCGAGAGCACCGGCTCGGCGAGATAACCCGTGACCAGGGTGGTGATCGTGATGCCGAGCTGGGCGCCGGAGAGCTGGAAGGACAGGGTGCGGTGCGCGTTCTGCACCTGCTTCGACCGGCGGTCCCCGCGGTCGCGGACGTCCGCGTCGATCGTCGACCGCTCCAGCGCGGTCAGCGAGAACTCCGCCGCCACGAAGAGCGCGGTGCCGACGGTGAGCGCGAGGAAGCCGACGACGGCGCCGACCGTGATCAGCGCGCTAGACAACGACCCGCCCCCTCGACCTGGTCACAGCGGTCAGCGCTCGTCGTCGGCGGCGTTTGCCGGGTCTTCGGGACTTCATGGTCCTTCCAGAGGATCGTCGGTGGGATTCACTGCATCCTACCGACGATCCGTCGGGATTCTCACCAACCGCCGGGGAGCGGCCGGCCCTCCGCGAAGCCCGCCGCGCTCTGCACGCCGACGGTGGCCTTCGCGTGGAACTCCGGCACGCTGCGCGCGCCCGCGTAGGTGAAGGAACTGCGCACGCCCGAGGTGATCCGGTCGAGCAGGTCCTCGACGCTGGGCGCCTCGGGATCGACGCGGATCCGCGAGCTGGAGATGCCCTCCTCGAACAGCGACTTGCGGGCGCGGTCGAAGGCGCCCTCGCCGGCGGTGCGCGCGGCGACGGCGCGCTTGGAGGCCATGCCGAAGCTCTCCTTGTAGGCGGAGCCGTCGGTCGCGTACTTCATGTCGCCGGGCGCCTCGTAGGTGCCGGCGAACCACGAGCCGACCATCACGTTGGAGGCGCCGGCGGCCAGCGCCAGCGCGACGTCGCGCGGGTGCCGCACGCCGCCGTCGGCCCAGACGTGGGCGCCCAGCTCGCGGGCGGCCGCGGCGCAGTCGAGCACGGCGCTGAACTGCGGCCGGCCGACGCCCGTCATCATGCGGGTGGTGCACATGGCGCCGGGGCCCACGCCCACCTTGACGATGGTGGCGCCGGCGTTGACCAGGTCGCGGGCGCCGGCCGCGGCGACCACGTTGCCCGCGGCCAGCGGCAGTCCCAGGTCGAGGGCGGCGACGGCCTCGAGCGCGTCGAACATCTTGGCCTGGTGGCCGTGCGCGGTGTCGACGACGAGCACGTCGGCGCCGGCCTCGGCGAGGGCGCGGGCCTTGGCGGCCACGTCGCCGTTGATGCCGACGGCGGCGGCGATGCGGAGCTTGCCGGCACCGTCGACCGCGGGGCTGTAGATGCCCGCGCGGACGGTGCCGGTGCGGGTGAGGACGCCGTGCAGGCGGTCGTCGCCGTCGACGAGGACCGCGAGGTCGGAGTGGTCCTTGTCCAGCAGGTCGAAGACGGCCTCGGGCGCGGTGCCGGCGGCGGCGCACACGAACGACGTGGTCATGACGTCGCGCAGGCGCGCGAAGCGGTCGACGCCCTCGCAGGCCGCGGCGGTGACGAGGCCGACCGGCCGGTTCTCGGCGTCGATGATCACGACGGCGCCGTGGGCGCGCTTGGGCAGCAGCGCCACCGCGTCGCTCACGGAGTCCTCGGCGCTGAGCGTGACCGGGGTGTCGGCCACGAGGTCGCGGCTCTTGACGTACGAGATGGTCTCGGACGCGGCCTGCAGCGGCAGGTCCTGCGGGAGGACGACGATGCCGCCGCGGCGCGCGACGGTCTCCGCCATGCGGCGGCCGGCGACGGCCGTCATGTTGGCGACGACGAGGGGGATCGTGGTGCCGGTCCCGTCGACCGACGCCAGATCGACGTCGAATCGGGAGGTCACGTCCGACCGGTTCGGGACGAGGAAGACGTCGTCGTAGGTCAGGTCGTACTGCGGGCGGCTATCAGGAAGGAACTGCACGTGGAATCATGCTAGCCCACCCGCGGCGATTCCAGAGCATCGATGGCTACGACAGGAGGACGCGCCCCTGCGCGTCACGGACGCTGCCGGTGAGCATCATGATCGCGTCGATCAGCGCCCAGATGCCCCCGGCCATCCAGAACAGCATCGCGATGAGCATGCCGATGCCGAAGGTGAGGAAGCCCAGGAAGAAGAAGAACCAGCCGATGACGTGGATGCCCAGCTGGAGGCCGCCGATCACGCCGTACCCCAGGTAGAACCGGCCGACGCCGAAGCCCCCGAGGAACAGTTGCAGGAGTCCCGCCACGACCTTCGACTTGTCGGAGAGCGGGAGGCCCGTCGCCGGGTCCACGCCGTAGCCGCCTCCCATGGCGTACCCGGGCTGCGGGTATCCGGCCTGCGGATAGCCCGGCTGGCCGTAACCTCCCTGGTACGGCGCGATGCCGTACGGCTGCTGCTGGGCGTACGGGTCGTAGGACGGCTGCGGGTCGTAGCCCTGCTGGGCGTACGGGTTGTACTGCTGGCCGTACGGCTGCTTCGGATCGGTCATGGTGGTCTCCTCGTCTCCCCTGAGGCGCCCAGCGTACCGGCGCGGAATCAGTGCAGGATCAGCCGGGAGAGCTCAGTGAGCCAGGGCACCGCGACGGCGACCGTGGGCACCACCAGGATCAGGCCCGCGAGCAGGTAGACCGAGGCGCTGAACAGGTTGCTTGCCGGGGGCATCGTCAGCCGCTCGACCCGGACGACGGTGCCGGTCGCGCCGACCGCGAGGGCGCCCCGCGGGGCCGGGCTCTGCGCGCAGGTGACCAGGGCGTTGGCGAGGGGGAGCGGCCCGGCGGCGGCGACGGCCTCGTCGTCGGCGAGCAGCTCGACGAGCAACTTCACCGAGTCGAGTGCGGCGGACGAGCGGACGACCTTGGGGAAGGCGTGGTTGACGGCGGTGAAGGCCTCGAGCACCAGGTCGTGCCGGGACCGCAGGTGCGCCCGCTCGTGCGCGATGACGGCGGTGAGCTCCTCGTGGCTGAGCTGGTTGATCGTGCCGACGCTCAGCACGACGCGGTGCCGCAGCCCGGGCAGGCAGTAGGCCAGCGGCTGGTCGACGCCGAGGACGCGCAGGTCGGCGGCGGAGACGGGGTGGTCACCGTCGACCGCCTGGGACAGGATGTCGACGACGGTGCGGTGCCGGGCGCGGCGCCGGCGGGTGCGGATCGCGAGCCGGACGGTGGAGGTGATGAGCCGGGCGCCGATCAGCAGGGTGAGCGCGAAGGCGACCACTGCGACGATCCACGGGATGAGGCCGAGCTGGCGGATCTCGTCGATCGGGTTGGTGGTGGGCCGGCCGTCGGCGCCGGGGACCAGCAGGCGGCTGGCGATCACCAGACCGGCGCTGAAGGCGGAGAGCACCGCGGCGAGGGCGATCGCCTGCCACAGCACGAGCGCGGCGCGCGGGGCGCGCAGCGGCCAGGAGGCGCGGGAGAGCCACGCGGGCACCGGCCCCGCGAGCAGCAGGGCCAGCGCTCCGAAGATGAAGGCCGCCATGAGGACGAGCCTACTGGTTGATCAGGGCTCGGCGCGACGACCGGCGTCGCCGGCCTCGAGCTTGGCGAGCGCGCGGCGCAGCGCCTGCGCCTCGTCGGCACCCACGCGCTCGACGAAGTGCACGAGCGCGGCCTCCCGCGAGCTCTCGGCCTGGTTCAGCGCGTCGAACATCAGGTCGGCGACGAGCTCCTCGCGGCCGAAGCTCGCGGCGTAGCGATGGGCCCGGTCCGTGCGGATCTGGCTCACCAGCTTCTTCTTCGCGAGACGCTGCAGCACAGTCATCACCGTCGTGTACGCGAGTTCGCGGTCAGCGGCGAGCGACTCGTGCACCTGTCGCACGGTCTGCGGTTCAGTGGACGCCCAGAGATGGTCCATGACCGCGCGTTCGAGATCTCCCAATGCCGCCATTGCTCCGATTCTACTCGGCATGGCCCGCATCGCTACGACGGCCTGTCGTAATCCACGCCACACTCATTAGGGCTTGCTTAGTTAGGGGAGCCTGCCCTAGAGTAGGTCTCGTCGCCGAGAGCGACACCGAAACCACATCGGACCGTGACGCGAACTGAGGGCTGCAGTAATCCGCCGGTCTGTGCCACGGCGGGTCCGGGGGATGGCTGAGCCCCCGGACCCGCCGACTTCTTTCCCCGCGTCGTGAAGTCTCCGACGCGGACGTGCCCCTCGCCGCCGAGCGCGGATCAATCCTTGGGCATCACGAGCCAGAGCAGCAGGTACAGCAGGAACTGCGGGCCGGGCAACAGGCACGACACCACGAAGAGCACGCGGACCAGGGTCGCGTCGATGCCGAAGTAGCGAGCGATGCCGGCGCACACGCCGCCGATCCAGTTGTTCTGGACGTCGCGGGCGAACCGCTTCTGCGGCGGCGCCGGAGGGAAGTAGGGATTGGGGGCGAAGGGATCGTTCTCGGTCATGACTCCACAGTGCCGGGCGGCGGCGCCGCCCGCATCGGGGTCTACCCCGACCCGAGCCCCGATCTTCCGGCCCGGGAGCGGCGTCGGCGATGCCCGGTTCTAGGGTGGATCCATGACGCAACCGACACCCGGACAGCAGCAGGTCATCGACGGGATCATCGCCGGCGGTACCGCCGGATTCGACAAGATCCTCGGCCTCGAGTACACCGCCGTCACCGCCGACGGCGTGCAGGCGACGCTCACCCTGCGGCCCGAACTGCACCAGCCCTTCGGCATCACCCACGGCGGCGTCTACTGCGCCATCGTCGAGTCGGTCGCCAGCGTCTCCGGCGTGGTGTGGCTCGGTGGCGCCGGGCACGTGGTGGGCGTGAACAACAACACCGACTTCCTGCGCGCGCTCTCCAGCGGCGTCCTCTCGATCCGCTCCACGCCGATCCACCGCGGCCGCCGCCAGCAGCTGTGGCTCGTGGAGATCGACTCCGAGGACGGCAAGGCCGTCGCGCGCGGCCAGGTGCGGCTGCAGAACATCGACGCCTGACGGCCCTCCCGGAACGCGACGAGCGCGCCACCCCGACGTGGGTGACGCGCTCGTCGCGTTCGTGCGGGGCCGGTGTCAGCCGGCCTTCTCGGCCTCGTTCGCCGGTGCGCCCGGGGCCGCGACCGGCACGTCCGCCTTGGGCGCCGACTTCGGCAGCGCCTTCGTCGGCGAGCTGGTGTGCACCGGCGGGATGGCGGGCTTCGCGCCGTTCTGCAGCGCGTCGAGCGCCGTGCGCGCGTAGACCTGCTGCTCGGTGATGGTCATCTGGCCGCGCTTGTTGGTGAGGAAGGTGATCGCCCACGATGTCAGCGTGATGACGCGGTTCTGGTAGCCCACGATGTACCAGAGGTGCAGCGCGAGCCAGCCGAGCCAGGCGAGGAAGCCGCCGAACTCGAGCTTGCCGACCTTCGCCACGGCGCTGGCGCGCGAGACGGTGGCCATGGAGCCCTTGTCGAAGTACTTGAAGGGCTTGCGGTCGGCGGGGGACTGGCCCTCGAGGCCGGCCTTGATCGCCTTCGCGGCGTACGTCGCGCCCTGGATGGCGCCCTGCGCCATGCCCGGGACACCGTCGACCAGCATCATGTCGCCGACGACGAAGACGTTCGGGTTGCCCGGGATGGTGAGGTCGGGCAGCACCCGGACCCGGCCCGCGCGGTCGGTCTCGGCGCCGGACTGGTCGGCGAGGATCTTGCCGAGCTTGCTGGCGGCGACGCCCGCGGACCACACCTTGCACTGCGCCTCGATGCGCCGCTCGGTGCCGTCCTTCTCCTTGACGACGAGGCCGTCGGCGTCGACGTCGACGACCATCGCGTTGAGCTGGATCTCGACGCCCATCTTCTCCAGCCGCTTCGCGGCCATGGTGCCCAGCTTCTCGCCCATCGGCGGGAGCACCGCCGGGGCGGCGTCGAGGAGGATCACGCGCGCCTCGGTGGGGTCGATGTTTCGGAACGCGCCCTTGAGCGTGTTGTCCGACATCTCGGCGATCTGCCCGGCGAGCTCGACGCCCGTGGGGCCGGCGCCGATCACGACGAACGTGAGCAGCCGCATGCGCTCCTCGTGGTCGTGCGAGAGCTCGGCCTGCTCGAAGGCGCCGAGGATGCGGCCGCGCAGCTCGAGGGCGTCGTCGATGGTCTTCATGCCGGGCGCGAACTCGGCGAACTGGTCGTTGCCGAAGTACGACTGGTCGGCGCCGGCCGCGACGATGAGGCTGTCGAAGGGCGTGACCGTCGTGCGCTCGAGCAGCTGGCTCGTGACCGTGCGGTTCTCGAGGTCGATGTCGCTGACCTCGCCCAGCAGGACCTCGGCGTTGCGCTGCTTGCGCAGGATCATGCGGGTCGCGGGCGCGATCTCGCCCTCGGAGAGGATGCCCGTCGCGACTTGGTAGAGCAGCGGCTGGAACAGGTGATGGGTCGTCTTCGCGATCATCGTCACGTCGACGTCCGTGCGCTTGAGGGCGCGCGTGCCGAAGAGGCCGCCGAACCCCGATCCGATGACGACCACCTTGTGGCGGTGCGCTGCGTCGCTCATAACTCTCGTCGCTCCTGATGTACGTCGAAGCCGGGATCCCCGGCGTGTGCAGTCCTACCGTAGTCCGCCGCTCAACTCCCGTCGCGTCGCACGCCCGAACTCGTCGCGCGACGCTCCCGATAGGCGGCGACGTGCGTCCGATTGCCGCAGTTCCCCTCGGTGCAGAAGCGGCGCGAGCGGTTCTTCGACAGGTCCACGAGAACTCGGTCACAGTCGTCGGCCGCGCAGGTCTTGAGCCGGTCGACGTTGCCGCTGCGGACGAGGTCGACGAGGGCCATCGCGCATTCCACGCGGACGCGCACGGGGATCGGTGCGTCGTCGTCCGTGAAGTGCAGGTGCCAGTCCCAGCTGCCGTGCCGGGTCAGCCGGGGCTGCTGCGGTGTCGCCGCGAGCATCTCGTTGACGATCCCGGCGACGGCGTCGGGGTGCCCGGCCGTGAAGGCCCGCGTCAGCTCGGCGCGCAGAGCGTGGATCGGCGCGACGTCGCGCGCCTGCGCGCTGCTCCACCCGGTGAACTCGTGCCGGTGCAGGTACTCCTTCAGCGACTCGACGGTGCCGAGCCGTTCCTCGTCGCCGTACGCGGTGTTCACCAGGTCGGCCGCCATGAGTAGGGATGGCTCCGTGTCATGTGCGAATTTCATTTGACTCCTTACGGCTGGGGCCGCTACTGTCATGAGTGTACTTCAATTGACTCCTTACGGATCGCGCAGACACGGAGGTGACGCATGGGTCGGGGTATCGCAATCGCACTACTGTCGGGGTTCGCCTTCGCGATGTCCGGCCCGTTCGGCAAGCCGCTGCTCGCCGCGGGATGGAGTCCGGCCGGCGTCGTGCTGGTGCGCATCTGGATCGCGGCGATCGTCACGCTGATCCCGATGCTGATCGTCGGGCGGGCCAGGCTCGCGACGCTGCGGCACGCGCCGTTCACGGTGTTGGCGTACGGCCTGCTCGCCGTGATCGGCGTGCAGCTCGCGTACTTCAACGCCATCGCGCACATGTCGGTCACCGTCGCGCTGCTGATCGAGTTCTCGGCGCCGCTCCTGGTGCTGGTGTACCTGTGGGCCCGGTTCGGCCGGCGCCCGTCGGTGCGCACCGTCCTCGGTGCGGCGCTCGCCGTCGCGGGACTGGTCGCGGTCGTCGGCGCGGCCTCCGGCGGCGCGGTGGTCACCCCCATCGGCCTGGCGTGGGCGTTCGTCTCGCTGGTCGGCCTCGCGGCGTACTTCCTGCTCGCCGAGGACGGCACCCGGGCGGACGACATCGACGTCGCGAGCATCGAGGGCGCGAAGCCCGCGGTCGACCAGCTGGCGCTCGCCGTCGGCGGCCTGCTCGTGGGCGCGGTGGTGCTGTCGCTGACCTCGCTCGCGGGCCTGACGCCCGTGCGCATCTCGACCGCGCCGGTGGTCCTCGGCGGCCTCGGCACCACGCCGTGGTGGGTTCCTGCCGTCGTGATCGGCGCGGTCGCCACCGGGCTGGCGTACGTCGCGGGCATCCTCGCCATCAACATGATCGGCCCCACGCTGGCGTCGTTCCTGGGCTTCTCCGAGGTCATCGCCTCGGGCGTCGTGGCCTGGTTGATGCTGGGTGAGGCGCTCACGCCGCTGCAGATCGTGGGCGCGGTCGCGATCGTCGCGGGCGTGATCGCGGTCAAGCGGGGCGAGCGGAGCGGAACGCCGGACGGTCCGCGGCGAGACGCGCCAGCCAGTCCGCGCGATGGAGCTCGTACTCCACCCGCGCGTACGGCGTGAGGTCGGCCTCGGCCTCGTCGCCGAGATCCACCTCGCCCTGCAGCGACTCCCAGTCGAGCATCGCTATGTCGAGCTGCTGCATCCCGAGGCCCGCGAGCACCCGGCGCGAGGCCAGGTTCGACCAGGCGGTGGAGGCGTAGACGCGCCCCGTGAGGCCGTGCTCGAGGGCGTGGCCCACGAGCGCGTGCGCCGCCTCGGCGCAGAATCCCCGTCGACGGTGGGCGTCCGCGACCGCGTAGCTCAGCTCCAGTCCCCGGGCTCGACTGTGCCGGGAGGCGCGCAGCGCGATCCGGCCGAGAGTGCGGCGACTGTGCCGATCGACGATGTGGAACCGGCCGTCGGCGTCGCCGGAGGTGCCGGTGGCAGGGGAGAGGTGCAGGCGCGCCGTTTCGATGTGCACGTGCAAATCTCCCCTCACGAGGCCCAGCGTATCGTCTCGGCGCCGGTGTACGGGGCAGTTCGCGCGGGTGTCGCGACGGCGGGCCGCCGTTGGCTGCCATACTGTCCGGCGTGACGTACCGAATCGCTCTTGCCACCTCCGCGGCGCAGCCGGACACCGACGACCGCGGCCAGGAGATCCTCGCCGCCCTGCGCGCCGCCGGCCACGAGGCCGAGGCCGCCGTGTGGTCCGATTCCGCCGTCGACTGGGAGCAGTTCGACGCGGTCGTGATCGCCGGCGCCTGGGACTACGCGCAGCGCTACGACGACTTCCTCGGCTGGGCCTGGCGTGCCGCCGCCCAGTCGCTCGTACTCAACCCCGAGCCCCTGGTCCGGTGGTACGCCGACAAGCGCTACCTGCGGGACTACGAGTCCGAGGGCATCCCGATCGTGCCGACCCAGTTCATCACGGTGCACGACGCCACGCTCGACCACGACTACCTCGGCACCGATCACGTCGTGCGCCCGTCGATCAGCGGCGGCCTCGCGGAGTCCTTCCGCTTCGGCCCCGAGGACAGCGATGCGAGCCGCGCCAAGCTCGAGGAGATCAAGGCCTCGGGCAGTAGCGTCATGGTGTTCCCCTACTCGGTCGAGGCCGGCGGCGTCTCGCTGGTGTACATCGGCGGCGAATACAGCCATGCCTTCGGGCGCGACCTGGCCGCCGAGGTCAACGCAGAGCCCGCGGACGGCCGCCCGGCCGAGGTCGTCGTCGACGCGGAGCCCACCGACGCCGAGCGCGCCGTCGCGGAGGCCGCACTGAAGCCGATCGACCCGGCGAACCCGCCGCTGTACGTGCGCATCGACATCGTCCGCACCCCCGAGGGCGCGCCGGTCATCCTCGAGGTCCAGGTCGTCCAGCCCGATCTGCACCTGGAGCGGCTCGACGGCGGCGCGGAGAAGTTCGCCCAGGCCGTCCTCGCGCGGGTGGCCGCCGAGAAGGCCTGACCAGCCCGAACAGCTGAATGAAGTCCCCGTCCGGAGATCCGGGCGGGGACTTCGTCGTCGCAGGGGGTTGTCAAAGAATGCATCACGATATATCGTGAACGCATCGGGTCGCGGAACATGCGGCCCCCTACCGAAAGGAGTGCCACCATGCGTAGGCACACTCACGATGATCAGCGTTTCGAGGGCCGTGGCGCCCGCAACTGCGACGACCGGTTCGAGGGCCGCTTCGACGGCCGGTTCCGCCAGGGCGGTTTCCCGGGTGGGCCCGGCTTCGGCCCCGGCGGCCCGGGCCCCTTCGGTCCGGGAGGTCCCGGCGGCCATGGCCGCGGCGGCCACCGCGGTGGCCGTGGCGGACGCCGCGGCGTCCAGCGCGGCGACGTCCGGATCGCGGTCCTCAAGCTGCTGGAGGCCGAGCCCATGCACGGCTACCAGCTCGTCTCCTCGATCGAGGAGCGCACGGCCGGGGCGTGGAAGCCCAGCCCCGGCGCCATCTACCCCACGCTCAGCCAGCTCGAGGACGAGGGGCTGATCACCATCGAGCGGGAGAACGGCCGCAAGGTCGCCACGCTCACCGACGCGGGTCGCGAGTACATCGAGACCACCCTCGCCGACGCGCCCGATCCCTTCGCCGGGTTCGACGGCGGCTCGGCCGAGCGCGGACACCTCCGCGACACGCTGCGCGAGCTGCACGAGGTCACCCGCCGGGTGGCCCGCACCGGCAACGCCGAGCAGACCGCCGCCGTCGACACCATCCTCGGCGACGCGATCAAGCAGGTCTACCTGCTGCTCGCCGGCGTGGACCGCACGCCCCCGGCCGCCGGTGACCCGGCCGCCGACGGTGCGGCTACCGACGCCGCGGAGCCGGACGAGCAGTAGCCGCCCGGCGCGCCCGCGCCGGATCGGGGAGCAGGCGCACCGCGTCGCCGGGATGCAGATCCCGGTAGCGCTCCGCCGGGAGCTCCGCGACCAGCGCGGTCCCGTCCTCGACGGTGGCGGTCACGCGGCAGTGCCCGCCCGCCACCGTCACCTCGACCACGGTGCCGGCCATCCCGGCACCGTCGGGCCCGTCGACGCGCACCGCGTCCGGCGGGAAGACCCGCACCCCTTCGCCGTCCGGCAGCAGGTTCATCCCCGCCAGCCGGGCGGCGAAGTGCGTTGCGGGGGAGAGCAGCAGTTCGGCCGCGGGGCGGTGATCGGCGACCCGCCCGTCCTCGAGGACGGCTGCCTCGTCGGCGAGCGCCACCACGTCGGCGGCGTCGTGCGTGATCAGGACGCACGTCCGGTCTCGCAGCAGGGCGCGCAGGAGCGAGCGCACCTCCGCCCGCGCCGAGACGTCGAGCGCCGAGAGCGGCTCGTCGAGGAGCAGCACCTTCGGTTCGGCGGCGAGGGCCCGGGCGAGCGCGACGCGCTGCGCCTGCCCGCCGCTCAGTTCGTCCGGGCGCCGGTCTGCGAGGTGGTCGGCGCCCACGGCCTCGAGCCAGTGGTCGGCCGCGGCCGCCGCGGCCCGACGGTCCGCCCCCGCGCTCCGGGGCGCGAAGGCCACGTTCGCGCGCACCCGCAGGTGCGGGAACAGCCGCGCCGCCTGGCCGAGCAGCGCGACCCGTCGACGGTGCGCCGGCACCCAGGTGCTGCCGTGCGCGACGGTCTCGCCGGCGACGACGATCCGCCCCGCATCGGGCCGGACCAGGCCCGCGACGGCGCCCGCCACCGTCGACTTGCCGGTGCCGTTGGGGCCGAGCAGCGCCAGGGTCCGCCCCTCGGGCACCGCGAAGACCGCGTCGACGCCGCGGTCCACGACGCTGATGTCGACCTCCAGGCCCGGGGCCGTCGGATCCCCTGTCATCGGCGCCACGCCCGCACCCCGTAGACGCCCGAGACGATCACCGCGGCCGCCGCGAGCAGGACCAGCGACAGCGCCACCGCCGCTTGGGGATCGGTCTCGTTGCGCAGGTAGATCTCCAGCGGGAGCGTGCGGGTGGTCCCGGCGAGCGAGCCCGCGAAGGTGAGCGTCGCGCCGAACTCGCCGAGCGCCCGCGCGAAGGTCAGCACCACGCCCGAGGCGATCGACGGCAGCACCAGCGGCAAAGTGATGCGCCGCAGCACGACCGACGGGGGCGCGCCCAGCGTCGCCGCCGTGTGCTCGAAATCCGTTCCCAGCGTGCGCAGCGCGCCCTCCACCGCCAGCACCAGGAAGGGCAGCGCGACGAAGGCCTGGGCGAGGACCACGGCCGTCGTCGTGAACGCGATGTGCCCGCCGACCCCGCCGTACTGGCCCACCAGGCCGCGCCGGCCGAAGGCGTAGAGGAGCGCGATGCCGCCCACCACCGGCGGCAGCACCAGCGGCAGCAGCACCAGCGGGCGGAGCACGCCCACGAACCGGGAACGACTGCGCGCGAGGATCACCCCGAGCGGGACGCCCACCAGGATGCAGACCACCGTCGCGGCGAGGGAGGTCTCCAGCGAGAGCACCAGGGCCGTGCGGGAGTCCTCGGAGGTGACCAGCTCGCCGAACCGGGGCCAGTCCACCTTCGCCACGATCGCGACGAGCGGGATCAGCACGAAGGCCGCGCCCAGTGCGGCGGGTACCACGATCCAGCGCGGATACCCGGTCACGGGCGTGGAGCGGGCGGGCGGGGTCAGTTGGGTGCCCCGAATCCGGCGTCCGCGAGCGCGGCCCGGCCCTCGGTCCCGCGGACGAAGTCGACGAACCGCTTCGCGCCGTCGGCGTTCTTCGCGCCGGTCAGCGGGGCGATGGGATAGACGTTGACCGCACCGTCGGCCTCGGGGAAGTCGACCGACGCGACGGCGCCCTTCGTGCCCTTGACGTCCGTGCGGTAGACGAGCCCCGCGTCGGCCTGCCCGTGCCGGACCTTGGCAAGCACGCTCGAGACCGAGTCCTCCTCGCTGACGGGCGTGAGGGTCACGCCGGCGGCCTTGGTGACCTTCGCGGTCGCGGTGCCGCAGGGCACGGGCTGCGCGCACACGACGACGGAGACGCCCGGCTTCGCCAGGTCGGCGAGCGTGCCGATGCCCTTCGGGTTGCCGGGCGCGGTGGTGATGGTGAGCACGTTGGTGGCGAAGGGCTGCGGGTCGGTGACCAGCGAGGCGGCCTCGGCCTTGTCCATCGTGGGCGTGTCGGCGGTCGCGAAGACGTCGGCGGGGGCGCCCTGCTGCAACTGGGTGAGCAGGCCCGAGGACCCGCCGAAGGAGAACTTCACCGTCGTGCCGGGGTTGGCGGCGGAGAACGAGGTGCCCAGCTTCTCGAAGGTCGCCTGCAGGCTCGCGGCGGCGTAGACGATGACGGTGCCGGAGCCCGCGGCCGCCGACGAGGACGTCGCGCCCTCCGGCGTGTTCGACGTCGAGCAGGCGGCGAGGCTCGCCGCGAGGACGGCGGCGGTCAGGACACGTGCGGCGCGCATGGCAACTCCCGGTGGCGGTGGTCGGCTTCCGATGGTCGAGACTATCCCCATGGCAACTCACGAGGTGGCGGTCCCGATGCGGTGGGCCGACATGGACGCCCTCCAGCACATCAACAACGTCGCGATGATGCGGCTGCTGGAAGAGGCCCGCATCCGATTCCTGACCGACAACGTCCCGCAGCCGCGCGAGGCGAAGGTGACGATGTTCGTCGCCCACCACGAGATCGACTACCTCGCGCCGCTGCTGTACTCGCCCGAGCCGGTGCGGATCGTCCTGCACGTCACGCGGATCGGCCGCTCCGGCTTCGACCTCGGCTACGAGGTCATCGCCTCCGACGGTGCCGTCGCCGCGATCGCCGAGACCTCCATGGTCGTCGTCGACGAGGCCGGTCGCCCGGCGCCGCTGCCCGCCGTCCTGCGCACCGAACTCGCCGGGCTGGTCGGCGATCCGGTGCCCTTCCGCCGGCGCCGCGTCTCCGTCTAGCGGACCATCGCGGCGAGGTAGCGCCGCGTCATCACGGCCTGCAGCGCGCGGGCGACCGGGCCGCCCAGGCGGGAGTACCAGCGTCCCGGGCGGGAGAACGCGGCCACGACCGCCACGACGGCCCCGTCGGGACGGATCTCCACGGAGAAGAGCTCCTCGCCGCTCTCCGGGTGCCCCGGCAGGGTGCCGTAGGCGAAACCGGCCCGGTCGGACTCGTCGAGCACGTAGACCACGCGGCACGGGATCCGGATCGGGCCGAACAGCGGCGTCGACATCACCATGACGGTGCCGACCTCGGCGGTCGGTGTGCTCGCCCGGACCCGCATGCCCGCCCCGCGCTGCATGCCGTACGCGAGGATCGCGTCCCGCACGGTGGCGAAGTCCTCCCGGCCGCGGCCCACGACCCGCTCGGCGCGAACCGCGTGGGCGTCGCCGGGCGGGGTGCCGCGGGTCGCGCCCACCTCCGGGTAGGTGAAGGGCGCGTCCACCAGTGCCGCGAGGTCCGTCATACCGCCCGACGGTACGCCGTCACCGTCGGGCGAGGCGGGCCGCCGCGGCGGCGCCGACCAGGCCCGAGGCGACGACCGCGACGCCGTGCCAGCCGCTCATCGTGACGGTCTCGCCGAGCACGACGGCGCCGAGCGCCGCGGCGCACACCGGCTCGGCCAGGGTGATCGCCGGCAGCGAGGCGGAGATCGGCGCGGGTTGGAACGCCCGCTGCTGCAGGTACATCGCGCCGAGCCCGCTCAGGACGAGGACGTACAGGCGCCAATCCGTGAGCAGCCGCAGGCTGTTCGCGAGGAAGTCGGCGTGCTCGTACGAGGTGAGCACCGGCTTGGTCAGCACCGTCGCCACCCCGAACAGGACGCCCGAGGCGACGCCGAAGGACATCGCGCGCACCGGGCCGGGCAGCGACCGCACGAGCCCGAACCCGGTCGCGACCGCCGCGACGGCGCCCACGGCCACGAGGGCGGGGAGCCAGGTGGCGCCCGGGGCGTCGGGGACGCCGTCGGTGGGGCGGCCCGCGACGAGGAAGACCGCCAGCGCGATCGCGAGCACCGCCGCATAGGTCCACTCGCGCGCGGTGACCCGCGTGTGGTTGAGCAGCGCCGAGACGGGCAGCGCGAACAGCAGGGCCGCCACGATGAGCGGCTGCACGACGAGCACCGGGCCGAGCGCCAGGGCCCACGCCTGGAAGGCGTATCCGCCGAGGTCGCCGAGCAGACCGAGCCACCAGCGCGGCCGGCGGACGAGCTCCGCGATGAGCGAGCCGCCCTCGTCGACGGTGGCGGCCTCCGCTTGCTGCGCGGCGGAACCGCAGGCGAACAGGAAGGCGGCGACGAGGGCGAGGACGACCGAGGCCGAGGTGGCGGACACGCGTGAAATCTACGCTCGCGCGAGCGGCCGACGCAGCGCACGCTAAGTTCGACAGCAGCAACCCGCGAAGGAGGACTGACGTGGCGAAGGTCGAGAGCACCGTTGAGGTGGCGCTCCCCCCGGACGAGGCCTGGGCGAAGGCGGCCGACCTGGAGACGCTGCCGCAGTGGCTGACCCTGCACGACGGCTGGCGCGGCCCCCTGCCCGAGCTGGCGAAGGGCGCGAAGATCGCGTGCGTGGTGAAGGTGAAGAACTTCCGCAATCGGGTCGACTGGGTCATCACGTCGTACGACCCGCCGCGCACCCTGGTGCTCGACGGCAAGGGCGTCGCCGGCACGAAGTACAAGCTCACCGTGGCGATCGCGCCCAAGGGCAGCGGCTCGACGATCTCGCTGCGCGCCGATCTGGGCGGGGCCCCGCTGTTCGGCCCGATCGGCGCGACGGTGGCGCGAGCGCTCAAGGGCGACATCGCGGAATCGCTCGCGACCTTCCAGCGGACGTACGCGAAGTAGCGGCGCACACGGGGAGGGCGGGCGCGTGGAACTCACGGATCTGGTCGGCGCCGCGGTCCGCGGCGGCCTGAGCTGGGGTGCGGACACGGTCGCCCGGCTGCGGCAGCACGCCGGGTTCGACGGTCCGCGGCCCTGTGACGGCCTGATCCTCGACATCGACGACACGCTCGTCGACACCGACGCCGCCCTGCGCACCGCCGCCCGGGCGGCAGCGCTCGAGGTGTGGCCGACGTCGAACGCCACGGTGCGCGAGCGCTTCGCGGAGCTCTTCCTGACCGATCCCGAGGGCGTCTTCGGCCGGTACACCGCGGGGGAGCTGCGCTTCCACGAGATGCGCAAGGCCCGCATCGCCGTCGCCGCGGAGCGGTCCGGGCTGCTCTGGGAGGCGCGTCGGTACCGCCGCTTCTGCAGCGGCTTCGACCCGGCCTTCGCCGCGGCGCAGCATCTGTTCTCCGACGCGATGCCGGCCGTGGCGGCCGCCGAGCGGTGGGGGATCGCGGTCGTCCTGCTCACCAACTCGTCGTCGCCGGCGACCCGGATGAAGCTCCAGGTACTGGGCGTCTCGGATCGGTTCGAGCGGGTGGTCACCACCGACACCCTCGGGATCGGCAAGCCGGACCCCAGCGTCTTCCTGCACGCCTGCGAACTGGCCGGGGCCGCCCCCGAGGCGTGCGTCGCGGTCGGCGACAACTACGCGAACGACGTGGTCGCCGCGCGCGACGCGGGGCTGCGGGCACTGTGGCTCGACCGGTCCGGCCGGGGCACCGGCGGGGAGCCGCCGACGATCCGCTCGCTCGCCGAACTCCCGGCGGCCCTCACCCGGGCGGTCTGACCTGTCGGTGGCCCGTGTTACAACTGCCCCCATGCTCACCGTGCACCGATCCGAACGCGGCGACGTCCTGCTGGACGCGCTCGCCGAGGTGCTCGCGGTGCCCGGCGCCGATCCCTTCGTCCCGGACCTGATCGCGGTCCCCGCCCGCGGGGTCGAGCGGTGGATCATCCAGGGCCTCGCCTCCCGGCTGGGCATCGCGGCGAACATCGACTTCCCCACGCCCGCAGCGCTCGTCGCGGACGCGGTGGGCGCCGCCTCGGGCATCGCCCCGGACCAGGACCCGTGGCGCGGCGAGCGGCTCGTGTGGCTGGTGCTCGCCGCGGTCGACGCGATGGCGTTCGAACCCGAGGGCGCCGTGCTGGCCCGGCACCTGGGCGTCGTGGCGGGGGGCGGCTGGGCGGACCAGCCAGGTCACCGGCCGCGCCGCCGGTACCCCACGGCCGAACTGCTGGCCGGCCTGCTCCGCTCGTACGGCGCGAACCGCCCCGGCATGCTGGCCGCCTGGGCGGCGGGCAACGACACCGACGGCCTCGGCGCAGAGCTGCCCGAGGACCTGGCCTGGCAGGCCGAGCTCTTCCGTCGCGTGCGGGCGCTGGCGGGCGTGCCCAGCCCCGCGGAGCGCCTCGAGGAGGCGTGCGCCCGGCTGCGGAGCGAGCCCGGCCTCGTCGGCCTGCCCGGCCGGCTCTCGGTGTACGGACCCACCCGGCTCCCGTCGGACCAGGTCGCGGTCCTCGGCGCCCTCGCCGCGGGGCGCGAGGTGCACCTATGGCTCCCGCACCCCAGCCCGGCCCTCTGGTCCGCGTCGTCCGACGGTGCGCCCGCCGCCGGCCCGGTGCCCGCGCCGGTGCCGCGCACCGCGGGCGCCGCGGCGGCGAACCCGCTCCTCGCGTCGCTCGGGCGCGAGGCCCGGGAGCTGCAGCAGCGCGTCGCGCCCCTCACGGACGCCGATCTGCACCACCCCGCGCCCGCGCGCCCCGCCACCCTGCTGGGCGCCCTGCAGGCCTCCGTCGCCGACGACGCGCCCCTGGCCGGCGATCACGTGCCCGACGGCTCGCTGGAGTTCCACGCGTGCCACGGCCCCGCCCGCATGATCGAGGTGCTGCGCGAGCGGCTGGTGCGGCTGTTCGAGGACGATCCCACGCTGCAGCCCCGGGACGTATTGGTCACCTGCCCCGACATCGAGACCTACGCGCCGCTGATCCGCTCCGCGTTCGGCCAGGCCGTGACCGGTGCCGCGGGCGATGCCGCCACGGCGCCGGGAGCGGAGCGAGCGGGCCGGATCGACGGGGAGCAGGTGCATCCCGCGCAGCGACTGCGGGTGCGGCTCGCGGACCGCGCGCTCCGGTTCACCAATCCGCTGCTCGACGCGCTGGTCACCGTCCTGGAGATCGCCGACGGCCGCGCCACCGTGGCGCAGGTCCTCGACCTCGCCGCCACCGAACCGGTGCGCCGGCGCTACCGCTTCGGCGACTCCGATATCGAGCGGCTGCGCGCCTGGGCGGGCCCGTCGGGCGCCCGGTGGGGCCTCGACGCCGCGGGACGCGAGCGCTACGGCCTCGGCGGCTTCCCGCAGAACACCCTCGCCACGGCCCTCGACCGCATCGTCCTGGGCGTCGTCGCGGACGAGTCCGAGGGCGAGTGGCTGGGCCTCGGGCTGCCGCTCGACGACGTGGACTCCACCGACATCGACCTCGTCGGCCGGTTCGCCGAGTTCCAGGGCGTGCTCACCCGCGCGAGCGCCGACAGCCGCGGCCGGCGGTCCGCCCGCGCGTGGGCGGAATCGCTGCAACGACTCCTCGGCGAGGTGGGTGCCGTGCCCGCCGCCGATTCCTGGCAGGTCACGCAGGCGGGCCGCGAGCTCACCGCCGCTCTGCGCGACGGTGCCGACCGCGACCTCACGCTCACCGAGGTCCGGGCGATGCTCGCCTCGCGGCTCTCGGCCAAGCCGACCCGCGCGAACTTCCGCACCGGCGAACTCACGGTGTGCACCCTGGTGCCGATGCGGTCGGTGCCGCACCGGGTCGTCGTGCTACTCGGGCTGGACGACGAGGTCTTCCCGCGCTCCACCCGCTACTCGGGCGACGACGTGCTGGGCCGCACGCCCTGCGTCGGCGAGCGCGACCCCCGCGCCGAGGACCGCGAGCTCTTCCTCGACGCGGTGACCAGCGCGACGGACCGGCTGCTCGTCTTCTACACCGGCGCGGACCCGGTCAAGGGCACCCGCCGCCCGCCCGCGGTCCCCGCCTCGGAGCTGCGCGACGCGGCGCAGGCCCTGCTCGCGGACCCGGCGGCCGCCGGGCTGGAGTTCCGGCATCCGTTGCAGCCCTTCGACCCCGTCAACTTCGACCCGGCGGCGTTCGGCCGGGGCGAGCCCTTCTCCTTCGATCCCGCGGCGTACGCGGGCGCCGTCGCCGCGCTGGCGACGCCCGCCGCCCCGGAGCCCTTCCTGGCCGCGCCGCTCCTCGCCTCCGCCGTGGAGGACGTCGACCTCGACGCCCTGGTGCGGTTCTGCGAGCACCCCGTCAAGGCCTTCCTGCGGCAGCGCCTCGGGTTCACGGTCCCCGACGCCGACGAGGAGCTCGCGGAGACGCTGACCATCGCCCCCGACGGCCTGCAGAAGTGGGACATCGGGGAGCGGATGCTGGCGTCCGCCCTGGCCGGCGTGCCGCCGGAGAAGTTCGCCGCCGCCGAGGTGCGCCGCGGCACCCTCCCGCCCTTCGCCCTCGGCTCGGCTGTGCTGGGCGACATCGGCGCCACCGTCGCCGAGCTGGCCCGCGTCGCGGGGCCGCTCATGACCGGCGCCGCGACCACCGTCGACGTGGCGGTCGACGTCGGGGACGGGCGCAGGCTCGTCGGCTCGGTGCCGGCCGTGCGACCCGACGGGGTGGTGCGCGCCTCGTTCTCCCGGCTCGCGCCGAAGCACCGGGTGGCGGCGTGGATCGCGCTGCTCGCGCTGGCCGGAGCGGGCCACGACGATGCCTCCGCCGTCGCGATCGGCCGGGCCAGGTTCCGCGGGGTGCTGACCTCGCGGCTGCAGGTACCGCCGGATCCCGCGGCGGTGCTGCGCTCGCTGGTCGACCTGCGGGACCGCGGGCTGCGCGAGCCGCTACCGCTGTTCCCCGCCGCGTCCGCGGTGTACGCCGAGCGGCGGCAGAACGGTGACGACCAGGCCGCCGCGACCGAGGCGGCGCTGCGCGCCTTCGACGACACCTTCGGTGATCAGGCGGACCGGTCGATCCGGTTCGCTCTGGGGGAGAACGCCTTCGCGGATGCGCAGGGCCCGCCGCACGACGGCGAGACGGGCTTCTCCTTCGAGCGCAGCCGGTTCGGCACTCTGGCCGCCCGGCTGTGGGTACCGATCCTCGCGTGTGAGGAGATGATCTGATGAGCTCGCGCGAACCCGTGCTGGGCGCGGTCCCCTTCGAGCTCACCGGCCCCCTGCCCGCCGGGCCCACCACCACGGTGCTCGAGGCCAGCGCAGGCACCGGCAAGACCTACGCCATCGTCGGGCTGCTGGCGCGGTACGTCGCGGAGGGCGTCGCGGAGCTGGGCGAGATGCTGCTCATCACGTTCTCCCGGGCCGCCACCCAGGAGCTGCGCGAGCGCGCCCGCGCCCGGCTGCTGTCCGTCGAGCTGGCCCTGCGCGACCCCGACGCCGCGTCGGGGTCCGAGGACGAGCTGATCCGCCACCTCGCCACCGGCGCCCCGGCCGAGATCACCGCCCGGCACCGCCGCCTGGTCACCGCACTCTCCGATTTCGACGCCGCCACCATCACCACCACCCACGGCTTCTGCCAGCGCATGCTCGACGCGCTGGGCCTCGCGGGCGACCTCGAGCCGGGCGCGGTCTTCGTCGAGGACGTCGACGATCTGGTGCAGGAGGTGGCGGAGGACGTCTACCTCGGCATGTTCGCCGGCCGCGAGCGCGCGCCTTTCTCCCTGGCGGACGCCCTGATCTACGCCCGCACCGTCGTCGCCAACCCGCGCGCCGACATCACGCCCGCCGACGCCGAACCCGGATCGGAGACGGGGATGCGCGTCGACTACGCGCGGATCGTGCGCCGCGAGGTGGATCGCCGCAAGCGGATGGGGCGCCTGCGCGACTACGACGACCTGCAGGGCCTGCTGCGCGACGCCCTCACGGACCGCGTGCACGGGCACCGGGCCTGCGCCCGGCTGCAGGCGCTCTACTCGGTGGTCCTCGTGGACGAGTTCCAGGACACCGACCCCGTGCAGTGGGACATCCTGCACGCCGCCTTCCACCGCACGAGCACGCTGGTGCTGGTGGGCGACCCGAAGCAGGCCATCTACGCCTTCCGCGGCGCGGAGGTCTACAGCTACCTCAGCGCCGCCACCACCGCGGACCGGCACCAGGCGCTCACCGTCAACCACCGCTCCGACGCACCCCTCGTCGACGCGCTGCAGCACCTGTACGGCGATGTCGCGCTGGGGGATCCGCTCATCGTGGCCGGCTCCGTCGAGGCGCACCGCCGCACCTCCCGGCTCGCCGGCGGAGCGCCGCTGCGGCTGCGTCACCTCGGGTCGAACGGCCTCGGCCCCAAGACCCAGTCGGGTACTCCCTATGTGCGGAACGTGCGGCCGGCCGTGCTCCGCGACGCCGCCGCCGACATCACCCGCACCCTCACGGCGGGGGAGCAGCTGGAGACGGCGCCCGGCGAGAGCCGCGCGCTCCGGCCCGGCGACGTCGCGGTGCTGGTGCGGAAGAACGCCCACGTCGCCGAGTTGCAGTCGCTGCTGCAGGACTACGGTGTGCCGGCCGTCGCCGCGGGCGGTGCCAGCGTCTTCACCACGGCCGCCGCCGTCGACTGGCTCCGCGTCCTGCAGGCGCTGGAGAACCCCGGCCGCAGCGACCGCGCTCGACTCGCCGCGCTCACGCCGCTGTTCGAGTTCACCGCCCGCGACCTCGACGAGCGCGGCGACGAGCTCGTCTCCGCGATCAGCGGCCGGCTGCGGACCCTCGCGGGCGTCTTCGCCCGCTCCGGCTTCGCGGCGATGTTCGACGCCCTCGCCACCCGCTCCCGCTTCGACGAGCGGCTCCTCGGCCGCGTCGGCGGCGAGCGGATGCTCACGGACCTGCGCCACGTCGCCGAACTGGTCCAGCACGCCACCGTGACGCTGGGCCTCGGCCTCGGCGCCGCCACCCGATGGCTCGCCGACCGCATCGCCGACCCGGGCCTGGGCGGCACCGCCGACCCCGCGCGCCGGCTGGCCACCGACACCGCCGCGGTCCAGCTGATGACCGTGCACGCGAGCAAGGGTCTGCAGTTCCCGGTGGTGTACCTGCCCTTCGGCTGGGACGACGGCTCCTTCGGCGGCAAGAAGACCTTCGTCTTCCACGACGAGAAGGGCGAGCGCCTCATCGACGTGGGCGGGGAGTACGCGCCCGGCTACGCCGAGCGGTACGCCGTCTCGCAGAAGGAGGCCGCGGGCGAGGAGCTGCGCCTGTTCTACGTCGGCGCCACGCGCGCGCAGTCCCGGCTGGTGCTGTGGTGGGCGCCCGGCACCACCACCCGCAGCTCGCCGCTGCACCGGCTGCTGTTCTCCGCCGACGTGGGCGGCGGCCGGATCCCCGCCGATCAGGCGCCGATCCCGCGCGACCCCGACGTGGGCCCGAGGCTGCGCGAGTGGGCCGCGCCCGTCGCCGCAGCGGTGTCGATCGAGGCGGTCGACCTCGCCGCGCCGAAGCCGGAGCCCTGGCGGCCCGAGGACCGGGCCTACCCGGCGCTCGAACTGGGCCGCGCCGCGCGCCGCATCGACCCCACCTGGCGCCGCACCAGCTACTCGGCGCTCGTCGCCGACGCGGCCCACGGCCCGGCCGAGGCGGCGCCCGACACCGGCAGCGAGCCGGAGGAGCCGGTCACCGACGACGAGCCGACCGAGGAGCCGATGGACGCGCCCGCCGAGGCGGGCGGCGCACCGTCGTCCTTGATGAACGGGCTGTCGGGCGGCGCGGTGTTCGGCACGCTCGTGCACGAGATCCTCGAGCACGTCGACACGGGAGCGCCGGATCTCGCGGCCGAGGTGCTGGCCCGGTGCCGCGAGGCGGCCGAGTTCGGCGCCACCCCGGACGATCCCGCGGAGGTGGCCGCCGCGCTGGTCGCGGTGCTGCACACCCCGCTCGGCACCGGCGACCTCGCGCACCTGACCCTCGCCGAGGTCGCGCCGGCGGATCACCTCGCCGAGCTGGACTTCGAGATCCCCCTGGGCGCGGACGACGGTGCCGCGGCCACCCTGTCGACGATCGCCGACTTGCTCGAGCGTCATCTCCCCGCCGGGGATCCGCTGGCCCCGTACGCGGAGCGGCTGCGCGAGGTGCCCGGCGCGGCGCTGCGCGGCTACCTCACCGGCAGCATCGACTCGGTGCTCCGCGTCGCGACGCCGGAGGGCCCGCGGTTCACCGTGGTCGACTACAAGACCAACCGGCTCGCGCGCGGCGACCTGACGACGGCCGACTACACCGCTGAGGCGATGGCGCGGGAGATGATCTCGTCGCACTACGTGCTGCAGGCCCTGCTCTACTCGGTGGCGCTGCACCGCTTCCTGTCCTGGCGCGTGCCCGGCTATTCGCCGGCCACGCACCTCGGCGTGGTCCAGTACCACTTCGTGCGCGCCATGATCGGCCCCGACAGCCCGCCCGGCGCGGGCGTCTTCGAGTGGCACCCGCCGGCGGCACTCGTCGTCGCGGTGTCGGATGCGCTGGCAGGGGGCGGGCGATGACCACGACGGAGCCGACGCTGCTGGAGACCTTCGCCGAGGCCGGGGTCCTCGGCCCCGCCGACGTGCACGTCGCCGCCACCCTGGGCCGCCTCGGCGGCGAGTCCGACGAGGCCGTGCTGCTCGCCGCCGCGCTCGCCACCCGCGCGGTGCGGCTCGGCTCGGTCTGCCTCGAGCTGTCCCGCCTGCGGGACGTCGCGGTCGACGGCGAGCGCGAGGTCGACGTGGCCGCCCTGCCCTGGCCCGAGGACGCCGCCGTGCTCGACGGTCTACGGCGCAGCCCGCTCGTGGTCGGCGCCGCGTCGGGGCCACTGCGCCCGCTGCGGCTCGTCGGCGACGAGCTGCTCTACCTCGACCGGTACCACCGGCAGGAGGAGACGGTCCGCGCGATCCTCGACGCCCGCGCCGGCGCCGCGCCCGGCGTGGACGCCGCGCGGCTGCGCGAGGGCCTGCTGGCCCGGTTCCCCGAGCCCGGCCCGGACCGGCAGCGGCTCGCGGCCGCGGCGTCGGTGCTCGGCCAGACGACGGTGCTCGCCGGCGGCCCCGGCACCGGCAAGACGTACACGGTGGCCCGGATCCTCGCGCTCCTCTTCGACCAGCACGGCCCGGACCTGCGGGTCGGCCTCGCCGCGCCCACCGGGCGCGCGGCGGCGCAGCTCGCGGGCGAGGTCCGCGCGCAGGGGGCGACGCTGGGTCTGCCGCGGGAGATCCCGGCGCAGACGATCCACCGCATGCTCGGTTTCAAGCCGGGCAACGCGAGCCGGTTCCGGCACGACGCGACCAACCACCTGCCCTACGACGTGGTGGTGGTCGACGAGACCTCCATGGTCTCGCTGACCATCATGTGCCGGCTGCTCGAGGCGCTGCGGCCGGACGCGCGGCTCATCCTGGTCGGCGACCCGGATCAGCTCGCGTCGGTCGACGCGGGCGCGGTCCTGGGCGACCTGGTCGCGCGCGGGGTGACGACGGCACCGTCGCCGGAGCTCGAGGCGCTCCTCGCCGACGAGACCGGGCGGCCCGGCGGCGAGGAGGCCGGCATCGACGACGCGGAGCTCGCCGACGCGCGCCGCGGCGTGGTGCGGCTGCGGCGCGGCCGCCGGTTCACCGGTGCGCTCGGCGATCTGGCCGACGCGGTGCGCCGCGGCGACGCGGACCGCGTCGTCGAGCTGGCCCGCGCCGGCGGCGACGGCGCCATCGAGTGGTGCGAGCCGGACGACCTCGCGGGCCTGCGCGCCGACGTGGAACGGGCGAGCGCGGTCACCGTCGGCGCCGCGCAGCGCGGGCACGCCGCCGAGGCCGCCACCGGGGTCCAGCTGCACCGCGTGTTGTGCGCACACTCGGAGGGGCCGTCGGGCGTCACCCGCTGGGCGCAGCTCGCCGAGGAGTGGGCGGGCGTCCGCGGCGGCGGCTCCGGCTGGTACGCCGGGCAGCCCCTGCTGGTGACCGCGAACGACTACGACACCAAGGTCTACAACGGCGACGTCGGCGTGGTCATCGCGCACGACGGCGACCCGGCGGACCTGCGCGCCGCCTTCGCCCGCGGCGGCGACGTCGCGCTGCTGTACCCGAACCAGCTGGTCGCGGTGCGCACCGTCTACGCGATGACGATCCACCGCAGCCAGGGCAGCCAGTACGAGGCGGTGTCCGTCGTGGTCCCGCCCGCCGACTCCCGGCTGCTCACCCGCGAGCTGCTGTACACCGCGATCACCCGCGCGCGGCAGCGCGTCCGGCTGGTCGGCGGCGAGGAGGCGCTGCGGGCCGGCGTCGAGCGGCAGGTGTTGCGGGCGAGCGGCCTCCGGGGAGACGCTGGGGTATGACCGAGCGCAGGCGCGTCCTGATCCAGGGGGCCGGGGCGGTGTCTGCTGCGGCCGGCGCGCTGCTGGCGGGGACCGGCGCCGACGTGCGGGCCGCGTCGCGTCGCGCCGACGTCCTCCTCACCGCCGTCGATCCGCGCGGCGTGGTGGCGCACGTGCCGGTGGTGCGGTACGCGGACGTGGAACCCGGCACCGTCGACCTTCTGATCCTCACGTCCGCCCCCGGCGTGCTCGACGACGGCGTCGCCACCACGCTGGCCGCGGCCCGGCCCGAGACGGTCGGCGTGACCAGCCCCGTGATCGGCGACGCCGCGGTCGCGGAGCGGATGTTCCCGGGCGCCGGCATCGCGACCCTCGCCCCGGGCCTGCTGTCCTTCGCGACCGCCCGCGGCACCGAGACCCGCGCCGAGTTCTGGGTGCCGCCGCTCGCGCCCGCCTTCGCGGCGGTCGCGGTGGAGGGCTCGCCGGGCCTGCCGCGCCGCCTCGCCGCGGAGTACCCGAAGGTGATCGGCCGCACGCCGGCCCGGGCTGCCGCGGCCGTCGGCGCGGCGATGGTGCCCTACGCCGCGGAGCTGGCGATCGTCGGCGGCGACTGGCCCACGTTCCTGCGACGGCTGAAGCGGCCGGGCCGGGCGATGGCAGAGGCGATGCGCGTCGACGTCGGGCTGCCGGCGCCCGCCCCGCCGCCGATCGTGGTCCGCGCGGTGCTGCGGCAGCTCTGCCGGACCGTGCCCTTCGACTTCCCGAAGTTCGCGGGCAACCACTTCGTCCGGCACGCCGACCAGAGCCTGCGCATCCTCGACGCCTGGCGCGCGATGACCCCGCGCGCCACACCCGCCCTGGACGCGCTCCGCGAGGACCTCGCCGCGGCGCTGTGACGCGGGCTATCCCGCGAAGACGGGGGTGGCGAAGACGAACAGCGCCATGAAAGCGAGGTTGATGAAGTAGGCGGCCTCGACCAGGCTCACCGTGATGAAGAAGGGCTGCAACAGTCGGGACGCCGCCTCGGGCTGCCGCGCGATGCCCTCCACCAGTTTGGCCCCGGCGGTGCCGTTGCCGATCCCGGCACCGATCGCGCCGCCCGCCATGATGAGCCCGCCGCCGCCGAGGGCGCCGGCGGTGATGATCGCGTTGACGAGGTTCTGATCGGCCATGGTGTGCCTCCTATCTCGGGTGGAACAGGTCGGTGATCGCCGCGGCGGCGCGGCCGGCGCCGTCCTCGGCGCGCAGGGCCGCGCCCAGGCGCTCGGCCGCAGGCCGGAGCTGTCCGACGGTGCGCAGCGCCCCCGTCAGGCCGTCGGCGGTGAGGGAGTGCCGGGGGAGCGGGGCGGTGCCGGCGCCCAGGCGGTGCAGGCGTCGGGCCCAGAAGGGCTGGTCCATGATCCCGGGCACCGGGATCGACGGTGCCCCCGCGTGCAGTGCGGCCGCGGTCGTCCCGGCGCCGCAGTGGTGGATCACGGCGGCGCAGCGGGGGAACAGCAGCGCGCGCGGCACGTCGTCGACGACGAGGACGTGCTCACCGACCGGTTCGAGCCCGGCCCAGCCGCGCTGCACGACGGCGCGCACCCCGGCCGCCGCGGCGGCTTCGGCGACGATCTCGGAGAGCGCTGCCCCGTTCGCCGTCGCGGTGCTTCCGAGCGTGACGGCGACGGGCGGCGGACCGTCGGACAGGAAGGCCTCGAGGTCCGGGCCGAGCGCGCCCACGGGCTCGGGGCGCAGGTATCCGGTGACGCGCACGTGCTCCGGCCAGTCGGTGGGCCGCGGGAGGACGTGCTCGCTGAACGGGTGGAGCACGGGCCAGGGCCGGTCGCGCTCCGCGCGCGAGGGTTTCGCGGGTAGGCCGAGGTCGCGGCGGAGCTCGGCGATCACCGGCGCGTAGACGCGCTCGGCGAAGCCGCCGGCCCACCAGACGAACCGGTTGCCCAGGCGCCCGTAGGAGCGCACGCCGAGCGCGGGCGGGCTGAAATCGCCGGTGGGGGAGGCGGGCTGGAACATCACGCCCGCACTGGGAACACCGAGCGCGGCGGCGACGTGCCGGCCGAGCAGCGCGCCGACGGGGCCCTCCAGCAGCAGCAGGTCGCTGCCCTCGGCGGCCGCGGCCATCGCCTGGCCGACGCCGTGCAGTTCCTCGCGCATCTCCTCGAGTGAGTCCTTCGAAGGGCGCATCCTCGCCCCGTCGACGAGGGCCTGCGCGGCGGGGGAGGCGAGCGTCGCCGCGCGGGTGTCCCTCGGCAGCGGCGCGTACGCGACGCCGGCGCCCGCGACCTCGGCGCGGTACGGCTCCTGCGCGGCGAGCACCACGTCGTGGCCGTCGGAGCCCAGCCGGCGGGCGAGCCCGGTGAGCGGCACGACGTCGCCGCGGGTGCCGAAGGCCAGGATCGCGGTCCTCATGCGCGCACCCCGCGGGTGAAGATCTCGACCAGGGTCTCGCCGTACGCAACGGGGTCGTAGTCGACGCCGATCGCTCCCAGCCGGGCGAGATCGGACGCGGCGCCGTCGAGGGCGCCACGCAGCGCCGAGCCCGCGCGCACCGGGTCGAGGTCGGCCCGGAACTCGCCGTTCTCGACACCGAGCGCGAAGATCGCCGCGGGGTCGAGCAGCGCGAGGTCGCCCTGGGGCGGGTTCGCCGCGGTGTCCTCGGTGACCGCCTCGTCGAACCGACGGCCGTCGGCCGTGCGGTAGGAGGTCGCGATCTCGCGCAGCGCGACGGTCGCGGCGCGGTGCTCGGACAGGAAGGTGGCGTTGGAGCGGATGTAGGCGGCGAGCTTGTCGGTGGCCGTCTCCGCCGCGGCGATCGCGGGCACGATGTACCCGGCCGCGACCGTGAAGACCGCGGTCGTGACCGCCGCCACCAGCTCGTCCTTGGTGCGGAAGTGGTAGAGCGCCACGGACTTCGCGATCCCGACGTGCTCGGCGATCTTCGCGACGGACGCCGCCGGGTAGCCGTGCTCGGCGATGACGGCGATGGCCGCGTCGACGAGCTGAGCCCGTCGCTGCTCGGACGTGAACGTATCTCTAGACCGCATGGTCTAAATATAGACCATGCGGTCTAGAGGCGTCCGGATCAGATGGCGCGCAGCGGGTCGTGCTCGGCCATGAGCTTGTCGATCCGGGCCTCGTCGACGCGGACGCGGACGCTGTCCGCCTCCTGCTGGTCGCGGATGACCTTCGCGAGGTTGAAGGTGCTGGTGATGAGGAACAGGGCCCCGACGAGCAGGAAGCCGCGCTGCCAGGTGTCGATGGGCAGGTAGAAGGCGCCGACGAGCAGGCTGCCCGACGAGACGGCGAAGGCGATCGCGGACTGGATGAAGAAGGCGGCGGTGGGCTTGGGCGAGGTTGCGATGGTGGTCATGCACACAGCGTGCCGCCCGCCGACCTGCACGGGATGAGTAGAACTACCCCTTCGCAGTGGGTACTTCGCGCTGTGAAAGCGGCCACACGATTGGGCGCGAACCGCGGCGGGCTGCGATTCTCATCTGAGAGTAGATCGACGGAGTTCTATCGCGGCGAAGGAGGCGGCATGACGACGGTCCTGGTGCTCGCGGTGCTCGCGCTCCTGATCGGCGGCGCGATCTGCGTCGCCGTCGCCGCCCCCGGGCGCCGCGCCGCGCTGCCCAGCCGGTTCCTCGTCGCCGTGCTCGTCGGGCTGGTCGTCGGCGAACTGGTCTCGATGCTCGCGCTCAACGGCGCGATCGAGGACCGGCTGCACGAGGACGCCGACCGCGCGGCGGCGTCGGCACCCGCGGTCCGCGCCGCACAGGCCGAGCTGGACGCCGCCCGCGCCGACCGGTCCGCCCTCGACACCGCGGTCGCGGAGGCCTCCACCCGGCGCGACCAGGCGCTCGTCGTCGCGCGCTGCGAGTACCGGCCGGGTCCCGCCTGCCCGCAGACCTCGATCACCGGCGTCCCCGGCCGGGGACCGGAGGCCCGCACCGCGAACGAGCGGCTCGCTTCGGCGCAGACCGACCTCGATCGCGCGACCGCCGCCCGGGCGAAGGACGCGCCCGGCCGCGACGCCCGCGTCGTGACCGCGCGGACCGAGGTCGCGGCCGCCCGGCAGGACGCCACCGCCGGGGCCGACGACGGCCTCGGCGCGCGCTGGGTCGCACTGAACGGCGTCACCGCGCATTCGCTCCCCGCCGCCGCGCTCCGGATCGCGATCGACCTCGTCTGCGTGGTGCTCGCCCTGCTCCCGCTGCTCCTGCGCCTGTGGCGCGGTGAGACCGTCCGCGACATCCGGCACCGTCGGGACCTGGAGAGCGAGCGCCTCGCCTCCGCCGCGCAGCTGGCCATCGAGCGCCGCGACCACGAGCGCCGCGTCGAGCTCGCGATCGCCGACGACCGCCCCACCGAGCTGCTGCCCGCCCTCGGCGGCGCGGCGGCCGGCGCAGCGGCGCTGGAGGCCGCCGGATTCGAGCCGGTCGCGGTGACCGCACGGCGCTACCGACAGGAGACCCCCGCCGTGAACGACGACTTCCTCCCCATCGCCGCCGCCGCGGAAGCAGCCAGCCTGGCCGCGGCGGGGCAGCCCGTCGCCGATGACACGCCGACGGGCGAGATCCCGGTGATCACGACCGAACCCGAAACCGCCGAGGAGACCGCCGTGCCCGACGAGACGAACCTGCCCGCCCGGGTCGCCGAGGCGGCCCCGGCGGTCCCGGCGCGCGAGATCGCGCACAAGCCCAATCCGTTCGTGCCGCCCGTGCTCGACGAGGCCGCGCGCACCATCGCCGGCTTCGTCCGGCCGCTCGTGCCGCCCATCGTCGCGCGCGTCCTGCCCGGCGGAGGCGGCGGCGAGACCCGCACGGTGCAGCAGTCCTACGAGGAGGTCGAGGAGGTCACCTTCGCGATGCGCCGCACCCGGAAGGTGGTCGTCGGCACCGTCGAGCAGAGCGTGCCGGCACCGTCGGCCGACGGTGCCCCGGGTCCCGTCGCGGCGCCGGCCCCGCCCTCGGCGCCCGGCGAGGAGCCGCTCGACGTGGCGCACGAGCCCGTCGCCGGACTACCCGGCGAGCGCGCGCGCGAGCTCGGCCAGGCGCGCGAGCTCCCCGGGAGGCAGTGACCGGATCGCGGGTGGCGCCGGGTCCTCCACGGAGGCCATGGCGTCGATGACGGCGCGTCCCGAGTCGGTGATGGTCACGACCTTCGCCCGACGGTCCTCGGGGGAGACGGTGCGTTCGACGTGCCCACGCGATTGCAGGTCGTTGACGGCGACGGTGGCGGCGGGCGCATCCATGTCCGCGAGGGCGGCCAGCTCCTTGAGCGTGAGCGAGCCGTAGCGGTCGAGGCGCTTGAGCGCCCGCAGCCGGCTGAAGGGCAGGCCGGTGCGCTCGACGACCGCGCGGCGCCAGTCCGAGCGGCTGTCGATGACGGCGTGGACGAGCAGGCTCCACACCTCGTCCGGGTTCTCAGTGGGCACCGGCCACCTCCTTCGTCTCGAGCAGCGGCGCGATCCGCGCCCGCGAGCGCTCCGCCCGGGCGCCGGTCGACAGGACGGCGAGCGCCACGACGACCAGCGCGAAACCCGCGACGGCCCACCAGAGCGTCGCGCCGGCGATGAGGCCGGACAGGGCGACACCCAGGCTGATGCCCAGCTGCCGGCTGGTGCTGGCGACGGCGGCGGCGGCGCCCGCTCGGTCGAGCGGCATTCCACTCACGGCCGAGTTGGTGATCGGCGCGTTGACCAGGCCGAAGCCGATGCCGAAGACCGCGAAGACCACCGCCAGCTCCGGCAGGGGCGTGCCCGCGTCCACCGTCGTCAGCACGACGGCCGCTCCCGTCATGAGGAGGCCCGCGCCGAGCAGCGAGGGCCGGGTGCCGAACCGTGCCACGAGCCGACCGGACACGGGGGAGGCGACGAGCACCGACAGCGCCATCGGCAGGAACATCAGGCCGGTCTGCACCGCGGAGAAGTGCCGCGTGTTCTGCAGGTACAGCGACATGGTGAACAGGAAGGCGCCGAAGCCTGCGAAGGCGCAGACCGCGGTGAGCGTGGCGGCGGAGAACGGGATGCTGCGGAAGAAGCGCAGGTCGATGAACGGCGACGGGTGCCGGCGCTCGTGAGCGAGGAACGCGGCGAGGGCGGCGACCGTCAGCGCGAACATCAGCGGTTCGCGTTCGATGAGGCCGAACACCGCCGTGAACATCACGGCGATCGCGAGCACCTGCCCGAGCGGGTCGATGCTGCGGGGCACGGCCGCCTTGGACTCGGGCACCACGGCGTACGTGAGCGCGAGCGCGACGGCGCAGATCGGCAGGTTCACCCAGAACACCGACCGCCAGCCCAGGGTGTCGATGAGGACGCCGCCCACGAGCGGCCCGACCGCCGTGGAGACCCCGACCACCGCGCCCCACAGGCCGATCGCGCGGGCGCGTTCGGACGGCTCGGTGAACACCGCCGTGACGATGGAGAGCGCGACGGGCGTGAGCATCGAGCCGCCCACGGCTTGGATCCCGCGGGCGGCGATCAGCACGTCGACGGTGGGCGCGAGGCTGCAGAGCAGCGAGCCCGCCGCGAAGACCGTGAGACCGATCCGGAAGACGCGGCGCCGCCCGAAGCGGTCGGCGGTGGCGCCGGAGAGCACCAACAGGCTGGCGAGCGTGAGCGTGTAGATGTCGACCACCCATTGCAGGTGGGTGACCGACGCCGCCATCTGCCGCCCGATCCCGGGGAGCGCGACGTTGACGATGGTCACGTCCATCGAGGAGATCAGCAGGCTCAGGCTGCACGCGACGAGGACGAGCGCGCGACGGCGCGGCCCCAGCCCCGAAACACTTGTAGGCATACAAGGATTATATGTCCATAACTAATAATGTGGGAACCGTCTCCGTTCGTGTACGCCCTATACGCAATCTTTGCTATACTGCAAACAGGAGATCCGAGCGCAGAGGAGGCGCCCGTGGTTACCGTTTTCGCAGTCTGTGCCGTCGTCGGGGTTCTGGTCCTGATCGCGTCACTGGTCCTGGGGGACTTCGAGGTCGGGGGAGTCGAGGTCGGCAGCGCCGACGCCGGCCTGCCCTGGCTCAGCGCGCCCGCACTGGCCGCCGCCGTCGGCGTCTTCGGTGTGGTCGGCTGGCCCCTGTCCGCCGGGGCGTCGCTGTCGACGCCCGTCGTCGTGGGTGCAGCAGCCGCCTCCGGCGTCGCCGCCTACGGGCTGCTCATGCTGGTGCTCCGCGCGATGCGCCGGGCGCAGACCGGCACCGTCGCGGGGCTCCGCGCCGCGGTCGGCACCATCGGCGAGCTCAGCATGGAGATCCCGGCCGGCGGCTGGGGCCGGGTGAGCTACGTCGACTCGGAGTCGGTGCGCGCCACCACGACCGCGATCCTCGTCGATCCCGCCGCCGTCGCGGCGGCGGGCGCCTCGGTGCTCATCGTGGACGTCGAGGGGGACCGCCTCGTGGTGCAGCCGCTCGAGACTCAGGCCTGATCACAAGCGCCGGGCCGTCGCGCCCGGCAGAGGGAGGGAATCAATGACCGTATCGATCCTGATCGCGGCCGGTGCCGCGGTGATCGTGATCCTGCTCGCCCTGTGGATCTTCTTCCACAACTACATCAAGTCGCCGCCCGACCAGGTGGCGATCTTCACCGGCCGCGGCGAGATGAAGGTCGTCCGCGGCGGCGCCCGCTTCAAGGTGCCCGGCCTCGAGCGCGTCGACTACATGCCGCTGCGCCCCTTCGAGATCCGGATCGCGCTGAGCAACGCCCGCAGCATCGACGGCGTGCCCGTCGAGCTGCAGGCCGTCGGCCTGGTGCGCATCGGCACCACCGACGAGATGACCCGCACCGCCGCCCAACGCTTCCTCACCGCCAACATGGCGGAGCTCGAGAACCAGATCAACGAGATCCTGGCCGGCAGCCTCCGCGGCATCGCCGCGACCATGACCGTCGAGCAGCTCAACAGCAACCGCGAGGCCCTGGCCCGCGGCGTGGTCGACGAGGCCGGTGGCGACCTGGCGCGCATCGGCATGGAGGTCGACATCCTCAAGATCGCCGGCATCGAGGACCGCAACGGTTACCTCGAATCGCTGGGCCAGAAGCGCATCGCCGAGGTCAAGCGCGACGCCGACATCGGCAAGGCCGAGGCCGAGCGTGACTCGCTGATCCGCTCCGCCGATGCCCGTCGCGCCGGGGAGATCGCACAGACCGAGGCCGAGACCGCGATCGCCGAGGCCCAGCAGGGCCGCGACGTGCGCATCGCGCAGCTCCGCGCCCAGACCGAGGCGCAGAACGCCGAGGCCGACCAGGCCGGCCCGCTCGCCAAGGCCAAGGCGGAGAAGGCCGTCGGCATCGCGCTGGAGGAGGCCGAGGCGGCCCGCGTCGAGGCCCGCACCGAGGTCGAGCGCAAGCGTCGCGCGCAGGCCGAGGCCTCGCTCGAGGCCGACGTGATCGCGCCCGCCGAGGCCGCGCGCCAGGCGGCGGTCGCGCGCGCCGAGGGCGACCGGCAGGCGGCGATCCTCGCCGCCGAGGCGTCCGCGGAGTCGACCCGCCTCGACGGCGAGTCGAAGGCGCAGGCCCGCAAGTCCGCCGCGGCGGCGCTCGAGGCCGAGCTGCGCGCCGACGCGGCCGGCAAGCAGGCGCAGGCCGAGGCCTTCAACCAGTACAACGCGGAGGCCGTCCGGCTGCTGCTCGCGCCGCAGGTGCTCGCCACCGTGGAGGCGTCGGTCCGCGCGCAGTCCGAGGCGACCGCCGCCATCGACAACATCAGCATCATCGGTGGGGGTCAGGGGGACGCCGCCGGTGGCCTCCTCGGCCTGTCGGGCCAGTCGGTCGCGTCGGTCGTGGCCGCGCTCAAGTCGCAGGGCATCGACCTGGGGCAGCTGCTCGGCGCCGCTCCGGGCGAGACCGTCGTGGTCGACGAGTAGCGACCGGTGAAGTCCGGCGATGCCGAGGCGCTCCGCCTCGCGGTGGGCCTGCTGGAGCAGCGACTCCAGCAGCTGCCCGCCGCGGGGCTGCGCGGCTCCGAGCTGTTCGTGCTCGCCACCGTCGAGGCGCTCGGCGTGGACGCCTTCCCGACGGCGATCGGGGACCGGCTCGCGATGAAGCGCTCGAACGTCTCGGTCGCGGTCGCCGACCTGCGGCGCCGCGGTTTCCTGCAGGGCGACGCCGACGGCTCCGACGGCCGGCGGCGGCCCGTCGCGCTGACGGACCGCGGGCGGGAGGTGCTGCACGCCCGGGACGCCGCACAGGACGCCTGGTTGGTCGAGACCGGCAGCGCGCAGCTCACCGCCGACGAGGCGGCCCGCTTGCGCGACGCGGTGCCCCTCCTCCTGCGCCTGGCCGCTGGCCCGGACGCATGAGAATCACTGCGAGCGCAACCCTTATGGCCGCCGCCGGGCGGCGATAATCTCGGCCTCGTGAGTGGTCTCTTCTCCTTCCCGAACCCGGTCAACGAGTACGCGGCCCGCGCGACGGCGGCGCTGGTGGTCGTCCTCGCGGTGGTCACGATCGTCGCCGGTCAGTGGTGGCTCTACGCCGCCCTGGCGATCGGCTTCGCGCTGCGCGTCGCCGGCGGGCCGCGCTATTCGCCCTTCGGCCGGCTGTCGGTGCACGTCATCGCGCCGAAGCTCGGTCCGGCCAAGCTGGTGCCCGGCCCGCCCAAGCGGTTCGCGCAGACCATCGGCCTCGTCTTCTCGACCGTGGCGCTCGTGCTCTTCCTGACGGGGAACACCGTCGCGGCCCAGGTCGTGCTCGGCCTGCTCGTGGTCGCCGCGCTGCTGGAGTCGGCGGCGGGCGTGTGCCTCGGCTGCATCGTCTTCGGCTGGTTGCAGCGCCGCGGCGTCATCCCCGCCTCGGTGTGCGAGGCCTGCGCGGGCGTGAACACCACTCCGCCCACCCTCTCGGTGCCGCAGTAGCGGTACCCACCGACGAAAGAACGCCGCCGCGGATTCCTCCGCGGCGGCGTTCGTCTGTCAGGGGTGCGTCGTTGAAGGACGTCAGATCTGGCCGACGATCTCCTCGGCCCACTCGACGGCCTTCTCGTCCACGTCGTCGGTGCCGGAGTTGTCGTGCTCGAAGCGGTCGCCCACCTGGGTGGCGCCCAGCCCCGTGAGGTGCTTGACGATGGTCTTGCCGCCGGCGTTGTAGGTGTCGACGTAGATGGTGTCGCCCAGGCCGAAGACCGCGAAGCGCAGGCCGGTGAGGTCGGGCGCGGCCTCGAGCAGGTCCTCGAAGAACTCGGTGGTGCCGGCGGGCAGCTCGCCCTCGCCGTAGGTGGCGCACGAGAAGACGTGGAAGTCCGCGGGATCCAGCGCGTCGATCTCGCCGTCCATCATGTCGTGCAGCTCGACGGAGCCGGCCTTGGCGAACACGTTGTACATGGCGTTCGCTGCGCCCTCGGCGGTGCCGGTCGAGGAACCGTAGAAGATGTGAACAGACATGGGACGAGATTCTAGCCAAGCCTCACCTCGTGGTGTGAGCTGCATCCTGTCGGTGTGACGTCCTAGGCTTGCCGCCATGCCTCACGCAACCCTGGCCGACGGTGCCCGGCTCGCCTACACGGTGCACCCCGCGGCGCCCGGCGCGAGCGGTCCCGGGGTGCTGCTGTTCGCCGGTCAGGCGCTCGCCGGATCGTCGTGGGCGCCGGTCGTCGACGACTTCCGCGCCGCCGGTCCCGTCATCACGTTCGACCACCGCGGCATCGGCGCGAGCGACGACGTCTTCCCGCGCGGGTGGAGCACCCGGGACTGCGCCGCGGACGCCCTCGCGGTGCTCGACGCCGCCCGCGCGGACGGCGCGATCGGCGACGCGCTCGACGTCTACGGCTTCTCCATGGGCGGCCGCGCCGCGCAGTGGCTCGCCGCCGACCAGCCCGGGCGGGTCCGCCGCCTGATCCTCGGCGCCACGACGGTCGGCGACGCCCACGGCGTCGCGCGCCCCAGCGAGGTGCTCCGCATCCTCGTGCGCTCGGACCGACGGGCCCTGCTGGAGCTGTTCTTCACGCCCGAGTGGCTCGCCGCGCACCCCGAGGCGGCCGAGGCGATCCTCGCGCAGCCGCGCTCGCTGCCCGCCCAGCGCGCGCACTTCGCCGCGAGCACCGACCACGACGCGGCCGCGGCCCTGCCGTGGATCGAGGCGCCCACGCTGATCCTGCACGGCGCCGACGACCGCATGTGTCCCGCCGAGAACGCCGAGATCCTCCGCGCCGGCATCGACGGTGCCCGGATGCGGGTGTACCGGGGCGTGCGGCACGGCTACCACCTGCAGGAGCCGGCGGCCACCGTCGACGCCCTGGACTTCCTCACCGCGCCCTGACCCGCCACTGCTACCGTCCATCCATGGCGGACTACGGCAGCTTCCAGGACGGCATCTACGCGGAGGGGCTGCTCGCGAAGCACCGCCACTTCCCCTACACCTTCAGCGATCTCGAGGCCCGCGCGCAGCAGGTGCTCGACCACTCCCTCTTCGACTACGTGCGCGGCGGCGCCGGCGACGAGACCACGCAGGACGCGAACGTCACCGAGCTGCGGCGCTACGGCTTCGTCCCGCGGATGCTCCGCGACCGCAGCGTCCGCGACCTGTCGACCACGTTCCTCGGCGCCGAGCTCGACGCGCCGCTCATCCTGTGCCCGGTCGGGGTGAACGGCCTGGTCCACGAGAACGGCGACCTCGAGGTGGCTCGGGCCGCCGCGGAGCTGAACGTGGCGGCGATGTACTCGACGCTGTCGGAGGCGCCGCTCGAGGAGATCGCCGACACCCGCGGCGACTCCTTCGCCGCCTTCCAGCTGTACCCGACCAAGGACGACCAGCTGACGGACAACCTGGTGCGCCGCGCCGACAAGGCCGGCTTCGACGCGCTCACCATCACCCTCGACACCGGCAGCCTGGGCTGGCGGCCGCGGGACCTGCGGAACGGGTACATCCCGTTCCTGCGCGGCCGCTGCCTCGCCAACTACCTCACCGACCCGCGGTTCATCGAGCTGTGCGGGGTGGACAACCCGCCGCCGCTGCACGCGGGGATCGTGTGGTCGTCGCTGTTCAGCAAGCCCACCTTCTCCTGGGACGACGTGGCCCGCATCCGCCGGATCACCGACCTGCCGATCATCCTCAAGGGCATCTGCCACGCCGAGGACGCGCGGAAGGCCGCGACCGAGGGCGTCGACGCGATCGCCTGCTCCAACCACGGCGGCCGCCAGGCCAACGGCGGGCTGCCCGCCGTGAGCCACCTCGAGGGCGTCCTCGACGCGGGCCTGCCCGTCACCTTCGACAGCGGCGTCCGCGACGGCGTCGACATCCTCCGCGTCGTCGGCCTCGGCGCGACGCTCGCCGGCATCGGCCGCCCCTACGTCTACGGCCTCACCCTCGGCGGGGCGGCGGGCGTCGAGCACGTGCTCCGGTCGATGCTCGCCGAGGCCGACCTGACGATGGCCGCGGACTGCCTGACGACCCTCGCCGACCTGCACGTCGTCAAGCGGTGACCGGCGCCGGCGTCGATTTCGACTGGTTCGGCTTCGAGGACGCGGTCTGCGCCGAGCTCCGCACCGTCGCGCGGGCGCTGGTCTACCAGGCCGACGGTGAGCTGCCCTACGCGTACGCGCTGACCACCTTCTACGCCGAGCGGGGCGGCGTGATCCTGCTGCCCCACCCGGCGCTGGGCACCGTCGAATCCGTGCCGCCGCACGAGCTCTGGGACCCGCCCGCGTGGCCCCGGCGCGACGACGCCTGGGCGCGGCGCCCACCGCTCGACGGCTGGCAGGACGCCCTCAACCACGCCGTCGAGGGCCTCGACGACGCGGCGTGGAGCGCGGCGTACGCCCGCTACGGGTACGCGCTGCTCGGGGCGATGCGCCGCGCGAAGGCGGAGCTCGTCGCGGAGGACGCCCTGCCACGGGAGACCGTCTGCCTGCTGGACGACGAGGACGGCGAGCTGGTCGTGAAATCGGCGTCGGAGCAGGAACTTCGGGGGTACTGGGCGGCCCGCGGGGAGTAGCCTCCTTGCAATGACGTTCTCGACGTTGGCGCTGGTCACGGCGCTGGGGCTGCTGGGCCCGTTGCTCGCCGCGAAGCAGTCGTGGCACCTGCCCCTGATCTTGGGCCCGATGCTGGCGAGCGTGGTCTTCGGCGCGACGGGCTTCCGGGTCCTGGATGCGACCGAGCCGACCTTCGCCTTCCTCGCCGACATCGGCTTCGCCATCGTCATGTTCGTCGCCGGGACGCACGTCCCGGTCCGCGATCCGGCGGTGCGCGCGGCGCTGGGCGCGGGGGCGATCCGCGCGGCCGCGGTCGGCGTCATCGCCGCGATCCTCGGCACCGCGCTGTCTGCGGCCTTCGATACCGGCCACGCCGCGCTGTACGCGGTGCTCATGGCGTCGTCATCGACGGCCGTGGTGCTGCCGATCATCAACTCCAACCACCTCACCGGCAAGCCGGTCCTGGCGCTGACCGCGCAGGTCGCGATCGCCGACACCGTCTGCGTCGTCGCGCTGCCGCTGGTCATCGACCCGCCCACGGCGGGACGGGCGGCGCTCGGCGCGCTCGCGGTGGGCGGCGCGGCGTTCGTGCTCTACCTGATCCTGCGGTGGTCGGAGAACAGCGGACTGCGCGACCGGATCGAGCAGTTCTCGGAGGAGCGCGAGTTCGCGCTGCAGCTGCGGATCAGCCTCGTCGCGCTGTTCCTGCTCGCCGCGATCGCCACCACGATGCACGTCTCGGTGATGCTCGCCGGCTTCGCGCTGGGACTCGCGGTCTCGTCGGTGGGCGAGCCGCGGCGGATGGCGGCGCAGCTCTTCGCGCTCGGGGAGGGCTTCCTGGCGCCGCTCTTCTTCGTCTGGCTGGGCGCGCGCGTGAATCTGCGCGACCTCGTCGAGCACCCGTCGTTCATCCTGCTGGGCCTCGCTCTCGGCTTCGGCGCGATCGGTGCGCACGTCGCGATGCGGTTCGCGGGCCTCCCCATCCCGCTGGGCGTGCTCGCGGCCGCGCAGATCGGCGTGCCCGTCGCCGCCGTCACCGTCGGTGAGCAGATGCACCTGTTCGCCGCGGGCGAGGGCGCCGCCCTGATCCTCGGCGCCCTCGTCACCATCGGCGGCGTCGCCGTCGCGGCGGGACCTGCGGCTAGCTCCGCAACGATTGCTCCACCCGGGTCAGCGTCGTCCGGAGCGCCTCCGGCGCGTCCGTCGTGAAGATCGCCGTCTCGCCGGAGTCCTTCACGACGGCGTCATGGACCCGCTGATCGTGGTACAGAGCGGCGAGCGCGGTGTAGTCGCCGGTGCGGGGATCGTTCTCGCGGGCGGCGAAGACGTTGATGTACTGCGCCAGGTCGGGGCGGCGCGGATCGTCGGTGTAGATCGAGTCCTTGCTCGTGAGCCCCAGTTTCACCGCGAAGGTGTCGTCCACGAAGCCGGCGTCGACGCTGTCGAGCGCCGGGCCGATCTGGGTGGGATCCAGCGTGACGAGCGTGACCTTGGACCGCGCTCGATCCACGTCGGCGAGTGAGGACTGCCAGGTGCCCGCGCCGTCGCGGAAGGTCACGAGACCGGCCGCCTTCAGGCTGAGCAGGGGACGGATCTGGTTCGCGGGGTTGTCCGACAGGGCGATCGTCGCTCCCTGCGGCAAGGCATCGATCGACCGGTGTCGCTTCGAGTACAGCTGCAGCGGGTAGATCTGGGTGGCGCCGACCGGGGCCAGGCGGACGGTGTTCTTGACGTTGTACGCGGCGAGGTAGCGCACGTGCTGGAACTGGTTGAGGTCGATGGATTCGTCGGCGAGGGCGGGGTTCGGGGCGTTGTAGTCGGAGAAGGAGACGAGCTTCACGGTGTAGCCGTGCTCCTTCGCGACGTCGGTGAACACCTTCCAGTGGGGTTTGCCGACGTCGACGACCCCGAGCTTGATCTCGTTCGACGGGGTGTCGCTCGCGCAGGCGGTGGTGCCGACCGCGGTGAGGGACAACAGGACTGCGAGGATGGCGGTAGCCGTTCGTTTCACGAGGGACCAGTGTGCAGCGCCTTTCGCCGCGCGGAAAGGTTTGCGGTCAGGGTGATCCCGCGCCCCTCAGCCGCGTGCGTAGTCCACGATCACGGGAGCGTGATCCGACAGTCGCTCGTCGGGGGAGGGTTCCTTGTCGACGACCACCGACTGCGCCGTGCGGGCGAGGCGCGGGGTCGCCAGCTGGTGGTCGATGCGCCATCCGACGTCCTTGGTGAAGGATTCGCCCGCCCAGCTCCACCACGACAGCGGTCCGGGCCGGTCGCCGTGCAGCGTGCGCACCACGTCGACGAGCCGGCGCGGCCCCAGTTGCGCGCCCAGCCACTCCCGCTCCTCCGGGAGGAAGCCCTCCATCTTCTGCGCGGGCCGCCAGTTGGTGACGTCGTGCGGCAGGAGCGCCAGGTTGAGGTCGCCGAGCAGCAGGAACTCGCGCCCCGCGGCGAGCGCGGCCCGGCGGTTGCGGTCGAGCTCGCGCGCGAAGGCGTCGAGGAAGCGCATCTTCCGGGCGTGCTTCGCGCCGCCGTCCGGCACGTCCCGCATGTTCCCGGGGCGCTGCAGGTGCGCGGGCAGCCCGCCCTTGGGCAGGTACAGGCAGGCCACCGTCAGGCCGGGGAGGTCCACCTCGACGTACCGGCCCTCGTGGGCGTACTCGGCGAGCCCGCGCGCGCGGGGCGGACTGCTCGCCCAGGTCCGCACGTCCGACGGTGCCTCCCGGCTCAGGATCGCCACCCCGTTGCGGCCCGGGATCGAGCCGCAGTCGACGGCCGCGTGATAGCCGGGGAACACGCCCACCTCGGCGGGCGGGCAGCGCAGCTCCTGCAGCGCCAGCACGTCCAGCCCGCGTCCCGCGAGCCAGTCGTCGAAGCCGCGGCGGCGCGCCGCCCGGATCCCGTTGACGTTGAACGTGCCGATCCGCAGCGCGGTCGGCGCCGTCAGGGCGCGGTCGCCGTGCTCGAGGGGTCGATCAGGATCTTGGCGTGCACCTCGGGGTCGCCGAGCGCGTCGAACGCGGTCTCCACCCCGCCGAGCCCGACGGTGCCCGTGACCAGCGGCTTCACGTCGACCTTGCCGCTCGCCATCATGTGCAGCGTGTCGTGGAACTCGCCCGGGTCGTAGCCGAAGACGAACCGCAGGTCGATCTCCTTGTTGCCGGCCAGCGCGGGCATGATCGTGTCGGGCTCCATGCACACGCCGACGACGATCACGCGGGTGCGCAGCGGTGCGGCCTCGATGATCGAGTTGATCATGCCGGGCACGCCCACGCACTCGAAGACGACGGGACCGGACGGGGTCTCGCCGATCTTGTCCGCGAGGCGGAAGACGTGCCACCACGGCACGGGGCCGGGGACCAGGGTGAGCTTGTCCATCGTGCTCACGCCCAGCTTGAAGAGGTCGCTGGCCTTGCGGATCTCGTTGCGGGGCTGCTTGTAGGCGTCCCACGGCTGCTGCTCCCGCGGGTCGACCACCACGTGGGCGCCCATCTGCGTCGCGAGGGCGCGGCGCCCGGGGGAGAAGTCGCTGGCGATGATCTTCTTGACGCCCGAGGCGCGCAGCATCGAGATCACCGCGAGGCCGATCGGGCCGCAGCCGATCACGATCGCCGTCTGCCCGCGACCGACCTCTGCGCGGCGCACCGCGTGCCAGGCCACGGCCATCGGCTCGGTGAGGGCGGCCTCCTCGTCGGAGAGCTTGTCGGGCACCGGCATCGTCATCGACTCCTGGACGAGCACCTGCTCGGCGTACGAGCCGGGGGACCGCTCGGACAGTCCGACGAGCTGCGGCTCGCTGCCGACCATCAGCGTCGGCAGGGACACGACGCGGGTGCCCACCGGCCACCGCTTGCGACAGCCCGGCCCGTACTCGGCGACGGTGCCCACGAACTCGTGGCCCATGACGATGCGCTGGTCGGTGCGCATGCAATCGGGGTAGCCGGCCTTCGCGGCGAGGTCCGCGACGAGGTCGGCGTGGTGGCGGGCGTGCAGGTCGGAGCCGCAGATCCCGGTGCGGGTGACGTTGAGCAGCACCTGCCCGCGGGCGGGACTCGGGGCGGGGAGTTCTTCGACGGTCAGGCGGCCTTCGGTGCACACGACAGCTTTCATACGTTCGAGAATAATCGCTGCCCCCGAGGAGTCGGTTTCCCCCACCGGGTGGGTGCTATGAGCCCCCTCACCTTCCCGTGTGTTGCGATCGCAACATTGCCTGCTATGTTGCGTTCATGCAGATCCTGAAGAAGTCCTTCGTCGCCGCCGTAGCAGGCCTCGGTGTCGTCGCCGCCGTCCCCTCGATCGCCCACGCCGCCGAGCGTGACCTGGTGATCGTGTACGCGGGCCTGATCGCCCCCGGCCAGATCTACGAGCCCCTGAACACCAACCTGCGCAATGCCGGTTTCGACGTCAAGAACCTGTGGCTGCCCGGTTTCGACCACCGCAAGGAGGCCGGAGAGCTCAAGGCCACGGTGGACCAGGCGAAGAAGGCCTCGCCGAACCGCACCGTCTCGATCGTCTCGCACAGCTCCGGCGCGATCAGCAGCCGCTACTACATCAAGGCGCTGGGCGGATCCAAGGACGTCGCCCGCTCGGTGGTGCTCGGCGGCGTCGAGTACGGCTCGCCGACCGGCTGTGTGCTGCCGGCGCCCGCGAACGGCGCCTGCAACGGATCGGCGATCCTGAACCAGTTGAACGCCGGCGTCGACACCCCCGGCCCCACCGAGTTCTACTCGATCCGCAGCACGACCGATCCGCTGTCCGGCAACCTCGACGGCCGCCAGTGCCGCGCCACGGTCAAGGGCTACCTCCCGGCGGCCGCGTCGTTCGACCACGCGTACCTCGCCTGGGATCCGCGGGTCGTCCCGCTCGTCACCAGCTCGCTGCGGGGGAGCTGCCCCGGCCAGTGGGTGAACTCGCCCGAGGGCTCGGTCACCTACGAGAACAGCGTCGACATGAACCGCAAGTAGATTCCATCCCTGGGCACGATGCGGGTGCACCTGGTTCGATGAGTGCGTGAGCACATCGGATGACACCCGCATCGTCTCCGCCTCCCGCGACATCGCGGCCCCGGCGGACCTCCTGTTCGACTTGATCGCCGACCCGGCGCGCCAGCCCGAGTGGGACGGCAACGACAACCTCACCGAGGCGGCGCCGGGCCAGCGGGTGCGCGCCGTCGGGGACGTCTTCACGATGACGTTGACCAACAGCCAGGTCCGCGAGAACCACATCACCGAGTTCGACGAGGGCCGGCTCATCGCCTGGAAGCCGTCGCCCGTCGGCGAGCCCGCCCCGGGTCACCTCTGGCGGTGGGAGCTGGCGCCGCTCGCCGACGGAGCCACCCGGGTCACGCACACCTACGACTGGACGCAGCTCCACGACGAGCAGCGCCTCCCGCGGGCCCGGGCGACCACCGCGGACCGTCTGGCCGCGTCCGTCGACCGGCTCGCGGCCCGCGCCGAGGATCGGTGAGCGGACCCGCACTGCAGCGGACGCTCGGCCTCGGGGACGCCGTCACCGTCGGCCTCTCCGCGATGATCGGCGCGGGCGTCTTCGTCGTCTTCGCGCCGGCCGCCGCGGCGGCGGGCTCCGGGCTGTTCCTCGGCCTGGCGATCGCCGCGCTGATCGCGTACTGCAACGCGAGCAGCTCCGCCCGGCTCGCCGCGCGGTACCCGCAGTCCGGCGGCACCTACGTGTACGGGCGCGAGCGGCTCGGCCCGTTCTGGGGCCACCTCGCCGGCTGGAGCTTCCTGGTCGGCAAGTCCGCGTCCTGCGCCGCGATGGCGCTCACCGTCGGCCACTACGCCTGGCCCGCCCAGTCGCACGCCGTCGCCGCGGGTGCCGTCGTCGCGCTGACCGCCCTCAACGTCGCGGGCGTGGAGCGCTCGGCGCGGGTCGCGCGCGTGATCGTCGCCGTCGTCCTGGCGGTGCTCGTCGCGGTCGCGGTCGCCGCGTTCACCTCCGGCGCGGCGGAGCCGTCCCGGGTGTTCGACGGTGCGGCCGCCGGCCCGTTCGGGGTGCTGCAGGCCGCGGGCCTGCTGTTCTTCGCGTTCGCCGGGTACGCGCGCATCGCCACCCTGGGCGAGGAGGTGCGCGATCCGGCCCGGACCCTCCCGCGCGCGATCTTCGTCGCGCTCGCCGTCGCCCTCGGGGTGTACGTGCTCGTCGGCGTCGCGCTGGTCGTAGTCCTCGGCACGGCCGGGCTCGCGGCCTCGGCCGCGCCGGTCGCCGATGCGGCGCGGGCGGCCGGATTCCCGGTCGCGGTGGTCACGGTGACCGCCTGCGTCGCGGCGCTGGGTTCGCTGCTGGCGCTGCTGCTCGGCGTCTCCCGCACCGCTCTCGCGATGGCCCGCGACGGTCATCTGCCGCGCCCGCTCGCCGCGGTCGACGGCCGGCGCGGGGTCCCGGTGCACGCGGAGCTGGCCGTCGGCGCCGTCGTCACGGTGGTCGCGGCCACGGCCGATCTCGGCGCCGCCATCGGCTTCTCGTCGTTCGCGGTACTCGTCTACTACGCCGTGGCGAACGCGTCCGCCTGGACGCTCGACGCCGCGGTCCGCGCCCGGATCGTGCCCGCCATCGGGCTGGCCGGGTGCCTGCTCGTGGCGCTGTCGCTGCCCGCCGGCTCGGTGTCCGCGGGCATCCTCGTGCTGGTCGCGGGCGCCCTCGCCTACGCCGTGACCCGCACGAACGGCGCGTCCGGCTAGCAGCCCGTCTGGTACAGCGCCTTGAGCCAGCCGGCGCTCTGGTAGCCCCAGCCGAAGACCGTCTCGGCGGTGCCGCGCTGCTCGGGGAAGTCGGTCATCTGCATGGCCCGGCCGTAGCAGCGCTCGAGGATGAAGCGGGCGCGTTCGAGGTGCGCGGTGGTGGTGACCACGATGATGTCGTCCCAGCCGCGGGCGGCCGCGAGCCGCTGCACCTCCTGGGCCTCGCCGCGGGTGGTCCAGGGCTCGGGAAGGAAGCAGGTGACCTGTACGCCGGTGATCGTCCGCGCGCAGAGCTCCCGCATCCGGGTGTCGTCGGCGCCGACGGAGTTGGACAGCACGACCTGCGTCGACAGGCCCCGCTCCGCCAGGTCGAGGCCGTACTCGAACCGGTCGTAGGGATTCCCGCCGAGCACGACGATCGCGTCCGCGGGCCTGAGTTCCCGGTCGATCTTCGGCTGCAGGTAGGCGCGGTCGAGGGCGATGCCGACGACGGCGACGAGCACGAGCACCAGGGCGCACGCGATCAGCCGACGCATCCGCCGCCCCCCGGTCACCGCTGTTCGCACCACTGCAGTATCGCGGTTGCAACATCCGCGCGCACATCGGGGTGATACCCGGGGTGGTCGCCGGCGCCCGGCCGCACGGCGCGGACGGTGCCCGCGCGCTGTCGGCCGGCGAGGCGAAGCAGCCGACGGAGGCCCTCGGGGCCGCGCTGGGAGTCGAACCACGCGGCATCGGGCGGGGCGAGGACGAGGACCGCGTCGGTCCCCGCCGCGACGACCGGCCGCAGCAGGACCTCGGGGACCTGCGTGACGCCGCGTCGGCCGAGGAGCCGCCAGGCCGGGTAGGGCAGCCGGGTCCGCAGTAGTTCCTTCAGGCGCCCGCGGGGGCTGCGCGCGAAGGCGGGGTCCGTGCGCGGCACGCCCAGGTCCTGCGCGGGCGCGGCCGTGATCCCCGGTTTGAGCCGCCACGAGTAGAGGACCGTGTTCACCAGGACCGTCGTATCCGCCGCGGCCGCGCGGGCGGCGTGCGCGGCGTACCAGGAGCCCGAGCACACCCCGGCGGTGAGCAGGGGGCCGTCGAGCGCGCGGGCCGCGGCGACCGCGTCGTCCACCCCGGCCGGCGGGAACAGCGCGACGGCCTCGCCCGCGTCGACGGGGCCCGATTCGCCGGCGCCGCGGCGGTCGAAGCGCAGCGCGGCGCCGCCCGCGGCGGCGACCTCCCGGGCCAGCGCGACCCACGCGCGGTTCGGGCCGTGCCGGGCGTCGTTGGCGGTCGCGCAGAGCAGTACGGACCGGCGCGGTGCGCCCACGGCGGGGACGGTCCTGATCGCCGCGGCGCCACCGATGTCCTCGATCCGCTCCTCGACGTCGCCCCACCGCGCCCGGGCGCGGATCTCGGGCGCGACGGTGACGCGCTCCCCGTCGGGCAGGGCGGCGCCCAGCCAGGCGGCGATGTCGGCGACCGCGGCGTCGGGGATGCGGACCAGGTGCGCGCTCGGTTCGACGAACTCCGGCATGCCGTCGACGGCGATCCGGTCGGCGCCGACGGGGCCGACGGGTGCGGCGCCGGGGCGCTCCGCGATCAGGACGCGCGGGGCGGCCAGGGCGTCGGCCGGCAGCGTCGCGAGCTCCGCGACGGCCGTGGGGTGCACGTCGAGGCCGATCCACGTGTCCGGCCCGGCGCCGATCGCCATCCGCGCGAGCGCACCCTGCGCGCGGGTGAAGGGCCTGCCGCCGATCGGGTCCCACAGGACCGCGGCGGGCGGGGTCAGGCCCGCGGCGCCCGCGACGGCCGCGCCCGCCCGCAGCGCCACGACCGCGGGGGCGCGCACCCCCAGATCGCGCAGGTACGCGTCCGCGTGCCGGACCGAGACGATCCAGCCCGCGGCGGCGTCGGGCAGGCCCGCGGGGCCGGCGGAGTCGCCCGTGCCGAGGTAGTCGAAGCGGAGCACGGCGAGGCCGTCGGCGGCGAGCAGGGCGGCGAGCCGGCGCAGCCCGCGCTGGGCGTCGTACTGCTCCTTGGCGAGCGGCGGGACCAGCAGGACCGCGCCCCGCACCCGGCGCGACGCGGGCAGGTGCAACGCGCCGTACAGCGGCGCGTCGGCCGGGCCGAAATAGGTCCGCAGCTCCAGCGGGGCGTCAGTCGAGGGCATCGACGATCTCCCTCGCCCGGTCCGTGTACGTGTTCGCGCCGCCGGTGATCGCGGCGTGCCCGGCGGCGGCGATCCGCGCCGCGGCCGCGGGTTCCGCCCGCACCCGCGCGACGATGCCGTCGATCTCGGCGGGGTCGTCGTACAGCAGGGCCTCGCGGCCGTCGGCGAGCAGCTCCGCGTGCTCGGCGGTCCGCGGGCCCACGAACAGACCGCCCGCCGCGGGGACCTCGAAGGTGCGGCAGGTGTGCGTGTCGCGGTTGTCGGAGTTGAGCAGCACCAGGTTCGCGTCGATCGCGCCGATCGCCGCGGACAGGGCGGTGCCGTACTGCGGGCCGCGCACCGTCGCCCGGCTGCGCACGACGGCGGGCCTCCGGCGCCAGCCCGGGCCGGCGAGATAGAACTCCGGGCCGAGCCGGGCGGCGAGGCCCGTGACGAGCGCGGCGCGGTCGGGGCGGGCGTTGCCGACGAAGCCGGCGGCGTACCGCCGTGACGAGCGCGGCGCGACGGGGCGGTGCCAGTCGGGGTCGTAGGCGCTCCGCACGAGGATCGCGCGCTGCGCCCCGCGCGCGAGCAGCTCCGGCACGTTGTGCGCCTTGGTGGTGACGATCGCGTCCCAGCCGGGCTCCGCGGCGAGGTACTCGGGGGTGGTGTTGACGGGGTTGGCGACGTCGTCGGCGCTGTAGTGCACGTGCCGGCCCGCAGGCAGGTTCAGCAGGCGTTCCTGGTCCAAGTGCACGGACGTGTAGCAGAACAGCAGGTCGGCGACGGGCTGCGCCTCGAGCCGCCGGTGCACGGCCTCGACGGTGGCCGGCGCCCGCCGCCCGGTGCGCTTGGCGTACCACCACGCCGGGCCGCCGCGGCGGGGGAGCGTGACGGCGGTGGTGTCGACGACGGTCACGTCGTGCCCCGCCCGGCGGAAGCCCTCGGCGAGGGAACGGGCGTTGCTGCCGTACCAGTCGTCGCCGGCGAACAGGATCCTCATGCGGCGGCCCCACCGGCCGGTGCGGGGACCGCCGCGGCTTCCAGGCGCCGGGCCCGCAGGACGGAGAAGCCCGCGGCCGCGGTCTGGGCGGCAACGATCCCGGCCACGACGGTCAGCGGGTCGTGGGTCCGCAGCGCGACCGCCAGCGTCGCCGCGATGACGACCGCCCCGACCGCGCCGGCCTGCAGCACGCCCCGCGCGTCGCCCAGCACCGGCAGGACGGCCGTCGCCACGAACGACGCGACCGCCAGGCCGGGGAGGGCCCACGCCTGCACCTGCAGCAACGGGACGGCGCCGTCGAATTCGTCGCCGAAGAGGAGGGGGAGCAGCCACGGTGCGAGCAGCGTCGCGGCCGCGGCGAGCGCGACTCCGCCGGCCGCGACCAGGAGGATGCCGCGTCGTGCGGTCGCCCAGAAGGCGTCGGTGTCCCGGCGCGCGAGCCGGGGGAGCAGGCTCACCCCGACGGCGTCCAGCAGCGAGCCGGCCGCCTGCACCGGGCGGTCGCTCGCGCTGAACAGGCCCAGCGCGTGCGGCGGGAGCGCCGGCGCGAAGACCGTCGCGGCGCCCGGGCCGTACGACGACGACAGCAGCCGCGCCGCGAACACCGGCGCCCCCGTGCGCAGGAGTGCGCGCGGCGCGCCGGGCCGGGCCGGGCGGCCGTGGTCGCGGATCGTCCGCGCCCAGGACCACCCGACCGCCAGGACGTTCCCCGCCAGCAGGCAGCCCATCGCCACCTCCGGCGTCCGGACCTGCGGCAGCAGCGCCACCAGGAGCGCCAGGTAGACGACCCGGCCCGCGGTCTGCTGCGCCACGACGGCGCCGAACCGGCCCGTGCCGAGGAGCACCCAGTCGTCGCCGCACGCGCTCACCGACCCGACGACGAGACCCAGCGCGCCCATCTCCACGGCGCGGGGCACCGGCAGCGCCGCCGCAACCAGGAACAGCGCGGTGAACGCCGCGAGCGCCGCGGCGCGGAGCCCGGCGTAGTCGCCCCGCAGCCGGGCCAGCCCCGGCTTCTCCGCGCGGGCGGCCACGAACGCCGTGATGCCCAGGTCGGTGCAGAGCGCGCCCAGGAAGTACGTCGACATCGCGATCGCGAGCAGGCCCATCCCGGCGGGGCCCAGCAGCCGCGCGCACAGCGGGATCGTGACGAGGGTGATCGCGTACTGGCCGTACCGGCCGGCCGAGACGAGGACCACGTCCCGGAGCACCCCCGCGACGCCGGGGAGCCGCCTCATCGGACGTCCCGGGCCACCCGCGCCAGCAGGGAGTCCGCGATCGCCGCGGAGGTCTTGAGGTCGAGATCGCGGCCGCGGTCGCGCGCCGCCGCCCCGAGCTGCTCGCGCAGCTCCCAGTCGGCGATGAGCGCATCGAGCGCGACGGCCAGCTGGTCGGGGCGGCGCGGCGTCACCAGGACGCCGGTCTGCCCGTCGACGATGAGCTCCGTCGGCCCGCCGGCGCGGGCGGCGACCACGACCCGGCCCGCGGCCATCGCCTCGGCGACGACCTGCCCGAAGGGCTCGGTGAGCCGGGAGTAGTGCACCACCACGTCGGCGTCCGCCGCCTCGGCGAGCGGATCCTCGACGTGCCCGGTGAAGGTCACCCGGTGCGCGATGCCGAGGCGCTCGGCGAGTTCCTCGAGCTCGGCGAGGTACCGATCGTCGCCGTCGAAGTGGGTGCCGCCGACGAACCGCACCTCGGGCTGGGCCTCCATCTGGGCGAGCGCCCGCAGCAAGAGGTCCTGGCCCTTCCACGGCGTGATCCGGCCGATCATGGCGATCTTCACGCTCTTCGGGGCGCGCTGCGGCGCCGCGGCGGGGACCGTGCTCAGGTCGACGCCCGGGTGGCACACCGCGGTCGGGCTGCCGCCGGTCGAGATGGTGCGCAGCGTCCCGCGCGAGTTGGCGAGGTAGCCGGACGCGGCCATCCGGCCGAGCAGACGCAGCGGGAAGCGCTTGCGGCCGAAGTACTCCGCGCTCACCCGGTCGTGCACCTGCCACACCAGGGGGATGCCCGTGCGACGGGAGGCGACCGCTCCGACGAAGAGCGACTTCGTCGACTCGGCGACCACGACGTCGGCGTCGGCGGCGAGCAGCATCGGGGCGAGCCGCCGGCCGGCGCGGTAGAGGCCGACGGCGGCGCGCAGCACGCCCACCGGCCCGGCGTCGCGGCGCACCGTCGACGGGCGGCCGGGGACGACGGTGACCGGCACGTCCGCCGCCTCGAGCACGTCGGTCAGGGGGCCGGGCGCGAGCAGCATCACGGAGGCGGGGACGCCGCGGTGGCGGAGCTCTCCGGCGAGGCGGGCGAAGGCGAGCTCCGCGCCCGAAGGTGCGGCGGTGTGCCCGAGGAAGACGGGCCGGCGCGCGCTCATGCGGCGACCGCCCGGTAGAGGGCCGCGTGCCGCGCGGCGGCGGCGTCCCAGGTGAAGCGCTCGGCGTGCGCGCGGCAGGCCGCCGCCGAGGGGCGCGCACCGTCGAGCCCCGCGGCCAGACGGTCCGCGAGGGCCCCGGCGTCGCCCGCGGGCACGACGAGATCGGGGGCGAGATCGCGGACCGCGTCGGGGAGGCCGCCGACGTCCGTGACCACCGGGGCGCGGCCGGAGGCGAGGGACTCGAGGGCGACGAGCCCGAAACCCTCCCAAGCCAGGGACGGGACCGCCGTCAGCGTCGCGGCGGCGTACCGGCGCGCGAGGTCGGCGTCGTCGATCGTTCCCACGAAGGTCACAGTATCGGTGATCCCCAGTTCCGCCGCGCGTTGCCGCAGAAGGTCGCGCTGCGAGCCGTCGCCCACGACGTCGAGCCTGGCGTCGGGGTGTCGTGCCAGCACCGCGGGCCAGGCCCGCAGCAGCACGTCGATGCCCATCCGGCGCTCCAGCCGCCGGACGCAGAGCACGCGGGGCGGACCGTCTGGGGCGGGGGCCGCGGCGAAGCGCGCGAGGTCGACGCCGGGCGGGATCACGTCGATCGCCCCGCGGTCGGCGCCGTACCGGGCGACGAGCACGTCGGCGAAGGCCTGCGAGAGCACCACGAACCGGTCGCTGCCGCGGTAGCGGGCGCGTTCGATGAGCGCCTTGACCGCCACGGCGGCGCGGCCCTCGCCCGCGGCGGCGCTCTCCTGGGCCCACGGGCCGTGGAAGTGGGTGACGAGCGCCGCCCCGCGGGGCGCCGGGCCGAACAGCGCGAAGTGCCGGTCGAGGACCGCGGTGTCCGCGGGCCCGGGTCGACGGGACGCCCGGATCCGGGCGGCCGTCGAGCCGGCGTCGGGCCCCCAGGTCGCGCCCCCCGACTCCGGGTCGCCGAAGGCCGCGGCGGTGGCGGCGACGTCGGTCCGCCGGCGCAGGGCCGCGAACAGGTCCGCGAAGTAGCGGGGGAGACCGCCGGGCTCGGTGCCCGGCCAGGTGGTCCCGGTCAGGTGGACGGGGACCGCGGTCACAGCTGGGCGGAGACGGAACCGGGCCACGTCGCGCGGTCGAGGCCGTGCCGCGCGAGCAGCGCCAGGGCGATCCGTTCGATGCCGAAGCCGAGGCAGGCGCTGTGCGCGGGCGCGCCGTCCACGGTGGTGATGTCGAAGTGCACCCCGAAATGATCGCGGTGGTAGTTGCTGGACGCGACGGCGACCCCCGGAACGTCCTCGCCGTAGATGGGCACCAGCAGTTCGGTCTTGAGGTTCTCCGCCGTCTGGTTGGCGGCGAGCATGCGGCCCGCGCGGCCGAAGAAGGGATCCGTCGCGGGGGTCTGCCGGACGGCGAGGCCGAGGTCGCTGAGCAGGTCGGCGGCGCGCGCCACCCACGTGTCGCGGTGCGCGACGGCCGCCCGGTCCGAGCCGACGCGGACGATCTCGCGCATGCGGAAGGACTGCATCCGGGCCGGATCCGCGGAGGGCTCGCGCCGGAAGCAGTGGCCGGAGACGTCGACCCAGGCGCCGTCGCGGGGGAGCTGCCCGCTCAGGACCGGGTACACCGAGTGGCACGCCGACGGCACGAGCGCGACGTCGCTGGCGTGGAAGTGGCCGCCCCAGTCGTGGCCCGCGTTGCGGCCAGCGAGCAGGAGGCGGTGCTCGGCGTCGCCGCCGGTGTACGTGGAGACCGCGGCCGCGAGCTGCGGGAACGACACGATGTAGTCGGTCCGGTCGAGGTACTCGCGCGGCATCACGGGCGGGAAGGACAGCACCGTGGCGGCGCCGCCGTGCACGTCGCGCACCGTGGCGCCGATCAGCGCGTCGATCGCGGCCGTGAGCTCCGCGAACGCCGCGCCCTGCCCGTACACGCCGTCGACGCCCGACGGGATGAGGAGCCCCGCGTCGAAGAGCGACGCGCGGAACTCCTGCTGACGTGCGTGCAGGTCAGTAAAGTCGATCGCACGTGCTGCTGCGGCCTGCGTCATCGGTCTCTTCTCCGTGGCTGGAACCGTTGTCACTGCAACATGTTACCAGGCTAGGGTGTACGACGGCGGCGCGGGAGTCGCGACTGCAAAAGGATTCGCCGCCGGTGTCGCGCCGGTGCGCGACGCTGGTGGGAGGTGCGGTGGACGAGGCGATCCGCTCGATCGTGGGGCGTCATGGCCGGTTGACCAGGCCGATCGCGGAAATTGCGGGTGGTGATGATCTGTTTGCACTCGGTCTCACGTCCCACGCGGCCGTGAACGTCATGCTGGCTATCGAAGACAGATTCACTATCGAGTTCCCAGACTCGTGCATGAGCAAGAACACATTCAGCACTCTGGATTCGATCGCGGCGACGGTCCGCGAGCTCGTCGGCTGAGGCGCCGATGACGCGCATCGCCGTCGTCCACGAGCGGTGGACCGAACAGGGCGGCTCCGAGAACGTCGCGCGGGCGCTGGTCGACGCCTGGCCCGGCAGCCGCCTCCACGTCGCCTTCGCCGATCCGCGCACCGTCCCCGACGAACTGCGGGGCCGGATCGCCGTCACGGGGCTCGACGGGGTGCACCGGGCCCTCGGGCGGCGCTCCCACGCACCGCTCATCCCCCTCGCGCCGGCCGCCTGGCGCCGCCACCGCCCGGACCCCGGCGCGGACGCGGTCGTCATCAGTCACCACGCGATGGCGGTCTCGGCCGCGCAGTCCTGGCCGGACGCCGCGGTCGTCGCCTACGTGCACTCGCCCGCCCGCTGGGCGTGGCTGCCCGAGCTGCGGTCCGGGGAGGCCTTCGGTGGCGCCGGCCGGCTCGCGCTCGCGGCGCTCGCCGCGCAGACCCGCGCGGTCGAGACCGCCGCGGTGCCCTACCTCGACGTCGTGGTCGCCAACTCCACCGCCGTGGCCGAGCGCATCGAGCGCTGGTGGGGCGTCCCGGCCCGGGTGGTCGCGCCGCCCGTCGACGTCGCGCGGTTCACGCCCGACGGTGCCGCCCCCGGCGACTTCTTCCTGGTCGCGGGGCGCCTCGTGCCGTACCGCCGGGTCGACCTCGCCATCCGCGCGGCCCAGCGCGCGGGGGTGCGGCTCGTCGTGGCCGGCGACGGGCGGCACGACGCCGCGCTGCGCCGCATCGCCGGCGACGAGACCGTCTTCCTCGGCCGCGTCTCGGACGCGGACATGGTGCGCCTGCAGCGCGACGCGATCGCCACCGTCATGCCCGGCGAGGAGGACTTCGGCATCGTGCCGGTGGAGGCCATGGCGGCGGGCACCCCGGTCCTGGCCCGCGCCGCGGGCGGCGCGCTGGACACCGTGGTGCCCGGGGTCTCCGGGGTGCTCGTGCCCGACGGCCCCGACGAGCCGTTCACGGACGCCCTCGCCGCGGCGATGCGCGGCCTGCGGCCCGCGGAGTTCGACCCGGCGGTGCTGCGCGCGCACGCCGAGCGGTTCTCCGTGCCGGTCTTCCAGGAGCGGATGCGGGCGATCGTCGCGGAGGCGGTCCGGTGAACCGGGTGGGGATCGACCTCGCCGAGGTGGCGGGCATCGAGGAATCGGTGGCGCTCTTCGGTGCGCGCTTCACCGAGCGGGTCTTCACCCCGGGCGAGCTCGCCACGTGCGCCGGCGACGCGCGCCGTCTCGCCGCGCGGTGGGCGGCGAAGGAGGCCGCGATCAAGGCGCTGCGCCTCGGCCCCGACACGGCGACCCCGCCGCGCGAGATCGAGGTCGTCGGCACGCCGCACGGGCCGGAGCTGCGGCTGCACGGCGGCCTCGCCGCGCGCGCCCGCGAGCAGGGCTGGGTCCGCGCCGAGGTCTCGCTCACCCACACCGACCGCACCGCCGCCGCGGTGGTGGTCGCCGAGCTCGCGGAGCCCGGCTCCTAGCGTCCGCCGCGACCGAAGAGCACGGTGCCGACGGAGATCAGGAGAATCTTCGCGTCGAGCCACAGGCTCCAGTTCTCGATGTAGTAGTTGTCGTACGACGCGCGGTCCCGGATGTCGGTGTCGCCGCGCAGCCCGTGGATCGCGGCCCACCCGGTCAGGCCCACCATCACCCGGTGTCGGGACTGATAGGCGGGGATCTCCGCGCCGAAGCGGTTGGCGAAGTGCGGGCGCTCCGGCCGCGGGCCCACCACCGACATGTCGCCCCGCACCACGTTCCACAGCTGCGGGAGCTCGTCGATCGAGTGGCGTCGCAGGAACCGGCCGAGCCGGGTGATCCGGAGCCGGTCGTCGGTCCAGTCGCGGTCCGACTCCTCGTCGGGGACCGGCCGCATGGTGCGGAACTTGTACAGCGAGAACAGTCGGCCGTCCTGGCCGACCCTGGTCTGCCGGAACAGGATCGGCGCGGTCGGCTCCTGGAGCTTGATCGCCACGGATACCAGGAGCAGGAGGGGGGCGAGCAGTACCAGGCCCACGAGCGAGGTGACGAACGAGGTCACACGCTTGACCCGCCAGTGGCTCGAGCGCAGCGCGAGTCGGCGCACCAGGACCAGCGGGGTGGTGTGGATACGGTCCATGTCGCGGTCCTGGTGCACGAACTCGTACAGGCGCGGGACGACGTAGATCTCGCAGTCCAGGGTGTCGCAGTCGCGCAGCGGTTCGACCAGCGTGGAGTCGCGGTCGCGGGAGAACGCGACGATCACCGTGTCGATGTCGTGCTCGCGGATCAGGCGGGCCAGGTCGTTGCGGCGCGGGATCACCTCGACCGGGAACGCGGTGGCGTCGAGCGGGTCGTCGTCCATCACCATCACGGGCCGCAGCCCGTACTCGGGGAACATGAACATCGAATGGACCAGCTCGCCCGCGACCTTGCCGCCGCCGATGACCAGGGTCCGTCCGCCGTTCTCGGGGTGCTGTGCGCGGTGCCGCCGGACCGCGCCGTAGTACAGCACGCGCACGCCGAACAGCACCGCCCAGCACAGCGCGGCGCCGATCAGCTGGTAGTGGTCGTCCTGCCAGACGGTGATGACGCCGATCGGCGCCAGCATCCACCCGGCGATCGCCAGCTGCGGTGCGGCGTCGAGCGCGCTCAGGGTGATCCGGGTGCGGTACAGCCCGAAGAGGTAGAAGACGCTGACGGCGAGGGAAGCGCCGAGGAGGCCCTCGACCGCGTGGGTGACGTGCGAGGGGGACGAGGAGTTCGTCGCCGCCAGGAAGGCGTAGATGATCAGGAAGTCGAAGAATGCGAGCGCCCACGAGTGGCGGCGCATGCGGCGGCCGCTGCCGGCCGGTGCACCGTTCAGGCTCATGTGCTCCTCGGGACTTTCGGATGTTGCTTCGTCGCTCGAATATAGGACATTGTCGCGATGCTGTGACAACCAGTGCATTCTGCCATTCGCCCGGACGTAGGGTGAGCGGCGTGCAGCCACTCCCTTCCCAGGTCGCGATGCTGCAGCTCGCCGCCGAGCAGCCGGGCGCACGGTCGCTCGTCATCGACGCGGCGTGGCGCACCGATCTCCGGATCGACACCGCCGCCCTCGAGCGGGCGGCGGCGGGTGCGCTCGCCGAGACCGAGGCCGCCGAGATCGGGGCCGTCGTCGACGGCGGCGCGCGGTTCGTGGCCGCCCGTCCCGCCCCCGTCGGGGTGGAGCGCTTCGGCACGGAGGAGGCCTACGCGGCGTGGCGCGCAGGCGGCACGCTGCAGCTCGACGGTGGGCCGCTGGTGCGCGCGACCATCGTGCGGGTCGGCGGCTCCCACGTCGTGCGGCTCCTCGCGCATCACGCCGTCCTCGACGGCTACGCCGTCACCCGGGTCTTCCGCCGGATCGTCGCCCGCCTGCGCGCCGAGGCCGACGGTGCGCCCCTCCCGCACGAGCGCCTCGGCGACCTCGCGGCCCTCGCCGCGGAGGCGGCCCCACTGCGCCCGCCCGACGCCGCGTTCTGGTCCGCCGCGACGGACGGCGTCGGCGACCCCGGCCGCGAGATCGCCTTCGCGGACCGCGTCGCGCCACCGTCGGGGCGCCCGCGGCAGCGCCGGGCGCGGATCTCGGCGCCCGGGATCGCGGACCGTCGGACGTGGCCGGCGGAGGCCGTCGCCGTCGTCGCGGCGTACACCGCCCGGTACCTCGGCACCGCCGAAGCCCACGTCGGTGTGACCGCGGGCCTGCGCCGCACCGCCCTCGAGCGGGCCACGCCCGTGCAGTGGATGGCCGTGGTGCCCACCCGCCTGGCCGTGCCGCCGGACGCGACGCCCGCGACCCTCGCCGCCGACGTGCGGCGCTGGCTGGCGGCGGCGTCCGAGCGGATCGCGGGCGGCGAGCGGCCCGAGCAGCTGCTCACTGTGGTCCCCGCCGCCTGGCGAACCGGGCGCCTGCACGGGCCCATCGTCAACGTGCTCCCGGACGTGCGGACCGACGGCTGGTCGCTCGACGTGACGGCGTGGGGGCCGGTCCCGGACTGCCTGATCTCGGTGTACTCCGAGCCCGGGGACGAGCTCGTCGTCGACGGCGTCTTCCATCCCGAGCTCTACGACGCGGCACGGGCCGCCGCCCATGTCGACGCGGTCGCGGCGCTGCTGGGCGCCGCCCTCGCCGCGCCGGATGCGCCGCTGCCCGCGGTGCCCGCCCGGCCGGTGGATCCGGACCGGATCGCGGTGCCCGGCGGGTGGGCGGTGCCCGCCCGGATCCGCGCCGCGCTCGTCGCGGCGGGCTTCCCCGCGGACGGCGTCGAGCTGCGGGCCGCGCCGCCGGTCACCGTCGTGCTGCACGGCGTGGACGTCGCGCGCCTGCCGGACGCGCGGGCCGTCCTGCCGCCGGGCGTGCGCGTCCGGATCAGCTGACGATTTGCTAGAACGGCACGAGAACTTGCCGGCCGACCGCGTGGTCGGCACCATGGGTTCCATGGCCGACCACGCACACGCGCACTCGCACACCCATCCGGACTGGGAGGCCCTCGCGGCCGAGATCGAGGCGGAGGGGGAGACCCTCCTGCCGTACGTGACGCAGGCGCTCGACGTCATCGCCGGCGGCGTACCCGCGCCGGGGACGGTGCTGGACGTCGGCTCCGGCCCGGGAGTGTTCTCCACGGCGCTGGCAGCGCGGTTCCCACAGGCGCGTGTGATCGCGGTCGACGGCGCCCCCGCACTGCTGGACCGCGCCCGGGACCGCGCGACGGCGGCCGGGAACCCGATCGAGACGCTCCCCACCGACCTGCCCGCGGGGTTCGCGGAGCTGCCCGCCGCCGATCTCATCTGGACCGCGCAGACGATGCACCACGTGGGGGATCAGGGCGCCGCGGTCGCGGCGCTCGCGAGCCGGCTCAATCCGGGCGGCGTGCTCGCGGTGGCCGAGGGCGGCCTTCCCTCGCGGTTCCTCCCGCGCGACATCGGGCTCGGGCGCCCGGGCCTCGCCGAGCGGCTCGACGCTCTGCAGGCCGTGGGCTTCGGGGAGATGCGGGCCGCGCTCGATGGCACCGTCGACGCGCCGGAGGACTGGCCCGCGCTGCTGCGGGCGGCGGGGCTGCGGGACGTGCGGGCCCGCACCTTCCTGGTGGACCGCCCCGCCCCGCTCGACGACGGGGCCCGCCGCGGCGTGGCCCAGATGCTGGGCCGCTACCTGCGGATGGCGGACCGGCTCGACCCGGACGACGCGGACGTCCTGCGCCGGCTCACCGACCCGGAGGACCCGCAGAACGTGCGACGCCGCCCCGATGCCTTCGTGCTGGCCGCACGAACGGTGTACATCGGGACGGCGCCGTGACCGTCGTCGGAGACTAGGAGACCGTCGCGACCCCGTCGCGGAAGGTGATCGTCCCGTTCTGGAAGGTCTGCTTGATCGCGCCGTTCTCGGCGGTCTCGTCGCTGGTGGGGTAGCCCAGCTTGCCGGTCTCGTGGCCCGCGTCGCCCCACTTGTCGCCGATCACGCCGTGCACGACGTGCGCGCCCGACGCCTCCGACCAGTAGATCGTGCCGCCCTTGAGCGTGAGGTACTTGCCCTTGCCGTCCGGCAGTGCGGAGACGGGGCCCAGAGGCGCACCGAGGTGCCCCTTCTCGTAGCCGTACTTCGCGTACTCGCCGATGATCGGGCCGTCGGTGAGGGTGACCTCGGTGCCGCCGGGGGTCGCGATGCTGGTCGAGGGCACGGCGGCCTGCGACTCGGAACCCGCCCCGTTCGCGCCGGATCCGTTCGCGCCGGTGACCGCCGAGGCCGCGCTGCCGGCCGCCGAGGTGGCGGCGTCCTTCGCGTCGTTCGCCGTGTCCTTGGCGTTGTCGCAGGCGGAGACGGTCACGGTCAGCGCGACGGCGGCGGCTACTGCACCGATCGTCCGTGTGATCCGAGTATTCATAAGAGCTCCCTTCGGCAGGGTGAACTGAACGCTCGGAATGTAACCACATTCTTGACTGGATTTCAGCGCAGACGCACCGTTTGTATCTGATCCACCGTGCCGACCGGGCCCGCGATGTCGTGAATGACCGAATGGGTCAGACCAGCGCCATCGGGTCCGGTGGACACCCGAGTGTCGAAGCCGAGAGCGGGTCCGACGGGATCGCGGAACAGGTGCGCGGTGAGGTCGAGGTTCGGATACGCGACCTCCTCCGGGGTGAACCGGGGTGTCATGCCGTTGGCGATGTCAAACAGTCGCGCGGCCCGTGCGACCGGCCCCGACGGCTCGTCGAGCAGGTCCACGTCGGACTCCACCCAGTACGCTGCGCGGCCGGGCCGCACCTCCTGGCGGCGGGCGCGCGCGGAGGCGATGTAGCCCCCGGGCCAGACAGTGCTCGGGTCCCACTCCGGCATCCCCGCCGCCGGCGGGATCGGCTCGAGCTCGGAGCCCGCGACGCCGCGCGTGTCGCGGCGGTCGAGCAGCCAGGCGCGCAGGACGAGACCGGCACGGCCGGCATGGCTCAGCGTCGCCTCGACGAGTTCGATGGTGCGGCCCGGGCGGACGACGCGGACGTCCACCTCGACCACGTCCATCGGCAGCGTGCCGAGGATGTCGTACGACAGGCGCGCGAGACGCAGGTCGTCGTCGCGTCGCGCGTCGCGGTCCTGTTCCACCGCGTGCGCGAGGAGTGCCATGGGCGGGGCGATGTGCTGTTCGGCGGTGTTCCACCCGCCGGAGACGTGCTCGGTCGGACGGAACGCGGTCGCGGAGACCCGGTCGAAGTACGGCATGGAAGTGAGCGTACGCCCGCGACCGGCGCGTATCGCACATAGGGTTAATGATCACTAACTGTAATTCGCCCCCGGAAACGACCGCGCCCCGCACACCGGAACGGTGTACGGGGCGCGGCTGCCGGCCGGAGGAAGAGGATCAGGCCTTCACATCGAACCGGTCTGCGTTGGCGAGCTTGGTCCACGCGGCGACGAAGTCGCCCACGAACTTCTCGCCGGCGTCGGCGGCGCCGTAGACCTCGGCGATGCCGCGGAGGATCGAGTTCGAGCCGAAGACGAGGTCGGCGCGGGTGGCCGTCCACTTCTTCTCGCCGGTCGCCCGATCGGTGCCCACGTAGGTCGCGTCGTCGTCGGACGCCGGGGCCCACTTCGTGGACATGTCGAGCAGGTTCACGAACCAGTCGTTGCTCAGTGTGCCCGGGCGATCGGTGAACACGCCCGCCTCGGACCCGCCGAAGTTGTTGCCCAGCACGCGGAGGCCACCGAGGAGCACCGTCATCTCCGGCGCCGTGAGGCCGAGCAGGTTGGCCTTCTCGACGAGGAGGTACTCCGCCGGCATGGGCGCGCCCTTCGCGACGTAGTTGCGGAAGGCGTCGAAGCGCGGCTCGAGGACGGCGAAGGACTCGACGTCCGTGTCGGCCTGGGTCGCGTCGGCGCGGCCCGGCGTGAACGGGATCGTCACCTCGACGCCCGCGGCCTTCGCGGCTTGGGCCACGCCCGCGTTGCCCGCGAGGACCACGACATCGGCGAACGAGACCTTCGTGCCGGACTCCGCGTTGAAGGCGTCGACGACGCCCTCGAGCGTCCGGATCACCTGTGCCAGCTCGTCGGGCTCGTTGACCTCCCAGCCGGCCTGCGGCTGCAGGCGCAGGCGGCCGCCGTTGGCGCCGCCGCGCTTGTCTGTGCGACGGAACGACGAGAACGCCGCCCACGCGGTCTTGACCAGCTGCGCGGTGGTCAGGCCGGTGGCCAGGATCCGCTCGGTGATCGCGTCGGCGTCGGCCGCGCTGATCGGGGCGCCCTCGGCCGCGGGGATCGGGTCCTGCCACAGGTGCTCGGTCTTGGGGACCAGCGGGCCCACGTAGCGGGCGGTCGGGCCCATGTCGCGGTGCAGGAGCTTGAACCAGGCCTTGGCGAAGGCGTCGGCCAGCTGCTGCGGGTTGTCGAGCCAGCGCTTGGTGATCTCGCCGTAGATCGGGTCGTACCGCAGCGACAGGTCGGTCGTCAGCATCGACGGGTGGGTCTTGCCGGTGCCGAAGGCCTCCGGCACCGAGTTCGCCCAGCCGCCGTCCTTCGGGCGCCACTGGTTCGCGCCGGCGGGGCTCTGGAAGAGCTCCCACTCGTTGCTGTAGAGGATCTCGAGGAAGCTGTTGTCCCACTTGGTGGGCGTGTGCGTCCAGATCACCTCGAGGCCACTGGTGACGGCGTCCTTGCCGACGCCGGTGCCGTTGTGGCCCTTCCAGCCCAGACCCTGCTGTTCGATAGGGGAGGCCTCCGGCTCGGGGCCGTTCTCCGCCGGGCCCGCGCCGTGGGTCTTGCCGAAGGTGTGGCCGCCGACGATGAGCGCCGCGGTCTCCTCGTCGTTCATCGCCATCCGGCCGAAGGTCTCGCGGATGTCGTCCGCGGCCGCGATGTAGTCCGGCACGCCCTCGGGGCCCTCGGGGTTGACGTAGATCAGGCCCATGTGGGTGGCGCCGAGCGGCTGGTCCAGCTCGCGCTTGCCGGAGAACCGGCCGTCCGAGCCGAGCCACGTGTGCTCCGGACCCCAGTAGACGTCCTCCGGCTCCGCGACGTCGGCGCGACCGAAGGCGAAGCCCTCGGTGGTGAAGCCCATGTCCTCGAGGGCGACGTTGCCCGCGAACAGGATCAGGTCGGCCCAGGAGAGCGAGCGGCCGTACTTCTGCTTGACCGGCCACAGCAGGCGGCGGGCCTTGTCCAGGCTGACGTTGTCGGGCCAGCTGTTGAGCGGGGCGAACCGCTGCAGGCCGGCGCCGCCGCCGCCGCGTCCGTCGGTGGTGCGGTACGTGCCCGCGGAGTGCCAGGACATGCGGATGAACAGGGGGCCGTAGTGGCCGAAGTCGGCGGGCCACCAGTCCTGCGACTCGCGCATGAGCGCGACCAGATCGGCGCGGACGGCCTCGACGTCGAGCGTGGCGACCGCGGCCGCGTAGTCGAAGTCGGCGCCCAGGGGGTCGCCCTCGGCGGGGTTGTTGGCGAGCACCTTCAGGTTGACCTCGTCGGGCCACCAGTCGCGATTGCCGCCGCCGGCGACCGGCGGGCGCAGCGAACCGTGGGCGACGGGGCAACCGCCGCTTCCGCTCGTCTGTTCCTGGGGGGAGGTGGTCTGATCCTCGGACACGGCGTTCCTCTCGGTACGGATGTGTGTACGGCTGTTGAAGCGAGGCGGCCGGGCTGTCGGGCCGCGCGTTCTTCACTGTACGTCCGCGGAGCCACGGATTCCAGCTTTTCTGGAATTATTCTAGAAATACCTGAAAGTCGAGGTGAAACGGCCTATCGGTGCGGTAGGAAACCCCTATCGACGGGTCTGTGACGATGCCCGGGGGCGTCAGCCGCGCGTGCGCGGAAAGGCCGCGCCGATGGCGTCCAGGAGGGCGGGGTAGCGCTTCGCCTCCGGGTGGCCGCCCGGCTTGCCACTCGATACCACCGCGGCCGCCAGGTCCCGCTGCGGGTCGGCCCACATCGCGATCTCGGTGAGGCCGGTGTGCCCGAAAGCGGCCGGGGCGTGCCGGCCGAACGGGCCGAACCGCTCCGAGCCCAGCATGTACCCGGTGCCCCACCGCAGGGGCGCGCCGCCGGTCGCGAAGTCGGGGCGCAGTCGGCGCGCCTGCCGGGTCGCCGCCGCGAGCGTCTCGGGCCGCAGCACGCGGACCCCGTCGAGTTCCCCGCCCCGCCGGAGGATCTCGGCGAACCGGGAGAGCTCCTGCGCGTTCGAGACCAGGTTCGACGACGGCACGATCCCGGTGAGGAACTGCGGCGAGTTCGACATCGGCACGATCTGCTGCATGGTGCCGCCCACCACCTTCCGGAAGGCGGCCTCGATCGCGGGCGGCGCGGGCTTACCGGTCGCGTAGCTCAGCCCGACGGCGGGGAGGTCCTCGGGCGCGACCCCGAAGTTGGTCCACCGGAAGCCCAGCGGGCCGAGGATCTCCGTGGCGGCGATCTCCCGGATCGTGCGCCCCGTGGCGGCCAGTACCAGCTCGCGGACCAGCGGCCCCCAGGTCAGCGCGTGGTAGAAGTGCAGCCGGCCGGGGGAGTAGACGGGCTTGATCCCGGCGAGCATCGCCCGGGTGTACGCGCTGTCCTCGGACCGCCTGAGGTCCGGCTTGGGCCCGGTGTTGATCGGGATGCCCGCGCTGTGGGTCAGCACGTGCCGCACCGTGATCCGGTCCTTGCCGTCGCTGGTGAACTCCGGCATGTAGTCGCACACGCGGGCCTCGATGTCGAGGTCGCCGCGCTCGATCAGGCGGTGCAGCACGGTGACCGCCACGCCCTTGGCCGTGGAGTAGGTGCAGAACGGGGTGTCGACGGTGACCGGCACCGGCTCCGTCGCCTCGTCGCGGTTGGAGAGCAGGTCGGGGCCGTTACCGCGGGCGTGGCCGATGGCCCGGTTCAGAACCACGTTGCCCTGGTGCCGGACGCACACCTGGATCGCAGGCTGCATGCCCGCTGCGTACCAGGACCGGGCGGCGAGCCAGATCCGCTCCACGGCGCGCGGATCCGCGCCGGCTCGGTCCTCGGTGCCCACGTCCGTGATCGCGTCCAGGTCGCGGGCGACGCGAATGCGGCCCTCCTCGGGTGCGGGGGCCGCCGGCACGGTGTCGCTGCTCACGGCACGAGCCTACGGATAGATTGGCGCGGTGACCCGCGCCAGCACCGCTCTCAAGCTCGCCTACGCCGCCCTCGCGGCGGTCGACACCACTCTGTCGGCATCGCCGCGACCCGTGCACCACCACGCCCGGCGGTTCACCAAGCCGCTGCTGCTGCCGACTCTCGCCGCGTCCTTCGCGACCGACCCGCGGGCGCGGCATTCGCCGCTGCGCCGCACCACCCTCGCCGGGCAGGCGGCCGGCTGGGTGGGCGACGTGGCGCTGCTCGGCGACGAGCCGAAGCACTTCGCCCTGGGCGCGAGCGCCTTCGCGACGGGCCACGCCGCCTACATCAGCGGGCTGCTGGCGCAGCGCGATCCCGACGCCTCGCTCGCGCGTCCCGCCGCCGTCGGCGCCGCCTGGGCCGTCGGCGCGCCGCGGACCCTGCTCGCCGCGTACCGGACCGAGCCCTTCCTGGCCCCGGTGCTCGCGGGCTACTCCGCGCTGCTCAGCGGCACGGCGGCGGCCGCAACGGTGCTCGGCCCGCAGATCCCCGGGGACGCCCGGCGCGCCACCCTCGCGGGCGCGGGCCTGTTCCTGCTCAGCGACTCGATCCTCGGGCTGCGCAAGTTCGTCCTCGCCGACCCGCCCGCGTGGCTCGAGGGCGCCGTCATGGCGACCTACACCGGCGCGCAGTTCCTACTCGCGGAAGGCGCGGCGCGCGCCGGGGTACCGGCGGCGGAATCCGCGCTGCCCGGGGCTTGACCCTCACACCGTGTCAGCCGACAGAGTGGAGACCGTGACCGACACCCCGGACCTCGTGCCCATCGGCAGGTTCTCCTCGCTCAGCCGGATCAGCGTGCGGATGCTGCGCCACTACGACGCCCACGGCGTCCTGGTGCCCGCGGACGTCGACGCCGTGACCGGCTACCGCCGGTACGCGCCGGCGCAGCTCGCGGAGGCCGCGGCGATCCGCCGGCTGCGCGACGTGGGATTCGGCGTGTCCGCCATCGGGGCCCTGCTGGCCGTCCGCGGGACCGAGGCGTTCGACGAGGCCCTGCGCGCGCAGCGTCTCGACCTCGCCGCGGCCGCCGAGGACTCCGTGGCGCGGCTCCGCCTCATCGACACGCTGATCCGGGAGCCCACCATGACCGACACCGTCGCCCTCACCGCCCTGCCCGCCCGCACGCTCGTGCACCTGCGCGGCACCGTCCCCGACTACGCCGGGGAGGGCGAGCTCTGGGAGCGCTTCCTCCCCGAAGTGCAGGCCCAGGACATCGCCCCCGCGGGCCCGGGTGGCTGCATCGAGCACGACGACGAGTTCCGCGAGTCCGACGTCGACGAGTCCGTGTTCTTCGAGGTGCCCGCCGGCACTACCGTCGCGGCGCCGCTCGCCGTCTTCGAGGCGCCGGCGGGCCGCGCCGTCGAGGCCGTCGTCGACGGGCCCTACGCGCAGGCGATCCCGCGGGCGCACGAGCTGATCGGCGCGTACGTCGCCGAGCACGGCCTGGCGCTCGCGCGCACCGTCGACGATCCGGCGACGCACCACTTCAACGTGTACCTCAACGACCCGTGCGCGGTGCCGGAGGCCGAACTGCGGACCCGCGTCGTGGTGCCGGTGCGGTAGCTCAGTGGGACGCGGGAGCGCCGCGGAGCTTGCCGATCACGTGCACGATCGCGACCACCACGGCGCCCACCGCCAGCCCGAACAGGGCGGAGCCGAGGGTGTTGGCGAGCCAGCCCACCACCGAGCCGATCGACGGGATCAGGTCGTGCGCCCAGGTCTCGAAGTGGTGCACCACGGAGTAGGGCCAGTGCCAGCCCAGATCGTCGAGGCCGACCAGCAGGATGTGGCCGCCGACCCAGCACATGGCGACGATGCCGACGTTCGCGAGCACGCTGAGCACCACCGGCATCGCCTTGACCATCGCGGTGCCGACCTTGCGGCTGAACTCGGACGGGCGCTGCGCGAGCGCGAGGCCCACGTCGTCCATCTTCACGATCGCCGCGACCACCCCGTAGACCAGCGCGGTGATGAGGATCGCCACCACCACGAGGATCAGCGCCCGCGACCAGATCGACTCGCTCGCGACCTCGTTCATCGCGATCACCATGATCTCGGCGGACAGGATGAAGTCGGTGCGGATGGCGCCGGCGACGACGGTGTCCTCGTCGACCTCGCCCGTGGACGACGAGGGCTCCTCGACGTCCCCGTGGCCGCTGAGCTTCTCCCAGATCTTCTCGGCGCCCTCGTAGCAGAGGTAGGTGCCGCCGAGCATGAGGATCGGGGTCAGGGCCCACGGGGCGAGCCAGCTCAGCAGCAGGATCGCGGGGAGGATGAAGATCAGCTTGTTGCGCAGCGAGCCCTTCGCGATGCGCGCGACGATGCTCAGCTCGCGCTCGGGCTTGATGCCCTGCACGTACCGCGGCGTGACCGCGGTGTCGTCGACGACGACGCCCGCGGCCTTGACGCTCGCACGCCCCGCGGCGGCGGCCACGTCGTCGACCGACGCGGCGGCGAGCCGCGCGAGAGCGGCGATGTCGTCGAGCAGGGCAGCGAGTCCTCCGGCCATGGCGACAGCGTAATCGGGGAGGGCCGCGCGCGTTTGCCGGACTGCCGTCGCGGGCTGTCGGGGTGAGGGAGGATAATGGGGGAACCGTTACATGGAGACTGACAGAGCAGTTCGTACAGAGTCGACCGACCAAGACATTCGGGAGAAGCAAACACACATGAGTGCGCAGCAGCAGACCATCATCTACACGCTGACCGACGAGGCCCCACTTCTGGCCACCGCGTCGTTCCTGCCGATCATCCGCGCCTTCGCCGGGCCCGCCGGCATCGACGTGCAGACGAGCGATATCTCGGTCGCGGCGCGCATTCTGGCGACCTTCCCCGAGCGCCTCACCGACGAGCAGAAGGTGCCGGACAACCTGGCCACGCTCGGCGCGCTCACCCTCGAGCCGACCGCGAACATCATCAAGCTCCCGAACATCAGCGCCTCGGTGCCCCAGCTGCTGGCCGCGATCGCGGAGCTGCAGGGCAAGGGCTACGACATCCCCGACCTGCCGTCGGAGCCCAAGACCGACGAGGAGCGCGACATCGCGACGCGCTACTCCACGATCCTCGGCAGCGCCGTGAACCCGGTCCTGCGCCAGGGCAACTCGGACCGTCGCGCCCCGCGCGCGGTCAAGGAGTACGCCCGCAAGAACCCGCACAGCATGGGCGAGTGGTCGATGGCCTCGCGCAGCCACGTCGCGCACATGAAGCACGGCGACTTCTATCACGGCGAGAAGTCCACGACGCTCGACCGCGAGCGCGACCTGCGCATGGAGCTCGTCACGGCCGACGGCCAGACCCACGTGCTCAAGGACAGCGTGAAGCTCGGCGCCGGAGATGTCATGGACTCGATGTTCATGAGCAAGAAGGCGCTGCTCGAGTTCTACGAGGAGCAGATGCAGGACGCCTACGAGACCGGCGTCATGTTCTCGCTGCACGTCAAGGCCACCATGATGAAGGTCTCGCACCCCATCGTCTTCGGCCACGCCGTGAAGGTCTTCTACAAGGACGCCTTCGCCAAGCACCAGGACCTCTTCGACGAGCTGGGCGTCAACGTCAACAACGGCCTCGGCGACCTCTACGACAAGATCGCCACGCTGCCGGCCAGCAAGCACGAGGAGATCGTCAAGGACCTGCACGCCTGCCACGAGCACCGCCCGGAGCTGGCGATGGTCGACTCGGCGCGCGGCATCTCCAACTTCCACTCGCCCTCCGACGTCATCGTCGACGCCTCGATGCCCGCCATGATCCGCGCCGGCGGCAAGATGTACGGCGCCGACGGCCGCACCAAGGACACCAAGGCCGTGATGCCGGAGTCCACCTTCGCGCGCATCTACCAGGAGATCATCAACTTCTGTAAGACCAACGGCGCCTTCGATCCGCGCACCATGGGCACGGTCCCCAACGTCGGCCTGATGGCGCAGAAGGCGGAGGAGTACGGCAGCCACGACAAGACCTTCGAGGTCCCGGCCGCCGGCACCGCGAACATCGTCGACAACGCCACCGGCGAGGTCGTGCTCTCCCAGGAGGTCGAGGAGGGCGACATCTGGCGCATGTGCACCGTGAAGGACGCCCCGATCCGCGACTGGATCAAGCTGGCCGTCAACCGTGCCCGCAACTCCGGTACGCCGGTGCTGTTCTGGCTGGACCCGTACCGCCCGCACGAGAACGAGCTCATCAAGGCGGTCAAGGCCGAGCTCAAGAACTACGACACCGAGGGCCTCGACATCCAGGTCATGTCGCAGGTGCGCGCCATGCGGTACACCCTCGAGCGCGCGATGCGCGGCCTCGACACCATCGCCGCGACGGGCAACATCCTGCGCGACTACCTCACCGACCTGTTCCCGATCCTCGAGCTCGGCACCTCGGCGAAGATGCTCTCGATCGTCCCGCTCATGGCGGGCGGCGGCATGTACGAGACCGGCGCCGGCGGCTCGGCGCCCAAGCACGTCAAGCAGCTCACGGAGGAGAACCACCTCCGCTGGGATTCGCTGGGCGAGTTCCTCGCGCTCGCGGTGAGTTTCGAGGACATGGGCATCAAGAACGAGAACGCCGCCGCGAAGGTCCTCGCGACCACGTTGGACGCCGCGACCGGCAAGCTCCTCGAGAACAACAAGGCCCCGTCACGCAGCACCGGCGAGCTGGACAACCGCGGCAGCCAGTTCTACCTGGCTCTGTACTGGGCGCAGGAGCTGGCCGCGCAGACGGAGAACCCGGAGCTGGCCGCGAAGTTCGCGCCGCTGGCGAAGGCGCTCTCCGAGCACGAGTCCACCATCGTGGAGGAGCTGCGCGCGGTCCAGGGCGAGCCCGCCGACATCGGCGGCTACTACTACCCGGACCCGGAGAAGATGTCGAAGGTGATGCGTCCCAGCGCCACCTTCAACGCGGACCTGGAGTCGCTGGACTCCTGATCGATCCCGCTGGAACGGGCATCGCCGACTCCGGTCGCGGTGCCCGTTCCGCTATTGCGGGACGGGTGCGGCGAGCGCGACGACCATGTCGGCGACGGTGTCCAGGTCGGCGGCGGAGCGCGCCGGGTCGGGATGCGCCACGTGCTGCAGGATCAGGCCGTCGACGGCGCCGAGGATGACGCGAGCGAGCCGGTCCAGCGGCACGGCGCTGGTCTCGTGGGCGAGGTCGGCCGCCTCGGCGCACCACTGCCGCACGGCCTCGGTGTAGCGCGCGTACTGGATCCGCGCGAGGTCCTCGAGACCCGGGGTGCGGAGCGCGTGGGTCACCAGCTCGTACTGCAGCACCTGGAGCTCGCGCTCGTCCGTCACGAGTGCCGACCAGAAGTTGCGCATGCCGTTGCGGATCGCGTGCGCCAGCCCCGCGTCGGTCTCGGCCGTGCGCCGGAGCACATCGGAGATGTCGTCGACGACGCGCTCGATGACGGCCTGGAGCAACTGCTGCTTGCTCGGGAAGACGTGCTGCAGCGTGCCCAGCGGGATCCCGGCCTCGGCCGCGACCGCGCGCAGGCTCGTCTTGGCGACCCCGTCGCGGATCAGGACCGCGCGCGCCGCCGCGACGATCTGCGGGCCGCGCACCGCGGATTCGACGTAGGGCATCCGGCCTCCGGTTCCAAGGGGTGGGTGTCCAGCAAAGCACACCGGATTCCGGTCCAAGTCTCGACACAGGGGTGTGACTCGGCTTACAGTACGTGAATCAAGTCATACAACTGACTGAGTTGAAGGAGCTGGACATGACGGATGTGGACGTGATCGTGGTGGGCGCCGGTCTGGCGGGCCTCTCGGCAGCGCGGCGCCTGACGGCCGAGGGGAGGGCGGTGCGGGTGCTCGAGGCGCGGGATCGCGTCGCCGGCCGCAACCACGGTGGCTTCCTCAGCAACGGGACGCCCGTCGAGCTGGGCGGGCAGTGGATCGGCCCCGACCAGACGGCGGCGCTCGATCTCGTGGCCGAGCTCGGGCTGGAGACGTTCCCCTCCTACGACGACGGTGACGCGATCACCGTCGTGGACGGGCGCGCCGTCCGGTACGCCGACGAGACCTTCGGCCTGGACGAGGAGTCCCTCGCCGAGGTCGGGCGGCTGTGGGTGGCCATCGAGACGCTCGCGGCCGGCGTCGATCCCGCCGCGCCGTGGGAGGCCGACGGGGCCGCCGATCTGGACCGGCACAACGTCGACACCTGGGTGAGCGCGAACACCGGGAACACGATGGCCCGCAGCTTCTTCCGGATCATCGTGCCGGCGGTTTTCTCCGCGGAGACCGCCGAGCTCTCGTTCCTGCACTTCCTCGCCTACATCCGCTCGGGGACGAGCCTGGCGATGCTGCTCACCACCCGGACGGGCGCGCAGGACTCCCGCGTGGTCGGCGGCACCCACCTGATCTCGGAGCGGATGGCGGCCGAGTTGGGGGAGTCGGTCCGGTTGGGCGCCGTGGTCCGCACGATCACGCAGGACGACGAGGGCGTCACCGTCGTCTACGAGAACGCCGACGGTTCGCCGGGCGGCGCGGTCACGGCGGACGAGGTGATCGTGGCGATCCCGCCGACCCTGGCCGGCCGCATCCGCTACCTGCCGGCCCTGCCCTCGGCGCGCGACGGCCTCACGCAGCAGATCCCCGCCGGCTCGGTGATCAAGGTGCAGGTCGGCTACGACCGCCCCTTCTGGCGTGAGGACGGGCTCAGCGGCTTCGTCATCAGCCTCGACGACGCCTTCAACGTGGTCCTCGACAACTCCCCGCAGGACGCGAGCTGCGGCGTGCTCGTCGGCTTCCTCGAGGGCGCCCACGCCCGCACGGCGGAGCGGCTCAGTCCTGCCGAGCGACGCGAGCTGGTTCTCGGCGCGCTGGTGAAGTACTTCGGGCCCGAGGCCGCGACCCCCTTCGGCTACGTCGAGATGGACTGGTGCGCGGAGGAGTTCAGCCGCGGCTGCTACGGCGGACGGCTCGGCTGCGGGGTGTGGACGCAGTACGGCCACGCGCTCGCCGCACCCGTCGGGCGGATCCACTGGGCGGGCGCGGAGACCGCGAGCCGGTGGAACGGCTACATGGACGGCGCGATCCGCTCCGGCCGGCGCGCCGCCGAGGAAATCCTGGCCCCGCGGGCCTGACGGCTCAGAGGAAGCGCTTCGACTGCCCGTCGACGAAGGACATGAGCCGCTGATAGCCCGAGCCGGTGACCCGGACCAACAGGTCCAGTGCTACGGCGTCGGGGCCGATGAGGATGCGGCCGTGGTTCTTCTGCACGCCCTTGAGAATGGTGCGCGCCGCGGCGTCGGCCTCGGTGCGCGCGAGGTGCTGGTTGAAGAAGTCCGCGAACGAGGCCTGGTCCTGGCCCTCGGCGACCGTCGCGTTGTTGCAGATGTCGGTCTTGATCCCGCCGGGGTGCACACAACTGACGCCCACGTTGTGTCCGCTCGCGAGCATCTCGATCCGGAGGGCCTCGGTGAAGCCGCGGACCGCGAACTTGGCGGCGTTGTAGGCGCTCTGGCCGCCGACGCCGAACAGGCCGAAGATCGAACTGGTGTTGGCGATGTGGCCGTCGCCGGAGGCGATCAGGTGCGGCAGGAAGGCCTTGGAGCTGTTGACCACGCCCCAGAAGTCGACGTCCATCAGGCGGTCGTAGTCCTTGAAGGAGGTCTTCTCGACGCTCGCGTGGTGCGCGATGCCCGCGTTGTTGAAGACGAGGTTGACCACGCCGTAGTGCTCGGCGACCTCGTCCGCGTAGGCGAGGATCTGCTCGCGCTCGCCGACGTTGACGACCTTGGTGTGGACCTCCGCGCCCAGGGCGCGCGCGTCGTCCGCGGTCTTCTCGAGGCCGACGGCGTCGTAGTCGCACAGCGAGAGCTTCGCGCCCTGTCGCGCCAGTTCGAGCGCGAGCTCGCGGCCCATGCCGGAGGCGACGCCGGTGACGACGGCGACCTTGCCGTGGAAGTCCTTCATACGATTACTCCTGGTTCTCCATGACCCGCGCGAGGAACGCGGCGGCGTCGTCGGCGGCCGCGTACACGGTGCCGAAATGGTCGGTGGGATAGAGCTTCAGCGTGACCGGCTGCCGGTGCAGGGTCAGTGCCGCGGCCAGCGACAGTCCGGACGCGACCGGTACGTCGATGTCGGTGAGGCCGTGGCCGAGGAAGATCGGCCGGTCGTACCCCTGCGTCGGCGTGCCCATGTGCGCGTGCAGGGCGTCGTAGATCCCGGGGATGCTGCGCAGCGGCGCGGTCACCCAGGTGCTGATCCGCGCGCCGCGCACCGCCTCCCGGGTGTCGTACAGGCTCAGCCGCTCGGCGAGGGCGACGATCCGCCGCCCCTCGTCGCTGAGCAGGGCGTCGATCCCGAGGTCGGGCCGGGCGTCGCGGATCCCGGCCAGGATGTACGCCGCGTAGACGTTGGTCAGCGGCGGCAGCGTGACCGGCGGGAAGGAGGGCCGCAGGAACTGCGCCACCCGCTCGATGTTCGCCGGCGTCCCGGTCGCGACCGTCCCGCACAGGTCGAGGTCGTAGCCCGCGCCGAACTCCGCGGCGTAGCGGGCGCCGTTCATCGCCGCGCCCGCGCCCTGCGACTGGCCGACGAGGGCCCACCGTCGGGCCAGCGGCAGCCCCAGCTGCCGCGCGGCCTGCACCGAGTCGATCAGGTTGTGCGCCTCGACCTTCCCGTTGAGATAGCTCATCAGGCCGGGCGTGCCCATGCCCGCGTAGTCGGTGGCGACCACCGCATAGCCGTGCCGCAGCCAGTGCCCCAGGTAGAACTGCTGTCGCTCGGACTGGGGTTGGGCCGACGGGGTCGCGTCGTCGCACAGTCCGACGGTGCCGTGCGCCCAGGCCACCACGGGCCATCCGCCGGCGGGCGCGTCCCCGTCGGGCAGGAACAGGGACGCGGTGCTCACGGCGTCCCCGCGCTGGTTGGTGGTCGAGTAGAGGAACCGGTACGCCTGCGCCGCCTCGTCGAGGCCGAGCCCCGCGGCGAGCGGCACCCGGTCGATCGGCGTGCCGGCGGGCAGCGCGGGGCCGGAGTACGCGCGCGCGTCGAGGCCCGACCAGTTCGGTGGGCCGATGGCGGTGACGGGGTCGGGTGTCGCGAGGCCGCGGAGCAGGCCGCCGACGCGGCTGGTCAGCGCGCGCGGCAGGGCGGACGGCGTGATCGGCACCACGCCAACCTAACAGTCGCGCGCGGCGTCCGCCGTCGGGCGTCGGGGGATCGCGAGCGAGCAGGCGACGGCCACCGCGCAGACCGCGAGGCAGAGCAGGATCGTCTCCGTGTACGCGCCGGCCGAGGGCGTTTCGACGGGGCCGGCCGGGGTCGCGGTGACGACCGTGCCGCCGGTCAGGACCATCGCGACCACGGCCGTGGCCATCGAGGTGCCGACCGAGCGCATCAGCGCGTTGACGCCGTTCGCCTCGCCCGTCTGCTCGACCGGGACCACCGCCATGATCAGGGCGGGCATCGCCGAATAGGCGATGCCGAGGCCCGCCCCGACCAGCGCGCTCGACGCCAGGATCCAGACCCAGCCCACGGGCCACGGCCCGGCGATCGCCAGCAGCAGCACCAGGTAGCCCCCGGCGATGACCACGGCGCCCACAGCGAGCGAGATCCGGGCGCCGCGCCGGTCCGTGATCCACGAGCTGACCCGGGAGAAGGCGAACATGACCAGGCCGCTCGGCATGAGGACGAGGCTCGCCTCGACCATCCCGAGGCCCAGCCCGGCGGGCGTCTGCTCCGGCGCCATGAGCACCTGGATCGGCATCATCTGCATCGCGTAGAACGCGAATCCGGTGGCGATCGACGCGGCGTTGGTGAGCAGGATCGGGCGGTGTAGCAGGGTGCGCACGTCGATCAGCGCGTTGGGGATGCGCAGCTCGTACCGCCACCAGGCGGCGCCCGTGACCAGGAAGGCGGCGAACAGGCCGAGCGTCAGCGGGTCGGTCCAGCCCCACTCGGAGGCCTTGGAGAGGGGGAGCAGGACGAAGGTCAGGAGGGCGGTGAGGCCGACGGTGCCGATCGCGTCGAAGCTGCCGCCGGGGTCGGCGGGGCCCTCCGGGACCGACCGCAGGATCGCGGCGCCGCAGGCCACGGCCGCGAGCGCGCACGCCCAGAACAGGGCGTGCCAGCTGACGTGCCGCGCGATCGACGCGGCGAAGGGCAGCCCCAGGGCGCCGCCGACGCCCAGGGAGGCGCTCATGGTGCCCACCGCGGAGCCGAGCCGCACCGCCGGGACGATGTCGCGCAGGATGCTGATGCCGACGGCGATCGCACCGATGCCGAGCCCCTGCAGGCCACGGCCGATCAGGAAGGGCAGGAAGGCGCTCGAGAGGGCGCACACCGTCGAGCCCAGTGCGACCGCCGCCATGGTGCCCAGCAGCACGCGGCGCTTGCCGAACATGTCGCCGAGGCGCCCGGCGATCGGCGTCCCGACCGCGCCCACGAGCAGCGTGATCGTCAGGGTCCAGGAGGCGTTGGTCGGCGACGTGCCGAGCATCCCCGGCAACTGGGGGATCAGCGGCACGATGATCGTCTGCATGAGCGCGACCACGATGCCCGCGGCGCACAACACGGCGACCGCGGCGCGGGGATATGACTCGGACAGGGTCGTGCCTTCGTGATCGGCGGTGGGCAGGTAGCAATCCTAACAATGCGGCGCGCGGCACCCGCACGTCGAGCGGGTCGGCGGCGGGTGCCGTGTTCAGGGGTCAGTCGCGCCGCTCGAGGTCCGCGTGGCCGGCGTACCGGGCGGCCGGCTCGGCCAGGGTTCGGCGCAGGTGCAGGAACAGCTCGCGGGCGGGCGCGCCGGGCCAGTCGGCGGGCAGCGCCTCGGCGGGAAGGCCCGGATCCCGATAGGGCAGGTCGCGCCACGCCGTGACCAGACGGAGGTGATCGGCGAAGGCCTCGGCGTCCGTGCCCGGCGCAGAGTCCCAGCGTTCCCGCACGGGCGCGAACTCCGCGAGGAAGTCGCGGTACTCCTCGGCGACGGCGTCCAGGTCCCACCACTGCGCGGCCTCCGCCCGGAGGCGGTCGATGCTCGGCGGGTGCAAGTCGAACCACTCGACGTAGCCGTCGAGCTCGAGCCGGGCCAGCCGCGCGCGGGCCTCCTCGCCGATGCCCGACGGTGCGATGTAGACGCTGGCCCCGACGACGCCGAAGCCCATCTCGCCCAGCGTCTTCTTCAGCAGGACGCGGCGGGCGCGCTGCGATTCGGGCACCGAGAAGACCGCCAGCGACCACGCGGCCGCGGGGTCGTAGGGGTGGTCGCCGAAGATCCGGCTGTCGCCGGCCTCGAAGGCCGCGGCCCGCCGCCCCGCGAGGTGGTAGTGCCCCGCCTCGGCGGCGTCGAGGAGGCCCCGGGACTTCATCCGGGAGACGCTGGAGCGCACGGACTGCTCGTCCGGTCCGGCGGTCCCGATCAGGGCGATGATCTGGGAGATGGGGAGCGGCTCCGCCCCGCGGCCGTAGAGCCCGAAGAGTGAGACGATCAGATCGCGGACCAGCGGCTGCGGTCGAGCTGCTTCCGTCATCGTCCCTCCTCGGTGCCGTGCGGCGCGGGGCCGGCTCCCCGCGACGTTACCCCCGTGCGCCCGATCCGATCTCGGCGATGCCCGCGATCTCGATGAGCGCCTCGGGCTGCCACAGCTCGCTGATGCCGATGCCCGCCATGGCGGGGTAGTGATCGCCGGCGAGCTCGCGCCAGATGCGCCCGATCTCCTTGCCGTTGCGCTGGTAGTCCTGCACATCGGTCAGGTAGATGGTGACCGACACCAGGTCGTCCGGCGTCCCGCCGGCCTCGGCCACCGTCGCGAGCACGTTGGCGAAGGCGCGCCGGAACTGCTCGACGATGCCGCCCGGCACGATCACCCCCTCGGCGTCCATGGCGGTCTGCCCGCCGAGATGGAGCGTGTTCCCGACGCGCGTGCCGTGGGCGAAGCCGCGGGGGACGGCGAGCTGCGGGGGATTGACGGTGACCTTGGCGGACATGGGGTTCCTTTCGTGCAGAGGCGGATCGGTGCTGGATCGGGGTCTGGTCCCCGGGTGTGATCCGTGCTACATTCAGCCAATCTGACGGACGTCAGAATCGCTACATACGACTTCGGAGGCTCTCCCGTGAGGCTCGCAACCCATCAGCTCGGCGACCGGACGGTCGCCACCGCCGACGCCGGATCCGGCCCACGGTGCACCGGCGCCGCCAGCGTCGACGACCTGCTGCGCCGGGACGACTGGCGCGCCGTCGCCCGGCGCGCCGCGGCCGACGGTGAGCCGCTCCCGCCGTCGGCCCGCCCGCTGCAGCCGATCCTGAGCCCCGGCAAGGTGCTGTGCTGCGGGCTCAACTACCGCGCGCACATCGAGGAGATGGGTCGCGGTGTGCCCGAGGAGCCCACCTTCTTCGCGAAGTGGGCCGACACCCTCGTCGGCCCGGACGCCGACGTCGTGCTCGATGCCGGCGACACCGAGAAGCTGGACTGGGAGGCCGAGCTCGCCGTCGTGGTCGGCGCCGACCTGCGCCGGGCCTCCGTCGACGAGTGCGCGGCGGCGATCGCCGGGTACACCGTCAGCAACGACGTCTCGCTGCGGGACCGGCAGTGGGCCACCACCCAATGGCTCTCCGGGAAGGCCTGGGACGCGACCACGCCCGTTGGGCCGGCCGTGGTCACCGCCGACGCCTTCGATCCCGCCGAGCACACCGTGACCTGCCGCGTCGACGGGGAGACCGTGCAGCGGGCGCCGCTCGACGACCTGCTGTTCTCCGCCGCCGAACTGCTGCACCACGCCGCGCGCTTCACCCGCCTGCGCCCCGGCGACCTGATCCTCACCGGCACCCCGGCCGGGGTGGGCGCGGGCCGCGAACCGCAACGCTTCCTCGCCGACGGCCAGGTCCTCGAGACGGAGATCTCGGGGATCGGCCTCCTGCGCAACACCATCCGCATCACAGCCTGACCGCACCCATCACCACGAAAGGCGAAGCCCAATGACCGACCAGATCGTCAACCCCGCACTCCTACCCACCGGCGACGTCCCCGTCGTCACCCGGCACGGCGCGGAGAGCACCGACACCGCGCAGTCCGGCGACTGCATCCGGGTCTCCGGCGTCAGCATCCAGCACACCCCCGCCACGAAGATCTGGTACGGCCAGGTCCGCAACAAGCCCGGCTACCGCTCGCTCCCGCACCACCACGGCGAGGCCGAGACCGGCGGCTACGTGCTCTCCGGCCACGGCCGGATCTACTACGGCGAGGACTACGCCCAGTACACCGACATGACCGAGGGCGACTGGGTCTTCGTGCCGCCCTACATGCCCCACGTCGAGGCGAACATGTCCGTCACCGACGACCTCGTCTGGCTGACCTGCCGCACGCCGGAGAACATCGTCGTCAACCTCGACGACGTCGAGGACGCCGCGCTCGAGGGGTACCGCCGCGCATGACCACCGTCAACGAATTCCACAGCAACGTGGCCGATTCCGCCCGCTTCCTCGACGCGGTGCGCCTCACCGAGACCGGCGACGCCCCGGACGGCCACCGGGCCTTCACCGCCACCACCCAGTACGTGCCCTGGCCCAAGGCCTACGGCGGCGACCTGGTGGCGCAGGCCGTGGCCGCGGCGTGCGCCACCGTCGAGGGCAAGACCGTGCACTCGGCCCACAGTTACTTCCTCCGCCCCGCCGAGATCGGCGGCGACGTGCGCTACGAGGTCGAGATCCTGCGCGACGGAAGGGGCTACGCCACGCGTCACGTCCGCGGCCTGCAGAACGGGAAGGTGATCTACACCTGCTACGCCTCCTTCGCCGCGGGAGCCGAAGGCACGGAGATCCCCGGCGCTCCGCTCGTGGGCGAGGTGGCGGCGACCGGACTCGCGGGCGTCCCCGACCCGGAGAGCCTGCCGAGCTCCGCTCAGGCTCTCGTCGGCCGCGACGGCGCCGACGCCGACTACTGGTCGCACGGCCGCAGTTTCGAGATGCGGCACGTCCCGGACCCGATCTACCTCCCCGGCGACCGGGACCGCGTCCCGCGCCAGGCGGTGTGGATCAAGGCCTTCTCGGAGCTCCCGGAGGAGCAGACCGTGCACGACATCGCGCTCGCGTACTGCTGTGACTACACGATCCTCGAGCCCTCGCTGCGGGCGCTGGGTGCGGCGTGGTCCGACGAGGGACTGCGGACCGCGAGCCTGGATCACGCGATGTGGTTCCACCGCCCGGCGCGGCTGGACGACTGGGTCCTCTACTCGCAGGAGTCGCTGAACGTCGGCTCCTCCCGCGGCCTCAACACGGGCCGCTTCCACGACCGCAAGGGCACCCACCTGGCCACCGTGTGCCAGGAGGGCCTGCTCGCGCAGTGACGGAAGGCCGACGATGATCCTGTCTCCCAGCGCCCACGAGGACACCTTCGCCCGCGACCACCTGCCGCCGGCGGAGCAGTGGCCGACGCTCGAGTCCACCCTGCCCGAGCTCCAGTACCCCGACCGCGTCAACGCCGCGGTGGCGCTCATCGACGAGGGAGCGGAGCGGTTCGGAGAGCGGCCCGCGATCCGGACGCCCGAGGGCTTCCTGTGGACCTACAGGGAGCTGCGCGCCGCCTCGGACCGGGTCGCGCAGGTCCTCGTCGACGAGCTCGGCGTGCGGCCCGGGAACCGGGTGCTGCTGCGCGAGGGCAACACGCCGTGGCTCGTGGCCGCCTGGCTCGGCGCCCTCAAGGCGGGTGCGGTTCTCGTGACCACGATGCCCATGCTCCGCCCCGGCGAACTCGTCGATCTCCTGGAGCGGACCGCGCCCGCGGTCTGCCTCAGTGGTGCGGCGGCCGCACCCGACCTGCGGGAGGCGCTGGAGCGCACCGGCTCCGGCGCAGCCCTGGTGCTGATCGGCGGCGACGACCCGGACCGGCTCGAGGAGCGCGCCGCGCGTCGGGACGGCGTCTTCACCCCCGTCGCGACCGCCGCGGACGATGTCGCGCTGCTCTGCCCGACCTCGGGGAGCACCGGCCGGCCCAAGATCACCATGCACTTCCACCGCGACGTCCTGGCCAACGCGGACACCTTCGCCCGGCACGTGCTCCGCCCGGGGCCGGAGGACGTCTTCGCGGGATCGCCGCCGCTCGCCTTCACCTTCGGCCTCGGCGGGCTGGTCGTGTTCCCGCTGCGCTTCGGCGCGAGCACGGTGCTCACCGAGCGGGCCACCCCGCTGCGGCTCGCGGAGGTCGTCGCCGAGCAGGGCGTGACCGTCCTGTTCACCGCGCCCACGGCCTACCGCGCGATCATCCGCGGCGGCGGCGCGGAACTGCTCCGCGGGGTCCGCGTCGGCGTCTCCGCCGGCGAGCACCTGTCGGAGGAGACCTTCGACCTGGTGCGGGAGGAGTGCGGCATCGAGCTGGTCAACGGCATCGGCTGCACCGAGCTGCTGCACGTCTTCCTCTCCACCGCGCCCGGCCGCACCGCCGCCGGAGCCCTCGGCGTCCCCGTGCCCGGCTTCCGCGCGACGGTGCTGGGCCCCGACGACGAGGAGGTCGGCCCGGGCGTCCCGGGGCGGCTGGCCGTCATCGGGCCCACGGGCTGCCGCTACCTCGACGACGCCCGGCAGCTCGGTTACGTGGTGGACGGCTGGAACGTCACCGGCGACACCGTCGTCCGCGACGCCGACGGCGTGTTCCGCTTCCAGGCGCGCTCCGATTCGATGATCGTCTCGTCCGGCTACAACATCGGCGGCCCCGAGGTCGAGGCGGCGATCTGCGCCGACGACGCCGTCGTGGAGGCCGCGGTCGTCGGCCGGCCCGACACCGAGCGCGGCGCCGTCGTGTGTGCCTTCGTCGTGCTCCGCGCGGGGGAGGACACCGGCCCCGCGATGGTGCGGCGCATCCAGGACGGCGTGAAGTCCCGCCTGGCGCCGTACAAGTACCCGCGCGACGTCCGCTTCGTGGACGCGCTGCCGCGCAACCCCTCCGGAAAGCTCCAGCACTTCCGGCTCCGAGATCAACTGGCCCGCGAGGCCGACGCCGCGGTCCGCGGCTGATCCGCCCACCTCAGCACGAAGGACTCGAGACATGAAGATCGCAGTGATCGGCGGCGGCCCCGGCGGCCTCTACTTCTCCGCCCTGATGAAACAGCTCGACCCGGACCACGAGATCACGGTGTTCGAGCGGAACCGGGCCGAGGACACCTTCGGCTTCGGCGTCGTCTTCTCCGACGAGACCCTCGGCGGCATCGAGAACGCCGACCCGGTCATCTACGGGCAGATGGAGTCCCACTTCGCCCGGTGGACCGACATCGACGTGCACTACCGCGGCGAGTGGAACACCGTGGGCGGCCAGGGCTTCGCCGCCATGAACCGGCACGACCTGCTCGCCCTCCTGCAGCGCCGCTGCCTCGATCTCGAGGTGGACGTGCGGTTCGCGACGCCGGCGCCCGACGTCGAGGAGCTGATGGCGACGCACGATCTCGTCCTCGCCGCCGACGGTCTCAACTCCGCCGCGCGGACCCGGTTCGCCGAGGGCTTCGAGCCCGACCTGGACCGGCGCCGGTGCAAGTACATGTGGCTCGGCACCGACAAGGTCTTCGAGGCCTTCACGTTCATCGTGGAGGACACCGAGTGGGGCACCATGCAGATCCACGGCTACCCCTACTCCGACCAGGGCAGCACCTTCATCGTCGAGATGGCCGAGGACGTCTGGCTCCGAGCGGGATTCGACGCCACCGCGGACCGCGCCTTCGCGCCCGGCGAGAACGACGACGCCGCCATCGCCCGGATCGCCGAGATCTTCGCGCCCTATCTCGGCGACGGCCGGATCCTCGCGAACAACTCGCAGTGGATCACCTTCACCACGGTCCGCAACACCAGCTGGGTGCACCGGAACCTGGTGCTGCTCGGGGACGCCGCGCACACCGCGCACTTCTCCATCGGCTCCGGCACCAAGCTCGCGATGGAGGACGCACTGTCGTTGGCGGCGTGCCTGCACGAGAACGGCGACCTGGGCACCGCGCTCAAGGTCTACGAAGTGGAGCGGCGGCCCGTCGTCGAGTCGACGCAGCGCGCGGCGCAGGCCTCCCTGGAATGGTTCGAGACCATCGGCAGCTACCGCGAGCAGGAGCAGGTGCAGTTCACCTTCAACCTGCTCACCCGCAGCCGCCGGATCACCTTCGACAACCTCCGGCTCCGCGACGCGGACTTCGCCGACCGGGTCATGCGCTCGTTCGGCGCCGGAACCGGCGCCGGGCCCGAGATCCCGGCGATGTTCCACCCGGTCACCATCGGCGACCTGCGGCTGAAGAACCGGATCGTGGTCTCGCCCATGGACATGTACTCCGCCGTCGACGGCCTGCCGAACGACTTCCACGTGATGCACCTCGGCTCGAAGGCGCTCGGCGGCGCCGGCCTGGTGATGACCGAGATGGTCTGCGTTTCCGCCGACGGCCGGATCACGCCCGGCTGCACCGGCCTCTACACCGACGAGCAGCGCGAGGGATGGCGCCGCGTCGTCGACGCCGTCCACGCGTACTCCGGCGCGAAGATCGGCCTGCAGCTCGGCCATTCGGGCCGCAAGGGCTCGACGAAACTCATGTGGGAGGGGATCGACGATCCGCTCGACGCCGACAACTGGGAGGTCATGGCACCGTCGGCGCTGCCCTACGGCCCGGACAGCGCGGTGCCCCGGGAGATGACGCGTGCCGACATGGACCGCGTCGTCGGGGAGTTCGCCGACGCCGCCCGCCGCGGCGCCGAGGCGGGCTTCGACCTGCTCGAGTTCCACGCCGGCCACGGCTACCTGATCTCCTCGTTCCTCTCGCCGATCTCGAACACCCGCACCGACGAGTACGGCGGTTCCGTCGAGAATCGGCTGCGCTTCCCGCTGGAGGTGTTCGACGCCGTCCGCGCCGCCTGGCCCGCCGACCGGCCGGTCTCCGTGCGCCTGTCGGCCACGGACTGGATCCCGGACGGCAACGACATCGACGAGGCGTTGGAGATCGCCCGCGCCTTCTGCGAGCACGGCGTCGACCTCGTCGACGTCTCCACCGGCCAGGTCGCCAAGCACGAACGGCCCGCCTTCGGGCGGAGCTACCAGACCCCGTACGCGGACCGCATCCGCAATGAGGTCGCCGGTCCCGCCGGCGTGAAGGTGGTCGCCGTCGGCGCGATCTCGTCCTACGACGACGTCAACTCGATCCTGCTCGCGGGCCGCGCCGATCTCTGCGCCCTCGGCCGCGCTCACCTGTATGACCCGCAGTGGACGCTGCACGCCGCGGCCGACCAGAAGTACGCCGGGCCCGGGGCCGAGTGGCCGGATCAGTTCCGCGCGGGCAACCGCAAGCCGCCCAGCGCTCGCACCGACGCCGTGCGCCCGCGCCTCGCGCTGCTGCGCGACGAGGAGCCCGAGCTCGCCGCGCACGTGCGGTGGACCCCGTGATCCCCGCCGCGGTGACCCGCCGAGTCCTGCTGTGCTGCTGGATCGCGATCCTCGCCGAGGGCTACGACGTCGGCGTCTTCGGCGCCGTGGTGCCGGGCCTGCTCGCCTACGAGCCCTGGTCGCTCAGCGCGGTCGAGATCGGCGGCCTCGCGGCGTGGTCGCTGGTGGGCATGCTCATCGGCGCCACCACGATCGGCGTGCTGGCCGACCGGGTCGGGCGGAAGAACATGCTGCTCGTCGCCGTGGCGCTGTGCGCGCTGCCGCAGCTCGGCGTCGCGCTGGCGCCCAGCCCCGAGGTCCTCGGGCTGTTCCGGTTCGTCGGCGGGCTCGGCCTCGGCGGCGTCATCCCGATCGCCGCCGCCTACACCATCGAGTTCTCGCCGCCGGCCAAGAAGTCGAGGAACTACGGGATCATGTACTCCGGCTACTCGTTGGGGATCATGCTCGCGGCGCTGGTCGCCGTGCTGTCCCTCGACGCCCTCGGCTGGCGCTGGGTGATGGGCCTCGGTTTCGGCGCCGTGATCCTGGTGCCGATCCTCGCGGTCGCGCTGCCGCAGTCGATCGAGCAGCTCGCGGCGAGCGGGCAGACCGACCGCGCCGCCGCGGAGGCCCGCAGGCTGGGCATCGAACCGCCGCCGGCGGTTCCGGCCGCAGCGCGCGCCGAGCGGGGGGAGCGGGAGGGCTTCCTCGATGCGCTCCGGGTCGTCTTCTCCCCGCGGTACCGAGTGGCAACCGCCTGCTTCTGGCTGGCCCTGTTCTGCGGCCTGCTGCTGGTGTACGGGCTCAACACGTGGCTGCCGCAGATCATGCGCAAGGCCGGCTACGACCTCGGCTCGTCGCTGATGTTCCTGCTCGTCTTCTCGCTCGCCTCCGCGATCGGCGGGATCGTCGTCGGACTGCTCGCCGATCGGCGGGGCCAGAAGCCGGTCCTCGTGGTCTGTTACGCGGTCGGCGCGCTCGGCATCCTCGCCCTGATGTTCCGCGGCCCGATGGTGGTCAACTACCTCCTGGTGGGCATCGCGGGGATCGGCTCCATCTCGACCTCGCTGGTGCTCACCGGCTGGGTGGCGCACTACTACCCGGCCCGGATCCGCGCCGCGGCGACCGGGATGGCGCTGTCCTTCGCGCGCGTCGGCGCCATCGTGGGGCCGATCGTGGGCGGGTTCATCGCAGGGGCAGGCTTCGGCTACCGCGCCAACTTCGTCTTCTTCGCCGTCGTCGGCGGCATCGCCGCGCTCGCGGTGGCCGCGCTCCCGCTCCTGCGGGGCGAATCCGACGGGGCCCCGGAGCCGGAGGAGAGCGTCACCGCCCGGACCTGACCCGCGTGCGTACGGAAACGGCGGCGTCCCCGGTGGGGCGCCGCCGTTCCGGTGTGTTCGGAGGTCAGTCCTCGACGAGGGCGAGGACGCGGGCGGGGGAGCCGGTGCCGCCGACGATCGGCAGCGGCGAGACCACGATCACCGCGCCCTGGGGCGGCAACTGCGCGAGGTTCCGCAGGCTCGTCAGGCCGTACTTGTCCGCGCCGAGCAGGAAGTTGTGCGCGGGGAAGGGCGGCTCCAGCATCGCCGCATTGCCCGCGTCGATGCCCACCGTCTCCACGCCGAAGCCGGAGATCGGGACCTCCTCGGCCAACCACCGCGCGCAGGCCGCGGAGACGCCGGGGGTGTGCGAGCCGTTCTCGTCGAGGTTGAGGAAGCGCTCGCGGTCGCCGCCGTACTGATCCCAGCCCGTGCGCAGCAGGAGCCACACGCCCTCCGGGATCGCCCCGTGCTCGGCGATCCAGCCCTGCACGTCGGCGACGTCGAGCAGCCAGTCCGGATCGGCCGCGGCGCGGTCGGCGAAGTCCATCACGCACGCCGGACCGACGAGGCGCCCGGGCGGCAGCTGGCTGACGTCGGCGCCGTCACGGCCCGTGATCCAGTGGCACGGGGCGTCCACGTGCGTGCCGATGTGCTCGCCGGTGTGGATGTTGTTGTGCTGCCAGGCCGGCGCCGTCGGCTCGAACGCGGCGACCCGCTCCAGGCTGAAGTCGATGAGGTTCACGAAGGGCTCGGGCAGGCGCAGCGTCGGGGTGTCCGCCGAGAGCGGCGTGGTCAGGTCGAGCACCCGGATCCTCCCGCCCGCGAGGGCGGTGGCGAGTTCGGTGAGCATGGGTCCTCTTCTCCCCGGCACGGGCCGGTGTCGGCTGAGCGGCCGCGCGGGCCGCACCGTCGGAAAGCGGCGGCTGCGCCCGACGGTAGGACGCGCCGAACGGCCCGGCTATCCAGATCGCGACCGCCCGCTGTCCCGATCGGCGCGGGCACCGCGCGGGCTCTTCAACCCGTCCCGGAGCGAGGCTAGCGTGGGATGCATCACACGGCCCGTGATACGTGGAAGGCAGGTCGGGGCATGGCGGAACGCTCCTTTGCGAAAGAAGTCCTCAAGCTGCGCCAGGAACCGGGGACCCGGTTCGAGGGCGAGGGGATCCTGGCGGTGACGAAGGCGCTGCTGCAGTCCGGCGTCGCGTACGTCGGCGGCTACCAGGGGGCGCCGATCAGCCACCTGATGGACGTCCTCGGCGATGCCCGCGAGATCCTCGACGAGTACGGCGTGTACTTCGAGAACAGTGCCTCGGAGGCGACCGCCGCGGCGATGCTCGCCGCCTCGGTGCACTACCCGCTGCGCGGCGCGATCACCTTCAAGTCGACGGTGGGCACCAACGTCGCCTCCGACGCGCTGGCCAACCTCGCCAGCGGCGGCGTCACCGGCGGCGCGCTCATCATCGTCGGCGAGGACTACGGCGAGGGCAGCTCGATCATGCAGGAGCGCTCCCACGCCTTCGCGATGAAATCGCAGATGTGGCTGCTGGATCCGCGGCCCGACCACACCGCCATCGTGGACGCGGTGGAGCACGGCTTCGCGCTGTCCGAGGCGTCGAACACCCCGGTCATGCTGGAGCTGCGGCTGCGCTCGTGCCACCTGCACGGCACCTTCACGACGAGGGAGAACCGGCGGCCGCAGATGACCGTCGAGCAGGCGATGGAGAACCCGAAGCGCGACGTCAGTCGGATCGTGCTGCCGCCCGCGAGTTTCCAGCACGAGCAGGAGAAGATCGCCCACCGCTGGCCCGCGGCCGTCCAGTACATCCGCGAGCACGGCCTCAACGAGACCTTCGGCCCGGCGGACGGCAAGGTCGGCCTCATCGTGCAGGGCGGCCTCTACAACACCCTCAACCGCGCGCTGGAACTCCTCGGCTGCTCGGACGCCTTCGGCGACACCGCGGTCCCGCTCTACGTCATGAACGTGACGTACCCGGTGATCGACGAGGAGATCGTCGAGTTCTGCGCCGACAAGGACGCGGTCCTGCTCCTCGAGGAGGGGCAGCCCGACTACATCGAGCAGAACCTCAACGCGATCCTGCGCCGCAACGGCCTCGACACCGCGCTGCACGGCAAGGACGTGCTGCCGAAGGCGGGGGAGTACACCCCGATCGCCGTCACGAAGGGCGCCGCCGAGTTCCTCGGCCGGTACGCCCCCGAGCTGGTCACCGGCGATCCCGCGGTGCTCCTCCCGGCGGGCGACCCGCGCAGCCCGTTCACCGAGCGGGTCGACGGCCGCGCCGTCCAGCCCCGCCCGCCCGGCCTGTGCACCGGCTGCCCGGAGCGGCCGATCTTCTCCGCGCTCAAGCTCGCCGAGCGCGAGACCGGCGTGGAGCATCACGTGAGCGCGGACATCGGCTGCCACCTGTTCGCCATCAACGAACCCTTCAACCTGGGTGCCACGACGATGGGCTACGGCCTCGGCTCCGCCGGTGGCGCCGCGCTGAGCAGCAAGGACGCCGGCCGGCGCGGCGTCGCCGTGATGGGCGACGGCGGCTTCTGGCACAACGGCCTCACCTCCGGCGTCGGCAACGCCGTCTTCAACGAGTCCGACCAGCTCCTGGTGGTGGTGGACAACGCTTACGCGGCCGCCACCGGCGGCCAGGACCTGCTCTCCTCCCGCGCGATCCTGCCCGACCGCAGCACCAACAACCCGATCGAACGGGCGGTGCGCGGCGTCGGCGTGAAGTGGGCGAAGACGATGCCCGACACCTTCGACGTCGCGAAGATGCGCGACGTCTTCGTCGACGCCCTGACCAGCAAGAAGAAGGGCCCCAAGGTCATCGTCGCGCAGAGCGAGTGTCAGCTGAACAAGCAGCGTCGCGAGAAGCCGGAACGGGCCGCGGCGGTCAAGGCCGGCAAGCGCGTCGTCACCCAGCGGTTCGGCGTCGACCCGGAGACCTGCACGGGCGATCACGCCTGCATGCGGATCTCCGGCTGCCCGTCGCTGACCATCGCGCCCAACCCCGACCCCATGCGGACCGACCCCGTCGCCGCGGTCACCGACACTTGCGTCGGCTGCGGTGTGTGCGGCAACAACGCGCACGCGGCGGCCCTCTGCCCGTCGTTCTACCGCACGGACGTCGTCACCAATCCCACCCGCGTCGACCGGATCCGCGACCGCGTGCGCGGCGCCGTGTCCGAGCGCCTCGGTCGCGGCCTCGAGGGCCGCGCGGCCCGCTTCGAATCCACGGAGGCCTTCTCATGACCTGGACCCAGGGGCAACGGCCCATCACCGTCGCGGTACTCGCCATGGGCGGCGAGGGCGGTGGCGTCCTCGCCGACTGGATCGTCTCGCTCGGCGAGGACGAGGGCTGGACCGCGCAGAACACCTCCGTCGCCGGCGTCGCCCAGCGCACCGGAGCCACTGTCTACTACGCCGAGCTCTTCCCGCCGGACGTCACGCACCGCAGCGGGACCGGGCGCGCCCGCGAGACGCCGATCCTCTCGCTCATGCCCACGCCCGGCGAGGTCGATGTGCTCATCGCGTCCGAGCTCATGGAGGCCGGCCGTGCGGTGCAGCGCGGCTTCGTCACCCCGGACCGCACCACCCTCATCGCCTCACTCAATCGGGTCTACTCGATCCTCGAGAAGTCCACGTTCGACGACGGCCGGGTCGACTCGGCGGCTCTGCTCGACGGTGCCGCCTCCGCGGCGAAGACCCTCGTCTCCGGTGATTTCGCGACGCTCGCCCGCGACAACGGCAGCGTGATCAGCGCGGCGCTGTTCGGCGCCCTCGCGGGCAGCGGCGCCCTGCCCTTCCCGCGCGAGGACTTCGAGGAGGCGATCCGCAAGGGCGGCAAGGGTGTCGAGACCTCGCTCGCGGCGTTCGCCGCCGGGTACGAGCGGGCGCGGCAGAGCCTCGCGGAGGACGCCGCCCGGGCGCAGGCCCCCGCCCCGGCGCCGTCCGGCAGTGCTCCCGTGCCGCTGACCCTGCAGGTGCGGCGGCCGAAGACGCCCGAGGAGCTCAAGGCCGACCGCGAGACCGAGCGCAACGAGATCGCGGCGCGCGCACCGGAATCGCTCGTCGGTCCCGCGCTCGCCGACCGGGCCCGCCGGGTCGCGCGGTCCTTCCCGCCGGCCGCCGCGTCGATGCTGCTGCACGGGCTCGAGCGCACCGCCGTCTACCAGGACCTCGCCTACGCGGACCGCTACCTCGACCGCGTCGCGCGGATCAGCGCCCTCGATCCGGACCACGAGGGGCAGGCCCGGCTCACCGTGGAGGCGGCGCGGCACATCGCGCTGTGGATGAGCTACCAGGACACGGTGCACGTCGCGCTGCAGAAGGTGCGCGGCCGGCGCATGGACCGCGTGCGCGCCGAGGTGCGGCCCGGCGACGAGCAGGTCATGCGGGTCCACGAGTACCTGCACCCGCAGGTCGACGAGATCACCGACACGATGCCCACCGCCCTGGGCCGCGCGCTCGAGCACAACCGGGCCTTCGCCAAGGCCGTCGATACGGTGTGCCACCGCGGCTTCATCATCAACACCACCTCGGTCTGGGGCTACGCCACACTCTCCACCCTCGCCCGGATGCGGCCGCTGCGGCCGCGGTCCCTGCGGTTCGGCCGCGAGCAGGTCTTCATCGACACCTGGCTCGACACCGTGACCTCGGTGGGCCGCACCGATCCCGCGCTCGCGACCGAGGTGATCGTCGCCGCGCGGGTCCTCAAGGGCTACGGGCAGACCCACGCCCACGGCGTCGACAGCTTCGGCCTGCTGATGGAGGGGCTGGAACTGGTGCGCGGGCTGCCCGACGCCGCCGAGCGGATGCGGCGCCTGGTGGACGCCGCGGTGGCCGACGAGGACGGCGGGAAGCTCCGCGACGGCCTCGCCGCCCTGCGCCGCACCGCGGCGTAGGGTTCGGCGCCGCTTCGCCGGTCGTGCGGGGCGCTCCGTGCGAGGATCGGGCGATGGAGTTCCGCGAGACCTTCGACCGGCTCGACCCGACGATCTGGACGGACTCGTACCTGCCGGCGTGGAGTTCGCGGGCGGCCGCCCGCGCGACGGTCGCGGCGGGCCCGGACGGGCTCACGCTCTCGATCCCGCCGGAACAGGGCCCGTGGTGTCCGGACACGCACCCCACCCCGCTGCGCGTCTCGGGCATCCACTCCGCGAACCGGTCGGGCCCCGTCGGATCGACGGACGCGCCGCAGCCCTTCCTCCCCGGCCAGACCGTGCAGGAGGAGCAGGCCACCCGCCTCGGGTTCGCGCCGCACTTCGGCGGCATCGCCGTCACCTGCTCGGCCGTGCTCACGCCCCGGTCGATGTTCGCCGCGTGGATGGTGGGGCTGGAGGACCGCGTCGAACGCTGCGGCGAGATCTGCCTCGTGGAGGTCTTCGGCGACGCGATCGAGGACGGGATCGCCGCAGTCGGCCAGGGCATCCATCGCTTCCGCGATCCCGCGCTGACGGAGGACTTCTCCGCCGAACGCCACGCCGTCGACGTGAGCCGGCCGCACACGTACCGCGCGGACTGGGAGCCCGGGCGCGTGACCTTCTCCATCGACGGCACCGTCACGCGCGTCAGTCCCCAAGCGCCGGACTACCCGATGATGCTCATCCTCGGGATCTTCGACTTCCCCGACCGGGTGGGGGACCCGGCGATCACGCCGAGCATGACGGTGTCCGCGGTGACGGGAACCGGCCTCGGCCCCGCCACCGCGATCCGCTCGTAGGAACGGCCGCTCAGCGGCCGAGCAGGCGCCGGACGCGGGTGAGGGCACCGTCGTCGCGCTTGAGCAGTTCCTGCGCGACGAGGTGACCGGAGCCGCCACCGAGGCCCGGCCCCGGGTGAGTGGCGGCCCCGATGTGCCACAGCCCGTCGACCGCGGTGCGGTGACGGGCGGTGAGCGGCCCGGGTCGCCAGAAGATGTTCTGGTCCAGCTCCGCGGCACCGCAGTACGGATCGCCCTGCACGGCATTGGGGTTCGCGGCCGCCAGGTCGACGGGGCTGATCGCGCTGACGGCGAGGACCGCGTCCCGGGTGCCCGGCGCCGCCTCCTCGACGAGTCCGAGCACCCGGTCGACGTAGCCGGCGACCAGCTCGTCGGTCCAGCCCGCGGACGTGTCGAGCTCGCCCGCCGCGTCGCCGACCGGCGCGAACGGGACCTCCTGCAACTGCAGCCACAGCATGCCCCGGCCCGCGGGGACCCGGCTCGGATCGATGAGGGCCTGCTGCCCGACGACCACCGTTGGACGGGCGGGCAGCAGGCCCGCCTCGGCCTGCGCGCACGCGACGCCGACGGAGTCCGAGCCGGCGGTGAGGTGCACCAACGGCGCGCCGTCGAGCGCGGGGTCGGACCACTCGAGCGGCTCATCCAGCGCGACGTGCACCTGCATCGCCGCCCGGCCGTACTGGTAGCCGCGCGCCTCGGCGCGGACCGCCTCGGGCACGGCCGATTCCGGGAGCAGGTCGCAGTACAGCGCCGTCGGCGTCACCGAGGCGAGGACGGCCTGCCGCGCGTCGATCCGGCGCCCGCCGACCATGACGCCCGCGGCGCGGCCCGACTCGACGAGGATCCGGTCGACCGGAGCTCCCGTCAGGACCTCGACGCCCCGCTCGGCGAGCAGCGACGCGAAGGCGTCGAGGAAGGCCCGCTGCCCGCCCACGGCGACCGGCAGGCCCGCGCCGTGCATCGTCGCCGCGAAGACCGGGATCATCAGCCCGCCCGAGGCGCTGTCGGGGCTCAGGCCCGCGTGCAATAGCCACGGCGCCCAGAGCTGGTCCACCTCGGTGCCCTCGAACGTCCGCCGGCCCCAGCGTCGCCCGCTCGTCGCGGCGTCGCGGACCCAGCCCTCGGTACGGCCCAGGCCGCGCCGCAGCATCGTCGCCGCGTGGCCCAGCACCCCCGGGGCTCGGGTCTCGTTGCCCAGCAGGGCGCCGATGACGTCGAGGTCGCCGCCGATCCGGTCGAGCATCGCCAGGTAGGCGGCGCGGTCCCGCTCCGAGAACTGTTCGACGGTGCGCGCCGGGTCCCGGTGCGCGACCACCGCGGGGCGGTCGCCGGAAACCGACCCGGTGACGGCGTCGTCGGCGTTCGCGTACGCGAGACCGTGCCGGTGCAGGTCCTCGCCGAGCGTCGCGTACGCGCCGCCGGTGACGAAGAGGGGGTGCCACGACGAGTAGGTGTCGTGCACGAAGCCCGGCAGCGTGAGCTCGTCGCTCGCGAGGAAGCCGCCGAGCCGGTCGGCGGCCTCGATGAGGCACACCGACCGGCCGGAACCCGCGAGCTCGGCCGCGGCGACGAGCCCGTTGATGCCGGACCCGATGACGACGACGTCGGCCGTCATGCGGCGCGCCTCGGTCCGGCTCCGGACGGGACCGCCGAGGCGGCCGGGCGGGGCCGGCGCGCGAGGAGGCGCCTGGTCACCCACCGGTAGTCCGCGGGCTTCGGCGGGAGCAGCCACTCGCGCACCCGCTGGCGCCGCGAGAGTTTCAGGCCCATCTCCTCGATGATCTCGTCGATGTTGTGCATCGAGAACGGGATCAGGTTCGTGCCGCGGGCGTGGTGCCCCTCGGTGCGATCGCGCATCCAGCGCAGCCGCGCCGAGACCTGCTCGCGGCGCTCCGGTACCGGCGGCAGCTCGGCCGCGCCGTCGAGGACGTGCGCGACGTAGAGCGAGGCCATCTCGGCCGACAGCGGCGAGAAGAAGGAGGAGTTGTAGCCGACGAAGGCGAGGCCGGGGACCTCGTGCGGGAGGATGAAGCGGTAGAGCTCGAAGTCGCCGTTCGCGTCGGTGAGCCGGGCCTGCACGTCGGCGTCCAGGAAGGGCACGTCCTGCCGCCATCCCGTCGCCGCGATGATGACGTCGGCCGGCACCGTCGACCCGTCGGACAGGCGCGCCGCCGGGCGGCCGTCCTCGACGAGCAGCTCGGCGATCTCCGTGTCGCGGCGCACCGCGAGGCTGCCATCCTGCACCGCCTCGAAGAAGCCCTCGCTCACGAGACTGACCGTACTGCGCGCGATGCGCTCGAAGTCGCCGTCCGGCACGAGCCCGTACTCCTTGAGCTTGAGCTGGCGCGTCGCCACGGCCTGCAGGCTCGCGAGCATGCCGTTGCGCACGGGCTTGCCCGCGCCGTGCAGGAAGGCCTCCACGCCCTGCAGTCGCTGGTACTCGAACAGGGCCTCGCCGAGCCGGGTGAGCATGAGGAACTTGTAGTTGATCGCGCCGCCGAGGTGCCGCGGCATCTTCCACAGCAGCTTCCGTGCGATCACCGTGGCGCTGCCGGTGACGGGTGCGATCGCCGATGCCACGTCGCAGGCCGACTTGCCGTAGCCCACGACCAGCACGTCGCGGCCGGCCACCTCGTCGAGCGAGTGCACGTCGCCGGGCGCGCAGAGTCGCCCGCCCGCCGCCTCGAAGGCCTCGCGGCCCGGCCACCCCGGGATGGACGGCGCCGAGAAGATCCCGTTCGCGCTCACCAGGTAGTCGTATTCCTCGGTGCTCACGCCCTCCGGGCCCTCAGCGGTCACCGACCAGGTGACCGGCCGCAGCGCGGGGTTCGCGGTCACGTCGGACTCCGACGGCGCACCGTCGGGCTCGGACAGGGTGGCGGAGATGACGGTGGTGGACACCCGGAATCGGTCCCGGAGGCCGAACCGGTCGACGTAGCCGTCGAGGTACTCCTGCACCTGCGCGCTCTCGAGCCACTGCGGGTAGTGCCGCGGCATCGTCTGATCCGACAGGCAGTACGTGCCCTTGTTGTTCTGGGTGCGCAGGCCCGGGTAGCGGCGCGACGCGCTCCAGACCCCGCCGATGTCGGGGGCCTTCTCGTAGACGGTGACGTCGTGGCCGAACTGGGTGAGGACCTTGGCTGCGGAGACTCCGGCGAAGCCGGCTCCGATCACGGCGATACGCATGGCTGTGTGTTCTCCTACTCGGTGCCCGCGGGGGCCAACAGGGGGATCGCGGGGGCGGCCTGTTCCGGCCCCATCGCGGAGTAGCCGCCGTCGGCGGCCCAATCGGCGCCGGTCACGACGGACGCGGCGTCGGAGCACAGGAAGGCGACCACGCGGCCGACCTCGATCGGGTCGGCGACGCGGCCCGTCAGGTGGAAGGGCGCGGCGACGCCGTCGGTGTGCGCGCGGTCGTGCTCGGAGACGGTGTCCATGATCTTCGACCACACCCAGCCGGGGCTGACCGAGTTCACCCGGATCCCCTCGGCCGCATAGTCCATCGCCATCGACCGGGTGATCTGGACCAGCGCCGCCTTGCAGGCGGGGTAGACCCAGCGGCCGGTCTGCGCCACCGAGCTGGAGATCGATGTGAAGTTCACGATCGACCCGTGCCCGCTCGCGGCCAGTGCGCGCCGCGCGGCCGCCGCGACGCGGACCGCGCTCGCGACGTTGACGTCGAAGGCCGTCAGCCAGTCCGCGCGGGCGGTGTCGGCCCCGTCGTCGAGGTAGGTGCAGGCGAGGTTGACGACGATGTCGAGCCCGCCGTGCTCGCGGGCGGTCGCGGCGACCAGGTCCGCGACCTGTGCGTCGTCGGTGATGTCCGTTGTGCGCGCGATCACGCGCTCGCCGAGCCGATCCGCGATCGCCCGCGCACCGTCGGCGTCGATGTCGGCGACAATCACCGTCGCGCCCTCCGCGTGCAACGCCTCCACCACGCCGTGCCCGACCAGGGTCGCCCCACCGGTCACGATCGCTGTACGCCCGTCCAGATTTCCCGTCATGCCTCCACCTCGCGTCGAGTCCGTGGCGCCGTGCGGGCGCCGATCGATCCGGACGGTAGTGACGCAGGTCATAGCCCTGCTATCCGCTTCGGCGCGCCCACTATCCAGTTCGCGGTATTGCGCCTGCTTGACGACAGGCAGGAATGCAGCACATGATGGGGACGTGATCCACGCCACAGGGAGGTGTCCGTGACCGCTCCGACGGTCCTGAGGACGAGGGACGTCGACGTAGCCCGGGCGCGGGTGGCCGACTTCTTCTGCGACCACCGGCTCGACCCGGTGGGTCGCGCGCACGCCATCGACATGCGCCTGCGCATCGACACCATCGGCTCGATGGGCCTCGTGCACCTCGACTACGGCGAGCCGGTCCAGATCCGTCCCGGGCCGCTCGCCACCTTCTACCTGGTGCAGATCCCGCTCGCTGGCCGGGCCGTCGTGGAGCACGGCGCCACGCGGGTCCAGTCCTCTCCCCATCTCGCCACCGTCCTGTCGCCCACGTCGCCGACGTCGATGACCTGGCAGCGCGGCAACCCGCAGCTCTGCGTGCGGCTGCGGCGCAGCACCGTCGACCGGGAGCTCATGCGCCGGCTCGGCAGCGAGGTCACGACGCCGCTGCGGTTCGACGTGGGCATGGACCTGCGCCGTCCCGACGTCGCGTCCTGGGTCCGGATGGTGCGCTTCCTCGGCGACGAGGCCCTGCGCGGCTCCTCCTCAGTGGGCGGTGCCGACTGCTCCGAGTACCTCGCCCGCGGAGTCGTGAACCAGCTCCTCGACGTGCAGCCGCACAACTACAGCGCGGCCCTCGCCGCGGCGGCGGACGGTGCCGCCAGTCTCGGCTCGCGGATGGTCGCGCTCGTCGACGACCACCTCGCCGACCCGCTCGGCCCGGGCTGGCTCGCGGAGCGCCTGCGGGTGAGTGTCCGCGCGCTGCGCGAGGCCTGCCGATCCGAACTCGACTCGACGCCGATCGCCGTCGTCAAGGAGCGGCGACTGCTCGCCGCCCGCGCCCGGCTGCTGGACGCGATGCATCCGGGGCGCACGGTCACCGACGTCGCGCTGAGCGTGGGGCTGACGCACCTGGGTCGGTTCGCCGTCGACTACCGGGAGCGCTTCGGGGAGTCGCCGAGCGAGACGGCCGCGGCGACGGCCTGAGGAGCGCGGAGTCGACTTCCGCGTAGCCCGGGGTTTCTGATTGGATCACCGAATGCTCGTCGCCCTGCTCTCGTTCGCCGCCGCCTCCGCCGTGCTCGTCATCGTGCCCGGACCCGACACCCTCGTCGTGGTGCGCGGCGTGGCGCAGGGCGGCCGCGGTACCGGGCTGCGCACCAGCCTCGGGGTGCTCAGCGGCCTCGTCATCTGGGTGCTCGCCGCGGTGCTCGGGCTCTCGGCGATGCTCAAGGCCAGCGAATACGGCTACACCGCGCTCAAGGTGGTCGGCGCCGCGTACCTGATCTACATGGGCGTGCAGTCCCTGCGTGCGGTGATACGCGGCACGGCGCTGGGGGAGCAGCCGGCCGCCCCGATGGAGACGTCGTGGCGCACGGGCGGCTTCACCGCGGGCTTCCTCACCGACCTGCTCAACCCGAAGATCGGTGTGCTGTTCGTGAGCCTGCTCCCGGGCTTCGTGCCCGCCGGCTACTCGGTGACCTGGACGACGCTCGCCCTGGGCGGCGTCTACATCGCGCTGACGGCGGTCTACTGCGGCGTGTTGATCGCGGCCGCCGGCACGGTGACCCGCTGGATGCGGACGCCCCGCACCCGGCGGATGCTGGACGGCGTCGCGGGTGTCGCGCTCATCGGCTTCGGCGCCAAGCTGGTCACCGAGCGGTAGCGGCCGGCAGGCCGACGATGCCGGACACGAGCGTGCCGAGGTCGACGAGGATCTCGGGGGCGCGGCCGTCGAGCGGCGCGCGCCAGATGCGGCCGCCCAGGTCGGAGACGTAGGCGAGCCCGGAGGCGGCGTCCACGGCCAGGCCGATGGCCTCGTCGAAGCCGCGCGCCAGGATCGTCGGTGCGGCCCCGCGCGTGCCGACCGCGGGGAGCGGGGCCCGGTTGAGCGAGTTGCCGTCGGGCGCGGCGCCGCGGTCGGTCCAGTACAGGGTGTCGCCGACGATCTCGAGGTCGATGGGCTCGGGCAGGCCGTCCCACAGCGTCTCGACGTCGGGGCGGTCGTCCGGCGACGCGCCGGAGGGGAGTTCGAGGCCGGCGCGCAGGATGCGTCCGCGGCCGCCCTTCGCGGGCCCCTTCTGCGTCCAATAGAGGTGGCCGCGCGCGGGATCGACGGCGACGCCCACGCATTCGGCGAGCCGGTCGGGCTCGGGAACGTTGACGACGAGGTCGCGCAGCCCGGTGCCGTCCGTCCGCACCGAACTCACCCGGCAACCCTCGCGGTCGGCCCAGAAGAGCGTGCCGGCACCGTCGGACGCGAGCTGCTTCCCGGTGGTCATCGCGCCCGCCGGCACGAGGTCGCGCAGGTCGGTGCCGTCGAGAAGGACGGAGTGGACGCCGCCCGTGCGGGCGGAGAAGTCGAGGCCCTCTTCGCTCGAGGTCCCCGGGGCGCGGTCGGGGCGGCCCATCGTCGTCCAGTAGATCCGGCCGCCCTCCACGAGAACGCCGTCGGGCGAGGCCCCGGCCTCGTCGGTGTACAGCGTCTCGACCGCACCGTCGGGGAGGGAGACGCGGAGAATCGTCCCGGTGCGGATCCCGAGGGCCAGAAGTCCTTCGAACATAGAACTTATTCTACGGTGGTGTGCTCGCGGCGGCCGCCACTCACGATGTGAGTTTCGAGACCGGTTGCGCGCCGAACAGGGTCTCCTCCGAGCGGACGAGATACTCCGCGAGCAGGTCCGCCGCCTCGTCGCCCCGGCCGTCGAGGAACGTTTCGAGGATCGTCACGTTGTCGTCGAGGAACGGGGCGTGCAGGAACTCCGGGTCCGCGATCGCCCCGAAGGCGAGGCGCAGCTCGGCGAGGATCGAGTCGAGGACCGCGTCGAGCCGGGGGCTGTCGCTGAGCCCGACGATCGCGCGGTGGAACGCCAGGTCGGCGGTGCCGACCGCCTGCCAGTCGCCGAGCCGCGCCGCCGCCTGCGCCGTCGCCACCGCATCGCGCATCCGGACCGCGCCGGGGTGATCCGGACCCGCGGTGCGGAGCGCGGGCGGTTCGACGGTGCGCCGCACCAGGTAGATGTCGCGGACGGACGCGCGGGTCGGGGCGGTGACCCGGGCGCCCCGATTGGCCTCGTGCACGATCAGCCCCTCGTGGGCGAGCGTGCGCATCGCCTCGCGCAGGGTGTTCCGCGAGACGCCGAGCTCCGCCGCCAGGCGCTCCTCGCGCAGCGGGTCGCCCGGGCGCAGGGTGCCCTCGACGATGGCGCGCCGCAGGTCGTCGGTGGCCTCCGTGGCGGCGTGGCCGCGCTGTCTGCCTGTGCTCACGGCTCGATCGTACGGAGCGGTGCCGAACTTTGTTGAACAAATCGGGCGCGCGGTAGTGACAGATTGTTCAACAATCATCTATGGTGTGGATCACATCAGCGCCGACCGCTCACCGAGAAGAGACCATCCATGTCCACTGATCAGCCCGAGCAGGGCGCCGTGCAGAAGGGCGCCGTCAAGGCGTACGTCGCGAGCCTGACCGGCACCTCCCTCGAGTACTACGACTTCGCGCTGTACTCCGTCGCGTCCGCGCTCGTCTTCCCGCACGTCTTCTTCCCCGCGGAGGATCCGTTCATCGGGCTCCTCCTCTCGTTCTCCACCTTCGCCGTCGGCTATTTCGCCCGGCCCATCGGCGGGGTCGTCTTCGGCCGGCTCGGCGACCGCATCGGGCGCAAGAACGTCCTGGTCGCGACGCTCCTCCTGATCGGCATCGCCACGGTGCTCATCGGCGTGCTGCCGAGCTACGGCACCATCGGCGTGATCGCCCCGACGATCCTCGTGCTGCTGCGGTTCGCGCAGGGCGTCGGCGTCGGCGGCGAGTGGGGCGGCGCGGTGCTGCTCTCCAGCGAGTTCGGCGACCCGCGCAAGCGCGGCTTCTGGGCGTCCGCGGCCCAGATCGGCGTGCCCGTCGGCAATCTCATGGCGAACGGCGTGCTCGCCCTGGTCGCTGCCCTGCTCACCGAGGACGCCTTCCGCGACTGGGGCTGGCGGATCGGCTTCCTGCTCTCGGCCGTGCTTGTGGTCTTCGGGCTCATGATCCGGCTCAAGCTGGAGGAGACGCCCGTCTTCCAGGCCATCGCCGAGCGTGCGGAGCAGCCGAAGGCCCCGATCTCCGAGGTGCTGCGCGGGCACCCGCGGGCGCTGCTCGCCGCGGCGCTCTCGCGGATCTGCCCCGACGTGCTGTACTCGCTGCTCACCGTGTTCCTCGCGAGCTACGCCACGAAGGAACTGGACTTCCCGACCAGCCACGTGCTGACGGCGGTGCTCACCGGATCGGCGGTGCAGGTCTTCGCCATGCCGCTCGCCGGCGCGCTCACCGACCGGTTCAACCGCCGCCTCGTCTACGGCGTCGGCGCGGTCCTCACCGCGGCGTGGGTCCCGGTGCTGTTCCTCATGATCCAGTCCGGCAGCCGCGTCCTGCTGACTCTCGGCGTCGTCGTCGGGATGTCGCTGCACGCGCTGATGTACGGCCCGCAGGCGGCGTTCATCACCGAGCAGTTCCCCGCGCGGCTGCGCTACGTGGGCAGTTCCCTCGCCTACACGTTCGCCGGCGTCGTCGGCGGCGGCATGGCGCCGCTCATCTTCACCGTGCTGTTCCGCTGGACCGATTCCTGGGTGATCATCGCGGTCTACGTCGCCGTGACCGCCGTCGCCACGGTCGCGGGCATGGCGCTCGGCCGCGACCCCGACCCGGAGGAGGAGCTGGAGCTGCTCGCCGACGCCCCGGACGGTGTCGATGCTCCCCGCTGACGTCCGCCGCCTCGGCGCCCGCGCCGTGCGCGTCCGGGTCACGCCCGGCACCGTCGAACCGCTGCGCGCCCGCCTCGCCGCCGAGCCGCTCCCCGGGCAGCGCGAGCTCGTCGCCGGGGGCGAGACCGTCACCGTCGTCTTCGACGGTGCCGGGTCGGCGGCGGAGGGCGAGCGCCTGCTCGCGGAAATGCCGCCGCCGGACGTCATCACCCTGGACGGGCCGCTGGTCGAGATCGGCGTCGTCTACGACGGCGAGGACCTGCGCGACGTCGCCGAGCAGCTCGGCACCGACGAGGCGGGCGTCGTGCGGATGCACACCGCGCGCGCCTGGCACGTCGGCTTCCTCGGCTTCGCGCCCGGTTTCGCCTACCTCCGCTCGACGGAGCCGGGGCCGGAGATCGCGCGGCGGGCCTCGCCGCGCGTGCGGGTGCCGGCCGGCGCCGTCGGGCTGGCGGGGGAGTACAGCGCGGTGTACCCGCGCACCTCGCCCGGCGGTTGGCAGCTGATCGGCCGCACCGACGCCGAGCTCTGGTCCCTCGACCGCGACCCGCCCGCGCTGCTCGTCCCGGGCGCGCGCGTGCGGTTCACCGCGGTCCGCGCGCGCATCGAGGTCCCGGTGGGGACGCCGCCGCGCCCGCCCGCGCCGCGCGCGGGCCGGGGGCTCGTCGTGCGGGAGACGGGGCTGCAGAGCCTCGTCGAGGACCTCGGGCGGCCGGGGCGCGCCGCGATCGGCGTCACCCGGTCGGGCGCCGCGGATCGCGGTGCGCTGCGGCAGGCCAATCGGCTCGTCGGCAACCCCGCCGGGACCGCGGGGATCGAGAACGCCGGGGGCGGGATGGAACTCGTCGCCGCGGGGGAGCAGGTGGTCGCCGTGACCGGCGCTGAGGCCGCTCTCGTCGTCGAATCGCCGGACGGGCGATGGCGCACCGTCGAGCGCGGTCGTCCCTTCGCCCTCGACGACGGTGATCTCCTCGAGGTCGGCCCGGTGACGGCGGGCCTGCGCGTCGTCGTCGCCGTGCGGGGCGGTGTCGACGTCCCCGCGGTACTCGGCAGCCGCAGCACGGACGTCCTCGCGCACCTCGGGCCAGCGCCGGTCGCCGCCGGCGACGTGCTGCCCGTCGGCCGCGCGCCGCGCACGGTCGTCGGGGAGCCCGAAGCCCTGCCCACCCTCCCGGACGGGAGTAGCCCGACGGTGCTCGACGTTGTTCCCGGGCCCGACGCGGACCTGTTCCCCGGTGGCGCCTGGGCGCACCTTCTCGACGAGTCGTGGGAGGTCACGCCGCAGAGCGACCGCGTCGGCGTCCGGCTCGCCGGTACACCGCTCGCGCGCGCCGACGGCGAGGTGCAGAGTCAGGCGCTCGTGCCCGGCGCGATCCAGGTCCCGCCGTCCGGCGAGCCGGTCGTCTTCGTCGTCGACCACCCGACGACCGGCGGCTATCCGGTGCTCGCCGTCGTGGCGGAGCACCACCTGGACCGGCTCGCGCAGCTGCCGCTCGGATCGTCGGTGCGGTTCGCGGCGACGGACGCGACGTCCGATGGGTGAGTGAAAGCGCCGGTCCGCAGCGCCGGGATGTGGTTACGTCGGGTCACGAGCGGTTCTGGAAGCACCGCTCGGTCGACTCGGAGCACCACCGGAAGGACCCATGAGGAAGAACGCAGCTCGACGGACCATCGGCGTCGTCGCAGGCCTCGCGGCCGCAACCCTGATCGCTGCGGGGTGCGGGAACAGCGGCCCGAGCGAGGACGTGGCCGCCACCTCGGCGGCGGTGGCGTCGACGACGTCCGCAGCGGCGGCGTCCGGCGGGGCGTCGACAGGGCCGTCCGCGGCGTCGTCCTCCGCCGCGGCGTCCCGCGCCTCCACTGTGGCCGGCTCCTCGGCGAAGGCCCAGCCCGGCGCGGTGAAGGTCAAGGGGGCCGACGGCAGCGACGTGACGCTGACCGGCCCGATCGCCGCGAAGTACGCGGCCGCGACGCAGGCGCAACGCACCGCGCTGGGCGTGGTCCTGACGGGCGATCACAACGCCGGGACCCGCGACAGCGGCGTGATCTTCCAGCAGTTCAAGGGCGGCGTCATCACCGCGAAGAACGCCGCCGCCGGCACGCCGGCCTACATCACCTGGGGCCGGATCCGGGACGCGTGGAACATCGAGCGCGGCCCGGACGGCACGCCCTCCCCGAGCGGGGCGAACGGTTCCGCGGGGCCGCTGGGCGCCGTGACCAGCGACGAGACCACGTCGGGCGCGGTCAAGCAGACCACTTTCGAACACGGGAAGATCACCTTCAACACCCAGACCACGAAGGTCGAGGTCACCGTCAACGGCAAGGTCGTCCCGGCCGGGCTGTAGGGGGCGCCGGCGCCGACGTGCTCAGCGGGCCAGGACGCCGGTCGCGAGCCGCTCGGCCGTCTCGGCGACGGTGCGCCGCCACGTCGCGGGATCGACGGCGTGCGTCCCGGATCCGCCCGCGAACGCGCTCGAGACGACGAGGTCGGGTTCGAGGCCGCCGAGCACCTCCAGGCCGGCGAGGAGCTGCTCCCCGTCGCTCATGCCGGGGATGTAGCCGGCGTTCCACCGCCCGTCCGCGCCCCGGTACAGGGTGTCGCCGGTGAACAGGTAGCGGGCACCGTCGGACCCGGTGACGACGAAGGACGTGCTCCCGGGCGTGTGCCCGGGGGTCGGGATGATCTCGACGCCGTTCGCGTCGACGGTCCGCTCGGCGAGGAGGACGCCCGGGGTGGCGTGCTCGGCGATGCCGTCGAGGTCCCGCTCCGGCGCGTGCAGGACGACGCCGAAGCGCTCGGCGATCGCGCCCAGCATCGGGCCCGCCTCGTCCTGGTGGCTGAGGTACTGGTGGGCGACGCCGCCGCGCTCGGCGATGTCTCCGAAGTCGGCGTCGTCGCCGGGGGAGTAGAACAGGACGTTCCCGCCGGTCCGGGGCGTCCAGAGGTAGGCGTGGGTCGTGAGTCCCGGGAACGGGGAGTAGGTCGGGGTCTCGAGCAGGTCGGGCCGGATCGTGGTGAGCATCGGATGTCCTCTCGTCGGGTGTCTTCGACGCTAGGACCTCAATATTGATTCAGGTCAAGGCCGGTTCCGGCGTCGGGCGTAGGAGCGCCCGCCACGCGGTCATGAGCAGGGCGATCCCCAGGGCGCAGCGCCACCACAGGAACGGGTCGATCGCCGCCCGCTCCGTGCCGCCCGCGCCGAGGGGGTTCGCCCACGGGATGATCAGGGCGGCCAGCCCGGAGACCGCGATGCAGGCGACTGTGATCGCGGCGACCCGGGCGCGCGAACGGAGCAGCAGGAGTGCGGCGAGCGTCATCAGCGCCATCCCGGTCACGTGCTCGACGTACGCCGCGATCGGATGGACGATGATGCGCGACTGCGGCCCGCCCGGGAACTCGCCCGCGCTCCCGGGGAAGAGGCCCACGCATGCCAGTGCGACGCCGTTGACCGTCGCGAGGGCGACGGCGGCGGTGTCCCAGCGGCGGGGGAGGAGCGGGCCCAGTGCGATCGCGGCCGCGATTCCGAGCGCGCCGACCGCCACGAACGTGATGTTCATGAGCGGGTGCCAGGGCGAGCAGACGAAGCGGTCCGAGACCGCCAGGCCGCCGTCGCGGCTGAGGTCGCCGAGACACTCGGGAACGCCCAGGTCGCTGATCATGTTGTGGGACCAGCTGTACGGGCGGGGCCACTGTCGCGCGACGATCAGCTCGGCGAGGAAGTAGATCAGCGTGGCGGCCAGTAGTGCCCCGGCCAGCACGGTGCGCCGTGTGCTCAGCGAGTCGACCGGCCGGGCCTGAGGGAGTGCTTCGATCGTTAGCTGCATTCAGTATGTCTACGCGAACCCGGCGCTTCACGCTGTGGTGTGCATCTCGCTCGCGGCGTACGGTCGGAAGCATGGCGAAGAAGAACCCGGGGCCGTCCGTGAAGGACGGTGAACTGTACGAAGAGCTCCGCGACAAGGGGGACTCGAAGGAGAAGGCGGCGCGGATCGCGAACGCCGCCGCGAACCGGGGTCGGTCCGCGGTCGGCGCCGCCGGCGGTCGCTCGCGCCCCTACGAGGAGTGGACCGTCGAGGAACTCAAGGCGAGGGCGAAGGAGCTCGGCCTCTCGGGCTACTCGTCGAAGCGCAAGGCGGCCCTGATCGCCGACCTGCGCGACCACTGAGAGCCGCGGCCCTGAGCGCCGATCACTCGGCCGTCGCGGGCACCGCCGCCCGGCCGGCGCGCGATCGGACGTCGAGCGCGAGGACCAGCTCGACGACCGGGCGATGATGGGCGGTGATCACGTCGAGGACGGGGTTGATGAGCCCGCGCAGGAGGCTGTAGCCGGTCCAGCGGGCGGGCGCGATCGTTCGCGCGGCCCGGCGCTCGATTCCGCGGACAGTACTCTCCCCGGCCTGCTCCGGCGTGATCCGGGCGGTCAGGAACGAGGGCAGCAGATCGGTCACCGCGGAGGCGAGCGGATCCTCGTCGAATCCGACCTTGACCATGTGGGTGTCGACGAAGCCGTAGTAGACGACGCCGGCCGTCGCGCCGTAGGGCGCGAGCTCGACGCGCAGCGCGCGCCCGAGCTGCTCGACGCCGGCCTTCGCCACCGCGTAGGGGGAGACGCCGACGCCGTTGACGAAGGCGTACACCGAGGACGTGAGCAGGAGGTGTCCGCCGGTCTTCAGGACGTGTGGCATCGCGGCGAGAACGGTGTTGTAGACGCCGTGCAGGTTGACGGCGAGCACCCGGTCGAACTCCTCGGGGGCCATGCCCTGCACCGTCGCCCCGCGCGGTGCGATGCCCGCGTTCGCGACCACCACGTCGATCGCGCCGAAGCGATCGGCGACGGCCGTGAACGCGTCGGCGAGCCCGTCGCGGTCGGTGACGTCGGCCGCGAGGCCGATCGCGCCGTCGCCGATCTCAGCGGCGGCGGCGTCGACGTCCTCCTGTCGGAGGTCGAGCACGGCGACCCGGGCGCCGCGCGCCGCGGCGGCTTTCGCGGTCCCGAGGCCGATGCCGCGCGCGGCTCCGGTGATGACGACGGTCCGGCCGGCGAGGTCGAGGTTCATGTGCGGTTCTCCTTGGTGGTGGTTCGTCAGCCCGCGAAGGCGTAGTCGGTGAGGGGGAAGCGGCGACTGTGCCACGCCGCCTCGACGGTCGTGGAGGCCCGGAACGGGACGTCGCCCTGCTTGGTGAAGTAATAGCTGTTGGCGCCCGCGCAGCTGGGGTTCGAGAACACCTGCAGCGGCTTGCGCGCCAGGATCGAGTCCATGTACGACTCCTGGGCGGCCGTCGTGACCTCGGCGGTGGTCGCCGCGCGGCGCCGGGCCTCCTCGAGCACCCGGACGATGTGCGCGGCGCTGTTCTCGACCAGGGTGAAGAACGAGGATCCGTTGTACCCGTAGGGCCCGAAGACGGTGAAGAAGTTCGGGAAGCCCGCCGTCGCGACGCCCTGGTACGAGTGGAATCGTCCCTCTTCCCAGTGCTCGGCGAGGTCGGTGCCGTCGGCGGCGGTCAGCCGGTACGTCGGGAGCGCGTCGCGGTCGGTGACCTTGAAGCCGGTCGCGAGGATGAGGACGTCGAGCGGGTGCTCCACGCCGTCGGCGGTGCGGATGCCGGTGGGGGTGACCGCCTCGATCGACGAGGTCTCCAGCGCGACGTTCTCGCGGTTGAAGGTCGCCAGGTACGAGTTGTGGAAGCTCGGCCGCTTGCAGCCGAGCGCGTAAGCGGGCGTGAGCTTCTCGCGCGTCGCGGGATCGGAGACCTGCGTCCGGATGTAGTTCCGGGCCGCGATCTCGAGGACGTCGGTGCCGGGGATCCATTTGTGGAAGTGGGCGAGCACGGGGAAGGTCGCCTCCACGAAGGCCTGGCTGGCGAGCCGGGCCGCCTGCCGGACGCCGGGGATCGCGGCCAGGCCGGTGCGGCCGACGCGGCCGAGCGGGAAGTCGGGCTTGGGGAGGCACCAGATCGGGGTGCGCTGGAAGACGGTGAGATGCTCCGTCTCCGGTGCGATCTCGGGAATGACCTGCACGGCGGTGGCGCCGGTGCCGATGATGCCGACGCGCTTGCCCGCCGTCGTGACGTCGTGGTTCCACCGGCTCGTGTGCATCGTCTCGCCCTCGAAGGAGTCGATGCCGTCGATCTCGGGGAGCTTCGGCTGGCTCAGCGGGCCGCCCGCGTGGATCAGCCAGCGGGCCGGGATCTCGCCCGTGCTGGTCGCGATCGTCCAGCGGGCGGTCGCCTCGTCGAAGGACGCGGCATGGACGCGCGTGCCGAACCGGAGGCGCGGCGCGAGGTCGTACTCGTCGACGATCTGCTCGGCGTAGGCGCGCAGTTCCCGTCCGGGCGCGTAGCTGCGCGACCACGTCGAGCGCTGCGCGAAGGAGAACTGGTAGCTGAACGACGGGATGTCGACGGCGACGCCGGGGTAGGTGTTCCAGTGCCACGTGCCGCCGGGACCCGCGGCATCGTCGACGAGGAGCACGTCGTCGAATCCCGCCCGGGCCAGGGCGATCGCGGTGCCGAGGCCGGAGAACCCGGCGCCGACGATGACGATCTCGTGATGCGGAGCGAGGGGGAGCGGTGCATCGGGCACGTCGGACGCCTCATTTCAGATACAGTCAGTATTCGAATACGGACTGTATCCCGATAGGATGGCCGGATGCAACGATTGTCGAGAGCGGAGGCTCAGGTCCGCACGCGCGAGCTGATCGTGGCGTCGGCGACCGAACTGTTCCTCCGCGACGGGTTCACGGCGACCTCGCTGGAGGCGGTCGCGGCCCACGCCGGCTTCACCCGGGGCGCGGTGTACTCGAACTTCGCCGGCAAGGTCGCGCTGGGGAGCGCGGTGATCGACGCCCTGTACGAGCGGGAGACCGATCGGGTGCTGGCGCTGGCCGAGGCGGCGCGGGACGACGGGCTCGCCGCGGTGATCGCCTCCGTCGACGCGTGGGGGCGGACGATCGTGGGGGACCGTGCGTGGTTCCGGCTCGAGATGGCGGTCGCGGCGACCAACACGGAGGACGGCGGCCAGATGGCGGCGACCGCGTCGCGCTACGAGCGCATCCGCGCGGCGACCGCGACGCTGGTCACAGAGCTGGAGGCCGCACACGGATTGGAGCTCCCGGTGGACGCCGAGACCTTGGCTCTCGGGCTGTTCAGCCTGATCCTCGGGCTCGGCATGCAGCGCGCGACCGATCCGTCGGTGTCGACGGACGTCGTGGCGGTCTTCGTTCAGCGGCTGCTGGGGGAGTAGCGGAGGAGGACGACGCCACTGTCGAAGCGCCGCTGGTCGAGCAGTTCCAGGCCGACGCGCATCCCGGTGGGGAGGCCCGGCTTGCCGCCGCCCACGACGATCGGCAGGACGTACAGCTGCACCTCGTCGATCAGGCCGGCCGCGAACGCCTGGGCGGCGAAGTCGGCGCCGCCGATGAGCAGGTCACGGTCGGCCGCGGCCTTCAGGGTACGGACGTGTTCGGGATCGAAGGCGCGCTCGATCCGGGTGTTCGCGGTCGACGGTGCCGTCAGGCTCGTCGAGTACACGACCTTGGCCGGCGCCCGCCAGGCCGCGGCGAATGCGGCCGCCGCGGGGGACCGTCCGGCGAGCGCTGGATCGGTCTCCCAAACCGCCATCATCTCGTAGAGGCGCCGCCCGTAGACCAGCGTGCCGGCGGAGCGCATCAGCTCGGTGTGCGCGGCGAAGACGTCGTCGTCGCCGGGTAGCCAGTCGAAGCGGCCGTCCTCGTCCTCGATGAAGCCGTCGAGCGAGACGTTCGTCGGATAGATCAGTCCGGCCATGTGCCGCCTCCGTATCGTCGTGGGCCGTGTATCCGCGTGGGGAGTCGACGGACTAGCAGCAGGTGGCGAGGACGCCGCGGAGGGCCTCGAGCGCTCCGGCTTCCGCACGGTGAAAGACGTTGATGCCGCTACGTTCCGAGCTGACCAGTCCCGCCTTCTTGAGCTGGCCGAGGTGGTGGCTGACGGTCGCCGGCGACAGGTTCACCAGGTCGGCGAGGTCGCCCGTGCTCACGGCGCCCGGACGGGCGCCCATGAGGATCGAGATCAATTGGATCCGCGCGGGGTCGGCGAGTGCCTTGAGGCGCAGAGCCAGCTCGAGCGCCGCATCGGCGTCCATCGCCCCGGCGGCCAGCGGGGCGCAGCAGATGGGGGCGCTGATGTCGACCACGGGGAGCGTCTTGGGCATACGCCTCAATCTACCTACTCGTTGACATATGTCAAAGGGTCGTCTAGAACTGAACGCGCAACAGTTAGATGTATGTCGAATTATCGGAGGTTCTCATGTCCCGCGTCCAGCTCGCCCTCAACGTCGACGACCTCGATCAGTCGATCGCGTTCTACACCACGCTGTTCGGCACCGGACCGGCGAAGGTCAAGCCCGGCTACGCCAACTTCGCCATCGCCGAGCCGCCGCTCAAGCTGGTGCTGCTGGAGAACCCCGGACAGGGCGGCAGCATCAATCATCTCGGTATCGAGGTCGATTCCAGTGAGAAGGTGCACGCGGAGATCGCGCGTCTCACCGAGGGGCAGCTGTTCACCGAGGAGGAGATCGGCGCGACCTGTTGTTTCGCCACCCAGGACAAGGTCTGGGTCACGGCCCCCGACGCCGAGCGCTGGGAGGTCTACACGGTCCTCGCCGACGCCGAGACCTTCGACGGCGCCCCGGTTCCGGAGGTGGCGCCGGCGGCCGGCACGCCGACGGCGGCCTGCTGTGCTCCGGCGTCGTCGAACTGCTGCTGATCGTTCGAGGATTGTCTCTGGAATCGATATCTGTCAATATCGATGTGTGTCGAATCCACTTCCGCTCGCCGAAGTGACCGTGCGGTGCTCGCCGCTGGTCCGTGAGCCACTGTCGGAGGGGCAGTCCGCCGACCTCGCGACGGTGTTCAAAGCCCTGGCCGACCCGATACGGCTGCGCCTGTTCAGCCTGATCGCCAGCCATGAGGGTGGCGAGGCGTGCGTGTGCGACATCTCGCCGGCGGTGGACGTCTCGCAACCGACGATCTCGCATCACCTCAAGGTCCTCAAGACCGCGGGCCTGGTGAGATCCGAGCGCCGTGGCTCGTGGGTGTACTACCGGGTCGTCCCGGAGGTCCTGTCGTCGCTCGCCGGCGTTCTGCAGTCCACCGGGTCCGGTGCCCCGGTCGAGGCGATCGCGTGACGGGTACCGCGCCGACCGTCGGGCACCAGCCGGTCGTCGGCAAGCTCTCCACCCTCGACCGATTCCTGCCGGTGTGGATCGGCGTCGCCATGGTCGTCGGCCTGCTGCTCGGCCGGATGATCCCGGGCCTGAACACCGCGCTGGAGAAGATCCAGGTCGACGGTGTTTCCCTGCCGATCGCACTCGGGCTGCTGATCATGATGTACCCGGTGCTGGCGAAGGTCCGCTACGACCGCCTCGACACCGTGACCGGCGACCGCAAGCTGCTGCTCGGTTCGTTGCTGTTGAACTGGGTCCTCGGACCTGCGCTGATGTTCGCCCTCGCGTGGATCTTCCTGCCCGACCTGCCCGAGTACCGCACCGGGCTGATCATCGTCGGTCTGGCGCGCTGCATCGCGATGGTGATCATCTGGAACGACCTGGCGTGCGGCGATCGGGAGGCGGCGGCGGTGCTCGTCGCGCTGAACTCGGTGTTCCAGGTGATCATGTTCGCGGTTCTCGGCTGGTTCTACCTGTCGATCCTGCCCGGCTGGCTCGGCCTGGAGCAGACGACGATCAGTACCTCGCCCTGGCAGATCGCGAAGTCGGTGCTGATCTTCCTCGGCATCCCGCTGCTCGCCGGCTACCTGTCGCGCCGGATCGGGGAGAAGGCCAAGGGCCGCGACTGGTACGAATCGACGTTCCTGCCCAGGATCGGGCCGTGGGCGCTCTACGGGCTGCTGTTCACGATCGTCGTCCTGTTCGCGCTGCAGGGGGAGCAGATCACTTCCCGCCCGTGGGACGTCGCGCGGATCGCGCTGCCGCTCCTGGTGTACTTCGCCGTGATGTGGGGCGGCGGGTACCTGCTCGGCGCCGCAATGGGGCTCGGCTACGAGCGCACCACCACGCTGGCCTTCACCGCGGCGGGCAACAACTTCGAGCTCGCGATCGCCGTCGCGATCGCCACCTACGGCGCGACCTCCGGCCAGGCGCTGGCCGGCGTCGTCGGGCCGCTCATCGAGGTCCCGGTGCTCGTCGGGCTCGTGTACGTCTCCCTGGCGCTCCGGAGGCGATTCCCCCCGAGTCCGCCGGCCGGCGGGACCGCAGTCGACCAGTCCAGGAGTGTGAACTGATGCCCGACAACGACACCAACACGCCGAGCGTGCTGTTCGTGTGCGTGAAGAACGGTGGCAAGTCCCAGATGGCCGCCGGACTGATGCGCAAGACCGCGAGCGATGCCGTCGAAGTCCACTCGGCGGGGACGGAGCCGGGCAGCGCGGTCAACGGCCTGTCCGCCGAATCCCTGGCCGAGGTCGGCGTCGACATCACCGGGGAGACGCCGAAGGCGATCGACCCCGAGGTGCTCGCGCGCGTGGATCTGGTGGTCGTCCTCGGCCGCGAAGCGGTCGTCGAGCCGCCCGCGGGGGTACGACTCGTCACCTGGGACACCGACGAGCCCTCCGAGCGGGGCATCGACGGTATCGAGCGGATGCGCCTCGTCCGCGACGACATCGCGGCCCGAGTCGAGGCTCTGCGGGCCGAACTCCTGGAGCCCGGTGGGGGTCCGTCCGATCGTCTGTAGGTCGAGCGGACGGTGAGTGGACGGGGCGTTCGGGAATTCCGTTGCCGTCACCCTGTGCCTCGGGTCAGGATCGCACGCGTGGCAATCGATTGGAATGCAGAGATCCGTGCGCAGATCGAGGTTCACTGGGCCCGGCAGTTGCGCCCTCGCTTGGACGGCATGACGGAGGCTGAGTACTTCTGGGAGCCGGTCGAGGGGATGTGGTCCGTGCGTTCCGCTGAGGACGGATTCGTCGCCGACTTCACGATCCCTCCGCCGGAGCCGGCTCCCGTGACCACGATCGCGTGGAGGTTGGGACACCTGGTGTTCCTTCTCGAAAGCGGCCCGCAGCGGTTCGGCGGCCCGACGGTTCATTTCGCCTCGTACCGTTACCCAGAGACACCGGAGCGTGCGCTGGACCGGCTCGACGGTGCGTACGGGGCTTGGATCTGCGGGGTCGAGGAACTCGGACTCGGCGGTCTCGCGGCTCCTGCGGGACCGCCGGGTGACATGTTCGCCGAGTGGTCCACGCTGGCGGTCGTGCTCCACACCCAGCGGGAACTGATTCACCACGGTGCGGAGATCGCACTGCTGCGTGACCTGTTTCGCACCAGCCTGGGGGATGGCGGCAGGCAGTGAGGCCTCAACGCTCGACGGCGTAATACCAACGCTCGTAATGTCATAATGTAGATTATCGGCGAATCGGAGTGGTTCGTCGGTGGCGATCGGAGTGGTTCGTCGGTGGCGGTCGGTGGGTAATGTCCCTTCTCAGTGCAGTTGACGTATTCGCGGCCTAGTTGACGCATTGCAGTGGGCGCTCTCAACTAGTTGACGCATCTTCGGTGTTGTTCTCATCTTGTTGACGCATCGACCGGCGCGCCTGCGTTGCCCGGATCGCTCGATGTCCTAGCGTCGGCCTATGCAGGCACCGCAGCCTCTCGCCGCTCGTGATGATCGGTTGCCCGCTGCGGTGTCGGGTTCCGTCACAGTGACGTATATGTCGATCGCTGGGGTGGTGCAGCGAGACTCTCTCGCTGTGTTCGCTGCGATGGATGCGGTCAATTTGCTCAGTGTGCGCAAGCCGCGGTCGTTCAAGGGACAGCGGAATTTCACCGGCGAGTGGTGGTCGTCGACGATGGGTGACCACGTCGTCTTCGAGTCGTGGGTGGAGCGGGACTGGTTGATGCTGTTCGACCAGAATCCGGATGTGATCGAGATCGTCAGCCAGCCGCTCACGCTGGAGCTATCGGTCGGAGGTCGCACGAGGTCGCATACTCCTGATGTGCTCGTGCGGCGACGCGATGGATCGACGGCGGTAGTCGATGTTCGTCCGGATGGTCGTGTCGATGAGGACGCTGCTGCGGTGTTCGCCGCGACGCGCGACTGCTGCGTCGACGTCGGGTGGGACTACCTGCGGCTGGGTGTCCTTGACGCGGTGCACGCAGCGAATCTTCGATGGCTCGCGGGATACCGGCAACCGCGGTGCCGTGACGACTCGCTCGCGGCAGCGGCACTCACGGAATCGACCAATGGGCCGCTACCCATCGGCGTTCTCGCAGACCGCGTCGGTCCGCAGATCGCGGTGCTCCCGACGTTGTTTCATCTGATCTGGACGGGCGAGCTTAGTGCGCCGCTGGCCCGGCAGATTCTGGGGCTAGAGACCGTCGTGGCAGCTGCGGCGGGTGGCGGTGGTTCGTGAGAGCCGGCGATCGCCAGATCCGGGTCGGGAGCCGCGTGCGGTTCCGGGAGCTCGTGTACGACGTCGCAGGGACCGACGGGTCGTCGGTGTTTCTGGCGGGTACGAGCGGTGGCGCACCGTTGACGATTCTGGCGACTGATCTGCTAACGGATCGCACGTTCGCGCTGGAGTCAGTGATCGCCCGGCCGGTAGCGCCGCCGGCGTTGTTCGACCTGCTTCCCGACGACGTCAGGGATGCCGCGAGGGACCTCGAGGGCCACATCACCGAGGTACTCGACGGGGTGCCGGTAGGTGCGCCGCACGGTACCCGTCCGCGACCGGAGTACGACGTCGGGTCGACGACACTGCGCCAGCGTGAGATGGCGAAGGTCGCCGAGCTCGAGCGTGCTGGACAGCAGGCCATGACCCTGCGAATGTTTCAGCGTCGCCGCGTTGCCTACGAGGCGCAGGGCGTCCTCGGTCTTGTCGATCGCCGCCGGCTGCAGGCGAGCAACCCCGCGGGGCGAACCGACCCGAGGGTGATCGAGGCGCTGCAGCGTGTCCTGGAGGCGAATACGGACGGTTCCTCGGGAACCGTCGATCGGATCAGACGTTCGGTCGAGCGTGATCTGGCCGAGTACCACCCGGGTGAGACGGTGCCGATGCCGTCGATGCAGACGCTTTACCGGCTTCTGAAGAGGCTCGCTCAGGGCCGTCACGCGACGGGCTCGGCACGAACCCGGCGGACGTTGGCCAAGCAGCCCGACGGGCCGTTCAGCACGGTCACCGCGGTCCGCCCGGGCGAGGTGACCCAGATCGATTCCACTCCCCTCGACGTCGCGGTCATCCTCGACGACGGCGTGGTCGGGCGGGTTGAACTGACCGGTCTCGTCGACGTGGCGACCCGCACGATCGGCGCCGCCGTACTGCGGCCGACGACGAAGGCTGTCGATGCGGCGCTGCTGTTGGCGCGCGCGATGACACCGGAACCAATGCGCCCCGGGTGGTCTGAAGCGGTGAAGATGGCGCACTCAGCACTGCCGTATCACCACCTTGTCGAAATCGATGACCGGTTACGTGAGGCTGCAGCGCGACCAGTGATCGTGCCTGAGACTATCGTCTACGACCACGGGAAAGCGTTCTTGTCGGACACCTTCCGCTCTGCCTGCCGAACGCTCGGGATCAGCCTGCAACCGGCCCATGAGGACACTCCGACGGACAAGCCGATCGTTGAGCGCACGATCCAGTCTGTCGGCACCTTGTTCGCTCAACACGTTGCCGGCTACCTCGGCTCTTCTGTCGAACGCCGCGGCCGCGACGCCGAGCAGAACGCGGCATTCACCATGCTCGAGTTGCAGAACCTTCTCGACGAGTGGATCGTCACCGGGTGGCAGAACCGCCGTCACGACGGCCTCCGGGATCCGTTCGTGACCCGTGAGGTGATGTCACCCAACGAGAAGTACGCGGCGTTGCTGTCCGTGGCCGGATACGTGCCGGTGCCGCTGTCGGACGACGACTACATCCGACTGCTGCCAACCTGCACGCGGGTCATCAATTCGTACGGCATCAAGATCGACCATCGGGTGTACGACTGCGAGGCGCTCAACCCGCTCCGGGGCGAGAAGTCACGGATCAAGTCCCTTAACGGACGGTGGCTGGTGCACTACGACCCGTACGACGTCAGCCGCGTGTGGATCCGCACGCCCGACGACGACGCGTGGATCATTGCCTATTGGCGACAACTTCGGGCCGCGCCGCAGCCGTTCGGCCGTGACGCGTGGGAGCACGGCCGCAGGATCATCGCAGACCGTGGCGAACGCGTCACCGAGCAGGCGATCTCGGAAGCGGTCGACGATGTTCTCAACCGCGCCGCGGCGCCCGATCGAGCGCCGCGCAACGGCCGGCGCAAGCGACGAGACGCCCGTATCGCCGCACGTACCGCTGCTACCGCTGAAGCGCGAAGGCTGCCACTCCCCTCGTCTGGCACCGCGCCAGCGCCGATCTCTGACGAAGAAGATGACGAGGGCGCTGACGTCATCCCGCTGCCCGTTTTCGACCCCGAAAGGGAAGCAAAATCATGGTGGTAGCCGACGACGACGATCCCGGCGCGGAGAACCGCCGCCTTCCCACGGTGACCTTGGAGGGCTGGCGCCAGTTCGTCCAGGAGAAACCGGCGGCGCTGACGCTACTGCCACGACCTGCGGTGGACGCGATGGACGCCCCCGAGCGCGAGGCGTACGACGAGCGGCGCATTGCGTATCACTCTGAGCTCGTGGTCGTCGAAACTGCGCCGATGCGCGCGATCATCAACCGCGGCCGAATGCTGACCCTGCTCAACCAACGGGAGATCAGCGCGCGGAGATCACTCATTGTCGACGGGCCCTGGGCAAGCGGAAAGTCGACCACGATCAAGATGCTCGGCAAGGTGCACGAGCAGAGCGTGCGCCGCCGATGGCCGGGCCAGGACCGGATCCCTGTCGTCTACATCACCACCCCACCGAAGGGCTCGCCCCGCAAACTCGCCAGCGAATTCGCCCACTTCCTCGGCATCCCGAGCCGCGCTCGGTTCAACACCAGCGACATCGCCGACGCTGTGTGCCACGTCCTCACCGAAGCCCGTACGGACCTGGTGATCGTCGACGAGATCCACAACCTCAACCTCGCGACGAGCGCCGGCGAAGACATGTCCGACCACCTGAAATACTTCACCGAACACATGCCCGCGACGTTCATCTACGCCGGGATCAACGTCGAACGATCTGGGCTGTTCACAGGTGTCAGGGGCAAGCAGATCTCAGGCCGCTCGGTGCTCATGCGCACCGGCACCTTCGCCTGCGACGACGAATGGCGCGGACTCGTCGCTACCCTCGACAGCGCCCTGCGGCTCTATGACCACGCCCCGGGCACGCTCACCCGCAACGGGAAGTTTCTCCACCGCCGGACCGGCGGAAGCATCTCCAGCCTCTCGCAGCTCGTCCGCTCCGCGGCCCTGACCGCGATCATCACCGGCACCGAAGCGGTCACCCGCGCATTGCTCGAGGAGACGCCCGTCGACCACGCAGCGGAACAAATCACGCCACGCGACGAGCGCACGGCACAGTGATCTCCGGCAACCCGCTCCAGGTCGTCCGCCGACTGCCCCGGACGGTCAAACCGTTCCCCAACGAGGTCGTCTTCAGCTACCTGCACCGCCTCGAGCAGATCAACTGCTTCCCCAAGGGACTCCTACTGAGCCTGTCGATATCCGAAGATCGCCGTCAGACCGCGTTGCTCTCCACCTTGAGCGGATACTCGGCCCCCGTACTCCGATGCGCGTTACCGGAACTCGATGCGAAAACGACGCGGCTGCTGCCGGGCCACTGGTACACCTTCGCTCCGTGCTATCGCTGCGTCGCCCGCCGAGCACCCGGACAAACCGTCAACGCCTGGCACGCACACCCGGCTCGATTCTGTCCTCGACATCGCGTCTGGACCGGCAACGTGCGCTATCCCCTGCACACTGACCGCCGACCCGACATCAGCCGCGCCCACCACCGGTACCGCAGGCTCGTCGCACAATACGGCGCGGCCCCGACCCACACCGCCTTCCGCGACGCCGTCGAGATCATCACCTCCTGGTCCACGATGAACGTGCTGAACCTGCCACCCGATCAGGCCCTAGACCCGGCGCCGGCCGCGATCAGGGGGACGGTATCCCCACGCGAGATCTGGTCCACACGTATGGCCGCCCATTGCTATCCGGCGACTGTCGAGCTCACGCGACTGCTCGTTGACCCCACCTGGACTGCCCAGGCTCTGGCCTCACGAGCCTGGGCAGACGTCCGCCCCACCTTCGCGCACCTGGTGTCCGACAACTGCCGCCCCGAAGGGATGAGTGACCCACTCACTCTCTGGCGCAACGACATCAGACAGCGCACGCTCATCGCTGCTGCGCATGCGCCGTAGGCGATCCAAGAGCACCATGCGAAACGACCTGCGGCAGTGTCTCAATCAGCAGCAGGTGGCCAGCACGCCGCGGAGCGCTTCGAGCGCACCGGGTTCGGCGCGATAGAAAGCGTTGACGCCGCGGCGCTCCGAGCTGACTAGGCCGGCCTTCTTGAGCTGCCCGAGATGATGGCTGACAGTCGCCGAGGAAAGGTTCACTGCCTCGGCGAGGTCGCCAGTGCTGGCCTCCCCCGGGCGGGAGGCCATGAGAATCGAGATCAGCTGGATCCTCGCCGGATCGGCGAGGGCCTTGAGCCGCAACGCGAGCTCGAGCGCGGTGCCAGCGTCCATCACGCCGGCGGCGAGCGGGGCGCAGCAGATCGGGGCGCTGATATCGACCACGGGGAGCGTCTTGGGCATGATTCCAATCTACCCACTTGTTGACATATGTCAAAGTGTGGTCTAGAACTGAACCCGCACACCCTTTTGATATATATCTCAGCCTTGGAGGTTCTCATGTCCCGCGTCCAACTCGCCCTCAATGTCGACGATCTCGAGCAGTCGATCACGTTCTACACCAAGCTGTTCGGCACCGGCCCGGCCAAGGTCAAGCCCGGCTACGCCAACTTCGCCGTCGCCGACCCGGCGCTCAAGTTGGTGCTGCTGGAGAACCCCGGTCAGGGCGGCAGCATCAACCACCTCGGCGTCGAGGTCGACTCCAGCGAGAAGGTCCACTCCGAGATCGCCCGCCTCACCGACGAGCAGCTGTTCACCGAGGAGGAGATCGGCGCCACCTGTTGCTTCGCCACCCAGGACAAGGTCTGGGTCACCGCCCCCGACGCCGAACGCTGGGAGGTTTACACCGTCCTCGCTGACGCCGAGACCTTCAATGGTGAACCCTCTGCCGCCGAACCGACAGTAGCTCCTGCCGGCGGAGTCGCACGAATCGCACCGACTGCCTGCTGCACGCCCGGCAATTAGCAGTTCTCTGCGCGCGCCCGGCCGCCGCCGGTGAGGGCGCCAGGCTCGGGCGAGGCTGCCGCACTCCACGTAGTCGGTGAACTGGTGACGAACATCCGGGCAACGACTCCACTGCATCCGATATCGGATCTAGATATCGGCTACCGTTCTCGGTTGTACGGCAGTCGAGCGGAGGCGTGCAGAAATGGCTACAGGGGCGGCGAACAGCGGGTTGGCGCGTCGACTCGGTGTCGGTGATGCGGTGGTGATCGGGCTCGGGTCGATGATCGGTGCGGGGATCTTCGCCGCTCTCGGGCCCGCGGCGGCCGCCGCGGGGTCCGGGCTGCTGGTCGGGCTTCTCGTGGCAGCAGTGGTGGCGTATTGCAACGCGATCGCCTCAGCGCGATTGGCGGCGCGATACCCCCAGTCGGGCGGCACCTACGTGTATGGGCGTGAGCGCCTGGGGCCGTTCTGGGGCTACCTGGCCGGGTGGAGCTTCGTGGTCGGCAAGACGGCGTCGTGTGCGGCGATGGCGCTGACCGTCGGCGCGTACGCGTGGCCCGAGCACGCCCGCGCTGTCGCGGTGGCCGCTGTCGTGGCGCTGACCGCGGTGAACTGCCGCGGGGTGCAGAAGTCGGCGATCCTGACCCGGGTGATCGTCGCCGTGGTACTCGCTGCGCTCGCCGCGGTGGTGCTCTCCGCTATCGGGGCCGGCGCCCTCGACGCCGGCAGGTTGGCGATCGGTTCAGATGTGACCGTGTACGGGGTGTTGCAGGCGGCGGGGTTGTTGTTCTTCGCCTTCGCCGGGTACGCGCGGATCGCGACGCTCGGCGAAGAGGTCCGGGATCCGCAACGCACGATCCCGCTGGCGATCCCGACAGCGCTGGGCCTGGCGTTACTGGTCTACGCGGCGGTCGCCACGACCGCGCTCGCAGTTCTCGGTCCGGACGCGATGGCCACATCGGTCGCACCGCTCACCGACGTCGCCCGCGCGACCGGCGTGCCAGGGCTGGCGGTAGCTGTCGCGATCGGGGGCGCCGTTGCGGCGCTCGGGTCGCTGCTATCGCTGACCCTCGGCGTCTCGCGCACTACCCTCGCGATGGCCCGCGACGGACACCTCCCCGCTCCGCTGGCGGCGGTGCATCCGCGGTTCCAGGTGCCGCACCACGCCGAGATCGCCGTCGGGGTCGTCGTCGCTGCGCTGGTGCTCGCGGTCGACGTGCGCGGGGCGATCGGCTTCTCCTCGTTCGGCGTCCTGCTCTACTACGCCATCGCCAACGCATCAGCGTGGACACTCAGCCTCGACGAGGGCCGCCCCGCGCGACTGATACCTGTCGTCGGGGCCGGCGGGTGCGTGCTGCTCGCGTTCACCCTGCCCTGGCAATCGGTCGCGGCCGGCGCGGTGGTGGCAGGGCTCGGTGCCGCCGTCTACGTGATCCGTCAGCAGCTCTCGGGCAGGCGAGGCGACGTTCGGTAGGGTGCCCGACATGGACCTGGTGCGCGAACTTCTGCGCGGCGCTGTGCCGGTCCATATCCTGCACCATGCCGCCGAAGACGGCGGTGTCTACGGCGCGTGGATGGCCGAAGAACTCGCGCACCACGGCTACCGCATCTCACCCGGAACCCTCTATCCGCTGCTGCAACGCCTCGAAGACGGCGGACTCCTTCGCTCCTCAGAGCACCTCGTCGACGGCCGGGTGCGACGCGTCTACACAGCCACCTCAGCCGGTGTCGAGGAACTCGCCCGCCTCCGTGTCGTGATCAACGAACTGTCCGGGGAGATTCTCGACCGCTGAGCCCGTCGCGGCGGACGGCGACCATATTGCGTTCGAGATCGACGTCTGTCAATATTGATGTGTGTCGAATTCGATTCCGTTGACCGAGGTGACCGTGCGGTGCTCACCGCTGGTCCGTGAACCCCTGTCGGAAACCCAGTCCGTCGATCTGGCGGCGGTGTTCAAGGCTCTCGCTGACCCGATCCGGTTGCGGTTGTTCAGCTTGATCGCCAGCCACGAGAATGGCGAGGCCTGCGTCTGCGACATCTCGCCGGCCGTGGACGTCTCGCAGCCGACGATCTCCCATCACCTCAAGGTCCTCAAGACTGCGGGGCTGCTCGAGTCCGAGCGCCGCGCCTCCTGGGTGTACTACCGCGTCATCCCCGAAGTCCTGTCCTCGCTCGCCGGGATCCTGCAGTCCGGCGAACCCGCCACCAGCGCCACTTCGATGGAGGTTCTTTCGTGACCAGCCCCGCAACAGCCGCCGAGCATCAGCCGGTCGTCGGCAAACTCTCCACCCTCGACCGGTTCCTGCCGGTGTGGATCGGCGTCGCCATGGTCGCCGGCCTGCTGCTGGGCCGGATGATCCCCGGCCTGAACACCGCGCTGGAGAAGATCCAGGTCGACGGCGTCTCGCTGCCGATCGCCATCGGCCTGCTGATCATGATGTACCCGGTGCTGGCGAAGGTCCGCTACGACCGCCTCGATACCGTCACCGGCGACCGCAAACTCCTCCTCGGCTCGCTGCTGCTGAACTGGGTCCTCGGCCCGGCGCTGATGTTCGCCCTCGCCTGGATCTTCCTGCCCGACTTGCCCGAGTATCGGACGGGTCTGATCATCGTCGGCCTGGCCCGGTGCATCGCGATGGTGATCATCTGGAACGACCTGGCCTGCGGCGACCGCGAGGCGGCGGCCGTGCTGGTGGCGCTGAACTCGGTGTTCCAGGTGATCATGTTCGCCGTCCTCGGCTGGTTCTATCTCTCGATCCTGCCCGGCTGGCTCGGTCTGGAGCAGACCACGATCAGCACCTCACCGTGGCAGATCGCCAAATCGGTGCTGATCTTCCTCGGCATTCCGCTGCTCGCCGGCTACCTCTCGCGCCGGATCGGCGAGAAGACCAAGGGCCGCGACTGGTACGAAGCGAAGTTCCTCCCGAAGATCGGGCCGTGGGCCCTGTACGGGCTGCTGTTCACCATCGTCATCCTCTTCGCGCTCCAGGGTGAGCAGATCACCTCCCGCCCGTGGGACGTCGCCCGGATCGCGGTGCCGCTGCTGGTGTACTTCGCGATCATGTGGGGCGGCGGCTACCTGCTCGGCGCCGTCATGGGCCTGGGCTACGAGCGCACCACCACGCTCGCGTTCACCGCCGCCGGCAACAACTTCGAGCTCGCCATCGCCGTCGCGATCGCAACCTACGGCGCCACCTCCGGCCAGGCCCTCGCCGGCGTCGTCGGACCGCTCATTGAGGTGCCGGTCCTCGTCGGCCTCGTCTACGTCTCACTCGCCCTGCGCAAGCGATTCCCCCTCACCCCGTCCTCCGCTGCGACCGCAGCTGATTCGTCCAGGAGTATGAACTGATGCCCGACAACCAGACCAAGCCTGATACCGAGACCGAATCGGGCACGCCGAGTGTTCTGTTCGTGTGCGTGAAGAACGGCGGCAAGTCGCAGATGGCCGCCGGTCTGATGCGTAAGACCGCCGGCGACGCGGTCGCCGTGTACTCGGCCGGCACCAAGCCCGGGTCCGCGGTCAACGGCCTGTCCGCCGAGTCTCTCGCGGAGGTCGGCGTCGACATCACCGGTGAGACCCCGAAGCCGATCGACCCCGATCTGCTCTCCCGCGTGGACCTGGTGGTCACCCTCGGCCGCGAAGCGGTAGTCGAGACCCCTGACGGTGTGGCGCTGGTCAACTGGGACACCGACGAGCCGTCGGAGCGGGGCATCGACGGCATCGAGCGGATGCGCCTGGTCCGCGACGACATCGCCGCCCGCGTCACCGCGCTGGCCGCCGAACTCACAACCCGGTAGCAACCCAGCAGGCCGGGATCGGACGAACGGGAGCATAGGAATGAACGCCACCACCGAACCGGCCGGCACACCGGAACTGCTGATGCCGCAGGCGCTGCTCGCCCGGACCGCGGAGCGGCTCGCGGTCCAGTACCGCGGGATCGTCTCCGAGCAGACCGTCGAACGGGTCGTCTTCGAGTCCTACACCGCGCTGCGGCGCACCGCCCGCATCCACACCCACCTGGTCACCCTCGCCGGCCGGTTCGCCGCCGAACGCCTCACCGCACTCGCGCAATCCACGGGTGCGACCAGCAAGACGGTGCCGGAGGTGCTGTTCATCTGCGTGCACAACGCGGGCCGCTCGCAGATGGCCGCCGCCCTGCTCACCCACCACGGCGGCGGGCGGGTGCACGTCCGCTCCGCAGGCTCGCTGCCTGCCACGGCGATCAACCCGGTCGTCGAGCAGGCCATGGCCGAGGTCGGGCTCGACCTGGCCGCGGAGTTCCCCAAGCCGCTCACCGACGACGTGGTCGCGGCCGCGGACGTGGTGATCTCCATGGGCTGCGGCGACGCCTGCCCGGTCTACCCGGGCAAGCGGTACCTGGACTGGCAGGTCGCCGACCCCGACAACCACCCCATCGAGACCGTCCGCCTGATCCGCGACGACCTCGACCGCCGCGTCCAAGCCCTCCTCACCGACCTCCTGCCGGCCACCACCTGACCCACCCGACCCGCCCCGTCTCTAGATCTGGTCGACCGCCCGGCCTTCGCCGCCGTCGGCCGTGTTCCGCCTGCCCTGCTCATCTCGCCTGTGTTCTTGGAAGGGAACGAAAACACCCATGTCTGCACGCAAGATCATCGCCATCGGCGGTTCGGACGCCGGGATCTCCGCGGCCCTGCGGGCCCGCGAACTCGACCCCACCAGCGAGGTCACCGTGGTCGTCGCCGACGCCTACCCGAACTTCTCCATCTGCGGCATCCCGTACTACGTCTCCGGCGAGGTCACCCACTGGAGCAACCTCGCCCACCGCACCGCCGCCGACCTCGCCGCCACCGGCATGACCGTGCACACCGACACCCTCGCGACCGCGATCGACGCCGCCGGGCACCGCCTCACGGTCACCGGCCCCGGCGGCGCCACTCGCGACCTCGACTACGACGCCCTCGTCATCGGCACCGGCGCGGTATCGGTGCGGCCGCCGATCACCGGCCTCGACCGCCTCGGCGCTGACGATGGTGTGCACCTGCTTCACTCGATGGGCGACACCTTCGCCGTGATGAACACCCTCACCGCCAAGGATCCGAAGACCGCGATCATTATCGGCGCCGGCTACATCGGCCTCGAGATGGCCGAAGGGCTCACCGCCCGCGGCATCCACGTGACTCAAATCGAAGCCCTGCCCGAGGTGCTGCCCACCGTCGAACCTGAACTCGGCGCCCTCGTCCACACCGAACTCGTCCGCAACGGGGTCGACGTCCGCACCAACACCCTGGTCACCGCCGTGAACCGCACCGCCACCGGCGGGCTGGCCGTGACCACCGAACGTGACGGCGAGACCGACCAGTTGACTGCTGATCTGGTGCTCGTCGTCGTCGGCGTGCGCCCGGACACCGAGCTGGCCGCCAAGGCCGGGGCCGAGCTCGGGGTCAAGGGCACGATCGCCGTCGACGAGCAGATGCGCACCAACCTGCCGGACGTCTTCGCCGCCGGCGATGCCGTGCACACCCACCACCGCCAGCTCGGCATCACCTGGCTGCCGCTCGGGACGACCGCGCACAAGCAGGGCCGCGTCGCCGGCGAGAACGCCCTCGGCGGCACCGCCCACTACACCGGATCCCTCGGCACCCAGGTCGTCAAGATCTTCGACCTCGTCGCCGCCCGCACCGGCCTCAAAGAGACCGAAGCCCTCGCCGCCGACCGCGGCTGGGTACCGGTGTCGACGACCTCCACACCGGACGATCACAAGGCCTACTACCCGGGCGCCACACCGATCAGCATCCGCATCACCGGCGACCAGAACACCGGCATCCTGCTCGGCGCTCAGCTCATCGGCCATCGCACCGCGGAGATCTCCAAGCGCGTCGACACCTACGCCACCGCCCTGCACCACGGCATGACCATCGACGCCCTCTCCGAACTCGACCTGTCCTACACCCCGCCGCTCGGCTCCCCGTGGGACGCCGTGCAGGTCGCCGCCCAGAACTGGGTCCGCGAGCACCAGCTGCAGCATCAACGCAGCGCTCTTACGTTCAATCGGTAATCACTCCTTCCGACGACAGCGATCATCGACACACACTGACGAGGTCGCAGTCGTAAGGAAGATCCACTGCAACGCGGGCCGCTCGACACCCACGGATGAAACTCCCCTTACGGGAGGGTAGGGTCTGATGCAGCTTGCGCGGACGACCGCGCACCGTCACCACCCACCCGTCGCACCGTTGCTGTGCAGTGCCGTGCGACCGATTCACGGAGGATCCCCGATCTCGATGGCAGTACAGACGCGTGTGAAAGAGGCCGTGCAGGGCAGCGATGTCGTTGCGGCGCTGCGGAGCCCGAAACGCCTCAAAACCGAGTCCCTCGCCGGTCTCGTCGTCGCATTAGCGCTGATTCCGGAGGCGATCTCGTTCTCGATCATCGCCGGGGTCGACCCGCGGGTCGGGCTGTTCGCCTCGTTCACCATGGCGGTGACCATCGCGATCGTCGGTGGGCGGCCGGCGATGATCTCGGCGGCGACCGGTGCGATCGCGTTGGTGGTGGCGCCGATTTCTCGTGAGTACGGGCTGGACTACCTGCTGGCGACGGTGATCCTCGCCGGGATCCTGCAGGTCGTGCTCAGCGCACTGGGGGTGGCGAAGCTGATGCGGTTCATCCCCCGGTCGGTGATGGTCGGCTTCGTCAACGCCCTGGCGATCCTGATCTTCCTGGCCCAGCTGCCACACATGACGGACGTGCCCTGGCTGGTGTATCCGATGATCGCCGCAGGCTTGGTCATCATGGTCGGTCTGCCGAAGCTGTCGAACGCGGTGCCAGCACCCCTGGTGGCGATCGTGCTGCTCACCGCTATCACCATGGCCTTCGGCCTGGGAGTACCGAACGTCGGCGACGAGGGCGAGCTGCCGAGCACCCTGCCGCAGTGGCTCATCCCCGATGTCCCGTACAACCTGGACACCCTGAAGTTGATCGCCCCGTACGCGATCGCGATGGCCCTGGTCGGCCTGCTCGAATCGTTGATGACCGCCAAGCTCGTCGACGACATCACCGACACCCACTCCGACAAGACCCGCGAAGGCTGGGGGCAGGGCGTCGCGAACGTCATCACCGGATTCTTCGGCGGCATGGGCGGCTGCGCGATGATCGGCCAGACCATGATCAACGTCAAAAGCTCCGGCGCGCGGACCCGGATCTCGACCTTCCTCGCCGGCCTGTTCCTGCTGATCCTCGTCGTCGGACTCGGAGATCTGGTGGCGCAGATCCCGATGGCCGCACTGGTCGCCGTGATGGTGATGGTCGCCGTCGGCACCTTCGACTGGCACAGCATCGCCCCGGCGACACTGCGGCGGATGCCGCGCAGCGAGACCGCAGTCATGATCGTCACCGTCGCGATCACCGTCGCCACCCACAACCTGGCGTACGGCGTGATCGGCGGCGTCATCGTCGCGACCCTGCTGTTCGTCCGCCGCGTCGCCCACTTCACCGAGGTCACACCCACCGCATCCGACAATGCGGGCACCCGCACCTACCGAGTGCGCGGCGAACTGTTCTTCGCCTCCAGCAACGACCTGGTCTACCAGTTCGACTACGTCGACGACCCCGAGCACGTGATCATCGACCTCTCCGACACCCACGTCTGGGACGCCTCCACCGTCGCGGCCCTCGACGCGATCGAGACCAAGTACCGCAACAAGGGCAAGACAGTCGAGTTCATCGGCCTCAACCCAGCATCCGCGGAGCGGCACGGACGGCTCAGCGGCCACCTCGGCGGCGAACACTAGGCTCACGATCATGGCTGACGAACCCGAAGGCGGCCGGCTGCTGCAGATCGGCCAAGTCGCCGAAGCAACTGGACTGTCGCTCAAAACGATCCGGCACTACGACGAGATGGGGCTGGTCGCCCCGTCCGAACGCAGCCCCGGGGGCTTTCGCCTCTACACCGCGGCCGACGTCGAACGCCTGCTGGTGATCCGCCGCATGAAACCCCTCGGCTTCACTCTCGAGCAGATGCGGGACCTGCTCGCCGCCCTCGACACCCTCGCCGACCCGGCAGCAACCGCCACGGTGCGGGCCGACGCCACCGCTTTCGTCGATCAATGCTCCGACGCCGCGCAGCAGCGCTGCGCCGAACTCCGAGCCCAATTGGCGATCGCCGAGGAGTTCGCGAACACACTCACCGCCCTCGCCGGCCGCCACTGACCCACAAGCTCGGCGCGTGAGGTCCGCGCGGCCGACCGGGGTGAGCCGCAAGGGTGGCTACGTGCCCGCGAGAACGTCATCGAGATGCATCGACGCGACGTCACGGGCCTGGGTGGCGGTCCTGTGCCCGACAAGTACGCTTACGCCCATCGATCCCGACGATCTGACGATTTGCGACAAGTAGATTGAGAAGGCGCACCGTTTCAATTCTCAATCGAGTTGACGCAACGCAGGTCAGAGCGGTGGGAATGCGTCAAGTGGAATGAGAAGGGACAGGTAACAGCGACGCTTGCTCGGCGCGCTGTGAATGCGCCCCCGGGTGGGTGAATCCACCGTCGGCCTGCGCTGCGGTTCTCCGGACCATCGACTGACCGCCGTACCGCGACGCCTGTGTGGCACACGACCGCCTTTCTGCTGGGGTGTCTTCTCTCGCCCGCGAGCGCACTTCAGGCCCGGGCCGCGATGTCGCGACGTCACCTGCGGTGTCCCAGCCGGGCTGGCCGACGCCGTATATACGTCACTGTGACGTATATACGGAGGCGGGCACGTGGGGTTCAGGGGCTTGTTCGTGTTCGCTCCGAGAATGTTCTCAACAATGGCAGAAATGGACATCCTGCCACGCCTATTGCAATAGCAAGCGGCTCTCTCCTACTCTTGTGGCGCACGGTGAAACGCGGCGCGAATGGGGAATTCGTTCGTGTGGGCAAGGAGGAATTATGGGTAGGCATAGCCATGAGGAAGTCGTGGCCGCTCCGCGGGGAGATGTTTCCCTTGAAGAGACCGTGCAGTTCCGCCTCCCCGGCCTCAGTCTCGACCGTCCGACCTCCGCGCTGGCCAGTTCCGATACGCGCCAGATGGCCATAGATTCAATTTCACGCATGATCGATTTGATTGACATGATCGACAATGCGCCGGATCCTCGGGCGGCCCGGCGCGCCGCGCACCGCGGCTCGCTCGTGAACTTCCGTCAGATCGCCACGGCCGGTAACCGATTCGCGCATGCCGCGGCGACCCGCATGCGGCACCTCATCGGCGGTCGACACCGGCTCACAGGAGAATCTGCCGACGACACGCGGCCTCCTGCGGGGAACAGTAACCATCGGTGGTCGGATAACGCTATTGTTAACACCATGACCAATGATGACCTCTCCGTCCTCAAGCGCGCTCAAGAACTCGTCCGCAAGCACGACGAGGAGCAGCGCGCACAGCGAGTCGAGCGTGAAGGCCGGGTGCGCCAGACCGGTTCGCTGATCGCGACCTACAGCGCCGACTGTGCGCTCCGCCTCGCGGAGCTGCTGGACTTCTCCACGAAGGACGGCCCCGCCGACAAGATCAAGTGGCAGCTCTCCAGCTCCGGCGAGAAGCTGATCTCGTTCAACCCCGAGGACAACGACCTCATGGTCGACATGCATCGCATGCCGATGCTGGTCACCAACGTCGAGGGCTACACCGTGGGCGTGCAGCACCTGCTGGGTACCGACGTCTACGCCTTCGGCCTCACCGACGGTGGGGACAACTGGAGCGGCTTCGAGGACCTCGAGGGCTTCGGTCGCGCCACCCTCACCCCGGGCAACCGCTACAAGTGGGGCGAGGTCTCGCTCTCCCAGTACAACGAGTGACATACTCCCCCGTCCGCTGAGCCGAGCACACCTGCAAGGGGTGCTCGGCTCTTCTCTTCGACGGGGTCCCGCGCCGATACGCCGGTACGCTGGTGCGGTTGCCGTACGAGGTCATCAGGAGCGTCCATGCCGCAGTCCGTCCCGCACGCCGCCGACAGCCACGAGAGGATCCGCGTCCACGGGGCGCGCGAGAACAATCTCAAGGACGTCAGCATCGAACTCCCCAAGCGCCGGCTGACGGTGTTCACGGGCGTCTCCGGATCCGGCAAGAGCTCACTCGTCTTCAGCACCATCGCCGCGGAGTCGCAGCGGCTGATCAACGAGACCTACAGCGCTTTCGTGCAGGGGTTCATGCCGACGCTCGCGCGGCCCGACGTCGACGTCCTCGACGGCCTGACCACCGCGATCATCGTCGGACAGGAGCGCATGGGCTCCGACCCGCGCTCCACGGTGGGCACCGCCACCGATGCCAACGCCATGCTGCGGATCCTGTTCAGCCGGCTCGGCGACCCGCACATCGGCTCCCCGCAGGCCTACTCCTTCAACGTCGCCTCGGTCAGCGGCGCCGGCGCCGTCAAGCACGACAAGGGCGGCCGCGAGGTCAAGGAGAAGGTCAGCTTCAGCATCACGGGCGGCATGTGTCCGCGGTGCGAGGGCCGGGGCAGCGTCACGGACATCGACCTCACCGCCCTCTACGACGACAGCAAGTCCCTCGACGACGGCCCGTTCACCATTCCCGGCTACAGCATGGACGGTTGGCAGGGCCGCATCTACCGCGGCAGCGGCTTCTTCGACACCGCCAAGCCCATCGCGAAGTACACCAAGCGCGAACTGAACGACCTGCTCTACAAGGAGCCGACCAAGATCAAGGTCGAGGGGATCAACCTCACGTACGAGGGCATCATCCCCAAGATCCAGAAGTCGTTCCTGTCGAAGGACGTCGAGGCGATGCAGCCGCACATCCGCGCTTTCGTCGAGCGCGCCGTCGCGTTCAGCACCTGTCCCGAGTGCGACGGCACCCGGCTCTCGGAGCTCGCGCGGTCCTCGAAGATCGGCGGCACGTCCATCGCCGACTGCTGCGCGATGCAGATCAACGAACTCGCCGAGTGGATCCGCACCGTCGATGATCCATCGGTGGCGCCGCTGATCGAGAACCTCCAGCAGACCCTCGACTCCTTCGTCGAGATCGGCCTCGGCTACCTGTCCCTGGACCGCCCCGCGGGGACGCTCTCGGGTGGCGAGGCCCAGCGCACCAAGATGATCCGGCACCTCAACAGCTCGCTCACCGACATCACCTACGTCTTCGACGAGCCCACCATCGGCCTGCACCCGCACGACATCGCGCGCATGAACGGCCTGCTGCTGCGCCTGCGCGACAAGGGCAACACCGTCCTCGTCGTCGAGCACAAGCCCGAGGCCATCGCGATCGCCGACCACGTCGTCGACCTCGGTCCGAGGGCCGGCACCGCGGGCGGCGAGATCGTCTTCGAGGGCACCGTCGACGGCCTGCGCGCCGCTGACACGCTCACCGGGCGGCACCTCGACGACCGGGCCCGCCTCAAGGACGGCGTGCGGTCACCGTCGGGCGTGCTCGAGGTGCGCGGCGTGACCGAGCACAACCTGCAGGAGGTCGACGTCGACGTGCCGCTCGGCGTGCTCGTCGTGGTCACCGGCGTCGCGGGCTCGGGCAAGAGCTCGCTCATCCACGGCTCGATCAGCCCGCGGGAGGGCGTCGTCACCGTCGACCAGACCCCGATCAAGGGCAGCCGGCGTAGCAACCCCGCCACGTACACCGGCCTGCTGGACCACATCCGCAAGGCCTTCGCCAAGGCCAACGGTGTCAAGCCGGCCCTGTTCAGCGCCAATTCCGAGGGTGCCTGCCCCGCCTGCAACGGCGCGGGCGTCATCTACACCGACCTCGGCATCATGGCCGGCGTCTCCACCACCTGTGAGGAGTGCGAGGGGCGACGGTTCCAGGCCGCCGTGCTCGAGTACCACTTCGGCGGGAAGAACATCAGCGAGGTGCTCAGCATGCCCGTCGCCGAGGCGCTCGAGTTCTTCGGCACCGGCGAGGCGAAGATCCCGGCCGCGCACAAGATCCTCGGCCACCTCGACGACGTGGGGCTGGGCTACGTCGGGCTCGGACAGCCGCTCACCACGCTGTCGGGCGGCGAGCGCCAGCGGCTCAAGCTCGCGACGCACATGGGCGACAAGGGCGGCGTCCTCGTCCTCGACGAGCCCACCACGGGCCTCCATCTCGCCGACGTCGAACAACTCCTCGGCCTGCTCGACCGCCTCGTCGACGGGGGCAAGTCGGTCATCGTGATCGAGCATCATCAGGCAGTGATGGCCCACGGCGACTGGATCATCGACATCGGCCCGGGTGCCGGGCACGACGGTGGCCGGGTCGTCTTCGAGGGGACCCCGTCGGACCTGGTGGCGGGACGTTCGTCCCTGACGGGAGAGCATCTGGCCACGTACATCGGGGGCTGACGTCCCCGTCGGCGGTCCGCTGACAGCGAGTCCACAGCGCGTTCGCATACGATCGCTGGCGTGTCCACCATCGAGACTGCCGCACCGGCCACCGAGAACCGTCGTACCACCGGAATCCTGCTGCTCGTGACCGGCGTGCTGGGGCTGTTGGCCTCGGCGATGCTGACCATCGACAAGATCAAGCTGCTCGAGGACCCGAACTTCGTCCCCGGATGCAGCTTCGACCCGACGATCTCGTGCGGCTCGGTGATGCAGTCCTGGCAGGGATCGGTGTTCGGCTTCCCCAACCCGCTGATCGGCATCGCGGCGTTCTCGGTGGTGATCGTCGCAGGCGTGCTCGCCGCGGGCGGCGTCGAACTCCCCCGGTGGTTCTGGACCGGGCTCGCGATCGGCGCCGCCGCCGGCGTCGCTCTGGTGATCTTCCTGATCTACTCGAGCCTGTTTGTGATCCACGCGCTGTGCCTGTGGTGCATGCTCGTCTGGACGATCATGCCCATCGTGCTCGCGACCGCCGTGGCCGCCGCGCTCGGCCCGAAGGCCACCCAGCAGGTCAAGCAGGGGCTCGCCGCCCTGGTGCTGCTCTGGTACATCGTCGTGCTCACGCTGATCGCGGTGCAGTTCTGGGACTACTGGAGCAGCAAGTTCTAAATCAGTTCCAGGTGTCCTCGAGCATGCGCGGCTTGCACGCCTGGTAGGCGCCGAGGCCGAGCACCACGAGGCAGGCGAACAGCATCATGAACGGCGCGGTCCAGCCGTGCGTCGCCTCGTGCAGCAGGCCGAAGCCGAGCGGGCCGGCGCACGCCGCGAGGTAGCCCACGCCCTGCATGAAGCCGGACAGTGCGGCCGATCCGGCGCCCGTGCGGGTGCGCAGGTTGACCAGCGTCAGCGCCATCGGGAAGGTCGTCGGGCCGAGCCCCAGCGCGATCACCCAGACCCAGGTCAGGGTCATCGGCGCGAACAGCAGGCCCAGGAAGCCCACGACGAAGCAGCCGAGGAACACGATCACCAGCGGGAACGGGTTCACCATCCGGGTGCAGAGGCCGGGCACGATCAGCGTCGCCAGGAAGCCGACGCCGGAGAACAGCGCGACCATGTTGCCGCCGAGCGCGGCACTGCCGCCGGAGTCCGAGAGGATCGTCGGGATCCAGGTGAACATCGCGTAGGTGTTCAGCGAGGTCATGCCGAACATCGCGGCCGCGCCCCAGGCCAGCGGGGAGCGCCAGATCCGGCCCGTCGGCTCCGACGGTGCCTCCCCGGTCACGTCCTCCACGTCGTGGCCGCGCCGGGCCAGGACGATGCCGAGCCAGGGCAGGAACGCGGCGATCGGGATGATCGCCCAGATCGCGAGCGAGACGCGCCAGCCGTAGGCGTCCGCGACCGGGACCGCGGTGAGCGCGGGCACCATCGTGCCGAGCTGGACGCAGGTGAGGTACGCGGTGCTGAGCACGGCGACGTTGTCCGAGAAGTAGCGCTTGACCAGGGGCGGCAGCACGACGTTGCCGATGCCCATGCCGATCAGCGCGAGGCACGAGAACGCCAGCAGGCCGAGCGTGCCGCCCATCAGGGAGCGCACGCCGATGCCGATCGCGGTCGCGACGACGGCCACCAGTGTCGTGCGCTCGAGGCCGATCCGGCTCGTTAGGAACGGCGTCACGATGCCCGCCGCGGCGAACATCGCGGTGGGCAGCATGCCGAAGACGCCGATGATCGTCGCGCCGAAGTGGAGGTCCTCGCTGATCCGCGTGAGCAGCGGCGTGAGCGATGTGACCGCGGTCCGCAGCGTCAGCGCGAACAGCACGATCGCGAGCAGTACGAGCAGCCGCCCCTGCTTCACGGATCGCACCATGGTCTGGTCGGCCTCCTGCGGCTCGGTCGCGATGCTGGTCATTCGCCCTCCTTACGGTCGACACAAATCATAGGATGAATGGATGTATGACGGCAAGACGGTTTCCGTCCGGATAGGATGACTGTGATGCAACCGGTACGCAGGCAGACCTTGATAGCGCAGGTCACAGAACAGCTCCGCGGCGAGATCGCCAGCGGGCGATGGCCCGTGGGCGGGCGCATACCCACGGAGACCGAGCTCCGCGAGCTCACCGGCACGGCGCGCAACACCGTTCGCGAGGCGGTGCAGGCGCTCGTGCACGCCGGCATGTTGGAGCGGCGCCAGGGGTCGGGCACGTACGTGCTCTCCGCCTGCGCCACCTCCACGCTGGGTGACTACTTCTCCGCCGCGCGCGACACCGACCTGCTCGAGCTTCGCGAGGCGCTCGAGGTGACCGCCGCCGGGCTCGCCGCGGAGCGCCGCGACGACGACGACGTCGCCGAGCTGCGCCGCCTCCTCGAGGCCCGGAACCGGCTCTGGGCACCCGAGCAGGTCGCATCCGGCGCCGAGCGGGAGGCCATCGCGGCGGATCTCGCGATGCACCGCGGCGTGGTCGCCGCCAGTCACAACACGATCTACCTCGAGTTCTACGACTCGCTGGTGCCCGTCCTGCAGGAGCACCTCCAGGAGTTCCCCGTCGGCTTCGCCACCTCGTACGAGTGCGCGCACATCGCGGTCATCGACGCCGTGGCCGCCGGCGATGCGTCGGCCGCCCGCGCCGCCGCCCGCGAGCTCCTCGCCGAGGTCCGACTCCGGGAGCGCTGATCAATACCCCACTGGGGTATCATTCGGGCGTGCGGACGATGCGGAGCGGATGGACGGCGGCCACCACGGCCGTGCTCCTCGCGCTCGCCGTCCTCCTGATGCATCTCGGCATGCCTCCCATGTCGATGCCCGCGGCGTCCGCGTCGACGACGCACCACGGCGCGCCCCGCGATTCCGCGACTGAGCGCACCACGATGGACCGGGCCGATCACGGCACCTCGGTGCAGAAGCAGACCGTCGATGCGGTCCACGACCACGAGTCGCACGACTGCGCCGGCACCGTCGTCGTGCACAAGACCGTCGGCGCGCCACCGCTCGTCGCGGTCCTCCCCCTCGCCGACGGTGCCGCCCGCACCACCCCGGCGGATCACGCCGCCGTCGCGCGGGGTCCGCCGTCCTGGACGGTCTTCGACCTCGCCCAACTCTGCGTTCTCCGAGTCTGATCGACGCCCGCGCGCGGCCGCCCCGGCCGCGGCGCGCTGAGCCGACCCATCAGAACACTCCGAGACCCGTAGAGGGAACAACGATGACCGTTTCACGTATCCGTATCGCCACCATGCTGTCCGCCGTCGCCGTCGGCGCGTCCCTGATCGGCGCGTGCACCACCGGCGCGTCGACCGATACCGCCCCGTCGAGCACCGCCGCCACCGGCGCGGCCGACCACGCCGGCCACAGCATGGGCTCGTCGGCCCCGTCGAGCAGTGCGGTCACCGCGCAGTTCAACGACGCCGACGTCGACTTCGCCACGATGATGTACCCGCACCATGCCCAGGCCGTCGAGATGGCCAAGCTCGTCGAGGGCAAGGGGGCACGCCCGGAGGTCGTCGAGCTCGCCGCCGAGGTCCAGGGCGCTCAGCAGCCCGAGATGGACGCCTTCACCCGCCTGCTCGCGCAGTGGGGCAAGCCCGCCCCCAGCGCCACCATGGAGCACGCCATGGACGGGATGATGACGCCCGCGCAGATGGAGAAGCTCGGCACCCTGCGCGGCGCCGAGTTCGACCGCGAATGGCTCACGATGATGATCGCGCACCACCGGGGCGCCATCACCATGGCCGACACCGAGCTCGCGAAGGGCGTCAACCCGGAGAACCGGAAGCTCGCCGAGCAGATCAAGAGTGGCCAGCAGGCGGAGATCGCCCGCATGGAGAAGCTCCTGGCATAGCCGACAGCGGCGTCGCCACGGCCGTCGCCCGCGATCAGCGGGCGGCGGCTGTCGCGCTGGACGGCGGGGCCGCTGTCTCCCTCCCGTGAGATCCGACGAAATCATTCCACCGGAACGATTTTCGGGCACAATCAGCAGCGCACCGACGACCCACGTCATTGCTTCGAGAAAGCGAGCAACTGATGACAGCGAGGCATGCCCTCCGCAAGCCCCGGCCGATCGCGCTCGCAGCGGCGGGAACAGGACTCGCGGGCGTGCTCGCTCTCACCGGCGGCGGCGCGGACTTCCTCGCGCAGGTCGCGGCCAAGACGATCATCGTCGTCGGCGGGGCCAGCGATCCGACCGGCAAGGACCAGTGGGCCCGGATCGGCCGCGACTACACCGGCCCCGCGCCGGTCTTCGTCCAGCACCCCGCCGTCTTCGGCATCGGCTTCCCCGGCTTCGCCCTCAGCAGCGACGGCAAGCACACCTACGCGCAGTCGAACGACATCGGCGCGGCGGCCACCGTCGACGCGATCACGGCGGCGAAGCAGGACCCGAACGAGGAGGTCGTGATCTACACGATCTCGCAGGGCGCCGACGTCGTCGGCCTCGCGGTGCTGCGGTACGGCAGGGATCACCCGCAGCCGTCGGGCGGGTCCGCGGGAATCACCGTCATCGAGCAGGGCAGCCCGAGCTTCATCCGGTCCGGCGCGTGGAACCTGATTCCCGCGGGCATCCCCGGTCTCCACAACGGACCCGTTCGCAACGACGGCGCGTCCGGCGCGACGGTGGTCAGCATCTGCGTCAAGGGCGACTTCGGCTGCGGGATGGGTGTCAATCCCCTTGTCGCCGCGTTCTACTTCCCGCCGGGCTTCCTGATGCACGGCACCGTCTACACCGCGGAGAACATCGGCCGCTACTCGCCGATCACCGGCGAGGCCTTCACGCCGGGGTCGACCCCGGAGACGCCCGTCGGCACCCGCACCGAGACCCGCAACGGCAACATCGTGACCGTCGAGACCTACGCGAACGGCACCGTCAAACGGACGTGGACCGAGGACAACACGACCTGGGTGTCGATCGACACGGGCGAGAATCCGTGGGGCTGGATGTTGCGCCGCAACGGCATCGCCGTGCCGAAGGAGTTCGACCAGCTCCTGAACGCCCTGATCCCGGTGCCCGAGCCCGGCGACTCGGGCCTGATTCCCGGACTTCCGGTCTCCTCGCCGGCCGAGCGGACCGCGCCGCCCGCACGGCACGGCACCGACCGGCCCGACGGGGTGACCGTCGCCGAGCTGGTCGCGAGCAGCGAGCAGAAGACGACGCCCGCGGCTGAGCCGGTGGCGCCGACGGAGCAGGCGACGGCCGTGGTGCCCGCACCGTCGACTCCCCCGACCGAGCCGGTCGCGACGCCGGAGCCGGTCACCGGTGGCTCGGTCCCGTCGACCCCCTCGGACCCGCCGGCCGAGACCCCCGCGCCCGAGGCCCCGTCCACCGAGGTCGCAGCGTCGGAGACCCCGGCGGCCGAGGTCTCCGAGCCCGACGTGACCGAGCAGGCCGCGAGCGTCGCGGCGGAGACCGCCGCCTAGCCGTAGACCTCGTCGTACAAGGCGACGATCTCGGCGGCGTCGGGAACGCGCGGGTTGTTGCCGGGTGAGCCCGACGCCAGGGCCTGCTCCGCCATGAGCGGGGCCAGCTCGTCCCACCGCGCCTTGTCGATGCCGTACGCGCGCGGCGTGGGCACCGCCAGGTCGGCGCAGAGCTGCTCGATCGCGCCGACGAGCGCCTGTGCGAGGGCCTCGTCGGAGTCGCCCGCCAGCCCGTACGCCCGGGCGCAGTCCGCGTAGCGGGCCGGCGCCGCGCCGACGGAGAAGCGCATCACCGCGGGCAGCAGCATCGCGTTCGACAGTCCGTGCGCCACATGGAAATGCGCGCCGATCGGCCGGCTCATGCCGTGCACGAGCGCGACCGAGCTGTTCGAGAAGGCGACGCCGGCCTGCGTGGCGGCGAGCATCATCGCCTCGCGGGCCGGGCGGTCGGCACCGTCGGCGTAGACGGCGCGGATGTTGGCGGAGATCGTCGAGATCGCGGTGAGGGCGAAGCCGTCGGCGAACGGATTCGCCTTGCGGCTGACGTACGCCTCGATCGCGTGGGTGAGGGCGTCCACGCCGGTGTCCGCCGTCAGCCGCGCGGGCATCGACAGGGTGAGCTCGTAGTCGACGATCGCCGCGACCGGGAGGAACGCCGGTCCCGGGCAGAGCATCTTCTCGTCGCTCGCGCTGTCGGTGATGATGCTGAACTGCGTGGCCTCGCTGCCGCTGCCGGCCGTCGTCGGGATCGCGATCACCGGGAGCGCGGGCCCGACGGTGACCGTCGGGGCCTTGTAGTCCCGCATCGTGCCGCCGCCCGCGGCGAGCACCGCGAGGGCCTTCGCCGTGTCCAGCGGGCTGCCGCCGCCGAGACCGATGACGCAGTCCGCGCCGTGCTCGCGGACAACGGCGAGGCCGGGCGCGAGCGAATCGGTGGTCGGGTCGGGCACCGTGCGGTCGAAGACGGAGACCTCGCAGCCCGCGTCGGTCAGGGCCGCGACCAGCCGAGCGACCGTGCCCTGCGCGGAGAGGAAGGCGTCCGTCACGACCACCGGTCGGGAGAAGCCGAGGTCCCGGACCAGGCGGCCGGAGTCGGCGAGTGCGCCCCCTCCGACCGCGAGCCGACGGGGAAGTCCTATCTGCGCTGCAGTCATGCCACGAACGTACCTAGACTCCTTCCCATGGCTGAGCAGATCGGTGAAGGCACACACGAATTCGAGCCGCACCACGCCGCGATCGGGGACCGTCTCAACTGGCTGCGGGCGGGCGTGCTCGGCGCGAACGACGGGCTGATCTCGACGGCGGGCATCGTGATCGGCGTGGCCGCGGCCACCGGCGAGTCCTCGGCGATCCTCACCGCGGGCATCGCGGGCCTCACCGCGGGCGCGGTGTCGATGGCGCTCGGCGAGTACGTCTCGGTGAGCACGCAGCGCGACACCGAGGTCGCGCTCATCGCCAAGGAGAAGGCCGAGCTCAAGGAGATGCCAGACGACGAGTTCGCCGAGCTGGAGCAGATCTACCGGCAGAAGGGGCTCTCCCCCACGACGGCGCGCCTGGTCGCCGAGGAGCTCACCGCGAACGACCCGCTGCAGGCGCACCTCGACGCCGAGCTCGGCATCGACGAGGAGAACCTGACCAGTCCGGTCGCGGCTGCGTTGTCCTCGGCCGTCTCGTTCAGCGTGGGCGCGAGCATCCCGATCCTGGCCTCGCTCATCGAGGGGCAGCGGATCCTGGCCATCGTGCTCTCGGTGCTGGTGGGGCTCGCGCTCACCGGCTACGTCTCCGCGCGGCTGGGCGACGCGGACGTCCGGCGCGCGACGGCTCGCGTCGTGATCGGCGGCCTCATCGCGATGGCCGTCACCTACGCCGTGGGTAAGCTCCTCGGCACCACTGGAATCGCCTGAGGAGGCCGCGAGTGATCGCTCGGTTCGCAGACAAGACGCCCCGCATCGCCGAGACGGCGTGGGTGGCCGAGACCGCCACCGTCGTGGGCGACGTGGAGCTCGGGCCGGGCGTCGGGGTGTTCTACAGCGCCGTGGTCCGCGGCGACACGACGCCCATCGTCATCGGCGAGAACAGCAACGTCCAGGACGGCGTGGCGATGCACGCCGACCCGGGCTTCCCGCTGACCGTCGGCGAGCGGGTGTCCATCGGACACAACGCCGTGGTGCACGGCTGCACCGTCGGCGACGACGTGCTCATCGGGATGGGCGCGGTCGTGCTCAACGGCGCGGTGATCGGCGCCGGCAGCCTGATCGCCGCCAACGCGCTGGTCCCCCAGGGGATGGAGGTGCCGCCCGGCTCGATGGTCGCGGGGGTGCCCGCCAAGGTGCGGCGCGAGCTGTCCGAGGACGAGCGCGCCGGGATCACCGCGAACGCGGCCGGCTACCAGTTCCTCACGCAGGCCCACGCGACGCAGACCGGACCGGCGTAGCTCGGACCCGTCGGGCCGAGGCCGGGCGACTCAGAGTCCGGACCACACCATCGTCGCGCCGGAGTGCCCGGCGGCGATCACGCCCCAGATGCACGCGGCGGCGGCGACCGTCGACAGCACGCCCAACACGACGGACCCCGCGCGACCGGACAGCACCGTCGCCCCGGAGGCGCGGGAGGCGACCGCCGGGCTGGACCCGGCCCACACCAGGACCGCGACGACGAGCAACGCCAGCGACCACAGGAACGTGGCCGTCCCCTGGGTCTCGTGGCCCGCGATCTGCTCGCGCATCCCCTCCATCGACGGGCGCTGCTCCAGCTTCTCCCCCGACTCCTTCGCGAGGTAGCACGCCAGCGCCGCGACCAGCGCCAACACGGGCAATCCGACGCCCAACCGGGCGCGGGCCGAGGGCCACCACGCGGCGACGACGAGGGCCAGCGCGGCGAGTGGCAACAGGACCACCGCGGCATGGACCAACAGCGGATGACTCGGAATTCCCGCGATCTCGGTGAGCACGCATCAATGCTGGCAGAGTGGACCCTGTGATGCAGACAACTCAGCCAACCTTCTGCCCCACGCGGCGCGCGGTGCTCGCGGCCCTTCCCGGTATCGCGATCCTGCCCGTCGCGGTGGCCTGTGGAACGACCTCGAAGACCGACGACTCCTCGTCGGGCTCCACTCCAGCGAACGACACCTCGTCGAACGGCACCTCCGGCGGCGGCACGGCGCCGGGCGGCGGCGCCCGGATCCCCGTTGCCCAGGTGCCCGTCGGGAGCGCCGTGGTGATCGCGGGCGCGAAGCCCTACGTGGTCGCCCAGCCCACCGACGGAGCGTTCGTCGCCTTCGACGCCGCGTGCACCCATCAGGGCGTGACCGTGGCGGCGCAGGACGGCCTGTCCCTGCAGTGCCCGGCGCACGGGAGCAAGTTCAACGGCGGCACGGGCGCGGTCGAGGGCGGGCCCGCGAAAACGGCGCTGGCCTCGGTCCCCGTGCGCCGCGACGGGGAGAACCTCGTCGTCGGGTGACGCCGGGGTGATAGACGTAGACCCGCAAGCTACCGCGTTGTAGCATGGCGGGAACGTTATTGAATTGGTCTCAGTAGGCAGCCACCGCCGGGACCGTCACCACTTCGACGAGGAGACTCCCGTGGCCAATCCCGAGGCGATCTACAAGGACGTGCTCATCGTGGGCGCCGGTCTCGCCGGCATCGACACCGCCTACCGCGTGTCGAACGAGGTCCCGCACTTCAGCTACGCCGTTCTCGAGCAGCGCGCCGAGATGGGCGGCACCTGGGACCTGTTCAAGTACCCCGGTATCCGCTCCGATTCCGACATCTTCAGCCTCAGCTACCCCTTCCTCCCGTGGAAGGGCACCAACCGCCTCGCCAGCGGCCCGGAGATCAAGGCCTACATCGAAGAGGCCGCCGCGAAGTTCGGCATCACCAAGAACATCAGCTTCAACACCAAGGTCGGCACCGTCGACTTCGACTCGCGTACCGACCTGTGGTCCGTCACGGCGGAGCGCGACGGCGAGCAGGTCGTGTACCAGTCGCGCTTCCTCGTGGCGTGCACCGGCTACTACAACTACGAGGCGGGCTACGAGCCGCCCTTCCCCGGCGTGGACCGGTTCCAGGGCCAGATCGTGCACCCGCAGCACTGGCCCGAGGACCTCGACTACAAGGACAAGAAGGTCGTGGTCATCGGGTCCGGCGCCACCGCCATCACCCTGATCCCGTCGATGGCCGACGACGTCGAGCACATCACCATGCTGCAGCGCTCCCCCACGTACGTGCTGCCGGTCCCCAACGCCGACCCGCTGACGATGTTCGGCGCGAAGGTGCTCCCGGCGACCGTCTCGCACAACATCACGCGCAACGTGAACGCCGTGATCAACGTCGGCCAGTACGTCCTCGCACGGTCGTTCCCGAAGACCTCGCGCAAGTTCCTGCGCAAGCTCAACCAGGCCATGCTGCCCGAGGGCTACGACGTGGACGTCCACTTCAAGCCGAAGTACGAGCCCTGGGACCAGCGCCTCTGCGTCGTCCCGAACGGCGACCTGTTCAAGACGATCAAGGACGGCAAGGCCGAGGTGGTCACCGACACCATCGAGACCTTCACCGAGAAGGGCATCCGCCTGACCTCGGGCCGCGAGCTCCAGGCCGACATCGTGATCACCGCGACCGGCCTGCAGCTGCTGGCCTTCGGCGGCGTCGAGGTCAACGTCGACGGCGCCCCGATCAAGCCCAACGACAAGTTCGCGTACAACGGCTACATGCTCGAGGGCGTGCCGAACTTCGCGTTCATCATCGGCTACACCAACAACTCGTGGACGCTGCGCGCCGACATCTCGGCCCGCGGCATCGCGCGCCTGCTCAACCACATGGTGGTCAAGGGCTACACGCACGTCGAGCCGCAGGTCGGCGGCAAGGTGCTGACCGAGCACCCCGCGCTCGACCTGAGCTCGGGCTACGTGCAGCGGTCGCCCGACGCGATGCCCAAGGCCGCCACGGAGCAGCCGTGGATGATCCGGCACAACTTCGTGCTGGACTCGCTGGACTACCAGCGCTCGCGCGTCGACGCCCCCGAGCTGAAGTTCGGCACCGTCGCGGCGGCGTCGAAGGCCGGCGTCTGATCGCCTGACCCGGAACCGAGAGAACCCGCCCCCTCCAGAGGGGGCGGGTTCATTCGTCGTGTGCGGGCCGGGAGGCCCTCCGGGAAGGGGCCTACGAGCCCTGCACGTAGGTGCCGCCGACGGTGTTGCGCACCACGATCGGCGAGCCGATCGGGAAGTTGTCGTAGAAGTACTTGCCGTTGGCCGTGCTCACGTTGAGGCAGCCGTGGCTCACGTTGGAGACGCCCTGCTGGTTCACCGACCACGGGGCGGCGTGCACGAAGATGCCGCTCCAGGACATGCGCGTGGCGTACTCGACGTAGGTGCGGTAGCCCTCCGGCGAGTCGACCGGCACGCCGTACGTGGACGAGTCCATGTACATGTCGCGCTTCTTCTCCATGGTGTAGTACGTGCCGTTCGGCGTGGGGTGCTTGTTGGTGCCGAAGGACGTCGGCATGGTCTTGACGACCTCGCCGTCGTGCCACACGGTGATCTGCTTGGTGTTGTCGTCCGCGAGGGCGACCCAGCCGGTCTTGGTCGCGACGGGAGGCTCCGGCGAGGCCGCGACGGTCGTGCTCGTCTCGGTGGCGCCCGAGGGCGTGGACGGGCCGGTGGGCCGCGGCGTGGCCGGGCGCGGGGTGGTCGGGCGCGACGGGGTGGTGGGCGCTGCGCCCGCGACGGCCGCGGAGGCCGTCGCGGCGACGATCGCCGCTGCGGCGCCCGCGCCCAGGCGTGCGAAGCCGCGCCGGTCGACGCCGGTGGGACCGAGGTTCCGGTCAGTCATCGTTGTTCCTCCTGCGGTATCAAGCTTTGCGCACGATTCTACGGGTCCAGGGCCTCAGGTGAAGAAATCCCTGAACCTGAGCTGAGGATCACACCGCTCGCGTTCAGCATCCAATGGACCACGAAGCAGGGCCACCACCTGCCGGTTCGTCGCGCGAGGGCGTCCATCAGGGCCCCGAAGCCCGCGGTGACGCCGATTGTCGGAAGGACGGGGTCGTGAGCGCTGTGCGCGGCGCCGACGTGCCACAAACCGAACGTCAGCGGCCCCGCCACGGCGCCCGCCCGTCGGCCGTAGGCGGCCTCCAGCGCCGGCGTCAGCGACCCGCGGAAGAGCAGTTCCTCCGGCAGCGCGGTGCCCAGCGGGATGTCCACGAGGACCCACTTCGCCCGGTTCGACGGTGCCTCCCGCCGCACGGGCCGGACGAGGGCCAGACCCGCCCCGGCGAGCGCTCCCCCGGCGACGACGCCGGCCGCCGTCGGGACGTGCGACCGGGCGAGGGCGGCGTCCGCGGCGCAGAAGGCGAGCGTCGCCGCCGAGCGGGCGTCCCGGTTCCAGCCGAACCGGTCCGCGAGGCGCGGCAGCGCCGCGTTGGACCACGCCACCGCGGCGCCCGCCGCCAGCGCGGGTGCTCCCCGCCGAGCCCGGGTCACTGCATCGTCACCCACGAGCCGAGCGAGCGGAACAGCGTGGCGGAGAAGGGCAGGTCGCTTCCGTAGCGCGCCGGATCGCGGGAGGCGTCCTCCTGCAGGGCGTGGCTCACGCCGCGCAGCCGCACGTAGTTCGCGTGGGTGCCGGTCATCACGTCGGCGAGGTCCTGCGTGGCGGAGCAGTCGACCGCGACGTCCGCGTCCGAGCAGGTGACGATGTTGTGCTTCTGCGGCGGCAGGGTCATCGCGGTGCGCAGTACGTCGGGCGTCCCCGCGGGCAGGCCGGTCAGCACGGGCTCGATGAGGGCCATCGGCACGGCAGCGCGTCCGGTGGCGCCGGTGCCCAGCGCGAGCGTCAGGGCCGCCGACGCACCGTGCCCGACGGCCAGCAGCCGGTCGTCGCCCAGGCCGGACCGCTCGGCGAGCGCCGTGAGGCCCTTCCCCGCGCGGTCCAGCTGGGCCGCGTAGTCCGGGACGTCCGACGGTGCGCCCTCGAACCGCAGCGAGGCCACGCCGTGCTGGGCGAGCATCACCGAGAGCTCGCGCGCGGCGATCTGCCCGGCCCGGTCCGACCCGGCGAGGATCAGCGCGGCGCGCAGTCGCTGCGGATTGCGCGGCGAGACGTAGACGGCGGCGCCCGCGCTCACGGGCACCTGGACCGTCGACTCGTTCCAGTCCGCGGGCAGCGCCGCGGGCGCGGGCGGCGCGGGCTCCTGCGAGATCACCGGGGTGGGCTTGTCCGACGCGCACGACGCGACGGCGAGCAGCATCGCGAGGAGCACTGCGGCGAACCGCGTCCGGGCGTGGGTCATCGACTTCCCTCTCGTGGTTCGGCGCGTGGTCAGCGCAGGCGTTCTGCGGCGCGCGCGGTCTCGACGAGCCGGTCCGCGAGCTCGGCGAGTTCGGCCGGCTCGGCGCCCTCGGCGATGGCGGTCCGCACGTCCTCCGCGGCGCATCTCACCTCGAACATACGCTCCCCGACCGACTCGGCCTCGTCCGCGGTGAGGACCACGGAATCCGGAGGCAACGAGGTACCGGCGAGGGCGTTGCGGGACTCGTAGGCGCGCTGCCGGCAGGACCGGCGGCAGTACTTGCGGGTGCGGCCCGGCCCCTCGGAGACCACCTCGCGCCCGCACCACGCACATGCGGCGGACCTGCGACGGCGAGCGGTGGTCATGGGCCGCAGTCTAGTGAACCGGGTAGACTGGGAATGTTCGGCGTAGGCATGAGGTTGGGAGAAGCATGGCAGATCGAGTTCTACGGGGCAGCCGCCTTGGCGCGGTGAGCTATGAGACGGATCGGGACCACGACCTCGCTCCGCGCCGGGTGGCGCGGTACCGCACGGACAACGGTGAGGAGTTCGACGTCCCGTTCGCGGACGACGCCGAGCTCCCCGGCACCTGGCTGTGCAAGAACGGGCTCGAGGGCACCCTGATCGACGGGGTCGCACCCGAGGAGAAGAAGGCGAAGCCGCCGCGCACGCACTGGGACATGCTGCTCGAGCGGCGGTCCGAGGGCGAGCTCGAGGAGCTCCTCAAGGAGCGGCTGGACCTGCTCAAGGCGCGGCGCGGTAAGTAACGCGAGGTTCGTCCGACGAACACGAAGGGCCCCGGATCACTCCGGGGCCCTTCGGCGTTCCTGCGGTCCTACTTGCCGCGCAGCTTCTGCAGCTTGCGCTTGCGGGCCCGGAAGCCCCACTTCGGCACCAGGGTGGCCGCCTCCTTGAAGATCGAGCCGCTCATCTTCGAGTCGCCGATCACCCGCTCGGTGAAGGTGATGGGCACCTCGACCACGGTGAAGCCGGCCTGCACGGCGCGCCAGGTCAGGTCGATCTGGAAGCTGTAGCCCAGCGACTCGACCTCGTCGAGGCCGAGGCCCTCCAGGGTCTCGCGGCGGAAGGCCTTGTAGCCGCCGGTGATGTCGCGGATACGGGTGCCCAGCATGACCTGGCTGTACACGTTGCCGCCGCGCGAGATCAGCTGGCGCGAGAGCGGCCAGTTCACGGTCTTGCCGCCGAAGACGTAGCGGGAACCGATCACCAGGTCGGCGCCGGCGTCGATCGCGGCGAGGTGCCGCTCGAGCTGCTCCGGGGCGTGCGAGCCGTCGGCGTCCATTTCGACGATGACGCGGTAGTCGCGCTCCAGGGCCCACTTGAAGCCCGCGATGTAGGCGCCGCCGAGGCCGTTCTTCTCGGCCCGGTGCAGCACGTGGATCCGGGGATCCTCGGCTCCCAACGAGTCGGCGAGGTCGCCGGTCCCGTCGGGGCTGTTGTCGTCGACCACGAGCACGTCGACACCGGGCTGCGCGCGGTGCAGCCGGCCCACGATGAGCGGCAGGTTCTCCAGCTCGTTGTACGTGGGGATGATCACCAGCGTCTTCGACGACGGCGCTGACGTCTCACTCATGCAGGTTCCTCGGTCCGTGGGCGGGGCTGAAACAGACCTCCATCGTGCCTTATCGCCATCGCGATTCCGCAGAGGGTGGCCACGAGCAGTGCCACCTCGCCCCAATCCCCCAGTCGCGCGGCCGGGGTGAGGCCGTCGCGCAGGCGGATCGTCTCGACGAGGTGGTCGTTGGTCCAGATGCTCGTCTGCCGGGTCACCTCGCCGTCGGGGCGCACCAGGGCGCTCACCCCGGTGGTGGCGGCGACCACCACGTCGCGGTCCAGCTCGACGGCCCGGACCCGGGACATGCCGAGCTGTTGATAGGTCATCCCGGTGCGCCCGAAGGTGGCGTTGTTGGTGGGCACGGTGAGCATCTGCGCGCCGTTCTCGACGGACCCGCGCAGCGCCCGGTCGAAGGCCACCTCGTAGCAGGTGGCGACGCCGAGCGGGACGCCGTTCGGGCGCACCACGCCAGGCCCGCTGCCCGGGGTGAAATCGTTCGCGAGGTCGACGTAGTCGCTGAACAGGCGGAAGAAGTCCCGCATCGGCATGGTCTCGCCGAAGGGCTGCAGGATCGCCTTGTCGTGCCGCTCCAGCGGGCCGCTCGCGTCGATGAGGGTCATGCTGTTGTAGTAGCGGCCGGTGCCGTCGTAGTGCACGGTGCCGACCAGGATGGGGGCGCCCACGTCGGCTGCCGCCGCGCGGATCCTGGCCGCGACGTCCGGGTCGCGTTCCGGCGAGACGTCCGAGGAGTTCTCCGGCCAGATCACCACGTCGGGCTGCTTCTGCCGGCCCTCCCGGACCTCGGTCGCGAGTCGGTGCGTCTCGGTCAGGTGGTTGGTGAGCACGGCCTCGCGCTGGGTCGCGACGTCCCAGCGCTGCTCCGGCACGTTCCCCTGGATCGCGGCGATGGTCACCTCGCGCCCCGCCGACGGTGCGCCGACGGCCGGCCACGCCGCCGCCGCGCCGATCGCGACGAGGGCGGCCGCGGCCGCGGGCAGCAGGAACGTCCGACGGTCCGCGCGACGGTACGCCGCGACGCCCGCGGCGGCGAGACAGGCGCCGAGCAGGGCCACCGCGAAGGACAGGCCGGGCGCCCCGACGTACCGGGCGAGGGCGAGCAGCGGACCGTCGGCCTGGCTGAACGCGAGCCGGCCCCACGGGAAGCCGCCGAAGGGGAAGGAAGCGCGGGCCCACTCGGTCACGGCGAACGCCGCCGCGACCCACACGGGGCCGCCGGGGGCGCGGACCACGCGCGTCGCGATCAGCCCGAAGACGCCGTAGTAGAGCGCGCAGGTGATCCCGAGGCCGATCCACGGAAGTGCGCCCACCATGGAGTCGATCCACTTGAGCAGCGGGATGAACAGGCCCAGACCGGCGAGGAGGCCGTACCCGAAGCCGCCGCGGAGTGTCGGGCGCTCGCGGGTGGCGAGCACGGCGACGAGCGCCGCGACGCCGACCGGGGCGAGCCACCACAGGCCCGCGGGCGGGAAGGCGAAGAACAGCGCGACGCCGGCGAGCAGCGCGGCTCCCCCGCGGACCAGGAGTGTCACGCCGCGAACACCGTCCGGCCGTCGACCACGGTGCGCTGGCAGCGGGGCAGGCGGGCGCCGGGCGCGAGGTCGGGCAACGGCGCGACGCCGGCGCGGGGGTCGGTCGACCAGCGCTGCACGGCGTCCGACGGTGCGCGGACCACCAGCTCGTCGGCGTCCCACACCGCGAACGTCGCGGGCGCGCCGGGGACCAGGGTCCCGGCGACGCCGTCGCGGACTCCCCCGGCGCGCCAGGCGCCGCGGGTGGCGGCGGCGAACGCGGCGCGGGGCGAGACAGCGCTGCCCGGCGTGTGGTGCTGCGTCGCGGCACGCAGGGTGGCCCAGGGATCGAGCGGGGTGACGGGCGAGTCCGAGGAGAAGGCGAGCGGCACGGCGTTCTTCGCGAGCAGGGCGAAGTCGTTGAGGGTCGCGGCGCGCTCCGCGCCGAGGCGGCGCGCGTACATCCCGTCGGGGCCGCCCCACAGGGCGTCGAACTGCGGCTGCATCGAGGCGTTGACGCCCCAGTCGCCCAGCTTCGCGGCCTCGTCCGGCGTGACCATCTCCGCGTGCTCGATCCGGTGCCCGCAGGAGGCGACCCGCGGCCCGCCGAAGGCGTCGACGGCCGCCGCGAACGCGGCGACCACCCGGGCGACCGCCGCGTCGCCGATGGCGTGGAAGCCTGCCTGGATCCGGGCTCGGGTGCAGGCCAGGACGTGCGCGGTGACGGCGTCCTGGTCGAGGTAGGCGACGCCGGTCGACGGTACGTCCGCATACGGCGCGTGCAGCAGGGCGGTGCGGCTGCCGAGCGATCCGTCGACGAAGAGGTCGCCGGCCAGGCCGTCCGCCCCGGTGCGGTAGATGATCGCGCGGGCGTGGTCGGCGTCGCGGGCGGCCTCGCCCCAGTAGCGGCGCACGTGGACGCCGTGCTCGAGGGCGCCGAGGAGAGTGAAGTCGCGCTCCCCCGCGATGTCGGGCCCGCCGCACTCGTGGACGGCGGCGATGCCGGCAGCCGCGGCGGCGTCGAGGGCGGCGGTCTGGGCGGCGGTGATCTGCGCGTCGGTGAGAGCGTCGGTGGCGGCCGCGCGGACGGCGTGGTGCGCGGCGGCGGTGAGCGGACCGTCGGGCGAGAAGCCGGCGAGGCCGTCCAGGCCGGGCACGAGGGCGCGCAGCGCGGTGCTGGCCTGCGCGGAGTGCTCGTCGATGCGGGCCGCGTAGATCACGCGGTGCTCGTCGAGGTCGGTGCGCTGCAGCGGGCGTTCCCAGGTGGTGTCGTCCCATCCGCGGGCGATCACGGTGTCGCCGGAGGCGCCGGAGAGCGCCGCGCGGACGGCGTCGAGCCCGCCGGTGAGGTCGGGGCCGGTGAGCGCGAGGCCCGTCGCGGTCACGTGCACGTGGGTGTCGACGAAGGCGGGCGCGACGAAGGCGCCGGCGAGGTCGGTGACCTGCGCGTCCGGGTGCAGGGCCCGCGCCGCGCGATCCTCCCCGATCCAGCCGATCACCCCGTTCTCGACGGCGATCGCAGTGGCGGTGGTGGACGTGGGCGTGTAGATCCGCCCGCCGACGAGCAGTTCGGTGGTCACGAAGGACCAGTCTGCCAACTACGGGGCGGGCGGCAACTCGCGGTACCCCGGGCGCGGTCCCGGGCCGCCGAAGTCGACCACGGGCTCGGCCGGCGTGCGCTGGTCGGTGACCACGTCACCGTCGACGACGGTGCCGTAGCCGCGCGGCTGGCCGGCGAGGACCGTGACCAGGCCGGACTCCTCGACGAAGGACGCGACGCGCTTGGCGCCGACGTACGCGACCGCGGGCCGGACCACCGCGCGCACCGGCTTGACCAACAGCAGCAGGCCGAGGGCGGTGCTCACCACGCCGGGCACGGCGAGCAGGAAGACGGCCGCCGCGAGGATCGCAGTGTCCATCAGCGCGGGGCCCGCGGACCGCTGCCCGTCGAGGGCCTCCCCGAGGTCGCGGAGCACGCCCGCGGCGGTCCGGCGCAGCATGAGCACGCCGAGCACGGTGGCGCCGATCATCGCCAGCACGGCCCAGCCGAAGCCGAGCCAGGACACCAGCCCGGCGAACGCCGCGATCTCCACGACGATGTAGGTCAGGAACGCGAAGAGCTTCATACCGGTACAACGGGCGATCCGGGCGAATGGTTCCCGGCCCCCTCGCGATTGAACGACGTTTTGGAGAGGAAACCCGCAGGTGGCGTTCTCCAAAACGACGTTCAATCGGGATCAGCGGTCCTCGAGGTCGCCTTCGGTGTCGAGGTAGGCCTGCTGGAGGGCGGCGAGGAGCTCGGGGTCCGGGGACTTCCACAGCTCGCGCTGCGAGGCCTCGAGGAGCCGCTCGGCGATGCCGTGCAGCGCCCACGGGTTGGACTCCTCCATGAACTTCCGGTTCTCGGGATCGAGGACGTAGTTCTCGGTGAGCTTCTCGTACATCCAGTCGGCCATCACGCCGGCGGTGGCGTCGAAGCCGAAGAGGTAGTCGACCGTCGCGGCCATCTCGAAGGCGCCCTTGTAGCCGTGCCGGCGCATCGCCGCCATCCACCGCGGGTTCACGACGCGGGCGCGGAAGACGCGGTTCGTCTCCTCGCTCAGCGTGCGCGTCCGCACCGCGTCCGGCCGGGTCGAGTCGCCGACGTAGGCCTCGGGGTCCGAACCGGTGAGATGACGGACCGTCGCGACCATGCCGCCGTGGTACTGGAAGTAGTCGTCCGAGTCGGCGATGTCGTGCTCGCGGGTGTCGATGTTCTTCGCCGCGACGTTGATCCGCCGGTACGCGGCGCGCATGTCGTCGGCGGCCGGCGCCCCGTCGAGCCCGCGGCCGTAGGCGTAGCCGCCCCAGGCCGTGTAGACCTCCGCGAGGTCGGCGTCGCTGCGCCAGTTCTTCGAGTCGATGAGCTGCAACAGGCCGGCGCCGTAGGTGCCGGGCTTGGAGCCGAACACCCGCGTGGTGGCCCGACGGGGATCGCCGTGGTCCGCGAGCGCGGCGCGGGTGTGCGCGGCGACGAAGTTGGAGTCGTCCGGCTCGTCGAGCTGCGCCACCAGCTGCACGGCGTCGTCGAGCATCGCCACGACGTGCGGGAAGGCGTCGCGGAAGAAGCCGGAGATGCGGACGGTGACGTCGATGCGCGGGCGGCCGAGCTCCTCCAGTCCGATGACCTCGAGGCCGGACACGCGCCGGGACTGCTCGTCCCACACGGGCGTGACGCCGAGCAGCGCCAGCACCTCGGCGATGTCGTCGCCGGCGGTACGCATGGCCGACGTGCCCCACACCGACAGCCCCACCGACTTCGGGTACTCGCCGTGCTCGTCTCGGTATCGCGAGACCAGCGAGGCGGCCAGCTCCTGCCCCGTCGCCCAGGCGAGCCGCGAGGGCACCGCCTTCGGATCCACGGAGTAGAAGTTGCGGCCGGTCGGCAGCACGTTGATCAGCCCGCGCAGCGGCGAGCCCGACGGGCCCGCGGTCACGAAGCCGCCGGCGAGCGCGCGCAGCACGTGGTCGAGCTCGTCGCCGGTGCGGCGCAGTCGCGGCACGACCTCGGTCGCCGCGAAGTCCAGGATCTTGGCCACGGCCGGGTCGTCCGTGAGGCCCGGCATCGCCGACGGTGCCCAGTCGGCGGCCGCGGCGGCGACGACGAGCTCGCGGGCGCGGGCCTCGAACTCGTCCGTCTTCGCTTTCGACGCGGTGCCGTCCTCCTCCAGGCCCAGGGCCTCGCGCAGGCCCGGCGTGTGCACGGAGCCCGCCCACATCTGCTTGGCCCGGAGCATGGCGAGCACGAGGTCGGTCTCCGCGTCGCCCGACGGTGCCGCCCCCAGGATGTGCAGGCCGTCGCGGATCTGGACGTCCTTGATCTCGCACAGCCAGCCGTCGACGTGCAGGATCATGTCGTCGAAGGCGTCCTCGTCGGGCTGGTTCTCCAGGCCGAGGTCGTGATCGAGCTTCGCCGCCTGCAGCAGCGTCCAGATCTGCTGCCGGATCATCGGCAGCTTCGCCGGGTCCAGGCTCTGCACGTTGGCGTACTCGTCGAGGTGCTGCTCCAGCCGCGCGATGTCGCCGTAGCTCTCCGCGCGCGCCATCGGCGGGATCAGGTGGTCGACGAGCACGGCGTGCGCGCGGCGCTTGGCCTGCGTGCCCTCGCCCGGGTCGTTGACCAGGAACGGGTAGATCAGCGGCAGGTCCCCGAGCGCGGCGTCCGTGCCGCACGAGGCGGACATGCCGAGCGTCTTGCCGGGCAGCCACTCCAGGTTGCCGTGCTTGCCGAGGTGGATGACCGCGTCGGCGCCGAAGCCGTGCTCGCGGTCGGCGAGCCAGCGGTAGCTCGCCAGGTAGTGGTGGCTGGGCGGCAGGTCCGGGTCGTGGTAGATCGCGACGGGGTTCTCACCGAAGCCGCGCGGCGGCTGCACCATGACGGTGAGGTTCCCGAACCGCAGCGCGGCGATCGCGATGTCCCCCGAGCCGGTGGTGAACAGCGAGCCTGCCGCCTGGCCCCAGTGCTCGGTCACCGCGTCGCGCAGGTCCCGCGGGAGCGTCGCGAACCAGGCGCGGTAGATCGCGGGGTCGACGGTGACCTCGCTCCCGTCGAGCCGCTCGTCGGAGAGCCAGTCCGGGTCCTGGCCGCCGCGGGCGATGACGGCGTGGATGAAGGCGTCGGAGTCGTCGGCCTCGAGCCCGGGGATGTCCGACGGTGCGCCGACGTCGTAGCCCGCGTCCGCGAGGCGACGGATCAGTTCCAGCGCCGACTGCGGCGTATCCAGGCCGACGGCGTTGCCGATACGGGCGTGCTTGGTGGGGTACGCGGAGAGCATGAGCGCGATCTTCTTGTCCGCGTTCGGTATGGATCGCAGCCGCGCGTGCCGCAGCGCGAGGCCCGCGACCCGGTCGGCGCGCTCGGCGTCCGGGACGTACGCGGGCAGCCCGTCGTCGCCGATCTCCTTGAAGGAGAAGGGCACGGTGATGATCCGGCCGTCGAACTCCGGGATCGCGACCTGTGTCGCCACGTCGAGCGGGCTGAGGCCGTCGTCGCTGCCCTCCCACTGCTCGCGGGAGGTGGTGAGCGCCAGGGCCTGCAGGATCGGGATGTCGAGCGCGGCGAGGCGGCCCACGTCCCAGGACTCGTCGTCGCCGCCGGCCGCGGCACCGGCGGCGTTGACGCCGCCCGCGGCGAGCACCGTGACGACCAGGGAGTCGAGCGTGCTGAGCTCGGCGAAGAGGGCGTCGTCGGCGGTGCGCAGCGAGGCGCAGAAGATCGGCACCGCCACGGCGCCGCGCGCTTCGATCGCCGTGGCGAGCGCGTCGATGTAGGCGGTGTTGCCCGCGAGGTGCTGGGCGCGGTAGTACAGCACGCCGATCCGCGGGCCGTCCTGCGCCGCCGCCGGCCGGTCCACGATCCCCCACTGCGGCGCCGCGACCGGGGGCTCGAAGCCGTCGCCGGTGAGCAGCACCGTATCCGAGAGGAAGTGGTACAGCTGCGCCAGATTGTCGGGGCCACCCTCGGCGAGATAGGCGTGCGCCTGGGTGGCGACGCCGGCGGCCACCGTCGAGGCCTCCATGAGGTCGGCGTCGGGCGCCTGCTCCCCCGAGACCACGACGACCGGCTTCCCGCTGGCCGCCAGCGCGTCGAGGCCGCTCTCCCAGTACCGGCGGCCGCCGAGGATGCGCACCAGCACGATGTCGGCACCGTCGAGCAGGCCGGGGAGGTCGAGCTCCACGCTGATCCGCGCGGGGTTGGCCCAGCGGTAGTCGGCGCCGCTGGCCTTCGCGCTGAGGAGGTCGGTGTCCGAGGTGGAGAGGAGAAGGATCACCTCACCAACCCTAGTGGGCGCCGATTCAGACGATCGTGCCCGAGTGCAGTCCGGGCAGCCGACCGTACGCGCCGCGGATGTGCGCCTCCGTGAGCTCGGCGGCGCGGGCGGAGTCCCCCGCCTCGATCGCGGCCAGGATCGCCCGGTGCTCCTCCTGCAGGACCGCGGTGAGCGCCGGCCAGTCGTCGATCTCCTCGAACGCGGCGAGGATCCCCGGGCGGAGGGCGCCGCGGATGGCGACCGTCACCGTCGTGACGAGGCGGTTCCCGCAGGCCTCGGCGATCGCGGTGTGGAAATCGGTGTCGGCGTCGTTGAAGGCGGCGCGGTCGTCGCCGGCGGCGTCCATCGCGGCGAGCGCGGCGCGAACCGGCGCCAGGGCCGCGGTCTCGGCGTCGCGGGCCGCGAGCGAGACCGAGGACCGCTCGAGGAGGACGCGAGCCTCGACGACCTCGGGGAACTCGAAGTTGCTGAGGGCCATGTGCAGGCGCAGGAAGTGGGAGAGGGAATCGGCGGGCACGGCGCTGACGAAGGTGCCCGCGCGGGGCCCGCTGCCGGTGCCGGACGTGACGACGCCCTGCGCCTCCAGCACGCGCAACGCCTCCCGGACCGCCGGCCGGCTCACCTCCAGTCGCGCCGCCAGGTCGCGCTCGGCGGGCAGGGCGTCACCGACGCGGAGCGAGCCCGCCAGGATCTGCTCCTCGATCGCGCTGATGACCAGGTGGTAGGTGCGGGTGCGAGCGACGGGCCGCCAGTCCGGTGGGTCGAGCGTCATGTCCCTCAGCCTTCCACGGGGAGCGTGCGTCGGTTGACATGTGGTCCCCGTCACCCTACCTTCGATTCTGTGGTCAGACCACACGAAATCGACCGGACGGAGGCCTCGTGAGAGTCGCGTTGTTCGCCACGTGCTTCAACGACACGATGTGGCCCGAGACCCCGAAGGCCGTGGTCCGACTGCTGCGACGCCTCGGCGTCGACGTCGAGTTCCCGCGGGCCCAGACGTGCTGCGGCCAGATGTTCACCAACACCGGGTACGCCGACGAAGCGATCCCCGGCGTCCGGCGCTTCGTCGACGTCTTCGCCGGCTACGACGCCGTCGTCGCCCCGTCGGGCTCGTGCGTCGGGTCCGTGCGGCACCAGCACGCGGGCCTCGCGGACCGCGCCGGCGACCGCGGGCTCCGGTCCGCCGTCGACGAGTTGACGCCCCGGGTCCACGAGCTCAGCGAGTTCCTCGTGGATGTCCTCGGCGTGACTGACGTGGGCGCCTACTTTCCGCACCGCGTGACCTACCACCCCACGTGCCACTCGCTGCGCATGCTCCGCGTCGGCGACCGCCCGCTGCGCCTGCTCCGCGCGGTCCGCGGCATCGACCTCGTGGAGCTCCCCGACGCCGACCAGTGCTGCGGCTTCGGCGGCACCTTCGCCGTGAAGAACGCCGATGTCTCCGTGGCGATGGGCCTGGACAAGACCGGATGCGTCCGGGATACCGGCGCCGAGTACCTCGTCGCCGGCGACAACTCCTGCCTCGCGCACATCGGCGGGCTCATGTCGCGCACCGGCGAGCGCACGCGCACCGTCCACCTCGCCGAGATCCTGGCGTCCACCGAAGGGGCCCCGCTGTGACCACCGGACATCCCCACGTCGGCGTGACCGGCACGTTCGTCGGCATGCCCAAGTTCCCGGATGCCGCCCGGGAGGCGCTGGCCGACACCACGCTGCGCCGCAACCTGGCGCACGCCACGAAGGTCATCCGGGGCAAGCGGGCCTCCGTCGTCGGCGAGCTCGACGACTGGGAGCAGCTGCGCGACGCGGCCGAGGCGATCAAGAACCGCACCCTGCGCCACCTCGACCACTACCTCGAACAGTTCGAGGCCAACGCCACCGCCGCGGGCGCGGTCGTGCACTGGGCCCGCGACGCCGAGGAGGCGAACCGGATCGTCGTCGACCTGGTGCGCGCCGCCGGCGCGGAGGAGGTGGTGAAGGTGAAGTCCATGGCCACCCAGGAGATCGAGCTCAACGAGGCCTTGGCCGCCGCCGGGATCGACGCCTGGGAGACCGACCTCGCGGAGCTCATCGTGCAGCTCGGCGAGGACTGGCCGAGCCACATCCTGGTACCCGCGATCCACCGCAACCGCACCGAGGTGCGCGACATCTTCCGGCGCCGGATGAAGGAGGTCGGCCGCCCCGCCCCCGACGACCTCACCGACGAGCCCGCCCGGCTCGCCGAGGCCGCGCGCCTGCACCTGCGGGAGAAGTTCCTCCGCGCCGAAGTCGGCGTGAGCGGAGCGAACTTCGCGATGGCCGAGACCGGCGGCCTCGTAGTGGTGGAGTCCGAGGGCAACGGCCGCATGTGCCTCACGCTGCCGAAGACCCTCATCTCGGTGGTGGGCATCGAGAAGATCCTGCCGACCTTCGACGACCTCGAGGTCTTCCTGCAGGTGCTCCCCCGCTCCAGCACGGGCGAGCGCGAGAACCCGTACACCTCGATCTGGACCGGGCCCTCCGGCGACGGCGACGGGCCGGAGGCCGTGCACATCGTGCTGCTCGACAACCACCGCACCGACGTCCTCGCCGACGAGGTGGGCCGCTCCGCCCTGCGCTGCATCCGCTGCTCCGCATGCCTGAACGTCTGCCCCGTGTACGAGCGGGTCGGCGGCCACAGCTACGGCTCCGTCTACCCCGGCCCCATCGGCGCGATCCTGACCCCGCAGCTGCGCGGCACGTCGTCCGCGGTCGACGCCTCCCTGCCCTACGCCTCCACGCTCTGCGGCGCCTGCTTCGACGCCTGCCCCGTGAAGATCCCCATCCCGGACCTGCTGGTCCACCTGCGGACCCGGGTGGTCGACGAGGCGCGCGGCGGCGTCCCCAAGCCCGAGGCCGCCGCGATGAAGGGTGCGGCGTGGATGTTCGGCAGCGCCGGCAGGCTCGGCGCGGCGCAACGAGTGGCGACCCTCGGTGGCCGGATCTTCCGCCGTCGCACGACGTTCGGCAAGCTCCCGGGTCCGATGCACGGCTGGAGCGCCGAGCGCGACACCCCCGTCCCGCCGACGGAGACCTTCCGGCAGTGGTGGGCCCGCGAACACGAGGGAGGCGACGGCCGATGACCGCACGCGAGGAGATCCTCGGCCGCGTACGCGCCGCGCTCGCCGACGTCGGCGACCGCGACACCGCCGAAACCCCGATCCCCTGGACGTACGGCCGGCCCGTCGGGACGGGCGACCTCGACGTCGTCGACCGGTTCGCGGAACGGGTGGCCGACTACCGCGCCCAGGTCCGACGGTGCGCCGCCCCCGATCTCGGCGCGACGGTGCGCGAGCTGCTCGGGCCGATCGACGGGGCGGCGGGTGTGCTCGGCGACGAGGTCGTCCGTGACCTCGTCCCCGGCCCGCTCCCCTGGCTCGACGACGACGGCCTCTCGCCCTACCGGCTCGACGCCGCCGCTGCCGTGGTGACCACCGCCACCGTCGGGATCGCCAACACCGGGACGATCGTGCTCGACCACGGCCCGGGCCAGGGGCGCCGGGCCGTCACCCTGGTGCCCGACGTGCACGTCTGCGTCGTCCACGCCGACCGGATCGTCGACGACGTCCCCGCGGCGGTCGCGCGGCTACGGGACACCGGCGTCCACGTCCGCCCGCTCACCTGGATCAGCGGGCCCAGCGCGACGAGCGACATCGAGCTGGACCGCGTGGAGGGCGTGCACGGCCCCCGGAGCCTGCGGGTGATCGTCGTCGAGTGAGCGCGTTCAGAGCACGGCGTCGTGCATGACGATGCCGGGAGCGGCCGCGTCGACGAGGTCGGTATTCGCCTCGTCGCCGCCGGCATAGGCGACGACGCTCGACGTCTCGATCCGGGTCTCGCCGCCGACGCGCACGACGCAGTCCACGGTGAACAGGTCGATCCCGGCTCGCGTCACGCGGTCGGAGATCCGGGCTCCCAGCGACGCGACGTCGCCGATCCGGATCGGCGTCACCTGGCGGACCGTCTGCGAGACGTGCAGCAGCCGGCCGACGTTGAACTGCTCGATCTGTTCCGCCAGCAGCCGCGCGGCCACCTTGAACACCGGATCCGCCACGATGAGCGGCGGGACGGGCGTGTCCCGCGGGATGATCCGGCTGCTCGCGTACGGGACGTGCGGCGAGCGGGTGGCCCGGCCGTACGACCGCAGTCCCTCGGAGTCGACGGAGTAGCAGTCGTCCAGCCAGTGGGTGTAGTCGCCGTCGGTCATTCGGCGACTGTAGCGCCCCGCACCACGTCGGGAGCCGCCATCGTCAGGTCGAGCAGGGCCATCATCGAGTGGTAGACGTCGGTGAGCGGATAGATGTCGCGGGCGGCGCGGGCCCGGGCGACCGCGCCCTCGATCGAGCTCATGAAGACGGAGGCGAAGACGAGCGCGCCGCGCTCCTCGACCCCGTAATCGACCAGCGCGGAGGCGAACCGGCGCTCGCACTCGGTGTACGCGGCGGTGGCGGCGTCCTGCACGCGGGGCGCGCCGTCGGCCAGGGCGGCCGCCAGGAGCGGACACCCGACCTGGAACTCGGAGCGGACCAGCACCCGCTTCCACAGCTCGATGAACCGGCCGATCCACTCGTGCGGCTCGCCCTTGCTGGTCGCGGCGTCGATGTACCGGAGCAGGCGGCGGCCCGCGAGCGACGTGGACGCCTCCACGAGCTCGGCCTTGCCGCCGGGGAAGTACTGGTACAGCGAGTTCTTGGAAGCCTGCGACTGCGCGGTGAGTTCGGCGAGGCCGGCGTCGGCGAAGCCGTGGCGTCCGACCAGGTTGAGCGCGGTGTTGACCAGTCGCACGCGGGGGCGGGGGCGCGGCTTCGGGGCGGTGGGCATCGTGGCCGGACCCTCCTCGACTCTTCGGAAACAGCGGACGTCCACCGAAGTGGAGTCCGCCACGCGGCGTGGCGGCGCTTGTTTGAACCGCTCGGTTCATGTTACCAATGACGGGTCGATGAACCGAATGGTTCATCCGCGCCACCCCTCGAACGGAGTACCTCACGCATGACCGCCCCCGCCCGGATCGCCCCTCCCGCCCCCGCTGAGCAGTCGAACGTCAGCTACCTCGGGATCGGCGCGTACCGACCGCGGCGCGTGGTGCCCAACTCCGAGATCGTCGACAAGATCGACTCGAGCGACGAGTGGATCAAGACCCGTTCGGGCATCGAGTCGCGGCACTTCGCCGAGGACGACGAGACGATCCTGTCGATGTCGGTCAAGGCTGCCGAGCGTGCGATCACGGCCGCCGGCATCGATCCCCAGCTGGTCGACTGCGTCATCTCCGCGACGAACACCCGCCTGGAGCTGGGCCCCTCGCTCGCCCCGCAGATCGCCAAGGAGCTGGGCCGCGTCGGCGTCCCTGCGTTCGACATCACCGCCGGCTGCTCCGGCTTCACCACCGCCGCCGCCGTCGGCACCGACCTGATCCGCGCCGGCACCGCGAAGTACGTCGTGGTCGTGGGCGTCGAGCGCCTCTCCGACCTCATCTCGCCCGAGGACCGCACCTGCGCGTTCATCTTCGCCGACGGTGCCGGCGCGGCCGTGCTCGGACCGTCCGAGGAGGTGGGTGTCTCCCAGGTGTCGTGGGGCGCCGACGGCGACTTCACCACCGCGATCTTCCAGGACAAGGACTTCGGCACGTACTTCGACGAGGTCCACGCCTTCCGGGACGACACCACGATCGAGGCGCCCGTCCGTCCGTTCCTGCGCATGGAGGGCCGCAAGGTCTTCCGCTGGGCCGCGACCGCGCTGCTCCCCGCGTGCCAGGAGGCGCTCAAGCTCGCCGGCCTCACCTCGAAGGACATCGACGTCTTCGTGCCGCACCAGGCCAACCTGCGGATCACCCAGGTGCTCATCAAGGCCCTCGAGCTGCGCGACGACTGCGTGGTCGCCGAGGACATCGTGACCACCGGCAACACCTCCGCGGCGTCGATCCCGCTCGCCGTCGAGGAGCTCCTGCGCACCGGCAAGGCGAAGCCCGGCCAGACCGCGCTCGTCATGGCCTTCGGCTCCGGCCTGGCCTACGCCGGCCACGTCATCACCCTGCCGCCGGTCCACTTCGAGGACTGATCGTCCTGCAGCCGAAGCAACCCGACGCCTGCCCGGGGGTCCTGCGACCGCACGCCGCGGCCGACGGTGCCCTGGTCCGGGTCCGGCTGCCCGGCGGAGCGCTCGAACCCGCTCAGCTCGTCGCCCTCGCGGAACTCGCCGGTGACGAGCCGATCGAGCTGACCTCGCGCGGCAACGTCCAGCTGCGCGGCGTCGCCGACCTCGACGCCGCCCGCGGGCGTCTCGCCGATGCGGGACTGTTGCCCTCGCCGACACACGAGCGCGTGCGCAACATCGTCGCCTCGCCGCAGGCCGGCGAGCTCCGGGAGACCGCCGCGGCGCTCGACCGGGCGCTCGTGGCGCGCGCCGCCCTCGCCGAGCTCCCGGGTCGGTTCCTGTTCGCCCTCGACGACGGCGCCGGCGACGTCGCGGCGCTCGCCGCGGACGCCGAGTCGCGCGGCGGCGTGCTCCACCTCGCTGGGCGGCCGACCGACCTGCCCGGCACCGTCGACGCGCTGCTCGACGCCGCGCAGGCGTTCCTCGACCTGCGCGGCGACGAATGGCGCGTGCACGACCTGCCCGACGGTGCCGAGCGCATCGCTGCCGCCCTCGGCGGCGCTGTGACCGGGCCGCGCGCGGTCCCGGCGCCCCCCACGCCGCCTCCCGTCGGCTGGTTCGACCGGCCCGACGGCTCGGTGACGCTCGGGATGGGCGTTCCGCTGGGCCGGCTCGACCCGCGCACCGCGCAGTTCATCGCCGCCGTGGATCACCCGATCACGATCACGCCGTGGCGGACGGTGCACGTGCACGGCCTCGACGAGGGCGTTGCGGAGACCGTGGTGCGGGTCCTCGCGCCGATGGGCCTGATCTTCGACGCGAATGCGCCGCTCCTGCGGGTGAGCGCGTGCGTCGGCGACCACGGATGCGCCCGCGCGCACGGCGATTCGCTCGCACACGCGGCGGACATCGCCGACGACATCGCCGACGACGAGCGGGTCCACGTGGTCGCGTGCGAGCGCGGCTGCGGCGCACCGTCGGGCGAACACCGACGCGTGGTCGTGACCGGCGAGCCCGGCGAATAGACTTCCCGGGTGCACGACTACCTCACCGACGGCGCCGAGATCTACCGGCGATCGTTCGCCACGATCCGCGCCGAGGCGGACCTCGCCGCCCTCGCCGCCGACGCGGAGACGGTGGCGGTCCGCATGATCCACGCCGCCGGTCAGGTCGATCTGGATCGTGACGTCCGGTTCTCGGCCGACGCCGTCGCGGCCGGACGCTCTGCGCTGCGCGCCGGGGCGCCCATCCTCGCGGACGCGAACATGGTGGTGCACGGCGTCACCCGCGCCCGCCTGCCCGAGGACAACGAGGTGCTGTGCCTGCTGCGCGATCCGCGCGTGCCCGCGTTGGCCGCCGAGATCGGGAACACGCGCAGCGCCGCGGCCCTGCAGCTGTGGGGCGAACGCATGGCGGGCGCGGTGGTCGCGATCGGTAACGCGCCGACGGCCCTGTTCCACCTGCTCGACCTGCTGGCGGCGGGCGCGCCGAAACCCGCGGTCGTCGTGGGGATCCCGGTCGGCTTCATCGGCGCCGCCGAGTCGAAGGACGCGCTCGTCGCGGAGGCGGCGGGGCTGGGCGTCGAGTACATCACCGTGCTGGGCCGCCGCGGCGGCAGCGCGATCACGGCGGCGGCGCTCAACGCGTTGGCGCGGGAGGAGGAGCTGTGACGGGGATCCTGTACGGCGTGGGCGTGGGTCCTGGCGATCCGGAGCTGGTCACGGTGAAGGCCGCGCGGCTCATCGCCGAGGCCGATGTGGTGGCCTATCACAGTGCGCGGCACGGCCGCTCGAACGCGCGCGCGTGCGCCGCGCCGTACCTGCGCGAGGGCCAGACGGAGATCCGGTTGATGTACCCGGTGACCACCGAGACCACGGATCACCCCGGCGGCTACCGCGGCGCGCTCGACGACTTCTACGTCGGCGCCGCGGAGGAGCTCGCCGAGCACCTGACGGCGGGGCGCAACGTCGCGCTGCTCGCCGAGGGCGACCCGATGTTCTACAGCTCCTACATGCACATGCACAAGCGGCTCCGCGACCGGTTCGAATGCGTCGTGGTCCCGGGCGTCACGTCCGTGAGCGCCGCGGCCGCCGCCACCGGTGTGCCGCTGGTCGAGGCCGACGAGGTGCTCACCGTGCTGCCCGGCACGCTCCCCGAATCCGAGCTGCGCCGCCGCCTCGCCGACACGGACGCCGCCGCGATCATGAAGCTGGGCAGGACCTTCCCGACCGTTCGCGGCGCCTTGCAGGACGCCGGCCGGGACGGCGCGGCCTGGTACGTCGAGCGGGCCAGCCGCGCGGACGAGCGGGTGCTCGCGGTCGGCGATGTGAGCGCCGAGGACGTGCCCTACTTCGCGACAGTGCTGGTGCCCGGACGGATCAACGCGCCCACGGCACCGTCGGGCGGCGAGGTCGTGGTCGTCGGTCTCGGCCCCGGCGACGAGGCGTGGACCACGCCGGAGGTCCGGCACGAGCTGTCCGAGGCGACGGACATCGTCGGATATCAGACCTACACCGCACGGGTGCGCCCGCGGCCGGGCCAGCGCGTGCACGCCTCCGACAACCGCGTGGAGGCCGACCGTGCCCGGCACGCGCTGGAACTCGCGGCCGGCGGTGCCCGCGTCGCCGTGGTGAGCTCCGGCGATCCCGGCGTGTTCGCGATGGCCTCGGCCGTCGCGGAGGTGGCCGCCGATCCGGCCTTCCACGACGTCCCCGTCCGCGTGCTGCCGGGTATGACGGCGGCGAACGCCGTCGCGAGCCGCGTGGGCGCGCCCCTCGGCCACGACTACGCGGTGCTCTCGCTCTCGGACTACCTCAAGCCCTGGGAGGTCATCGAGCAGCGGCTGCGCGCCGTCGCCGCGGCGGACCTCGCGCTGGCCGTGTACAACCCGGCGTCGAGGACGCGCCGCGAGCAGCTCGTACGGATGCGCGACGTGCTGCTCGAGGTGCGCTCCCCCGAGACCGTCGTCATCGTCGGACGCGCCGTCGGCTCGCCCGAGGAGACGCTGACGGTGACCACCCTCGGCGCGTTCGAACCCGAGCAGGTGGACATGCGCTGCCTCCTCATCGTCGGGTCCTCGCGCACCGAGGTCACCGAACGCTCCGGCGGTCGGATCGTGCACACTCCCCGTAAGTACTGACAGAAGGAGACGGATGATGGCGAAGGCGTATTGGATCGCGTTCTACCAGGAGATCAAGGACCCCGAGAAGATGGCGGCGTACGCGGCCATCGGCGGGCCCGCGATCACCGACGGCGGCGGGCGCTTCATCGTCCGCGGCCAGGCCGCCGTCGCCTACGAGGCGGGGAAGATCGAGCGCACCACGGTCATCGAGTTCGACAGCCTCGAGCAGGCCGTCGCCACGCACGACTCCCCCGCCTACCAGGAGGCCCTCGCCGCCCTCGGTGACGGTGCCGTCCGCGAGATCCGCATCTGTGAAGGCTCCTGACCTGCGCTGACCCGCCGCCGCGGAGCCTGCCCCTCACAGGGGCAGGCAACCGCGCGCGTAGTGGACCAGACTCGGGGACATGATCGATGAGACCGCCCCGACCCTGGCGTCCTTCCTCCGCTCCCGGCGCGCCGCGGTGGACGCCGATGCTCTCGGCCTCCCCAGCTACGGCCGACGGCGGGTCCCGGGCCTGCGCCGCGAGGAGCTCGCCGAGCTCGCCGGGGTCTCGGTCAACTACCTGACCCGCCTGGAGCAGGGCGCCGCGGGAAATCCCTCCGGCGAGGTCCTGAGCGCACTCGCCCGCGCCCTGCAGCTGAGCGAGGTCGAGCGCCTGCACCTCCTCGAGCTGGCTCGTCCGTCGGGCGAGGGCGCGGCGCCGATCGATCGGCACGGCGCCGGATTCGTCGGCGTGCGCCAACTCGTCGACGCGATGGAGACGCCCGCCGTGGTGCTCTCGCTCAATCAGGACATCCTGGCGTGGAACCGCCTCGGCAACGCCGTTCTGGCCCCGCACGTCCCGTACGAGGACCTGCACGCCGATCCGCCGCCGAACAAGGTGCGGCAGACCTTCCTCGATCCGGAGGTCCGGTCGCTCTTCGTCGATTGGGAACTGGAGGCCGAGCTGGCCGTCGCGTCGCTCCGCTGGGTCGCCGCCCAGTTCCCCGACGACGCGGCCCTCCGCGGCCTGCTCGGCGAGCTGGTGCTCGACCGCGACTTCGCCCGGCTGTGGGCACTGCAGGCCGTCGAGCTGTGCACCAGCGGCGTCAAGCGGTTCCACCATCCGTGGGTGGGCCGGCTCGACCTCTGTTACCAGATGCTCCACCTCCCCGAGTCCGACGGTGCCCGCATGATCGCATTCAGCGCCGCGCCCGGCAGCCCGGACGACGACGCCCTGACGCTGCTGCGGCACCGCGTGGCCGACTGAGCCGCACCCCAGCCCCAACCCTCCTCCACCAGGGTCGCCGAACCGCGGCGACCACTGGCGATCCCCGCTGCCCGAAGAACGGACCCGTCATGCCCCTGCACCCCCAGGCCGCCGCCCACCTCGCCGCCATCGCCGGCGCCGCGCCCGTCCACGCCGGCACCGTCGCCGAGGCCCGCCGAGCGGGACGCGGCTACCTCGACCTGCAACGCCGCGCACCCGACGTCGACCACGTCCGGCACACCTACGTGATCGGCCCGGGATCGTCTCTGCCCGTGCGCGTGTACCGCGACGGCCCGCCCGGCGGACCTGTGATCCTCATGCTGCACGGAAGCGGCTTCGTGATCGCCGACATCGAGGTCAGCGACGAACCCGCGCGGCTCCTGGCGCTCGCCACGGGCTTCACCGTCGTCACCGTCGACTACCGGAAGGCGCCCGAGAACCCCTATCCTGCGGCGATCGACGACGCCGCGGCCGTGCTCGAGTGGATCGCCTCCGGCGCGCTCGACGTGGATCCGGAGCGGATCGCGGTTATCGGCGACAGCGCCGGTGGGACGATCACCGCCGCGCTCGTGCAGCGCGTCCGGGATCGGGGCGGACCGCCGATCGCCGCCCACGCGGTCCTCTACCCGCCGCTGCGGCCCGGTGGGTACGACGACCTCGCCGCGGACGAGGTGAGCCTGTCGCCCGCCGACATGGAATGGTTCTGGAGCCAATACCTTCCCGACGGCGACGTGCCGACCGGCGCGGCGCCCCTGAACGCGCACGATCTCACCGGACTCCCACCGGCCTTCGTCGCGACGGCGGAGTTCGACGTTCTGCGCGGCCACGGCCGGCAGTACGCGGAGGCTCTCCGGGCAGCGGGCGGTGCCGTCGACTACCGCGATTATCCCGGCACCCTGCACGGCTTCTACTGGATGGACGCCGTGCTCGACGCCGCCACCGACCTCCAGCGCGACCTGGCCGTCTGGCTGCGCGCGACCCTGAACGGAGCCCGATGATGACCGCCACCTCGCACCGTCGCCTGCACCCCGGACTGCTCGCACTCGCCATGGGCGGCTTCGGGATCGGGCTGACGGAGTTCTCCATCACCGGCCTGCTCTCCGACGTCGCGAGCGACCTGGGCGTGAGCATCCCCGTCGCCGGCGGACTGGTCACCGGCTACGCGCTCGGCGTCGTGTTCGGCGCCTTCACCGTGACGCTCGCCCTGGTGTCGCGGCCGCCGAAGACCGCGCTCCTGATCCTGCTCGCCCTCTTCGTCGCGGGGAATGCCCTCTCCGCGGCCGGCCCCACCTACGAGCTGGTGATGGCGGGTCGGATCCTCGCGGCGCTGTGCCACGGCGGCTTCTTCGGGATCGGCGCCGTGCTCGCGGCGCGGCTGGTCACGCCCGACCGCCAGGCGTCGGCGATCGCGCTGATGTTCGCCGGGCTCACCGTCGCCAACGTGCTCGGCGTCCCCGCCGGTACCGCGCTCGGTCACCGATTCGGGTGGCGGGCCACGTTCGTCGCGGTCGCCGTGATCGGGCTCGTGGCCATGGCGGCGATCGCCGTCCTGGTGCCGAGCGTGCCCGCCGAGACGACCTCGGTGCGGACCCAACTGTCGGTGCTGTTGCGCCCGTCCGTCTGGATCGCCTGCGCTGTCACGGCTCTCGTCTTCGGCGGGCTGTTCGGCGCCTTCACGTACATCGAGCCGCTGCTGCGGTCCGTGACCGGCTTCGGCGCCGCCGCGATCCCCTGGCTCCTGGTGCTGTTCGGTCTTGGCCTGTTCGCCGGCAACCTCGTGGGCGGTCGTGCCGCCGACCGGGACGCGGACCGCGCGTTGCTCACGTTCGCCGTGCTCCTGCCCCTCGCCATCGCGGCGGTCGCGGTGCTCGCGGGCTCGCAGCCGCTCGTCGCGGTCGCGCTCGCCGTCATGGGCCTCGTCGGCTTCGCGACGGTGCCCGCCCTGCAACTGCGCGTGCTGCGGAACGCCGGCACCGCGACGCTCATCGCCTCGTCGGCCAACATCGCGGCGTTCAACCTGGGCAACGCGGTGGGTGCACAACTCGGCGGCACGGGGATCAGCCTCGGAGGCGGCCCCACGTCGCCGGTGTGGATCGGCGTCGCCCTGAGCGGTGCGGGCGCCCTGCTGGCCGCCGCGAGCATCGCCGCCGAGCGACGGCGCCGCGCTCCTCGTCCCGGTGTGCGGGTCGACAGTGCGGCGGTCTGAGCCCTGCTCGCCGGTCCCCGGAACAGCGGGGGCCGGCGAGGCGTTGGACGGTGCATGGCCTCGACCGAGTTCGACCCCCGCACCCTGATCGCCGCCAGCCGGATCGGCGTCCTCGCGACGCTCCGGGCCAGTGGCATGCCGCAGCTCTCCCCCGTCACCACGGTGTACGACGTGGACGCCGACCGGATCCTCGTGTCCATGACCGCGGGCCGCGCGAAGGAGGCGAATCTGCGCCGCGATCCGCGGGCCGCGATCGAGTTCACGAGCGCCGATGGCTACACCTGGGCCACCGCCGAGGGCACCGCGACTCTCATCGGCCCGTCGACGGATCCCGATGGTGCCGAGGTGGACGCGCTCGTCGACTACTACCGCACCGGCGCCGGCGAGCATCCCGACTGGCGCGAGTACCGCGAGGTGATGGTCGCGGACCGCCGGGTGCTGCTGGTCCTGCAGATCACGCACGCGTACGGCGCCAAGCTGCGCTGAGCGTCCGCGTCGGGCCTCAGGCGACGCCGAAGCGGGCGATGGCCTCCACGGCCGTCACGCGGCCCGCGGTCGCGAGATCCAGGTTCGCGAGCGATGCCGCGTGCACGTCCGGATCCGCCGCGGCGACGCAGTCCTCGACCACGTGCACGACGAGGCCGAGATCGGTGCCGTGCCGCGCGGTCTGCTCGACCGTGAGGTTGGTCGCGACGCCCGTCAGGTAAATCGTGTCGATCCCGTGCTCCGCGAGCCATTCCGTCGCCGGCCCCGCGAGCCCCGAGAGTCGTTGGTTGTCGTAGATCGCGGTCGGCTGGTCGGCCATCGCGGCGATGATCCGCGCGCCGTCGGCGTCCGGGCGGAACGACTCCTGCGCGTCGCCGACCGCCTGCATGAACGCGGTGTTCCGCACGAGGTCCCCCTCACCCTCGGGCACGGTGAACCGGGTGAAGATCACCGGCACGCCCGCCGCGAGCGCCGCGTCGTGGAAGGTCGCGGCTCGGTCCACGACGCCGGACTCCTCGACCGGTTCCGCCAGCATCGGACCGAAGAAGCCCTCCGGCTCGATCACGTTCACCTGCCAATGCAGGGCCAGGACAGCAGCTGTCATACCTCGATCATGCCGCGCTCAGTCCACCGCCCGCAGGAACTCGGTGACCTCGACGGCCCACTCCTCGGCCTCGGACGGCGTGAAGATGTGCCCGGCCCCGGCGTAGTCGACGACGCGCGCCCCGGGGATCGCGCTGAACTCCCGGGCGATGTCGGCGGGCACCAGCCGGTCGCCGCCCGCGACGACGACCAGGGTGGGGACCGCGAGGCCGGGCAGGAGATCGGTGACGTCCACGCGCCCGGCGAGATCGATCTGCGCGGACATCCCCTCCGGCATGGTGTCGCGGACCGCGATCCGTGTCTCCTCGAGCGTCGCCGGCGGAAGCGCACGCAGCGTCGCGTCCGAGGACGCGACGGACAGCACGTACGCCGCGAGCGCGTCGTGGGCGCCGGCCGCAGCGAGCGCGCCGATCGTTTCCGTGACCGTCCGTACCCGGAAGTCGGATCGGGCGACGCCGACCGTCAGCACCAGCGCCGAGACGTGCTCGGGGTGGCGGTGCGCGGCCGTGACCGCCACGGCCGCCCCGAGGGAGAGCCCGACGACGGGGAAGCGCTCGGCGCCGCGGCTCACGGCGGCCGCCACGACGCGATCGGCGAGGTCCTCGAGGGCGAGCGGCGCTGCGCCGAGCGGGGTACCGCCCGATCCGGGCCACGACGGTCCAACGAACCGCAGGTCGGGCGCGCGGTCGACCAGCGCGGCGAAGTTCTCGAGCACCCCGCCGCCCGCGCCGTGGGCGAGCGCGACGACGGGGCCGGCGCCGCGGTCGACGACGGCGGATGAGGAAGCGGACAGGATCTGGGCGGCACGATCGGAATACATGCGTGCAGTGTGCGGGTTGACGCTGGTGTGAAGGTCAAGGGCGAGATGCTGATCGGCGAGTTGTCCGAGGTCACAGGCGCGAGCGCGCGGTCCCTGCGGTACTACGAGGAGAAGGGCCTCCTGGCCGCGGAGCGCACCCCCGCCGGCTACCGCGTCTACGACGGGAACGCGGCCTCGCAGGTGCGCCGGATCCGCGGCCTCCTCGACGCCGGCTTCGACACCGACGCCATCCGGGTGATCCTCCCGTGCGCCCGGAACGAGCGGACCGTCGACCTGTGCCCCGCGATCGAGGCCGCGATGCGCGCCACCCTGTCCCGCATCGATGCGGACCTCGGCGAGCTGGCGCGCAGACGCTCCGCCGTCAGCGCGCTTCTCGGGTGAGCAGGCGCGCCCCCACCAGGGCCACGACGGCGCCGGGGAGGACATTGACCAGCAGGATCGGGAACTCCTCGGCCACGGTGTAGCCGTGGGAGACGCCGACGGCCAGGTTGCCGATCATCGCCAGCGTCCAGAGCACGACGAAGGCGATCGCCGCCCGCTGCGGGCCGACGGTGCCGACCTTCCTGCCGACGGCGAGGAAGATCAACGCCAACACGATTCCGAGGGTGACGATGACGATCGTCCGCACGGTGGTCAGCCCTCGCGGATCGTCATGGACGCCAGGCGTTCCCCGGCGACGGCGAAGGTGAACTCGCTGAGCCCGTTGGCGTGGGTGCTGCGCCAGTCGCCCACCACGGTCACGGTGTCGCCGTCGACGGTGACCTTCTCCGGCGTCAGCACGCCCTTCGCGCCGATGAACTCCTTCGCGCTCCACCCCTGCATCGCGGCGCGATCGCCGAAAACGCGGCCCCAGTCGTCGATGTAGCCGTCGGCGGTGAAGGCGTCGAGGAAGGCCGCCTCGTCACCGGCGTTCACGGAATCGATGAACTCCTTGACCGGGCTGGGGATCTCGATGTTCGTCATGCGCGTCTCCTCGTCGTAGCGTCCGTGGGCTTGCAGCCCCACAGTCGCCATCGTAGGGGCGCGAGTGCGGCTGTGCCGCTCGAATACCGGTCCGATCCACAAGTCCTGCTTGTACGTCGGGCGGTGTCAGGCCTCCCCGACGAGGCGGGCGTAGGCTGCGGCCGCCGTCGGCACCGCGGGCACCCCCGCGGGTCGCTCGGGCCGGTCGACCACGACCACGTCGATCCCGAGCTCCCGCGCCGCGGCCAGCTTGGCCGAAACCAGGTCCCCGCCGCTGTTCTTGGTCACGAGCACATCGATCCCGTTCGCGCGCAGCAGCGCCCGCTCGGAGTCCTCCGTGTACGGGCCGCGGTCGCGGAGCAGCTCGTGCCGCGGCGGCAGGGCGCCCGACGGCGCGTCGACCACGCGGATCAGGAACCACCAGTCCTCGAGCGCCGCGAACTCGCCGACGTCCTGGCGGCCGGTCGTGAGCATGGCGCGTCCGCCGCCTCGGCGCGACAGGGCTTCCGCCGCGGCGGCCACCGTCGGCACCCGGGTCCAGTGGTCGCCCGCGACCGGCGTCCACTCCGGGCGGACCAGCGCGAGCACCGGCACCGCCGCCGCCTCCGCCGCGAGGGCGGCGTTGCGGGAGATCGTCGCCGCGAACGGATGCGTCGCGTCCACGAGCACGTCCACGCCGTCCTCCGCGAGGAACGCCGCCAGGCCCGACGGTCCGCCGAACCCGCCGATCCGCGTCTCCCCCACCGGTAGGCGCGGATTCGCCACTCGGCCGGCCAGCGAGCTGAGCACCGTGAACCGCGGGTCCTCGTGCAGGAGGCGGGCCAGTTCGCGGGCCTCGGCGGTCCCGCCGAGGACCAGCACGCGCGGCATCAGTGGCTCGCCCCCGGGGCGCGCAGGCGGCGCGCCGAGTACAGGTAGCTCTCCTCGAAGGCCTCCGCGTCCAACACCTTGCCGACGAAGATCACCGCGGTCTTCGTGATCCCCTCCGCCGCGAGGCGCTCCGGAAGCTCCGCGAGCCGGCAGCGGACGATCCGCTCGTCCTCGCGGCTGGCGAAGGCCACGACCGCCACGGGGCAATCGGAGCCGTAGTGCGGCAGCAGGTCCTCGGTCAGCGCCTGCGCACGGTGCGCGGCGAGGTGCAGGGCCAGCGTCACCCCGGTGCGGGCCAGCGAGGCGAGGTCCTCCCCCGCGGGCATGTCCGTCGAGAGCGTCGAGACACGGGTGATGAGCAGCGACTGGCCGACGCCGGGCACCGTCAGCTCCCGGCCGAGCGCGGCGGAGGCGGCGGCGAAGGCGGGCACGCCGGGGACGATCTCGTACGGCACGCCGGCCGCGTCGAGCCGGCGGGCCTGCTCCGTGAACGCGGAGTACAGCGAGATGTCGCCCGAGTGCAGGCGCGCCACGTCGAGACCCGCCTCATGCGCCGCGACCAGCTCGTCGACGATGTCCGGCAGCGGCATCCGCGCCGTGTCCACGAGCTTCGCATCGGGCGGGCACCGGTCCAGCATCTGCTGCGGCACGAGCGATCCCGCGTACAGGCAGACGGGGCAGCGCGCGAGCAGCTCCGCGCCGCGCAGCGTCAGCAGGTCCGGGGCGCCGGGACCGGCTCCGATGAAGTAGACGGTCACGCATCACCTTTCACGAACACCCATTGCACGATCGGCCGGCGAGGCTGCCACGCGGTGCCCCCACCCAGGGGCGCGAGGTCCGCGACGGTGCAGCTGCGCAGCTCGCCGCCGTACCGGGCCCGCAGCGCCGCGGCCAGGGCCTGGCCCTCGACGGTGACGGTGTTCGCCACGAGCCGCCCGCCCGCGGGCAGCACCCCGACGCACGCCGCGGCGAGGGTCTCGGTGAGGCCGCCGCCGACGAAGATCGCGTCGGGCATCGGCAGGTCCGCGGTGAGGTCCGCCGTGTCGCCGACGACCACCTCGACGGTCACGCCGGCCCGGGCCGCGTTGCGCGCCACCCGCTCGGCCCGGTCCGCACGCCGCTCGACGGCGACGACGGAGCCGCCGCCCTGCAGCGCCCAGGTGATCCCGACGGAACCCGAGCCCGCGCCGAAGTCCCAGATCCAGCCGGGCGTCGGGCGCAGGGCCGCCACCGTCATGGCGCGGACATCGGCCTTGGTGATCTGGCCGTCGTGCTCGAAGGCGAACTCCCCCGCCGGACCGGCCGGTTCGAGCGCGACCACGTTGAGGTCGTCGATGCGCAGGTTCTTCCGGAACGGGCGGACCTTCTCACGGGGGCCGCCGAGCTGCTCCAGGACCGTCGTCGTCGCGGCGAGGCCGGCGTCGCGCAGCAGTTCCGCGAGGAGCGCCGGCGTGGTGCCGGACTCGCTGAGGACGAGGGTCCGCCGCCCGTCGCGGACGGCGCGGACGACCGGCGACGGGTCCCGCGCCACCGTGGAGACGACCGTGACCTCCTCTGCCGGCCAGCGCAGGCGGGCGCAGGCCAGCGCGAACGACGACAGGTGCGGGATCACGTGCAGGTCGAGCTCGGGACGGCGCCGCGCGATGGTCGCGCCGACCCCGTAGAACATCGGGTCGCCGCTGGCCAGCACGTGCACCCCGTCGGCGAGGTCGTCGATCGCGGGCAGCAGCGGCGAGGGCCACGGCCGCGCGGCCCTCTCGGCCAGCTCCTTCGGCAGGAACTCGAGCTGCCGGGGCGCGCCGTGGATGACGGTCGCGTCGAGCAGGGCGCGGCGCGCACCGTCGGTCAGCCCGGGCCAGCCGTCGGCGCCGATGCCGACCACGGTCACCGTCATCGCGGCATCCGCCGCCAGACGGCCTGCGGGACGAACCGCAGCCCGGCGTACAGCGGGCGCAGCACCGGCGGGATCCAGACGACGCGGCGGCCGCGGCGCAGCGCGTGCACCGTCGCCTCGGCGACCTGGGGCGCGGTGCGACTGAACGGCGCGGGCTTCACCCCGGACGCCATGAGCTCGCGCGTCATCGCCCCGACGATGAATCCCGGGCGGGCGAGCAACACCTGGATCCCGCTGCCGTGCAACGAGTCGGTGAAGCCCTGCACGAAGCCGTCGAGGCCCGCCTTGGTGCTGCCGTAGACGAAGTTGGCCTTGCGCACCCGGACGCCGGCGACCGACGAGAAGGCGACGATGGCGCCCCGGCCGCCGTCCCGGTCGTCCTGGGCGCGCAGCAGCTTCGCCAGCCCCAGCAGGATGGACACCTGCGCCACGTAGTCGGTCTGCGCGATCTGGACGGCGTGCGTGGGATCGGCCTCGGCCCGGGCCTGGTCGCCGAGGATGCCGAAGGCGACGACCGCGACGCCGATGCGGCCGAACCGGTCGGCCACCTCGTCCAGGAAGGCGGCGTGCCGCTCGGTGCGGTCCGCGTCGAACTCGATCGGGAAGACGCCGGTGGCGCCGACCTCGCGCAGCGCCGCGATCTGCTCGTCCAAATACTCCGAACGGCGGGCCGCGAGGATCACGTCGCGGCCCGGTGCGATGCGCCGCGCCACCTCCAGGCCGACCTCGCTCCGGCCGCCCAGGAGGAGCACCGCGCCGTCGGGAATCCTGTCCGCACTCACCGGACCAGACTAGACGCGCGGCACCCCGCTACCGTGACGGTGTGCCGAACGACCGCCCTGTCCTCAATCCCGACGCCTTCGCCTTCGTGACCGACCGTCACCTCGCGACGCTGAGCACCCTGCGCGCCGACGGGACGCCGCACACCGTGGCGATCGCGTTCACCTACGACCCCGCGACCGGGGTCGCGCGCGTCATCACCTCCGGCGACAGCCAGAAGGCGCGCAACGCGGGCCGGGGCGGGTACGCCGCGCTGACCCAGGTCGACGGTGCCCGCTGGCTCACCCTGGAGGGGCCGGCGCGGGTCCTGACCGATGTGGAGTCGGTGCGCGACGCCGAGGCCCGCTACTCGGTGCGCTACAAGCCGCCGCGGGAGAACCCGAAGCGCGTCGTGATCGAGATCGACGTGACCCGAGTTCTGGGATCGAGCACGCTCCGCGGTTGACGGACGGGAGCGGCTACCGCGCGGGGATGTTCCCGTCCATGTCCTCCAGCGACTTGCCCTTGGTCTCGGGCACGAACCGGTAGACGAAGAAGAGCGACAGCAGCGCGAAGGTCGCGTACAGCCCGTAGGCCAGCGTGAGATTGCCCTCCATCTTCGGGAAGGTCACCGTGATGGCCCAGTTGGCCGCCCACTGCGCCGCCGCGGCCAGCGAGAGGGCCGCGCCGCGGATGCGGTTGGGGAACATCTCGCCCAGCAACACCCACACCACCGGGCCCCAGCTCACGCCGAAGAAGATCACGAACAGGTTCGCCGCGACGAGGGCGAGGACGCCCACCACGCCGGTGAGCGAGGGCTTACCGTCGACGATCTCCGCGGTGCTGAAGCAGACCGCCATCGTTGCGAGCGAGAACGCCATGCCGATCGAGCCGATGAGCAGCAGGGGCCGGCGGCCGATCCGGTCCACCAGCATGATCGCGACGATGGTCACGATGACGTTGACGATCGAGGTGAAGACGCTGATCAGGTTCGACTGCGACTCCTTGAAACCGACGGCCTGCCAGAGCATGTTCGAGTAGTAGAAGATCACGTTGATGCCCACGGCCTGCTGGAAGACCGACAGCAGCAGGCCGACCCAGACGATCGGGTAGATGCCGCCGCCGGGTCGGACCAGGTCGCGCCAGGAGTGCTTCTCCTCGCCCGCGAGGCTCTGCTCGATGCGGGTGACGGTGATGTCCATGTTCTTCTCGCCGAGCAGCATCGTGAGGACCTTCCGGGCCTCGGGGATGCGGTGCCGGGACACCAGGTAGCGCGGCGACTCGGGGATCATCGTCGACGCCACGCCGTAGACGATCGCGGGGATCGCCATCACCAGGAACATCCACCGCCACGCCTCCAGCCCGAACCAAAGGTCGTTCGACGCGCCGCCCGCGAGCGAGCCCAGCAGCCAGTCGACCAGCAGCGAGAGGAAGATGCCGAGCACGATCGCCATCTGCTGCAGCGATCCCAGCCGTCCGCGGATCCGGGCCGGCGAGACCTCCGCGATGTACGCGGGCGCGATCACCGACGCCACGCCGACGCCGACGCCGCCGACCACGCGGAACAGGATGAGTATCCAGGTGTGGGTGGCGAAGGCGCATCCGATGGCGCTGAGGAAGAACAGCACCGCCGCGATCTGCATGACGCGCAGGCGGCCGATCCGGTCCGCGATCCGGCCCGCCGTCATGGCGCCGGCGGCGGCGCCCAGCAGCGCGGACGCGACGGCGAAGCCGAGCGTGTAGCCGTGGATGTCGAACCGGCCCTCGATCGCCTTCGTCGCGCCGTTGATGACGGCGCTGTCGTAGCCGAAGAGGAGGCCGCCCATCGCGGCGACGATCGCGATCTGGACGACGCGGCTGCTGTTGCCCTCGCCCTCCTCGAAGATCGAAGGGCCATCGGCCGTGCTGCCGCCGCCGTGCGTCATGATGCCTCCGGTGTGTAGCTCCTAGAGGATCGTCAAGCTGTGGGGCCGGGTGTTCACGCTCTCGCAGCCGTCCTCGGTGACGATGACGATATCCTCGATCCGCGCTCCCCACCGGCCACTGAAGTAGATTCCCGGCTCGATCGAGAAGGCCATGCCCGGTTCGACCGGAATGTCGTTGCCCGCAACGATGTAGGGCTCCTCGTGGACGGACAGTCCGATGCCGTGCCCGGTGCGGTGCAGGAAGTACTCCCCCAGGCCCGCGCCGGCGAGCAGGTCGCGGCCCGCGGCGTCGATCGCCTCGGCGCTCACACCCGGCCGCACCGCTTCGACGGAGGCGCGCTGCGCCCGCTCCAGCAGCGCGTACTGCTCGGCGACCTCCGCCGCCGGCTCGCCCATCGCGTAGGTGCGCGTGCAGTCGGAGTTGTAGCCCGACGCCAGCGGGCCGCCGATGTCGACGACCACGATGTCGCCCGCCTCGACGACCCGGTCCGAGACCTCGTGGTGCGGATCGGCGCCGTGCGGGCCCGAGCCGACGATGATGAACGCGGCCTCGGTGTGCCCCTCCTCGACGATGGCGGCCGCGATGTCGTCGGCCACCTCGCGCTCCGTCCGGCCGACCTTGAGGAAGTCGCCGATCCGGGCGTGCACGCGGTCGATCGCGGCGCCCGCGGCCCGCAGCTCGTCGAGCTCCGCCGCGTCCTTGATCATCCGCAGCCGGCGCAGCACGCCGGTCGCCAGGCCCACGCTCAGGCCCCGGTCCAGCAGCGGCACCAGGTGCAGCGCGGGCACGGCGTCGGCGACGGCCACCGTCGACGCCCCGGAGAGGAGGCCGAGGACGAGGGCGTACGGGTCGTCACCGTCGACCCAGTCGTGGATGGTGAGCTCGACCCCGGCCGCGCCGAGTCCGGGTACCGAGGAGTCCTTGAGAATCGCGAGCTCGAGGCGCGGGACCACCAGGCCGAAGCCGGCGTCGGTGATCACGAGGGCGGTGAGGCGCTCGAAGGACTCGCTGACGATGCCGGTGAGGTACGCGAGATCGGGCCCGGGCGTGATGACGAGCGGGGTGCCCGCCGCGGTCGCGAGCTGCTGGGCCCGGGTGAGACGGGTCGCGTACACCGAGGCGGGAAAGGACTGGGGGTTACTCATGATCCGATTGTGACACGATGATTCCCGTGACGAACGACGCGCGCCCACTGATGCTGCTCGACTCCGCCGGGCTCTGGTTCCGGGCCTTCTACGCGATCCCCGACAAGGTGAAGGCCGACGACGGCCGCTCGGTGAACGCGCTGCGCGGCTTCCTCGACATGACCTCGCAGCTGATCACCACGCATCGGCCCGGACGGCTCGTGGCGTGCCTCGACCTGGACTGGCGCCCCGCCTTCCGCGTGGAGCTGCTCCCCACCTACAAGACCCATCGCGTGGCGGAGGAGGGCGACGGCAGCGCCGAGGAGGTGCCCGACACCCTCTCGCCCCAGGTGGACATGATCCTCGAGGTCCTCGACGCCGTCGGGATCGCCACGGGCGGCGCCGTCGACCTGGAGGCTGACGACGTGCTCGGCACCCTGGCCGCGCGCGAGCAGAACGACCCGGTCATCGTGGTCTCGGGTGACCGCGACCTGCTGCAGGTGGCCGACGACACCGCGCCCGGCGTGCGGTGCCTGTACATCGGCCGCGGCATCGCCAAGGCCGAGATGTTCGGGCCGGCCGAGGTGGCGGAGAAGTACGGCCTGCCCCTGGACCGCGCCGGGGAGGCCTACGCGGAGCTCGCGCTGCTGCGCGGCGACCCGTCCGACGGGCTGCCCGGCGTGCCCGGCATCGGCGAGAAGACGGCCTCCAAGCTGTTGCTGGAGTACGGCTCCCTCGCCGCGATCCGCGAGGCCGCGGCGCGGACCCCGTCGCCGCTGGCCGCCCGGGCGGCGACGTCGATCGCCGCGTCGGCGGACTACCTCGACGCCGCCTGGGACGTGGTCTGGGTGCAGCGCGACGCGGACGTCGCGCTGTCGGGATCCGATGCGATGCCCCGGGAAGCACGCGATCCGCAGCGCCTGGCCGAACTGGCCGAGGAACTGCGGATCGGAGCGCAGGTGGAGCGCCTGCTCGCCGCCCTCGCGGGCTGACCGAACGGCCCGCGGACAATCCCCGCGGGCCACCGGTATCAGGAGGGCGCGCCCACCTGGTACTTGCCGTTGTCGTCGAGCACCTTGACCTCGACGGTCTTCTGCTTGCCGCCGATGGTGGCGCTGCAGGTGAAGGTCTCGCCGGTCTTGACCTTGACGCCGTCGGTCTTGCAGTCGACGTCCTTGGTGCCGGTCTCGTTGTAGCTGTCGTTGAGGACCTTCGTCACGCCTTCGTTGACCTTGGCGTTGTCGAACTTCTTGCCGAAGAAGGCGCCGGTCAGCCAGCCCACCAGGACGACGATCGCCACGATCGCGATGATCGCCGCGGCGGCGATACCGACGACGAGGCCGGTCCTCGACTTCTTGGGGCCGCCCAGGCCGGGCTGCCCCGGCTGACCGAACTGCTGCCCGAACTGCTGGCCCGCGAACTGCGCGGGCTGGCCGGGCTGCTGGCCGAACTGGTCCTGCCCGAACTGCGGGGGCTGCTGCGGCTGCGGCTGCTGGTAGCCACCGCCGAACTGCTGGCCCTGCGGCTGCGGCTGCTGGCCCCACTGGCCCTGGTACTGCGGCGAGATCTGGGTCTGATCACCCGCCGGCGCGCCGAAGCCCTGCTGGCCGTACTGCGGTGCGATCTGGGTCTGATCCTGCGGCTGCTGCTGGCCGGGCTGCTGCCAGCCCTGCTGCGCCCACTGGTTCGGATCCTGCGGGTTGCTCATGTGTCCACTCCTCCCCTGTCGCCGGCCGACGGCCCGCGACGTACGCCTCTTCGGTCAAGATACCCGATCATCAGCCCGATTCCGCGACGACGCCGCGCCGGACGGCTGCGATCGCAGCGGTGGCGACGGTCGCCAACCCCGGGCGGGTGTCGAACGAGGTCTGCTTGATCTGATCGAGCAGGTCGATCACCTGCCGGCACCATCGGACGAAGTCTCCCGCGGGCAGAGGCCGGCCGCGCTCGCCCGCCGCCAGCAGCACCGCGGCGAGGGTTCCGCCCGCGGCCCACTGGTGCATGGGCGCGACGAAACCGATGTCGGGTTCCCGGCTGGGCTCCAGGCGGTGCGCGGCCTCGGCGGAGACGATGTCGGTCCAGCGGTCGGCGATGTCGCGGACCGCCGAGCGCACTGCGCCGGGCACCTTCTCGCCGGTCAGGAGCATGCCGCCGCGTTCGCCGCGGGATTCGAAGACGAGCGCGCTGACCACCGCGGCCAGGCCGGCCGGGTCGAGACCGTCGAAGACGCCGTCCTCGATGCACTCGCACACCAGCAGGTCGGACTCGCTGTAGACCCGGGCCAGGCGGTGGCCGGCCTCCGTGAGCTCGGACTCCCCGTCGACGGTCTCGATGTACCCGCGGTCGCCGAGCAGCGCGACGATCCGCTCGAACGTCACGGCGAGCGAAGAGGTGGTGGCGCGGACCGTCGCCGCCGACGCCGTGACCTCGCGCTCGAGCCGGGCGTAGCGCTCGGCGAGCCGGTCCAGCTCGGGGGCGCGCTGCCCGGTGTGCGCGGGATGCGCCCGCATCCGGGCGCGCAGGTCCGCGAGCTGCGTGTCGGACGCGGCGGGGCGCGCCGCCTTCGCCTGCTGCCGCGGCGCGGAGATGTTGCTGTTGCGCAGCGTGGACGCCAGGTCGCGCTTGCCGCGGCCCGAGCGGTAGTCGGCGTTCTTCGGCACCCGCAGCGTGCCGAGCACCGCCACGTCGCCCACGAAGTCGGAGGCGCCGACGCGGCCCGACCAGCTGCTCTCGGTCACCACCACGGGCTTGGGGTCGCGCCGGTCGCCGGACGGCTCCACGACGAGGGCGAGGCCGCGGCGGCGGCCGCCGGTCACGGCGATGACGTCGCCGCGGCGCAGCTCCGCGAGCGCGGTGGCCGCGCCGTCGTGCCGGTCCGCGAGGTGTTCGCGGCGCAACGACCGCTCCCGTGCCCGGACGGCCTCGCGGAGCCGCACGTACTCGAGGTAGTCGGCGCCGCCGGCGGCCTCGGTGATCTGGGCGCTGAGGGTCGCCAGCTCCTTCTCCCCGCGCTCGACGCGCTTCGCGAGCCCGACGACGGAGCGGTCGGCCTGGAACTGGGCGAAGCTGGCCTCGAGCAGCCGCTCGGCGCCGACGCGGCCGAGGCGGTCGAGCAGGTTGATCGACATGTTGTAGCCGGGCGAGAACGAGCTGACCAGTGGGAACGTGCGCGCCCCGGCGAGCCCGGCCACCTCCTGCGGGCGCACGCCGGTCTGCCAGAGCACCACGGCGTGGCCTTCGATGTCGATGCCGCGGCGGCCGGCGCGGCCCGTGAGCTGCGTGTACTCGCCGGGCGTGAGCTCGACGTGCGACTCGCCGTTGTACTTGACCAGGCGTTCCAGCACGACGGTGCGCGCGGGCATGTTGATACCGAGGGCCAGGGTCTCCGTGGCGAAGACCGCCCGCACCAGACCCTTGACGAAGAGCTCCTCGACCGCGTGCCGGAAGGCGGGGAGCATGCCGGCGTGGTGCGCCGCGAAGCCGCGGAGCAGCGCGGCGCGCCACTCCTCGTACCCGAGCAGGTCGAGATCGGCGGGCGCGAACTCGGCGACGTGCTTGTCGACGATGCGCCCGATCTCGTCGGCCTGCGCCTGGTCCGTGAGCACGACGGGCGACCGGAGGCACTGGGTCAGCGCCTGCTCGCAGCCGGAGCGCGAGAAGACGAAGGTGATGGCCGGCAGCAGACCCTCGGCGTCGAGCAGCGCGATGACGTCGGGGCGCGGGATCGGCCGGCGGGTCGCCTGCGGGCGGCCCCGGCCGCCGGTGCGCCGCCCGGTGCGGCTGTTGATGCCGGGCTCGAAGCTGCGGTCCAGCGATTCCCGCTGCTTGACGTAGCGCACCAGGTCGGCGTCGAGGACCAGGTTCTTCTGCCCGGACTCCTGGGCGGTGCGCAGGGCCTTGGTGTCGAACAGGTCGAAGAGCCGCCGGCCCACGAGCATGTGCTGCCACAGCGGCACCGGCCGGTGCTCGTCGACGATCACCTCGGTGCTGCCGCGGACCTCGGTGATCCACGCGCCGAACTCCTCGGCGTTGGAGACCGTCGCGGAGAGGCTGACCAAACGCACCTCCTGGGGGAGGTGCAGGATCACCTCCTCCCACACCGCGCCGCGGAACCGGTCCGCGAGGTAGTGCACCTCGTCCATCACCACGTGGCTCAGGCCGTCGAGGGTGGTCGAGTTCGCGTAGAGCATGTTCCGCAGCACCTCGGTGGTCATCACGACCACCGGCGCGGAGGAGTTGATCGCGGTGTCGCCCGTCAGCAGCCCGACGTTGTGCGCGCCGTAGCGGGCGGTCAGCTCGGCGTGCTTCTGGTTCGACAGCGCCTTGATCGGCGTCGTGTAGAAGCACTTGGTGCCGCCGGCCAGGGCGAGGTGGACGGCGAACTCGCCGACCACGGTCTTGCCCGCGCCGGTCGGGGCGCAGACGAGCACGCCGCGGCCCTGTTCGAGCGCGCGGCAGCCCTGGACCTGGAACGGATCGAGGGTGAACTCGAGGGCTGCGGTGAAGCTGTCGAACTCAGAGGACGTCATCGAACCCCGAACGCGGGATCGACGTGCGCGTCAGCGTGTCCGGCTGCCCGACCGGTGCCGGGGCGGCGAGAGCGCTGCCCGACGGGCCTGTCGACGCGCCGATCGGCTGCGGGGCCGACGGTGCCGGCGACGCCGCCTCGTCGTCGAGCTCGCCCTCCCAGGCGTCCGCCGCGCCCGCGCGACGGGCCTTGCGCCGGTCGTTCCACCGGGCGAACTGGATGGAGAGCTCGAGGAGGACGGCGAGCGCCGCGCCGAGAGTCAGCATCGTGAACGGATCGCCCGTCGGCGTCAGGAAGGCGGCGAAGATGAACATCGACAGCAGGAGGCCGCGGCGCCACTGCTTGAGCTTGTCGTACTTGAGGACGCCGACCAGATTGAGCGCGATGATGAACAGCGGCAGCTCGAAGCTGATACCGAAGATCGCCATCACGTTCAGTACGAAGCTGAAGTAGTCGGGTCCCTGCAGCGCCGTCACCTGGGTCTCGTTGCCGACCGTGAGGAAGAAGCTGAAGGCGCTGGTGATCATCAGGTAGCCGAGCACCGCGCCGCTGACGAAGAGCGTGCCGCCGAGGGCGACGAACGCGGCCGTGTACCGCTTCTCGTTGCGGTGCAGGGCGGGCACGATGAAGGCCCAGATCTGGTAGAGCCACACCGGGCACGCCAGCAGCACGCCGGTAGCGACGGCGACCTTCAGCCGCAGGTTGAACTGGTCGAAGACACCGGTGGCCAGGAGGCGGCATTCACCGTCCCGGGTGATCTCGGCGCGCGAGGTGGCCGGGAGGTCGCAGTAGGGTCCCGTCAGCAGGTGGCCTGTGGACGGCAGCCCGAACGGGCCGTGGCTGTACCACCAGAAGCCGACGACCGAAGTGAGCGCGATCGCGAGCAGCGACCACAACAGCCGGGTCCGGAGCTCGTAGAGGTGCTCCACGATCGACATCGTGCCGTCGGGATTGACGACGGCACGACGACGACGGGGATCGAACGGGATCTTCAAAGGGGCAGGCGGCTACGCCGACTTGTGATCGGCCTCGGACGGCTGCACCGTCTGGACGTCGATCGGCTTGTCGGCGACCTGGGCCTGCGGCTGCTCAGCGGCGGTCTTCTTCTCGCCCTCGGTCTTCATCTCGTCCATCTCGCTCTTGAAGATGCGCATGGAACGGCCGAGGCCGCGCGCCGCGTCGGGCAGCTTCTTGCCGCCGAACAGGATCAGCAGGACCACCGCAGCGATGATCCAGAACCAAGGGGTATGCCAGCCCATGACGATGCCTCACTAACTTCGCGAATATCTCTCCTGAGACTACCGGATCGCGGCGACCCCGAACGCCCGCCGAAGTCCCGGCCGACATGTCCACTTCATGAATAGTTCGCGAGTCCCGCCGCCGCGCGGTCGGCCACGGCGTCGGCCAGCGACTGCGGGCCGCGTACCGTCAGCTCCCCGCCGAAGCTGAGCACGAACCGGACCATCCAGGACTCAGTCGCGTACTGCATCGTCGCGGTGACCGGGCCGCCCGCCTCGTCGGTGAGCACCGTGAAGGGGTGGTACTCGAGCGCCCAGGCGGCGCCGGGCCCGACCTCGAGCGTGGCGGTGGTCAGCTCGTCCGCGGCGGCACCGTCGAACAGGCCCGATGCGGGCTCGACGTGCTGCGGCACCGACGCGGCCTCGTCGAGGACGACGGCCTCGTCGATCCGGTCGAGCCGGAACATCCGCAGACCCTCGCTGCTGCGGCACCAGGCCTGCAGGTAGCTGTGCCCGGCGAAGGTGTCGAGGGCGATGGGGTCCACGTCCCGCTCGGTGGCCGCGTCCCGGGTGGCGGAGTAGTAGCGCAGGTGCAGCGCGCGGCCGTCGCGCAGGGCACCGCGGACGGTGCTCGCGATGGCGGCGACGGGGCCGGCGTCCTGCGCACCGTCGATCGAGGCGACGGTGTCGCGGCCCGCGCCGGCGACGGCCGCCTCCAGCTTGGCGATGGCCCGCAGCACGGCCGCGGGGTCCGCGACGCCGGGCGAGTCGGCCAGGGCCCGCAGGGCGAGCAGCAGCGACGCGGCCTCGGGGCCGGTGAGCTTGAGGGGGCGGTCCAGGTTGGCGCTGAACTCGATGTCGACGCCGGCTTCGTCGTAGTCGATCTCGATGAGGTCGCCGGGGAACATGCCGGGCAGCCCGCACATCGTCAGGCCCGTGATGTCCTTGCGCAGCTGCGCGACGGTGACGCCCAGGTCGGCCGCCGCACGTTCGAGATCCGCGTCCGGGTGGGTGCGGAAGTACGGGATCACGTTGAGCCAGCGCGCCAGGCGCTGCATCTGCCGGCTCGGCTGCTTCGACTGCGTGCTCATCGCTCCCCCACCAGTGCCGTGAGTCGCTCGACGACGGCGTCGCGCAACTGCTGCGGCTCGAAGACCACCGCATCGGGCCCGAGTCCGCTGACCTCGCGGGCCACGGCGTCCACCGACCGCATCTCCACCGTCAGCTCCGTGCCGGGCCGCCCCCGGAAGTCACCGTCGGCCTGGGTCGAGGCGAGGCGGCGCAGCCCGTCGCCCTTGCCCTGCGCGACCCACAGCCGGGCCGTGCCGACCGGATCGCGCTCGGCGACGGTGGCCACGACGTGCGCGTGCAGGTCGAAGCCCTCCGGCGGCCGGACGGTGGCGGGACTGCCCGTGACCGAGCCGCCCCGGACGCGGCTGAGCTTGAAGGTGCGCACCGCGTCGCGCGCGACGTCGTGCCCGACGGCGTAGGCGCTGCCGCGGAACGTGACCACGCCCCACGGGTGGAGCGTGCGGTCGACGTACGGCTGCGCCGGGTTGGCGCGGTGCTCGAAGGTGACCTGACGGCGCCGGTCCACGCCCTCGAGCATGGCGAGCAGCGCCCCCTCGGCCCCGCGGTCGGGCGCGATGCCGGGGCTCACGCCCGCGCCGGGGCCGTCGACGTCCATCCCGCCGGCGCGCAGCTTCTGCACCGCGGACTGGGCCGCGGCCGACAACTCCGGCGACTGCCACAGCGCCGAGGCGACGGCCACCGCGGTCGCCTCCTCGGGGTCCAGGTCGATGTCGCCGAGGGCGTACTCGTCGAGGGCGATGCGGTAGCCGACGGCCGAGTTGATCCGGGAGACCGGGGCCACCTCGATGGGGACGCCGAGTTCGCGCAGGTCCGCCTTGTCGCGTTCGAACATCCGTTCGAAGGCCTCGTCGTCCGAGTCCGGGTCGTACCCGAAGACGTTCGCCCGGATGTAGTCCCGATCGAGCGGTCGTTGCGTGTACAGAAGGCATATCACCAGGTTGGTGAGACGCTCGATCCGCGAAGTTGCCACGTGTCGATCTTACGTTCTATGCGCGCGCTCGGCCCGGATCGACGCGATGTCGGGTCACATCGATGCGATCAGCCGCTCGACGCGCTCGTCGACGTTGCGGAACGGGTCCTTGCACAGCACGGTGCGCTGCGCCTGGTCGTTGAGCTTGAGGTGCACCCAGTCGACCGTGAAGTCGCGGCCGGCGGCCTGCGCGGCGGTGATGAAGTCGCCGCGGAGCTTCGCCCGGGTGGTCTCCGGCGGGTTCTTCACCGCGGCGTCGACGGCCTCGTCGGTGGTCACCCGCGCGGCCAACCCGCGGCGCTGCAGCACGTCGAAGACGCCGCGGCCGCGCTTGATGTCGTGGTAGGCGAGGTCGAGCTGCGCGATCTTCGGATCGGACAGGTCCATCGAGTACTTGTCCAGGTAGCGCTGGAAGAGCTTGCGCTTGATCACCCAGTCGATCTCGGTGTCGATCCCGGAGAAGTCCTGCGACTCGACGGCGTCGAGCGTGCGGCCCCACAGGTCGACGACCTGGGCGAGCTGCGCGTCGGGCTCGCGGGTCGCGAGGTACTCGACGGCCTTGCCGTAGTACTCGCGCTGGATGTCGAGCGCGCCCGCCTGCCGGCCGCCCGCGAGCCGCACCTCGTGCCGGCCCGTCGTGTCGTGGCTGACCTCGCGGATCGCGCGGATCGGGTTGTCGAGCGAGAAGTCGCGGAACTGGACGCCCGCCTCGATCATCTCGAGCACGAGGTGTGCGGTGCCCACCTTGAGCATCGTGGTGGTCTCGGACATGTTCGAGTCGCCCACGATCACGTGCAGGCGGCGGTACTTCTCGGCGTCGGCGTGCGGCTCGTCCCGGGTGTTGATGATGGGCCGGCTGCGGGTGGTGGCGCTGGAGACGCCCTCCCAGATGTGCTCGGCGCGCTGGCTCAGGCAGTAGGTGGCGTTCTTCGGCGTGAGCAGCACCTTTCCGGCGCCGCAGATCAGCTGCCGGGTCACCAGGAAGGGCAGCAGCACATCGGCGATGCGGGAGAACTCGCCCACGCGGCCCACGAGGTAGTTCTCGTGGCAGCCGTAGGAGTTGCCCGCCGAATCCGTGTTGTTCTTGAACAGGTAGATGTCGCCGCCGATGCCCTCGTCCTGCAGCCGCTGCTCGGCGTCCAGCAGCAGGTCCTCGAGGACGCGCTCGCCCGCCTTGTCGTGCGTGACCAGCTGGAGCACCGAATCGCACTCCGCGGTCGCGTACTCGGGGTGGCTGCCCACGTCGAGGTAGAGGCGCGAGCCGTTCTGGAGGAAGACGTTCGAGCTGCGGCCCCAGGAGACCACGCGCCGGAAGAGGTACCGGGCGATCTCGTCGGGGCTCAGTCGACGGTGCCCGTGAAAAGTACACGTGACACCGAACTCGGTCTCGATTCCCATGATTCGCCGCTGCACGTGACGAACACTACCTCTCGACGGGTTCGCCGTGGTCATGCCTCTGTTCGGTGCGGCGTGCGCCTGATCCCGTCGAGGACGAATCCGAGGTGGCGCCGCCACGCCCCGTCGTCTTCGGGGTGCAGCGCGATGATGTTCGCGACCGCGACCATCACGGTCCCCAGCTCGTCGAACCCGAAGTCGTCGCGGAGCACACCGGCGACGTGGGCACGCTCCAGGACCGCGAGCACCGCACTGCCCGCCCGGCCGCACTCGGCGACCAGGTCCACGGTGCCGATGGACCCGCGCGCGACGGCCTCGTTGACCGCGCGGTCGCGCGCCTGCGCGGAGATCAGCGCGTCGAGGAAGGTGGCGAAGGCGGTCCACGCATCGGGTTCGGCGGCGGAGGCCGCGGCGATCGCGTCGATCCGTGCCATGCGGTCGGGCAGCACCGCGTCGACCAGTTCGCCGCGGTCGGCGAAGTGGTTGTACAGGGTTCCGATACTCACGCCGGCCCGCTTGGCGATCTGTTCCAGCGGCACGTCGACGCCCTGATCGGCGAACGACAGCCTCGCGGCGTCCACCAGTTTCTGCCGATTGCGGACCGCGTCCGCCCGAGGAGACATGACACAAGCCTAGCAATCTTGAGGAACGCCTCAACTTCTGTTACTAAGTTGAGTATGACCTCAACTACTGCGCAACCCGTCCTGTTCGTCGTCGGCGCCGGTCCCGGTCTCGGCATGGCCGTCGCGCGCGCCTTCGGCCGGCGCGGCCACCGCGTCGCGATCGCTTCCCGCTCGGCGGACCGTCATCCCGCGTACCTCGCCGAACTCCGCGCACTCGGCATCGACGCCGAGGCCTTCGTGGTCGACGCCGCACGCCCCGGATCCCTCGTCGCCGCCGCAGCCGCCGTGGTGGAGCGGTTCGGCCGGATCGACGTGGCCTACTACGGCGCGGGCGCACCCGTCGAACTCACGCCCATCACCGAGCTGACGTCGGAGGCCGCGACCGACGCGCTCGGCACCGTCGCCCCCGTGATCGAGTTCGCGACCGCCGTCCTGCCCGAGCTGCGTGCGCACGACGGTGCCCTGGTCCTCGTCGGAGGCCTGAGCAGCGTGGTGCCGATGCCGCACCTCGGGGCGCTCACCCTGGTCGCCGCGGCGTACCGCGCGTACGCCCTCAACCTGCACGCCGCCCTCGCGCCGGAGGGTGTGTACGCCGGCACCCTCACCGTCGGCGGGATGATCGCGGGCGGCGATATCGCCGCTTCGGTCGCGGCGAGCTCCCCGGCGCAGGACTACTCCGCGATCACCCTGCAGCCAGGCGACCTCGCGGAGACCGTCGTCGCCCTCGTCAGCGAGCGGTCCGCCCCGGAGGCCGTGGTCGACGTGATCAGCTGACCGCCGCGGCGACCGGCACCGTCGTGGGCAGCGCTCCGGTGCGTCGGCGATGATCGACGCGGTACGCCACGATCGCGAGCGGAACGAGCGCCGCGCTGGGCACGAGGAAGGCCGCGACGAGGGCCTCGGGCGGCAGGAACTCCCCCATCGTCGCGGAGAAGACCAGGTTGAAGCCGGCGTGCGCGACCGACGTCGGCCAGATGCTGCCGGAGCCGTACCAGAGTGTGCTCCACACGATCTCGAGGAGCATCGACATCAGGATCCAGAGCGGGATGAGCAGTAGGACGTCGCGCAGGGGTGGCTGGAAGCTGAAGTAGCCGACCGAGGCCAGCGGCCAGTGCCACGCTCCCCAGATCGCGCCCGTCGCCGCGGAGGCCGCTGTCGGCCTGCCGCGCAGGATCGGCAGGTCCGCCAGCGCGCCCCGGAGGTAGGCGGTCCACCCGAACTCCTCGCCGAAGAACACCGGCGCCAGCACCACCATGATCAGCGGGCCGAAGGCCACGGCCTGCAGGTGCGCGGGGATCCCGTCCGCGGGCGTCGTCATGACGCCGGTCGCGAAGCCCAGCGGGAGGGCGATCACGAGGAGCACCGCCGGGATCGCGAGGGCTGCCAGGTACCACCGCCACTGCGCCCGGAGCTGCGGCCGCAGGCCGGCGCCCGCCATGCCCTGCCGGGTGATCCACAGGCGCACCACGAGGGCCGCGACGGCCGGGAGGAACGCCGCGGTGATCAGTTGGATCGCCGGATCGTCGAGCGGATGCCCCAGCCCGTACGCGGCGAGCCACATCGCCCAGGACGGCACGAAGGTGAGCGCGAGGAACCAGGCGATGCCCCGCCGGTGCACAGAGGTGTCGGTCATGCCTCCAGCACACCGGATCGACGGTCCCCGGTCACGGGCGCGCACGCCCGAACCCGCGGTGGTGCCAGCGCTACCCCGCGCGCCGGATCGTGTGCACTGTCCGCTGTACGCGATGCTCAGGGCTAGCCGGGGTCACTTCGCATCACGCGAATTCGCCCATTCATGAATCCGGTCGAGGCGTTCGTGAACGGCAGGTCTGGAGTCGCTCTCCCGGATCGACTGCAGTACCGATTCCAATTCCACCGACGGACCGTCAGCCGCCAGTTCGTGCGCGAGTTCCCACCGCCGGAGCGGGTAGCGAGAGACCTGGTTCCGCATCGCATCCAGCAGCAGGTCCCGGTCGTCGTACGCGACGAAACGAGGTAGCAGCCATTGATCTACCGCGACCGTGATCTCGTGCATGGTGCGCGCGATGTCTGTCGAAGTCTCCAGTGTCCACCAGTGATCCCGTTCGACCCGGGGTTTCTGCAGGAACTTCCTCGGTCTGACCGGCATGAGACGTCCGCCGAAGCTCCGGCCGAACATTCCGATCGAGCCTTCCTCGGTGATCTTCTCGGGCCATGCATCGACGAGCTGTTCCCAGTACGTCGCCGTCGTGTACTCCCAGTTCATACAAGTCCGCACAGAGCCTCGGGTACTTCCGGACCAGCTCTGCAGCTTGAGGCCGATGGTCGCAGCGGGGCGTCGATGCATCCATGCGTGCCTGGACCGCCCACGTACGAACTCCCGCGACCGAAGCGAGACTCCGATCTCCCCGGACAACTCGTCGAACACGCCGAGGGCTCCGGGGCGAGCCACCTAGTTCTCCGGTCCGGTGGCGAGCAGGTCCGCGACCCGCTCGTCCGAGAGCCGCTTGAAAGCGCGGCGCGGGCGGGTGTGGTCCAGGATCGCGACCTCGAGGCCGCCGGCCTCGTAGGTCTTCGGCTCGGCGGGTGCCGAACTTCCCGATCCGTTCGACGGTGCCGGGGCGCTCAGCGCCTTCACTGCCAGCGTGAACGCGCCGTCGAGGTCGAGGCCCTCGGTGTAGCCCTCGGTGAGCACCGGCGAGATCGACTCCGTCTGGCCGCCCATCACGACGTACTGCTTCTCGTCGCCGATGGAACCGTCGTAGCCGACGCGGTAGAGCTTGGATCCGCTGGTCTCCGGCGTGCCGACCTCGGCCACGCACAGCTCCACCTCGTACGGCTTGGCCTGCTCGGTGAAGACCGTCCCCAGGGTGGAGGCGTAGGCGTTCGCCAACGACCAGCCCGTGACGTCGCGCCGCGAGTACTGATAGCCGCGGGTGTCGGCGAACTGGATGCCCGAGCGGCGGAGCGCCTCGAACTCGTTGTACTTGCCCACGGCGGCGAAGCCGATCCGGTCGTAGATCTCGCTGATCTTGTACAGCGAGCTCGGGTTGTCGGCGACGAAGACCACCCCGTCGGAGTACTTGAGCACCACGACGCTGCGGCCGCGGGCGATGCCCTTGCGCGCCAGCTCCGAGCGATCGCGCATGATCTGCTCGGCGGACGCGTAATACGGGAACGTCACTGGTCGCCTCCCCTCGCCGCGATCACGCGGTCGGTGGCGGCGGCGACGCCCTCCTCGGACACCTCGACGGCGCCGTCCGCCGTGATGGCGATCGCCGTCGGATAGAGCTTGCGGAGCACGTCGGGACCGCCCGTGGCGGTGTCGTCGTCGGCGGCGTCGAACAGGGCCTCGGCCGCGACGTCGAGCGCACCGTCGGCGTCGAGGCCGGGCCGGAAGCGCTTCTTGATCGACGACTTCGCCCAGGCCGAGCCCGAGCCGATCGAGTGGTAGCCCACCTCGTCGTGCCAGTCGCCGGTCACGTCGTAGGAGACGATCCGGCCGCGGGCCTCGGCCTCGTCGAATCCGACCAGCAGCGGGACCGCGGCGAGGCCCTGCAGGGCGGCGCCGAAATTGCCACGCACCATGCCGGCCAGGCGGTTCGCCTTGCCCTCGAACGTCAGGGGCACGCCCTCGATCTTCTCGTAGTGCTCCAGCTCCACCGTGAAGAGCTTGACGATCTGCTTGGCGATCCCCGCGGTCCCGGCGATGCCGACCGCGGTCAGCTCGTCGGTGACGAAGGTCTTGACGATGTCGCGCTGCGCGATGAGGTTGCCCATCGTGGCGCGGCGATCACCGGCGAGCAGCACACCGCCGTCGAAGGCCACGGCGACGATCGTGGTGCCGTGCGGGACGTCGGGCGCACCGTCGGACCCGGTACCCCGGCCGGGCAGCGCCTCGGGCGCCACCGCGGCGAGGTGCTCGACGAACGACGATCCGCCGCGGAGCGGCGTCACTGGCCGCCCTTCTGCACGTAGGCCCGCACGAAGTCCTCGGCGTTCTCCTCGAGCACGTCGTCGATCTCGTCGAGCAGATCGTCCGTCTCGTCGGTCAGCTTCTCGATGCGCTCCTGGCCGGCACCCGACGGTGCACCCGTGGCATCCTCGTCGTCTCCGCCGCCGCCACGCTTGACCTGCTCCTGCGCCATCTCGCTGCCTCCTTAGCGACCGAATCCGGGCCGCACGACCCGATGTGCCAACACTACCGGCCTAGACTGCTGTCGTGGATCCGTACACGCCGCTCAACATGCCCGATCCGGTGCTCGTGAGCATCGGTGACATCCATTGCACCCGAACCGAGGTGATCACTCCGGCAGGGACGTTCCCGATCGCGGGCGCGCAATGGACGGTGTCCGACCAGAGCGTGACGACGCGGGAGATCCCGACCTGGGCGATCGTGCTCGCCATCGTCGGCGCCTTCGTGGTCTGCCTCTTCTCGCTGTTCTTCCTGCTCGCGAAGGAGGACCGCACGCAGGGCTTCGTGCAGGTCGCGGTCTTCGGACCGGAGGGGCGATCGTTCACCACCAGCGTGCCCGTGCACTCCTACGCCGCCGTGCAGGACGTCTTCAACCGCGTCGGCTACGCCCGGAACCTCGCCATCGGCATGTAGCCCGACGGTCCGCCGTCACGGGCAACACTTTTCGAAGCGTTCTGCGACTCGCAGGGCCGAAACCTTCGCAGAACGCTTCGAAAAGTGTTGGTCAGCGCATGTTGGAGCCGCCCTAGTCAGCGCGTGCGCGCATTCGGCGCCCTCCGCGCGATCTCCCGCGTGATCTCGTCCGCGCTCGGCCGCAGGTCCACCGGCGTGCGGACGGACTCAGCGCCGAACCGCCACACGAGGTGGTGCCGGATGTCGCGCCCGATGGTCGGGACGAACACCGACTCCGGGGTCGTCGTCCACGCGGACACATCGTCCCAGCGCGTGTACGCCGGTGAGTCGATCACAGTCGCTGTGCTCACACCTTCGTCGTTGATCGAGATGAGCACCATGCGGCTCGCTCGATACATCCCGACCGCGTAGCCGACGACGAAGACATCGATCATCGCGGCGAATGCGGCGAGAGAGAGTCCCGTAGGGACCGACGTCCAATCAACGGGGGGTTCGACGTGGCCTACCGCATTCCACACGGCGACTGCCGTAAGCGCCGTATGCAGGACGGCGACGACCGTGGTCGCGACGAACCGTGGACCGAGCCGGCCTCGGACCTCCGTCCCGCCGACCAGCCGGAGCGCACCGTACCTGGGGACGGCGAGCTCGGACGCCTGCCGAGCCAGGACAACACCTCCCACGCCGAAGAACAGCCCGCCGACGATGTTGACGAACCAGTCGACTACCTCGCCCTGCATCGCGAGGGCGATACCGATGAACGCCGCCCCGAGGAAGAGTGCCGAACTGCAGCACAACCCCAGCACCATCGGCCGCAGCCGGCGCGGCGGCGCGATCGCGTGATGCACCGTCGGTCAGGCGGGGCGGAGGCGGACCACCGGGATCGGGCGCGACGTCTTGCGCTGGTAGGCGGCGTAGCGGCCGCCGTTGTTGGCATCTGCGAGGTCCCAGAGCCGCTGGTAATCGGCGTCGCCGGGCCTGAGCGCCTCCACAGCGGCCGGGAAGCGGTCGGTGCCGACTTGCACGTCGACGGTGCCGGCCTTGACCATGTTGTGGAACCAGGCCGGGTTGCGGGGCGCGCCGCCCATGGAGGCGACCACGACGTAGTCGTCGCCGTCGCGCACGTAGGTCAGGACCGTGGTGCGGGGCTCGCCCGACTTGGCCCCGACGGTGCGCACGATCAGGCTGGGCACACCGAAGAGCAGCTTGTGCCCGATGCGACCGCCGGAGCGCACGTACAGCTCGCCGTGCGCCTTGAGCACCTCCGGGAAGGCCTTGGCGTAGAGCTTGCCCACTTCGCGACCGATGTCCATGGCCCTAGCCTCGCAGAGAATCGACGAGCTCGCGCGCGGTGGCGGCCTCCTCGAGCAGCCGGCCGACGTGCTCCTTGGTGCCGCGCAACGGTTCCAGGGTGGGGATCCGGACCAGCGACTCGGCGCCGATGTCGAAGATGACCGAATCCCAGCTGGCGGCGGCGATCTCGGTGCCGAAGCGGCGCATGCACTCGCCGCGGAAGTAGGCGCGGGTGGACTCCGGCGGGGAGGTGACGGCGTCCATCACCTGCTGCTCGGTCACCAGGCGCTTCATCGAGCCGCGGGCGACGAGCCGGTTGTACAGGCCCTTGTCGAGCCGTACGTCGGAGTACTGCAGGTCCACGAGCTGCAGTTTCGACGCCGCCCAGCCCAGTCCCTCGCGCTGCCGGATGCCCTCGAGCAGGCGCAGCTTGGCCGGCCAGTCGAGCTCGTCCGCGAGCCGCAGCGGGTCGTCGGCAAGGGTGTCGAGCACCCGCACCCAGGTGGCATGCACGTCCAGCGCGCGGGCGTCGTCCGAGCCCTCGAGGAACCGGCCCACCCGGTCGGCGTACTCGCGCTGCACGTCGATGGCCGTCATCGTTCGGCCGTCGGCGAGCTCGAGCGGCGCGGTGAGCGAGAGATCGCGCGAGACCTGGTGCACCGCGGTCACCGGCGCGGCGAGCTGCAGGTCCGAGAGGTCGACGCCGGCTTCGATCAGGTCCAGGACCAGCGCCGACGTACCCACCTTGAGGTACGTGGAGGTCTCGGCGAGGTTGGCGTCGCCGATGATCACGTGCAGCCGGCGGTACTTGTCCGGGTCGGCGTGCGGCTCGTCGCGGGTGTTGATGATGCCGCGCTTGAGGGTGGTCTCCAGCCCCACCTCGACCTCGATGTAGTCGGCGCGCTGCGAGAGCTGGAAGCCCGGCTCGTCGCCGCTGGCGCCGATGCCGACGCGGCCGCTGCCGCAGAAGACCTGCCGGGTCACGAAGAAGGGGGTCAGGCCGGTGACGATCGACGCGAAGGGGGTCTCGCGCCGGCACAGGTAGTTCTCGTGCGTGCCGTACGAGGCGCCCTTGCCGTCGATGTTGTTCTTGTACAGCTGCAGCGCCGGGGCGCCGGGCACCGTCGAGGCGTAGCGGGCCGCGGCGTCCATGACCCGCTCCCCCGCCTTGTCCCAGATCACCGCGTCGAGCGGGTCGGTGACCTCGGGAGCGGAGTACTCCGGGTGCGCGTGGTCGACGTACAGCCGCGCGCCGTTGGTGAGGATCATGTTCGCCGCGCCGATCTCGTCGGCGTCGATGATCGGCGCCGGGCCGCCGCGGCCGAGGTCGAAGCCGCGGGCGTCGCGCAGGGGCGACTCCAGGTCGTAGTCCCACCGGGTGCGCTTGGCGCGCGGCACCGCAGCGGCCGCCGCGTAGGCGAGCACGGCCTGGGTGGACGTGAGGATCGGATTGGCGGTGGGATCCTTCGGCGCGGAGATCCCGTACTCGACCTCGGTCCCGATGATGCGCTGCATGCCGCCCAGCCTATCGGTGCTGCTCCCGCCCGCTCCCGGCGGCGGCGACCGTCACCGGTCCGTCAGGCCGATTGCCGCCCGATCCGCCAGCGCGTCGCGGTCCACAGCACGACCGCCATCAGCGCGAGCACGCCGATCGAGATGCCCCATTGCATGGGCGTCGAGTCCCACAGCGGGTCGATCGCCTGCATCGTCGGCCGCCCGGAGACCGCGTCGATCTGCTTCTGCAGCTCGACGGTGGACGCGCTCGACGCGAAGCCCCAGCGCGACGGGAACAGCCAGGAGATCTGCTCCAGACCCACGCGATCGTGCAGCGTGAACAGGCCGCCGCTCATCACCAGCTGCACCATGACGACCACCACGAGCATCGGCATCACCTGCTCGCTGGACCTGGCCAGCGCGGAGATCAGCAGGCCCACCAGCGTGGACACGCACGCGAGGACCGCGATGTCGATCACTAACTCGACGGGAGCGCTGGCCAGCACCGATCCCTGCGCCGTCGACTGCTTCACCCCGAGGATCACGATCGCCATCATCATGACCGCCTGGATGGTGGCCGCGACGAAGTAGACCAGCGTCTTCGCGGACAGATACGCGCCCGGTCCGAGTCCGACGGCGCGTTCGCGCTGGTAGATCGCGCGCTCGCCGACCAGGTCGCGCGAGGTCAGCGCGGCACCCATGAAGCAGGCGCCCACGACCAGCAGCACGAGGATCATCTTCGCGCCGCTGTAGCCGTCCGGGAGCGAGTACGGCGAGGCCAGGCCGTCGTCCGCGGGCACGAGCAACGTGATCCCGCCGAGCACCAGCGGCAGCAACAGCAGGAAGATCAGGTAGGCGCGGTCGGCGAGGATCAGCCGGACCTGGCGGCGCGCGATCACCGAGAGCTGCTTGCGCACGGAGGTCTTCCGCGCCTTCGTCGGAGCCGGCGGCGCCCCGGTGGGCGCGGGCGGCGGCGGTGCGGGGTGCGCGGACCGGTACCGCTGCCAGGCCACGTCGGGCTGCTTGGCGGCGAAGTCGAAGATCTCGGCCCAGTCGCTCGTGCCCATCGCGGCCTTCACGCCCTTCGGCGAGCCGCAGTACGCGGTCTTGCCGCCGGGCGCGAGCAGGAGCACCTGGTCGCACATGTCGATGTGGGTGAGCGAGTGGGTCACGACGATCACCACGCGGCCCGCGTCGGCGAGCCGGCGCAGGGTCTGCATGACCTGCCGGTCCAGCGCCGGGTCCAGGCCCGAGGTGGGCTCGTCGAGGATGAGCAGCGACGGGCCGGTGAGCAGCTCCATGGCGACGGACGCGCGCTTGCGCTGGCCGCCGGAGAGCTTGTCCACGCGGGTCTGCTTGTGCTCGGTGAGCTGCAGCTCGGCGAGCACGCCGTCGATCACCTGGTCCCGGTCGGCCTTCGACATGTCCGGCGGCAGGCGCAGCTCGGCGGCGAACCGCAGGGCCTGCAGCACGGTGAGCTGGCGGTGCAGCACGTCGTCCTGCGGCACCATGCCGATGCGGGAGCGGAGCGCATCGAAGTCGCGGTGCACGTCGCGGCCCTCGAACTCGACCCGGCCCGCGGTGGGGGTGACGGCGCCGGAGACGACCCGGGACACCGTCGACTTGCCGGCGCCCGACGGGCCGATCACGGCCGTCAACGTGCCCGGGGCGGCACGGAAGTCGACGCCGTGCAGCAGCGTCTTGTTGCCGTCCACGGTCAGGGTGATGCCCTGCACCGCCAGGCCGGCGCCCGCGAACTCCTGGGCCTTCGGGCGTTCGAGCCGCCCCTGTTCGACGATGAGGTCGGAGTTGCCGACCGTGACCAGGTCGCCGTCGCGCAGGGCGGTGGGGCCGGCGATGCGGCGGCCGTTGACCTGCGTGCCGTTCGCCGAGCCCAGGTCCTCGATGACCAGGCCCTGCGGGCCGGTGAGCAGGCGGGCGTGGCGGCGCGAGACCAGCATGTCGCCGATCGCGATGTCGTTGTCCGGCGTGCGGCCGATGGTCATCTGTCCGGTGCCGACGGGCCGCGCGGGCATCTTCGCCACCTGGTACAGGCCGGTGTTGCCGGCCATTGCGCGCAGGTGCGGCGCGACGTCGCCCGTCGGGCGCGGCGGGACCGGGGCCTGCTGGGCCGGGATCGGGGCCGACGGTGCCTGCTGGCGCGGGGGCAGCTGCATCGGGCGCGACGGGGGGGCCGGAGTCGCGGGCGGCCCCTGCACGGGGCTCGGGTTCGACGGCATGCCGCCGGCCGCGGGCGGCGAGAAACCGCCGGTCGCGGGCGGCGGGGGCGTGCGGGGAACGGGGTTCGACGGTGCGCGGCGCGCCGCCGGGAGCTGCTGGACCGGCTGCTGCGCGGCGGCGGGCGGCGGAGTGCGGGGCGGCGGCGGGGGCGGGGTGTTCGAGCGCGCGGCCGCCGAGAACGTGACCGGGGCGCCGGTCCGCGGGTCGCCGAACATCAGCTGCTGGCTGCCGTTGAGGGCGATGGTGGGCCGGCGGACGCCGCCCACGAAAACGCCGTTCGTGCTGCGGTCGGTGAGGATCCACCCCGTCGGCCCCGCGGACGCCACGGCGTGCGTCCGCGAGACCAACGGGTGGTTGATCGTCACGTCCGATTCGAGGGTGCGCCCGAAGGTCACCGTCTTACCGGGGGCGAAGGTCAGCGTCTGCCCGTCCACAGTGACGGTGAGAACCGCGGTATCCGTACTCATCACGGAGCATTCTATTCAGATGCCGCTTGCCCTGGGCTTATGCCGCGCTTGTTGTGCGACTGCAGCGCCCTACAGGTACTGGCCGGTGTTGTTCTCCGTGTCGATCGCCCGCGAGGCGCTGGAGTTCTTGCCGGTCACCAGCGTGCGGATGTAGACGATCCGCTCGCCCTTCTTGCCCGAGATCCGCGCCCAGTCGTCCGGGTTCGTGGTGTTGGGCAGGTCCTCGTTCTCGGCGAACTCGTCGACGATGGACTCCAGCAGGTGGGTGATCCGCAGGCCGGGCTGCCCGGTCTCCAGGAAACCCTTGATGGCATGCTTCTTCGCCCGGTCCACGACGTTCTGGATCATCGCACCCGAGTTGAAGTCCTTGAAGTACATGACCTCCTTGTCGCCGTTGGCGTAGGTCACCTCCAGGAACCGGTTGTCGTCGGTCTCCGCGTACATCCGCTCGACCACGCGCTCGATCATCGCCTTCACGCACGCCTCGCGATCGCCGCCGAACTCGGCGAGATCCTCCTCGTGGATCGGCAGCCCCGGGGTCAGGTACTTCGAGAAGATGTCGATCGCGCCCTCGGCGTCGGGCCGCTCGATCTTGATCTTCACGTCAAGGCGGCCGGGCCGCAGGATCGCGGGGTCGATCATGTCCTCGCGGTTGGACGCGCCGATCACGATGACGTTCTCGAGGCCCTCGACGCCGTCGATCTCCGACAGCAGCTGCGGCACGACGGTGGTCTCCACGTCCGAGCTGACGCCCGAGCCGCGGGTGCGGAAGATCGAGTCCATCTCGTCGAAGAAGACGATGACGGGCGTGCCCTCGGACGCCTTCTCGCGGGCCCGCTGGAAGATCAGGCGGATGTGCCGCTCGGTCTCGCCGACGAACTTGTTGAGCAGCTCGGGGCCCTTGATGTTGAGGAAGTAGGACTTGACCTCGCGCGAGTCGTCGCCGCGGACCTCCGCGATCTTCTTCGCCAGCGAGTTCGCCACGGCCTTCGCGATGAGCGTCTTGCCGTTGCCGGGCGGGCCGTACAGCAGCACGCCCTTGGGCGGTCGCAGCGAGTAGTCCTTGAACAGGTCCTTGTGCAGGAATGGCAGCTCGACGGCGTCGCGGATGAGCTCGATCTGCCGGCCCAAGCCGCCGATGTCCGAGTAGTCCACGTCTGGGACCTCCTCGAGCACCAGGTCCTCGACCTCGGCCTTGGGGATGCGCTCGAAGGCGTAGCCGGCCTTGGTGTCGACCAGCAGCGAGTCGCCCACGCGGAGCTTGCGCAGCGGCAGGCCGAACTCGTCCAGACCGGGATCCTCGGAGGCCTGCAGCGCCAGCGGCGCGGCCAGGCGCACCACGCGCTCCTCGTCGGCATGGCCGACGACCAGGGCGCGGGTCCCGTCGTCGAGGATCTCGCGGAGCGTGGAGATCTCGCCCACGGTCTCGTACTCGCCCGCCTCGACCACGGTCAGCGCCTCGTTGAGGCGGACCGTCTGGCCCGTGCGGAAGGTCGGGACGTCCAGATTCGGGGAGCACGTGAGCCGCATCTTGCGCCCGGAGGTGAAGACGTCCACGGTGTCGTCCTCGTAGGTGCCCAGGAGCACGCCGTAACCCGACGGGGGCTGCCCCAGTCGCTCGACCTCCTCGCGGAGCGTGAGCAGCTGATTGCGGGCGTCGCGCAGCGTCTCGAGCAGCTTCGCGTTGCGGGTGGTGAGCGCGTCGACGCGCTCGCGCAGCACGGCCGCGGACGTGGCCTGCGGGGCGGACGAGTCCGCCGGCGCGGCCGAGGGACGGGTCGGATCCGGTTCCGTCACGAGTGAACTCCCTTTCCGTGGGGTCTTCTCACGCTACCCCTTGTTGGACCGCCGCTGCGGACGCGGCGCGACCGTGCCGTCGGCCAGGCGCCGGCAGGTGATGAGGAACGCGGTGTGCCCCTGCATCCGGTGCGAGGGCCGCACGGCGAGGCCGACGACGTGCCACTCGCGCACCAGGGCCTCCCAGGACCGCGGCTCCGTCCAGATGGCCTGCTCGCGCATGGCTTCGACGACCTTCGACAGCTGCGTGGTGGTGGCGACGTAGACGGTGAGGACGCCGCCCGGCACCAGGGCCTTACCGACCGCGTCGAGGACGTCCCACGGCGCGAGCATGTCGAGCACCACCCGGTCCACCTGCGGGCCGTCGTACTCGGCGAGGTCGCCGAGCTGCAGGTGCCAGTTCTCGGGGCGGCCGCCGAAGAACTCCTCGACGTTCTTCGCCGCGTACTCGGCGTGGTCCTCGCGGACCTCCCACGACGTCACGGAGCCCTCGGGGCCGACGGCGCGGAGCAGCGAGCAGGTCAGCGCGCCGGAGCCGGCGCCGGCCTCGAGCACCCGCGCGCCCGGGAAGATGTCGCCCTCGGCCACGATCTGCGCGGCGTCCTTGGGGTAGATGACCTGCGCGCCGCGCGGCATGGACAGCACGTAGTCGGTGAGCAGGGGGCGCAGCGCGAGGTACGGGGTGCCGTTGACGGCCTTGACCACGCTGCCCTCGGGGGCGCCGATCAGCTCGTCGTGCCGGATGCCGCCCTTGTGCGTGTGGAACTCCTTGCCCGCCTCCAGGTGGACGGTGAACTTCCGGCCCTTCGCGTCCGTCAGCTGTACTCGGTCGCCCACCACGAAGGGTCCACTGTTCGCCATGGTGGAACATCATCCCAGCCACCCCGGTCGCGGGGCGAATCCGACCTGTCGGTAGGACTGGTACATGGCCGATAGTGCGTTCTTCCACCCCGCCGGGACCCTCGACGCCGACGGGTTCGAGTACGAGGTCTTCGACCCGACGCCGTCCACCGCCAGCGTGTGGGCCGACACCATGCAGCACGGCGCGCCGCCCGCGGCGATCATGGTGCGCGCCATGGAGAAGTTCGTCGGCGACGGCGCCCGGATCTCCCGCGTGACGATCGACCTGCTCGGCGTCGTGCCGATCACCCGCACCCGGGTGCGGGCCTGGGTCGCGCGGCCCGGCCGCACGATCTCGCTCATCGCCGCGGAGATGGACTGCGTCGACGGTGCCGGGGAGTACCGGACCGTCGCACGGGCGCAGGCCTGGGCGCTCGCCGCGTCCGACACCACCGCGATCGCCCGCGACCTCTCCCCCGCTCTGCCTCCGGCCGGCGCCTCGCAGGGCGTCATGCCCGGCTTCTTCAAGCACCTGAAGGACCAGGGCTTCCTGGCCGCGTGCGACTGGAAGTTCGTCGACGGCCCCGATGGGCCGGACGGCGTCAAGCAGTGCTGGATCCGGGCGAAGATGCCGCTCGTCGCCGGCGAGGAGCCCTCGCCCCTGGTGCAGGTCTTCTCGGTGGTCGATGCCGCGAACGGCATCTCCGCCTACCTCGATCCCACCGCCGTGACCTGGATGAACATGGACATGACGGTGCATTTCCACCGGTCTCCACGGCCCGTCGACGGTTGGGTCGGCCTGCTCGGCGACCAGCTGGTCGGTAACGAGGGCATCGGCACCACGGTCTCCCGCCTCTACGACGGTGCCGGGGCCTTCGCCGTCGGCGCGCAGACGCTCCTCGTCGCCGCCCGCTGACGGCGGGGCCGCGGCGCGGCGGCCGGCGTCAGAACCGGCAGCTGCGGATGTCCGTCATCAGGATCGCCTTGGCGCCGAGCTCCGCGAGGTCGTCCATGACGTCGTTGGCCTCCTTGCGGAGCACCATGGCGCGCACCGCGACCCACTTGTCGTCGGCCATGGGCGCCACCGTCGGCGACTCCAGGCCGGGCGTGACGGCGATGGCACCGTCGAGCAGCGTGCGCGGGCAGTCGTAGTCGAGCATCACGTACTGGCGGCCGAAGACGACGCCCTTGAGCCGCGCCGTGAGTTGATCGCGGGAGCGGTCCGATTCGAGGCCGACGCGCTCGATGAGCACGCCCTCCGAATCGCAGAGCGAGTCGCCGAAGGCCACCAGGTTGTTCTGGCGCAGCGATCGGCCCGACTCCACGACATCGGCGATGAGATCCGCCACGCCCAGCTGGATGGAGATCTCCACCGCGCCGTCGAGGCGGATCACCTCGGCGTCGAGGCCCCGGGCGGCGAGGTCGCGGCGCACCAGGTTGGGGTACGACGTGGCGACCCGCTTGCCGCCCAGGTCGGCGACGGTCCACTCCTGACCGGCGGGGCCGGCGTAACGGAAGGTGGAGCGGCCGAAGCCGAGCGCGAGGCGCTCGGTGAACTCGGCACCCGAGTCCAGCGCGAGATCGCGGCCGGTGATGCCCATGTCCAGCTCGCCCGAGCCGACGTACAGGGCGATGTCCTTGGGGCGGAGGAAGAAGAACTCCACCTCGTTGGCGTTGTCGAGGACCGTGAGGTCCTTCGCATCGGAGCGGCGGCGGTAGCCCGCCTCGCTGAGGATGGCGGCGGCGGCCTCGGAGAGCGCGCCCTTGTTCGGTACGGCGACCCGCAACATGTTTCTTGAGATCCTTCGGGAAAGGGAGTCGGGCTACAGGTAGGAGTAGACGTCGTCGAGCGTCAGGCCGCGCTTGACCAGCAGCACCTGCAGCCAGTACAGCAGCTGCGAGGCCTCCTCGGCGAGGTCCTCGTCGCTCTGATGCTCCGCGGCGATCCACACCTCGCCCGCCTCCTCGAGCACCTTCTTGCCCAGGAAATGGATACCGCGGTCCAGCGCCTCGACGGTCCCGCTCCCGGCGGGCCGCTCCTCGGCCTTGGCGGCCAACTCCGCGAACAGCGTCTCCATGGTCTTCACGGAGGTCATTGTCCCACGCGAACTAGAGTGGTCCGTGTGGAGGGCAGCGCGACCGACGAGGCGGCACCGTCGGCCCCGGGTACGGACGGGCCCGGCACCCCGCCCGCGAAGGGCGCCACCCAGTACCGGTACACCCGTGCGCTGATCCGCGCGCGGCTCCGGGTGGTGCGCGCCGCGCGGGACCCCGACCGTTTCCTTCGCGAGAACTACGACGAGTTCGCCGCCCGCCACCCCCTGTTGGCCTGGGCGTGGAGCCTGCTGCACCTCGACTTCGCCGGGCTGTTCGTCGGCGGCCTGTTCCTGATGAGCAGCCTGACGGTGTCGCTGCTCCCCCGATCGTGGTTCTTCCAGGGCATCGTCTCCGGGATCAACGCGGTGATCGGCTACGCGATCGGCGTGTTCCTCAAGTGGGTGATCGTCGACCTGCTGGTGCGGGCGCACCCGATCCGCGACGATCCGCGGCGCGCCCGGTTCGTGCCCGTCTGGCGGGCGATGATCGTGCTCGGCGTCCTCGTCGGCGGCCTGGCGATGATGGTCGCCGCGAAGCGCTGGCAGGACGACGTCCGCGCGCTCATGGACATGCCGCCGGGCTCGAACCTCTGGTACGTGCTGACGCCCGTCGTCGCCTTCCTGGTGTCCGCGGCGCTGATCTCGACCTTCCGCGTGCTGCGCGATCTCGGGCTGTTCCTGGCCCGCCGCGCCAACCGGTACCTGCGCGTGCCGCAGCCCGCGGCCAAGGTACTCGGCTTCGGGCTGGTCGTGGTCCTCGTGGTCTTCACGGTCAACGACGTGGGCTTCCGCGCCTTCACCGCGACCGCGAACACCCTCGCCTCCTCGACCAACGACCAGGAACTGGCCGAGTTCCCCCAGCCGTCGGAGGCCTGGCGGTCGGGCTCCGAGGGCTCCGCCGCGCAGTGGTCGGGGCTCGGGAACGAGGGCCGCAAGTTCGTCTCCGGCGGGCTCCGGGCCGCCGAGATCGCCCGGTTCACCACCCGGCCGGTCACCGAGCCGGTGCGCGTTTACGTGGGGCTGGAGAATGCCGACACGCCCGAGGACCGGATCGCGCTGCTGCACCGTGAGCTCGCCCGCACCGGAGCCCTCGATCGTGGCCACGTCGTGGTGGTGCCGACCACCGGGTCCGGCTGGGTGAATCCGACCGCCGCGCGCGCCGTCGAGCTCATGTACGACGGGGACGTCGCCCTGGTCGCGATGCAGTACTCGTACCTGCCCAGCTGGATCTCCTTCGTCACCGACGGCGAGGCCTCGCTGCAGTCCGGGAAGCGGCTCATCGACGCGGTCGTCGCCGACGTGCGCGCCCGGCCCGTCCCGGCGCGCCCCAAGCTCCTCGTGATGGGCGAGAGTCTCGGCTCCCGGGCCGGCGAGGGCGCCTTCGCCGGGCTGCCCGACATCCGCGACAAGGTCGACGGGGTCGTCTGGCTCGGCCCGCCGCTGGCCAACCCGATCCACTCGGCGATCACCGACCGCCGCGACCTCGGCACGCCCGAGGTGCTGCCGACGTACACGGACGGGCTGATCGTGCGGTTCACCGACGGGCAGCGGCCGCTGACGGGCGACGGCGGCAGTGGGGGCGTCGAGTGGCTCGGGCCGCACATCGTCTACGTCCAGCACCCGTCGGATCCCGTGGTCTGGTGGTCTCCGGACCTGATGCTGCGTCAACCGGACTGGCTCCGCGAGCCGCCCGGCCGCGACCGCAGTCCGGCGATGGCCTGGTACCCGTTCGTCACGTTCTGGCAGGTCTCCGCGGACCTCGCGAACGCCGCCGGGGTGCCGGACGGGCACGGGCACAACTACGGGACCGCGATGGTCGACGCCTTCGCCGCCGTCCTGCCGCCCGCCGGCTGGACGCCCGCCGACACCGAGCGGGTCCGCATGGCCGTCATGGCCAGCGCCGCCATCGACGGCGCGGAGAAGTAACAGTCGGCCCGTCGTCGCGGGACCTAACGAAAACCGTGATGCCCAACACCTTCGGGGCCTCTCAGCGAGCGCGCGACGGCCGTCGCGGCTAGCTTCCTGGAAATGAACCCACGTTGGTCAGCGATGTGCACGCTGCTCCTGCTTCCCATCGCGGGATGCGCGGCGGCGAACGACGATCCGGCCGCGAGCGAGGTGAGCTTCTCCGCCGTCGCGGGCACCTCCTCGGCGTCCGCGGCTGCACCCGCCGGCACCGTCGAACTGGCGGCCTCGGGCACGGTCTGCGGCTCCGTCGCCACCGCGCAGGACGACGCGCAGGTCGTGATCCGCAGCGGGTCGGCGAACTGCGTCCGGGTGCTGCGGGCGGCGCGGGCCTACGCCGCCGCCGCGGCGCACGCGGACGGTCAGCCCGTCACCCTTGAGACGGGCGGGTGGCGATGCGCCCCGACGGCGGAGACGCCGGCCGTCTGTCGCGCCGGCGACGCCTCGTTCAGCGTCGGCTGAGCGGCGCGAAGTCGGCCAGCCCGGCGCCCGACAGCGTGCCGAGGTGGCGGGCACCGTCGAGCACCGGCTCGGGTCCGACGGTGAGGACGGTGCACCCCGCGGCGAGGGCGGACCGCGAGCCGGTCGGCGAGTCCTCGACGGCGACGCAGTCCGCCGCGGGGAAGCCTGCGAGCTCGGCGCCGCGCAGGTAGGGATCTGGGGCCGGCTTGGGGCTGGGTACCTCGTCGCCGCAGACGGTGGCGACGAACCGGTCGCGGCCGAGGGTGCCGAGCGCGTGCTCGGTGACCTCGCGGATCGTGTTGGTGACCAGGACCAGCGGGACGTCCGCCGCGGCCAGCAGGTCCAGCGTCTCCCGGGCGCCGGGCTGCCACGGGATGCCGCCGTCGAAGAGCTCGACCACGCGGTTCGACACCCACCGCTCCGCGCCGGCGTAGTCGCGGTCCGCCTCCGGGACCTGCGCGAAGTCGAAGAGCTTGCGCAGCGCGTCCGCGGTGGCGTTGCCGAGCGTCGACTCCCGCGCCTCCGGCGTGATCTCCATGCCCAGGTCGCGGGTGAACTCGGCGACGGCGATGTCCCAGAGCTTCTCGGAGTCGAGGAGGGTGCCGTCCATGTCGAACAGGACCGCGGCGGGCAGCGACGGAGAGGTCATGCCGCCCACCCTAGGTCGGCGCGCGCACGGGGTGTTAATTCATTCGTCACCCGAACGATGGCTGCCTGTGTTCGAATTCCTGACATGCGCAATCGCAGGCTGCACACCGCCCTGGCCCTGACGGCGACCGCCGCGCTCCTCGCGAGCTGCGGCACCTCCGGGAACGACGCGGCGCCGTCGTCCTCGGGCGCCGCCCCGTCGACCGCGAAGGCGAGTTTCACCGTGCCCGGCGTCGATGATCTGCCGGCCGCGAACCCGGACCAGGTGCACCTGCTGGCGTTCAACGACTTCCACGGCAACCTGCAGCCGCCGACCGGGTCGACCGGGAAGATCGGCGGCAAGGAGGCCGGCGGCGCCGCGTACTTCGCCACCGCCCTGCAGCGGCTCAAGAAGCAGTACCCGAACACTCTCACGGTCGCGGCGGGCGACCTGGTGAGCGCCAGCCCGCTGGTCTCGGCGCTGTTCCGCGACGAGCCGACGATCAAGTTCCTGAACTCGGTGGGCCTGCAGGCGAGCTCGGTGGGCAACCACGAGTTCGACCACGGCACGATCGAACTGGAGCGGCTGCAGAAGGGCGGCTGCGCGCCCCAGGGCTGCGAGCCCGGCGAGCCCTTCACCGGCGCGGCCTATCAGTACCTCGCCGCGAACGTCACCAACGAGCAGGGGCAGCTGCCGCCCGGCACCGTCCCGTGGAAGATGTTCGAGGTCGGCGGGAAGAAGATCGCCGTGATCGGCACCGTCACCCCGGAGACCGCGACCATCGTCGCGCCGGAGGGCGTGCGCGGCTACAGCTTCGGCGACGAGGCCGACGCCATCAACAAGTACGTGCCCGAGATCAAAGCCGCCGGCGCGCAGGCCATCGTCGCGACCATGCACGACGGTGGCGCGCAGAAGGGCTCCGGCGAGCAGGACCCGAACGCCTGCCAGGACGTCTCCGCGCCCGTGCCCGACCTCGCCAAGCGGATCGATCCGGCGGTGACCTCCCTGGTCACCGCGCACTCGCACCAGGCCTACAACTGCTCCATCGACGGGCGCACCGTCACCCAGGCGGCGTCGTACGGCCGCCTCATCACCGACATCACGCTCGACTTCAGCGGCCCCGCGGCCAAGGCGACGGCCGTGAACCGCGTCGTGAGCCGGGACCTCCCCGCCGACGCCGCGACGCAGCGCCTCGTCGAGTACTACGAGAAGGAGGCCAAGCCGCGCGCCGACCGGGTGATCGGCAGGATCCCCACCGAGCTCAAGCGGGAGGCCTTCCCCGGCGGCGACTCGCCGCTCGGCGACGTGATCGCCGACGCGATGCTCTTCACCACCCGCCCGCCGAACGACGCGGCCGGGCAGATCGCCCTCATGAACCCGGGCGGCGTCCGCGCCGACCTCAAGGGCGGCGACGTGACCTACGGTGCGGCGTACACGGTGCAGCCCTTCGGCAATCAGGTGGTCACCGTCTCGCTCACCGGCCAGCAGATCATCGACCTGCTCGAGCAGCAGTGGCAGAACCCCGCGAAGACGACGATCCTGGCACCGTCGGGCATCACCTACAGCTACGACCCGAACGGCGCGCCGAACCGGAAGGTGGTGCGCGAGAGCGTCAAGGTCGGCGACCAGCCGCTGAACCCCGTAGCGAAGTACCGGGTGACCACGAACAACTTCCTCGCCGCGGGCGGCGACGGCTTCAGCGTGTTCACCCAGTCGACCGAGCTCGCCGTCGGCGGCATCGACCTCGACGCGCTGGAGAAGTACCTGCAGGCCACCCCGGACCTGCAGGTGCCCACAAGCCGGGTCACGAAGCTGTAGCGATGATCTCGCGCGCGTCCGCGTGCACGGCCTCGCTCGCGGTGCGGCCCGTCGCAGCCAGGTAGGCGTCGACGAGGCGGTTGCCCACCGCGTAGCCCGCGCCCGTCGGCACGCCGATCGGTTTCGCGCCGAACCGGCCGGCGATGGCGTCGCCGAGGACCCACGAGGCGAAGTTCTGCATACCGGTGACGCCGAGGTTGTCGACGACGGTGGCGTAGAGCGCGTCGTCGTGCCGGTGCGGGACGCCGATCCGCGCGGGGCCCAGCTCCTCGCCGTACAGCTCGCGGGCCAGGGCGTCCGCCAGGCCCTCCGAGACGATCTGCTCCCCGACGGTGACCGTCGCCGGGTCCCAGACGACGCCGCCGGGCGCGTACCGCACGTTGTGGTCGAACTCGTGGACAGCCATGGCCTCCAGCCGATCCAGGTTCTCCGGCGACGGCCAGACGTTGAGGTACAGGTAGCCGGTGACGCTGCCGTTCGCGGTGAGGCCGAGCGCCTCGTCGAGGTAGATGCGATCCGACGGGTCGCCGACGATCAGCAGGACCGTGACCTCCGGCAGGTCGACGCGGCGCAGGGCGTCCGCGAGCCGGTCGGCGGCATGGCGGAGCGCCCGCTCGATCCGGCCCCACGCGTCCGCGGCGCGGAGCCGCTCGACCGCGTCGAGGCAGGCGGCGGTATCGCGGTCGAGCGGGAATCCGGACGACGCGGCGTGCATCGCGACCAGGTCGACGGGGCCCGGGAAGTACCGGTACATGCCCGCGGCGGGCCGCCACATCTCCTCCAGCAGCGCCGCGCGCTCCGGCTCGGGCGCGCACAGGATCTCGCGCATCGCGGTGTAGGTGTCCAGGACGGTGATCTTCATGTCCGCGACGCTAGGGCCTCCCGTGACGGGAGGGGCAAGCCGTTCCGCGTGTCGGATGTTCGCAGTAGCATCGGGCCATGACCGCCGCATCCGATCCCGCGTTGCTCACGCTGGAGGACTGGTTCGCCTTGGGGGAGGACGAATCGCTGCGGCGCGCCGAACTGTGCCGGGGGGTACTGGAGGTGTCACCGAGTCCGAGTCCGAGGCTCGCGCACGCGCGGGCGATCCGCCGCCTCGCCAATACGATCGAGGCGCAGCTGCCTGCGGGCTTCGACGTCTACGACGAGGTCGACGTGGTCCTGCAGCGCACGCCCGCGACGGTGCGCCAGCCCGACGTGATCGTTCTCGCGTCCGGTGCGCCCGAACCGCTCACCGCGGCCGACGTACTCCTTGCCGTCGAGATCCTGTCGCCCGGGTCCCGGCGCACCGACCGTGTGATCAAGCGCGCCGAGTACGCCGCCGCCGGGATCCGGCACTATTGGATCGTCGACCTCGACGGCCCATCCGCCGAAGTGCTCACGCTGGTCGACGGCGCGTACGAGGGCCCGACCGTGGCCGACCGCATCGCGGTCGACGGACTCCTCCCCCTCGTCGTCGATCTGTCCGCGCTGCGCTGACGTCCCATCTCCGTCGTCGTCAGGCGTCGTCCAGGCCGAGGTCCGAGGACACCTGCTTCACAGCTTCGAGAGCGCCCGCGATGGAGTCGGCCCAGGACGCCGCGATCTGCAGGCCGGCGGCGTCGTCGAGTCGCCAGAACCACGCGCCTTCGTCGCCGGGCTCGCCGGCCTGCAGGTGCAGGCGGTAGTCGTCCACGCTCACCCGGGCACGTCCAGCTCGCGCAGCGGCGTACCGCCGTCGATGAACAGGCGACCGGTGGGCACCAGGGCGTCGGCGATCCGGCGCAGCGCGATCTCGCCCTCCCGCGGGTGCCGGCCGTCGAGGCAGCCCACCCGCACCGCGAAGGCGAGGTCGAAGGGCTCCTCGCCCGGCAGGAGGGCGAGGTCCTCGACGGCGCACCGTCGGACCGTCAGGCGACCGGCGGCGATCTGCTCCGCGCACCCCGCCTCGGCCTGCCGAATCGCGGCGGCGGACCGATCGATCGCGAGGACGTGGCCCCCCGGAACGCGGTCGGCGACGGCGCGCGCGGCCACGCCGGGGCCGCAGCCGATCTCGAGCACGCGCAGCCCGGGAGCGAGGGGCAGCGCGGCGACGATGCCTGCGAGCCGCGCGGATATCTCGGCCATCACCGCCTCCTCAGGACGTCGGCTCCGCGGTGCGGACCGCCTACGTGTTGAAGTACTTCGCCTCGGGGTGGGTGAGGACGAAGGCGTCGGTGGACTGCTCCGGGTGCAGCTGCAGCTCCTCCGACAACTCGACGCCGATGCGCTCGGGCTGCAGCAGGTCGACCATCTTCGCGCGGTCCTCGAGGTCCGGGCAGGCGCCGTAGCCGAAGCTGTAGCGCGCGCCGAGGTACTTGAGGTCGAAGAAGTCGGTGACGGCCGACGGGTCCGTGTCCGCGACCTTCCGGCCACCGGGCAGGATCAGCTCCTGCCGGACCCGCTGGTGCCAGCGCTCCGCGAGCGCCTCGGTGAGCTGCACGCCGATGCCGTGCAGCTCGAGGTAGTCGCGGTAGCTGTTGGCGGCGAACAGCTCGTTCGCGGCGTCCGCGATCGGCTGCCCCATGGTGACCAGCTGGAAGGGCAGCACGTCGACCTCGCCGCGGGCGATGGCCGTCTCGCGGTCGCGGATGAAGTCCGAGATCGCGAGGAAACGGCCGCGCTGCTGTCGCGGGAACTCGAACGAGTACCGCACGGGCGCATCGGGTTCCGGGGACTCGAGCACGTCGATGACGTTGCCGTGGCTCACCGCGGGGAAGTAGCCGTAGACCACGGCGGCGTGGTCGAGGATCTTCTCCGACTTGAGCTTGTCGAGCCAGTAGCGCAGCCGCGGCTTGCCCTCGGTCTCCACGAGCTCCTCGTACGACGGGCCCTCGCCCTTGCGGGCGCCGCGCAGGCCCCACTGGCCGAAGAACAGGGCGCGCTCGTCGAGCAGGGAGGCGTACTCGCTGATCGCGATGCCCTTGACGACGCGGGTGCCCCAGAACGGCGGGGTGGCCACGTCGAAGTCCAGCGCGACGTCGGAGCGGTCCGGCACCACGACCGGCGCCGCCTCGGCCTTGCGCTTCTCGGCGATGCGGCGGCTGCGGGCGTGCCGCTCCTTGCGCTCGCGGGCCTTCTCCGCGGCCGCCAGGGCCTCGGGGCTGTCGGGGTCGGGGCCGTCGCCGCGCTTGAGCGCCATGATGTCGTCCATGAGGCGCAGGCCCTCGAAGGCGTCGCGGGCGTAGCTGACCTCGCCGGCGTAGACCTCGGCGAGGTCGTTCTCGACGTAGGCGCGGGTGAGGGCGGCGCCGCCGAGCAGCACGGGGTACTTCTCCCCCAGGCCGCGGGTGTTGAGCTCCTCGAGGTTCTCCTTCATCACCACGGTGGACTTCACGAGCAGGCCGGACATGCCGATGACGTCGGCGTGCTTGTCCTCGGCGGCCTCGACGATGGCGGCGATCGGCTGCTTGATGCCGATGTTGACCACCTCGTAGCCGTTGTTGGACAGGATGATGTCCACGAGGTTCTTGCCGATGTCGTGCACGTCGCCCTTGACGGTCGCCAGCACGATGCGGCCCTTGCCGGCGTCGTCCTCGGACTTCTCCATGTGCGGCTCGAGGTAGGCCACCGCGGCCTTCATCACCTCGGCGGACTGCAGCACGAAGGGCAGCTGCATCTGGCCGGAGCCGAACAGCTCGCCCACCGTCTTCATGCCGCTGAGCAGCGTGTCGTTGATGATCTTCAGCGGAGGCACCGTCGTCATGGCCTCATCGAGGTCGGCGTCCAGGCCCTCGCGCTCGCCGTCGACGATGCGCCGCTCCAGCCGCTCGAACAGCGGTAGCTTCGCGAGCTCCTGCGCGCGGGACTCGCGCGCACCGGCCGCCGAGACGCCCTCGAACAGCTCCATCAGCTTCGACAGGGGGTTGTAGTCGGCGTCCCCGCCCGACTGCAGTCCGTCGGCGCCGCGGCGGTCGTAGACCAGGTCCAGGGCGGTCTCGCGCTGCACGTCCTCGATCTTGCTCATCGGCAGGATCTTCGACGCGTGCAGGATGGCGGAATCGAGCCCCGCCTCGGTCAGCTCGTGCAGGAACACCGAGTTCAGCACCTGCCGCGCGGCCGGGTTCAACCCGAACGAGACGTTCGACAGGCCGACGGTGAAGTGCAGGCTCGGGTACTTCGCGTGCAGGATCTTCACGGCCTCGATGGTCTCGAGCGCGTCGCGCCGGACCTCCTCCTGGCCGGTCGAGATGGGGAACACCAGCGGGTCGATGATGATGTCGTCGAGGCTCAGGCCCCAGTTCTCGGTGAGGTCGGCGATGAGCCGCTCGGCGATCCGCACCTTCCACTCGGCGGTGCGGGCCTGGCCCTCCTCGTCGATGGTCAGCGCCACGACGGCCGCGCCGTGCGCCTTGACCTGCTCCATGATCTTGACGAAGCGCGACTCGGGTCCGTCGCCGTCCTCGTAGTTGACCGAGTTGACGGCGCACCGTCCGCCGAGGTGCTCGAGCCCGGCCTTGATGACCTCGGGCTCGGTGGAGTCGATCATCACGGGCAGCGTCGACGCGGTCGCCAGGCGGGCGGCCAGTGCCGCCATGTCCAGCGCACCGTCGCGCCCCACGTAGTCGACGTTGAGGTCCAGCATGTGGGCGCCGTCGCGGATCTGGTCCTTGGCGATGTCGACGCACTTGTCGTGGTCCCCCGCGAGCATCGCGTCGCGGAAGGCCTTGGAGCCGTTCGAGTTCGTACGCTCGGCGATCATCAGGATCGACGCGTCCTGCGCGAAGGGCACGGACGTGTACAGCGAGCTGATCGCGCTCTCGGTCTCCGGGACGCGCTGCAGGCGCTCGGTGGCCCGCACCGCCTCGGCGACCTGGCGGATGTGCTCGGGGGTGGTGCCGCAGCAGCCGCCCACGAAGCTCAGGCCGAACTCGGACACGAAGCCCGACAGGGCGACCGCCAGCTCCTCGGGCGTGAGCGGGTACTCGGCGCCGTTCTTGCCGAGCACCGGCAGGCCGGCGTTCGGCATCACGGACACGGGGATGGTCGAGTGCCGCGACAGGTGCCGCAGGTGCTCGCTCATCTCCGCCGGGCCGGTGGCGCAGTTCAGGCCGATCATGTCGATGCCCAGGGGCTCCAGGGCCGTCAGCGCGGCGCCGATCTCCGAGCCGAGCAGCATCGTGCCGGTGGTCTCCACCGTGACGTGCACGATGACGGGGATGCGCCGGCCGAGCTCGTCCATCGCGTCCTGGCAGCCCAGGACCGCGGCCTTCGACTGCAGGATGTCCTGGCAGGTCTCGATGAGGAAGGCGTCCGCGCCGCCGTCGAGCATGCCGCGCGCGGCCTCGGCGTAGGCGTCGCGGATCACGGCGAACGACGTGTGGCCCAGCGTTGGCAGCTTGGTGCCGGGGCCCATGGAGGCCAGGACGAACCGGGGCGTGCCGTCCGCGGCGAACTCGTCGGCCACCTTCCGGGCGATCGCGGTGCCCTTCTCCGACAGCTCCCGGATGCGGTCGGCGATGTCGTAGTCGCCGAGGTTGCTCAGGTTGCAGCCGAAGGTGTTGGTCTCCACCGCGTCGGCGCCGGCGGCGAAGTAGGCGCGGTGGATCTCCTCCAGCACGTCCGGCCGGGTGTCGTTGAGGATCTCGTTGCAGCCCTCCAGTCCCAGGAAATCGTCCAGGGTCAGGTCCGCTGCCTGCAACATCGTGCCCATCGCACCGTCGCCTATGAGAACACGGCTCGAGGCCGCCTCCAGGAAACTCGACTGCAGCGGCTGCTGATGCGTACGGGTCATAGTCCCAGGGTAGTGGGTGCGGGCAAATCGAATCTTCACGACCGGCGCGTACTCTGATCGAAGTGACGTCCTTCCCTGAGCTCGACCGCCCGGTCCTCATCGCGGCGTTCGAGGGCTGGAACGATGCGGGCGACGCCGCGTCGGGCGCCGTCGAGCACCTCGAGCTGACCTGGGACGCGAAACTCATCACCGAGGTCGACTCGGACGACTTCTACGACTTCCAGGTCAACCGGCCGATCATCAAGCAGGTCGACGGGGTGACCCGCGCCGTCGAGTGGCCGTCGACCACGCTCTCCGTGTGCCGGCCGCCCAAGGCCGACCGCGACGTGGTGCTGCTCCGCGGCACGGAGCCGAACTTCCGGTGGCGCGCGTTCTGCGACCAGCTGCTCGCGATCTTCACCGAGCTGCACATCGACAGCGTCGTGATCCTGGGATCGCTCCTCGCGGACACGCCGCACACCCGTCCGGTTCCCGTCACGGGCGCCGGCTACGACGCGGACTCGGCGAAGCGCTTCGGCCTCGAGCAGAACCGGTACGAGGGCCCCACCGGGATCACGGGCGTCCTGCAGGACGCGTGCGTGCGCTCGGGCTTCCCCGCGGTCTCCTTCTGGGCCGCGGTGCCGCACTACGTCTCCCAGCCCCCGAACCCGAAGGCCACCGTCGCCCTGCTGCAGCGCGTGGAGCACGCGCTCGACCTCGCCGTGCCGCTCGGTGACCTGCCGACCCGCGCCGAGGCGTGGGAGGCGTCCGTGACGGAGATGACCGAGGACGACGAGGACATCGCCGACTACGTGCGCGGGCTCGAGGAGCGTGGCGATGCGGAGGCGAAGGACGTCGAGCAGCACATCGACGCCGACGCCATCGCGGAGGAGTTCGAGAAGTACCTGCGGCGACGGGACCCGGGCACGGGCCCCTAGCGGTGCGGGGCGGGTGGCGCTAGCCGATCCGCTCGATCGAGACGACCGGCGTGGTGATGCGCCAGGTGCGCACGTCCGGGTCGTCGGCGGCGCGGACCCAGAACTGTGCCGACTCGCCCACCCGGCAGCTCTTGATCCCCAGCAGCGGGATGTCCTCCGAGTCGCGGCGCAGCGAGCTGATGCTCCACTGCTCGCCCTCGGATTCGCCGCCGATGCCCGGCGCGCGCATCAGGGTCATCTCCCCCAGATCGACCACGTACGTGGACGTGCGGGTCTGTACGGTCCACACGCCCTCGGTCAGATCCGGGGCCAGCTCGCTGACGGTCCTCACAGGCGCAATATAGCGTGTCGCGCTGTCAGGCCGCGGCAGGTACGCCGAGCAGCGCGTCGATCGCGAGGGCCACGGCGGCCGGCGCGCCGGCGTCGGGACCGCCGACGGTGACGGCCTTCTCGGCCCAGGCGTCGATCGCGGCGAGGGCGTGCGGGGTGTCCAGATCGTCCGCGAGGTACCGGCGGACGCGGGCGATGAGCTCTGCGCCGTCCGGGCCCGACGACGCCTGGAAAGCCCGGCGCCACAGGTCCAGCCGCGCCAGAGCGCGCTGCAGTACCTCGTCGGACCACGGCCGGTCCTGCCGGTAGTGCCCCTCGAACAGACCCAGCCGGATCGCGGCCGGGTCGACGCCCGAGCGCCGCAGCTTCGAGACGAAGACGAGGTTGCCGCGGCTCTTCGACATCTTCTCGCCGTCGAGGCCGATCATCGCCGCGTGCACGTAGTGCCGCGCGAAGCGGCGCTCACCGGTCGCCGCCTCGACGTGTGCCGCGGAGTACTCGTGGTGCGGGAAGATCAGGTCGCTGCCGCCGCCCTGGACGTCGAAAGTCGCGCCCAGGCGGTTCGCCGCGATCGCGGCGCACTCGATGTGCCACCCGGGGCGGCCGGGGCCCTGCGGCGAGGGCCACGAGGGCTCGCCGGGGCGCTCGGCGCGCCACAGGATCGGATCGATGCTGTCGCGCTTGCCCGGGCGGTCGGGATCGCCGCCGCGCTCGGCGAAGAACTTCTCCATCGTCGCGCGGTCGTAGCCCGACTCGTAGCCGAACTGCTCCGTGGCGTCGGAGCGGTAGTAGACGTCGGGGAACTCGCGATCGTCGACGACGTAGGCCGAGCCGTTGTCCAGGAGCTTCCCGACGTACTCGACGACCTCGTCGACCGACTCGACCGCCCCGATGTAGTCGCGCGGCGGGATCACCCGCAGCGCCTCCATGTCCTCGCGGAACAGGTCGGTCTCCCGGGCGCCCAGATCGCGCCAGTCGATCCCGTCGCGCTCGGCCCGCTCGAACAGCGGATCGTCGACGTCGGTCACGTTCTGCACGTAGTGCACCTCGTGGCCGTTGTCCCGCAGCACGCGGTTGACCAGGTCGAACGCGAGGTACGTGGCGGCGTGACCGAGGTGCGTCGCGTCGTAGGGGGTGATGCCGCAGACGTACATCCCCGCCACGGCGCCGGGGTTCACGGGACGCACCGCCGCGTCGGAGGTGTCGTAGAGGCGCAGCGGGACCGACGGTCCGGGCACGGTGGGGACGGTGGGGGTCGGCCAGGAACGCATAACCCCCACCCTATGCGTACCTTCGCGGGCGTGGATTCCGGGCCGGATCGGCGGCCGGCGCCGCAGTCATCGGCCGCGCTCTCCGCCCGCCCGCGGCGATCGCACCGGGAACAGCCCGTCCGACGAGGGACGATCCTGTGCCGCACGAACTCTCAGCAAACTCTTGCCCCCGGTTACTAGCGGGTAGCCCGATCTGCCGCCATGCTTTACCCAACGTTGAAGGTCCGCCCGTCCCAGGAGGTGAATGTCATGTCCCGCAATCCATTCGAGAACGTCCTCGACCATCTGTTCCCCACCGAGTCCCGATGGTTCCTGTACTGCCTGCTCGGCGGCATCGCCTTCGCCCTGACCTGGCGTTTCCTGACCGCCGTCCGGCGCCCGGTCGTCGAGCACCCACCGCTCACCGTGGCGGAGATCGCCTGCCTGCGGTCGTGGCAGGCACCGCTCGTCGCGACGATGGGCCTGCTCAGAGCGGGTGGGCACCTCGACGCCGACGGCCGCGCAGATCCCACGCGGCCCCTCCCACCCGCCACGGACGACTTCACCCGCCGGATGCTGCACCGGCTCGACGGCTCGCAGTTCTCCGTGAATCTGCTGCTCCACGACCAGCTGGGCCCGCTGCGGGACTTGGAGGACGGCCTCGCACGGCGCGGCTACCTGCGGACGGGCGGTGAACGCTGGCGCACCCGGTTCGGTGCGATGCCGCTCGCCGCCGTCGTGGTCGCGGGGGTCGTGTGCACGCCCGTGCTGGCCCTCACCGGGCGTCATCCGGTGGAGGCCGCGGTCATGTCCTTCCTCGTCCCGTCCGTGCTCACGGCCGTCTTCCTCGTCCCCCCGCTCATGTCTGCGCCTCGCACCACCCGCGCGGGAAAGCGGCTCCTCGCGGCCGAGCAGGCTCGAGCGAGCTACCTCAAGCCCGCCCTGCGGCCCGCCTTCGCCACGTACGGCGCTGGCGCGGTGGGGCTGTCCGTCGCCCTCTTCGGCACCGCCGCCCTCTGGCAGATCGACCCCAGGTACGCAGCGGCGATGGCCGTAGCGGGCGGCACGGGCAGCGGCGGCGCCGGATCCTCCTGCGGCAGCTCCTTCACCTGCGGCGGCTCCTCCTGCGGCGGAGGCTCCTCGTGCGGCGGCGGGGGTGGCTGTGGCGGCGGCGGAGGCTGCGGCGGCTGAGCCGCCTCGCGCATCCCCATCCCAGAACCCGATCCCCAGAACCACCGGGCCCTCCGCAGCAAGGGCACCGGGATCTCATCGAACCCGACACCAGGAGGTGAACGTCATGCCCCGCACCGCACTCGAGACAGTCATCGCAACGCTCCTCCCCACCGAGACCCGCTGGTTCCTGTACCTGCTGGTCGGCGGGGTCGCGCTCGCGCTCGCTTGGCGGTTCGCGACCGCGCCGCGGCGGCGCACCGTCGTCGATCCCCCGCTGTCGGCCGTCGAGCTGGCGTGCGTGCGCAGCCGGCAGGCCCCCGTCGTGGTGGCGCTGGCCCAGTTGCGCGCCGGCGGGCACGTCAGCACCGTCCGGCAGATGACCGGCCCACCACTGCCGCCCGACGCGGATCCGTTCGTCCGCGCCGTCCACGCGTACTGCGACGACCGCTCGTCGTACACGGTGGACGAGGTCACCGACGCGCTGTCGGACGAGCTCGACGCGCTCGAGGAGCGCCTGTCCGCCCGCGGCTACGTGCGCTCCGAGACGGACCGCTGGCGGATGCGGCTCGGGGCGCCCCCGGTGACGGCGGCCGCGGTCGGGGGCGCGATCACCGCCTTCGTACGACTCGTCATCCTCGGCCAGGAGAAGCTCGCGCTCCTCCCCGGAGTCCTGGTGCCGTCGTTGATCACCCTGACCTTCATCGCGCCGCACCTGTGGTCGGTCGGCCGAGGTACCCGCGCCGGGAATCGCCTGCTCCGGGCCGAGAAGGTTCGCCTGGGGTACCTCGCGCCCTCTCTGAAGCCGGCCTGGGCGACCTACGGCGCCGCCGCCGTCGGACTGTCCGTGGCCGTCTTCGGCACGACCGCCCTGTGGCAGTTCGACGGTGACTTCGCCGGGAACGTCGAGCTGGCGGGCAGCGCGGAGGCCACGGGCGACGGCGGGGCCTCGTGCGGCGGCGCGTCCTGCGGCGGCGCAGGGGGCTGTGGCAGCGGCTGCGGGGGTTGTGGCGGCTGCGGCGGGTGCGGAGGAGGATGAGCGGCATGACGCGCGCCGTCCCTCGCCACGTGACCGCCCTCGGGCCCCTCGGCCTGGGCTGGCGGCGCGAGATCGCCGGGATCATCGCCGACCTGCGGCCCGGCTTCTGCGAGGTGATCGCCGAGTCCGTCCCGATCCGGCGCGGCCGGGCGCAGATCGACCCCCTGTTGGCGGACCTCCGCGATCGCGGCGTCCCGCTCGTGCCGCACGGCGTCGCGCTCTCGCTGGGCGGCGTCGAGGAGCTCGAACCGGACCGCGTGCACCGTCTGGTCGCCTGCGCAGAAGCCTTCGGGGCGCCGCTGGTCAGCGAGCACATCGCCTTCGTCCGCGCCGGCGGCATCGAGGCCGGCCACCTGCTGCCGGTCCCCCGCACCCGGGAAGCGCTCGACGTACTGGTCCGCAACATCACCCGGATGCAGGACGCGCTGCCGGTTCCGCTGGCCGTCGAGAACATCGCGGCCTTCCTGCGGTGGCCCGAGGAGGAGTACACCGAAGCGGAGTTCCTCACCGAGCTGCTGGAGCGCACCGGTGCGCTGCTCGTGCTGGACGTGGCGAACGTCTACGCCAACGCGCTCAACCGGGGCCGCGACGCGCTGGCCGAACTGGCGCGGCTGCCCGTCGACCGGATCGCCTACAGCCACGTCGCGGGCGGTTCCGAGGGCGGCGGTCGGTACCACGACACGCACATCGACCCGGTCAACGCCGGTGTGCTCGAGCTGGTCACGGCCCTGCGGGAGCGCGTGGACGTGCCGTTCATGCTCGAGCGCGACGGTCGCTACCCGCCCGCGGCCGAACTCTTCGACGAGCTCGACGCCATCGCCGCGGCCGCCGGCTGTCCGCCGATCACCGAGCACGCGCGGAAGGAGTGGGCATGAGCCTGCGGGAACGTCAGGAGGCACTGGTCCGGGCCCTCGTCGCCGACGGTCCCGTGCCGGACGGCTTCGATCCGGACGAGGTCGCGGCCGCCGGGGCGGTGTGCCGGCACAAGCGCGACGCGCACGCGGCGCACGCGGAGGCGCCCCGTCGGACCGGGTGGCTGCCGCGGCGCGGCTGACCGGACGCTCCCGGAGGGACGGATCAGAAGGGCGGCCAGGGGATCGGCCGGCTCGGGGTGGGCAGCGGCATCGCGCCGAGTTCGAGGAGGATCTCCGCGCGCTCGACGAGCGCGGCCTGCTCCGCGTCGGTGATGAGCCCGGTCAGGTCCGGCGGAGTGTCCCGGAAGGACTCGACGTCGGCAAGCAGCTCGTCGCCGACGGGGCGGCCCGCCCAGCCCCACAGCACGGTCCGGAGCTTCGGCGCGCTGTGCAGGCAGATGCCGTGGTCCACGCCCTGCACGCGGCCGTCCGGGCCGGTGAGCACGTGGCCGCCCTTGCGGTCGGCGTTGTTGATGAGCACGTCGAGCACCGCGAGGCGGCGCAGCCGCGGGTCGTCGGCGTGCGCGAGGGCGACCTCAGCGATGCCGTCCGGCGCGTCCTCGTCCTCCACGTAGCCGGTGAAGACCTTCAGGTAGCTCTCGGGCACCCCGTCGAGCGGGAACAGGTCGACGAGGTCCGGGCCGTCCTCCGGTTCGACGACCCAGCGCTGCACCATCCCGGGCCCGAGCGGACCGTCGCGCAGCACGGTCTCGGGGATGAGGCCCCAGCCGAGCGCCTCCGAGACCCGGTACGAAGCGACCTCGCGGCCGGCGAGTGTCCCGTCGGGGAAGTCCCACAGCGGCACCTCGCCGCGGATCGGCTTGTAGACCGCCCGCTCCCCCGTGTCGCCGAGGTCGCAGAGCAGGGTGGCGTTGGAGGCGCTGGTGATCCGGCCGAGGATCGTCAGATCGGCGCTCTCGAGGTCCACCGTCAGGTCCACCTACTCGTCCTCGGAACCGAAGGCGGCGCCGCGGCGGTAGCCGTTGAGGCGCACGCACATGTGCCCGTCGGCGTCGAGCGGCTCGCCGCAGAGCGGGCACGCCGGGCGGCCCGCGCCGAGGACCTTCTCCGAGCGGTTGGCGAACTCCCGGGCGGCGACGGGGGTGAGGAAGACGCGGACCGCGTCGGGGCCCTCCTCGGCGTCATCGGCGAGCACGACGGACTCGTCGAGCTCCTGCTCGGTGATCGCGAGGAGCTCGATGACCACCGCCTTCTCCTCGGAGTCCCAGCCCAGGCCCATGGTGCCGACGCGGAACTCCGCGTCGACGGGCATCACGAGCGGCTGCAGGTCGGTGACGGGCGTGTCGGCGGCGGGCATCGCGGTGCCGAAGCGGCGGGCCACCTCGTCGAGCAGCGCGGCGATGCGCTCGGCGAGCACCTCCACCTGCTGCTTCTCCAGCAGCACGGAGACGATGCGCGAATCGTGCACGGCCTGCAGGTAGAAGGCACGATCGCCGGGCTGCCCGACGGTGCCCACGACGAACCTGTCGGGGGTGCGGAAAACATGGACGGAGCGGCTCATGCCTCGCCTCCCACCGTGGCCTCCTTGGCTGGACGTTTGGGCAGCGTGACGGTACCGGACGAGTTGACGCACTGCACGAGCGGGCGCGCGGGACCGTAGGTCACGACGGAGACGGACGCCGGGGCGACGAAGAGCCGCTGGAACTGGTCCAGGTGCGTGCCGAGCGCGTCGGCGACGACGGCTTTGATCACGTCGCCGTGGCTGCACGCCACCCAGACGGCACCGGGTCCGTGCTCCTCGGTGAAGCGGCGGTCCGCCTCGCGGATCGCGGCGACCGCGCGGGCCTGGACGTCGGCGAGCCCCTCGCCGTCGGGGAAGACGGCCGCGGAGGGCTGCTGCTGCACGACCTTCCACAGGGGCTCCTGCAGCAGGTCCTTGATCGCGCGGCCGGTCCAGGTGCCGTAGTCGACCTCGACGAGCCGGTCGTCGACCTCGGGAGTGAGGCCGTGCGCGGCGGCGAGCGGCGCGAGGGTCTGTTCGCAGCGCAGGAGCGGAGAACGGACGGCGGCCACGAGCTCGACGTCGGCGAGGCGACCGACGAGATCGGCGGCCTGGGCGCGGCCGGCGTCGTCGAGCGCGACGCCCTCGGCCCGTCCCGCGAGCACCCCGGAGGTGTTCGCGGTCGAGCGGCCGTGGCGCAGCAGGATCACGGTCATGCCCCGAGTCTATGCACGCGGGACGTCCTGTCCCGCCCTCTGATCGCTCAGGGCTGAACCGGAGGCCGGTGGGTTCACGTGGGACGCCGTCGCGAACACTGCTCCACCGCTCCACTGCCGTTCAACGACCACCGTGGGGTCACTGCGTTCTCGCGAAGGCGGTGATCGCCTGTGCAGCGGCGGTGGAGAACGGAAGGGCCGCAGTGTAGTTCGCCGGATCCCGGCTGGGATCCTGCTTGAGAACGTGCGAGACGCCGGTGAGCCGGACGAAGGTGAGATCGGCGCTGGTGAGCCCGGCCGCGAGGTGATCAACGTCCGCGCAGCTGACCTGGATGTCGGAATCACTACAGGTCAGAAGCACCGGGTAGTCGGTGGGCAGAGTCCGGGCGAGGTCCGGCGGGTCGATCCGGTCCAACTCCTGCAGAAACTTCGCCGTGCCGGGATTGAGTACCGACTGCAACGCGGGCGGAAGATTCGCGGGCACGGTCCCGGTCGCGCGAACCTGCGCGATGCCGGAGGCGAGCGAGGCCAGCAGTGCGTCGCCGTCGGACCGAGACATCGACCCCGCCTTCTCCGCAGCCGCGACCTGGTCGGCGAGCTGCCGTGAGATCACGTCGAGGTAGCGGCGACTCAGCGGTTCGAGCAGCCCAACGGCTCGCACCGCCGGCCCGGCGCGGTCGGCAGCGAGTTGCAGGGCGAACAGCGCCCCTTCGCTGTGCCCGTACGCCGAGAGCCGGTTCCGGTCGACCGACGGCCTCGACGCGAGGTAGGCGAGCGCATCGCGCGCCTCCCCCGTGAAAACGTCCGCGCCGAGCGCAGCGGGATCGGCCCCGTACCGTCCGACCCCGGTCTTCCCCGACCCGAGCTTGTCGTACCGCAAGCTCGCGACGCCGGCGTCCGCGAGTCGGTTCGCGACCGATTTGAGGGTGTCCACTGTGCCCGGTAGCAACCGGGAGTTACCGTCGCGGTCGGTCGGGCCGCTTCCAGCGATGATCAGCGCCGCCGGAGCGGGCGCACCGGTCGCGGGACGTTGCAGTGTGCCGTGGATCGTCACGCCGCCGCTGTCGAACGTGACCTCGTCGTCGACCCACGAACTCGGCGCCGTGGAACTCGTGGTGCTATTCGCATCCGGTGGCGATGGAGTTGCTGGCGAGCAGCCCGCCACCAAGCCCAGAGTCGCTGCCGCCGCGACGCCGGCGATCCTGTGCATCCACATAGTTACCTCCCCGAACGAAAACAACTGCGCCGTCAGGGTAGATCGCGTCGACTACGCGGCGACGACGGACCTCGCCAGAGCGCATGCGGCGGCGACGGCACCGTCGGACGCCGGGAGCAGCGGGAGGCGCACTGCGGGCGTGGCGATCCGGCCCTGCGCGGCCAGGACACCCTTGATCACCGTCGGATTGGGCTCGGCGAACAGCGCCGCCGCCAGTTCCGCGAGGGCGCCGCCGATCACGCGGGCCTCCTCGAGCCGGTGCTCGCGCCACGCCGCGACGAGCGCCGCGAACTCCCCCGCGGCGACGTTGGCGCACGCGGAGATCGCGCCGTGTCCGCCGAGTGCCAACACGGCGCCGACGAAGGCGTCGTCGCCCGCGAGGACCGAGATCGCGCCGGGCGTCGCGGTGTTGATCGCCGCGAGCAGGCGCACCGTCGTCTCGGTGACTCCGCCGGCGGCGTGCTTGAACCCGCCCACCCCGTCGATGGCGGCGAGTTCGAGCAGCGTCTCCAGGGACAACGTGCGTCCGGTGCGCTGCGGGATGTCGTAGACGATCACCGGCACCGGGCTCGCGGCGGCGACCCTGCGGTAGTGCTCGACCACGCCCGCCTCCGAGGGCCGGGTGTAGTACGGGACGACGACGAGCGCGAAGTCTGCTCGCGGGTCGATGCCGCCGAGCGCGGCCGCGGTGTCAGCCGTCGCGTTGCTGCCGACGCCCACGGTGAGAACGGCGCGGTGCTCGGCGCAGACCCCGCCGATCCGGTCGATCACGGCGGCCCGCTCCGCGGGGGTCAGGGTCGCGGGCTCACCCGTGGTGCCGAGGGCGAGGAGGCCGTCGGCACCGTCGGCGAGGGTGTCGTGGGCCAGGCGCTCGAGCGAGGCGAGGTCGACGGTGCCGTCCGCGGCGAACGGCGTGACGAGGGGGACGTGGAGGCCGGTGAGCTGCATGGTCCCAGGTTCCGACACCGCGAGTGAAAGATCCAGCACGATATTCCGATGTCGAGCGTAAGCTGAGCTTATGCTCGACGCGCACCGGCTGCGCCTCCTCCGGGAGCTCTCGCTGCGCGGCACCATCACGGCCGTCGCGCAGGCGCTCGACTACACCCCCTCGGCCGTCTCGCAGCAGCTCGCGACGCTGGAGCGCGAGGCCGGGAGGCCCCTGCTCGAGCGCACCGGCCGCACCGTCCGGCTCACCGAGGCCGGCCGGATCCTCGCCGGCCACGCCGACGCGGTGCTCGAACGCCTCGAACGGGCCCGCGCGGAGATCGACGCCCTCGGCACGGAGGTCGCGGGCGAATTGCGGATCGGCGCGTTCAGCTCCGCCATGCGAACCGTGATCACCCCGGCACTCCTGCGCCTCTCGCGCGACCACCCGCTGCTCCGCGTCCGCGTCACCGAGATCGACCCCGCGACGGCGCCCGAAGAACTGCGCTCCCGGCGGCTCGACGTCGCCCTGCTCCAGAGCTACGACTGCCTGCCCACGCGCGAGGAACCCGCGCTCGACACCGAGCCGCTGTTCGACGAGGCCGTGCACCTCGCGACCCCGCGGGATCGCGCACGTGCGCTCGCCGACTGCGCCGAGGAGCGCTGGATCTCGGGCACCGTCGGCACGCTGTGCGACGACGCCACCGTCCGGACCTGCGAGAACGCGGGCTTCACGCCGCGCGTGCGGCACCGCACCGACGATTTCACCGCCGTCCTCGCGCTGGTCGAAGCCGGGCAGGGGGTGGCCGTGATCCCCGATCTGGCTGCAGTCGACGTGCCGGAGGCGGTCCTGCTCACCCCGCTGGCCGTGGTCCGGCACACCGCGCTGGCCTATCGGCGCGGCGCGGCCCGCGACCCGCTCATCGGGGCGGCGCGGGCGGCGCTCAGGTCGCGCTGATCACGCCGCCCCAGAGCAGGCCCAGGACCAGGAAACCGACCGCGATGCGGTAGCCGACGAACCAGTTCAGCGAGTGCTTCGCGACGAAGTTCAGCAGCCAGGCGATCGCGGCGTAGCCCACGACGAAGGCGATCACGGTCGCGACCAACAGCTGCGGGCCCGAGGCGTGCAGTCCCTCGCCGGCGGGCTTGAAGGCGTCCGGGAGGCTGAACAGGCCCGACGCGGTGACCGCGGGGATCGCGAGCAGGAAGGAGAGCCGCACCGCTGCCTCGCGCTGCAGGCCGAGGAACAGGCCCGCGCTCGACGTGGCGCCGGAGCGGGAGACGCCGGGGATCAGCGCCAGGCACTGAGCGAAGCCCATGATGATGCCGTCGCGGGCCGTGACCTGCTCCAACGGGCGCTGACGGTTCGCGTAGAACTTCGAGCTCACGTACTCCGCGGCGAAGATGACGATGGAGAAGACGATGAGCATCGTCGCCACCAGGTACAGGTTCCGGGCCGCGGTGCGGATCTCGTCCTTGAACAGGTAGCCGAGCACGCCGATCGGAATCGTGCCGATGATCACGTACCAGCCGATCCGGTAGTCGACGCCCCGCTCGCCCGCGTCGAACAGGCCGCGGAACCACGCCACCACGATGCGGTAGATGTCGCGGGCGAAGTAGATCAGCACCGCCAGCTCGGTGCCCAGCTGCGTGACCGCGGTGAACGAGGCTCCCGCGTCGTCGCCGAACCAGAGCTCCGAGACGATTCGCAGGTGCCCCGAGGACGAGACGGGAAGGAACTCCGTCAACCCCTGCACCAAGCCGAGCACGATCGCCTGCAACCACGTCATGTCCACCCGGGCAGGCTACCGGCCGCAGCCGGGACGGGCCCGGGGCGGTAGTTTCGAGGGATCATGAGCCGCACCTTCGCCTCCCGGATCGCCGCCCTCACCGTCGTCGCAGCGGTCGCCCTCACCGGCTGTTCGACGATGCCCGCGCGGGAGGACCGCCCGACGATCGTCCCGGCCCAGCCCGCCGTCGCGCCCGAGCCCGCCACCGCCCCCGCCGGAGTGGTCGCCCCCGCCGCCGCGGGCGAGGGCCTCGCCTTCGACGCGAAGAACCGCCGCCTGGCCGCGATCAGCGGGACCGAGATCGTGCAGTACACCGTCGACGGCGGCCTCAAGGAGGTCGGGCGGTCGAGCATGCCGGCACGGCCGAGTCAGGTCGTCGCGAACCCGGACGGCGGATTCCTGGTCGCGGCCGGCAAGCAGGTCGTCGAGCTCCCCGGAAGCGACGGCACCGTCGGCCGCGCGACCTACGACGTCGACGGCGATGTGCTCACGGTCGCCCCGTACCGCGAGGACGGCCTCTCCGTCCTCGCCGGGACGTCGGACGGCCGGATCGTCGCGCTCGGGGCATCGTCGAACCCGAAGACCATCACCGGCCCCGTCGAGGCGAGCAAGATCCTCGTGCACGACGGCGACGTGGCTGTCGTCGACCGGCTGCAGTCCTCCGTGTCCGCGGTCGACGTCGCGGGCGGCAAGCTCGGCAAGGGCCTGCGCGTGGGCCGCGGCATCACCAACGCCGCCGTCGACCCGTACGGACGTCTGTTCGCCGTCGACACGGGGAAGAACCAGGTCATCGGCTACACGATCGAGCCGTTGATGCAGCGGTTCCTGTACCCGGAGAAGGGCTCGCCCTGGGCCGTCGACTACGACGACACCGACAAGCTGATGTGGGTCACCCGCACCGCGACGAACGAGGTGGTCGGGTACTCGCTGAACACCGGCATTCCCGAACAGCGCAAGCTGTACCCCACCGTGCGCCAGCCGAACGCGCTGGCGGTGGACGCGACGACCGGGACCCTGTACGTGCAGTCGGCGACCGGCGCTGGCATCCAGGCGATCCCCACCCGCTAGGAGCCCCATGACCACGACCGCAGGCGCACGGGAGGGCGGCGCGTTCAGCGACGAGGAGTACGATTTCCTGCCGTTGCGATTGCCGCGGGAGGTCTCCCGCGTCACCGCGGCGATGCGCCTCGCCATCGAGGCCGAGTTCGGCGGGTGGGAGCTGTCCCGCGTGCGGCTGTACACCGACGGTTCGCGGCGGGTCCTGCTGCGCCGCAAACGCACGAAAACGTCCGGCATGCTGCCGCCGGACGCCACGAAGGGGTTGTAAACACCATGCCGGCGATGTCCCAGGCGATCTACCGGTCGCTCCTGAACGTGCTGTTCCTCGTCTCGCCCGAGCGGATCCACCACTGGGTCTTCGGTCTGATCCGGGGTACCACCGCCGTCCCGCCCGTTCGGGCCGGGATCCGACGGGGCCTCGCGCACCGGGACCCGATCCTCGAGCAGACCGTCTTCGGCGTCCGCTTCCCCGCGCCCGTCGGCCTGGCCGCCGGCTTCGACAAGAACGCCCGCGCCGTCAACGGCTGGGGCGCGCTCGGCTTCGGTTTCGCCGAGATCGGCACCGTCACCGCCCACGCGCAGCCCGGCAATCCGACGCCGCGCCTGTTCCGGCTCCCCGCCGATCGTGCCCTGATCAATCGCATGGGCTTCAACAACTACGGCGCCGGCGCCGCCGCGAACGAGCTGCGTAAGCGCGACGCCGGACCCACCGCGGTGCCGATCGGCGCGAACATCGGCAAGACCAAGGTCACCCCGCTCGAGGGCGCCGCCGACGACTACCGGATCAGCGCCATGCTGCTCGGACCGCTCGCCGACTTCATCGTCGTCAACGTCTCCTCCCCCAACACCCCGGGCCTGCGCGACCTCCAGGCCACCGAATCGCTGCGCCCCGTGCTGCAGGCCGTCGTCGACACCGTCACCGTGCCGGTGCTGGTGAAGATCGCGCCCGACCTCGCCGACGAGGACGTCGACGCCGTGGCCGACCTCGCGAAGGAGCTCGGTCTCGCCGGCATCGTCGCCACCAACACCACGATCAGCCGCGCGGGCCTGGCGACGCCGGACGCCGAGGTCGAGGCCATGGGCGCGGGCGGCCTGTCCGGCCGGCCCGTCAAGGCGCGCTCGCTGGAGGTCCTGCGGCGCCTCTCCGCCCGCGTGGGCGACGACCTGGTGCTGATCTCGGTCGGCGGCATCGAGACCGCCGACGAGGTCTACGAGCGCATCCGCGCCGGCGCCTCGCTGGTGCAGGTGTACACCCAGTTCATCTACGGCGGTCCCGCGTGGACCCGGTCCGTGCACAAGGAGCTGGCCGCACGCCTGCGCGCCGACGGCTTCGCCTCGATCTCCGAGGCGGTAGGCGTCGATCGCTGACGCCCTGATCGTACGACGAAGGCCGCGCCCGGGATCGCCGGGCGCGGCCTTCGTCCCCGGTCAGACCTGCGCGTAGGTCGCCGTGATCGAGCCGCGGGCGATGGCGGCGCCGAACAGGTTGAAGCCCAGGTAGGCGGGCGTCGCCGTGGCCGGAAGGTCCAGCTTCTCCACGCCGAGCGCGTGCACGACGAAGATGTACCGGTGCGGGCCGTGCCCGGCGGGCGGCGCGGCACCGATGTAGCGCGGCAGGCTCGCGTCGTTGTTGAGCGTCAGCGCGCCCTCCGGGAGCGAGCCCGGCGCACCGTCGCCCGCGCCGGCGGCGAGGGACGTGACAGAGGCGGGGATGTTCGCGACCGCCCAGTGCCAGAATCCGGAGGCGGTCGGTGCGTCGGGGTCGTAGCAGGTCACGGCGTAGGACTTGGTGCCCGCCGGCGCGCCGCTCCAGGACAACTGCGGCGAGACGTCCTCGCCGCCCGCGCCCATGATGCCGCTGCGGTGCGCAACGGGGAGCTCGGCCCCGTCGACGATGCTCTCGGAGGTGACGGTCAGCGCCGGAAGGGCGGGCAGCCCCGCGTACGGATCGAACGAAGTCATGGCGATTTCCTCTCGTGGTGCGCGGATCTCTAGGAGTTCATCAGGAAGTGCTCGAAGACCTGTGTACCGAACTTCAGCGCGTCGACGGGGACGCGCTCGTCGACGCCGTGGAACAGCGCCGCGAAATCCAGCTCCTCGGGCAGCTGCAGGGGCGCGAAGCCGAAGCAGCGGATCCCGAGTTTGGCGAAGGCCTTCGCATCGGTCCCGCCCGACAGCATGTACGGCACCGTGCGGCCGTCCGCGTCGAACGCGAGGATCGCGTCGTTCATGGCGTCGACGAGATCCCCGTCGAACTGGGTCTCGTACGAGTCGAGCTTGGTGATCCACTCCCGCTCGATGTCCGGGCCCAGGATCTCGTCGAGCTCCTTCTCGAACGCGGCCTGCCGGCCCGGTAGGACGCGGCAGTCGATGACGGCCTCGGCGGTCTGCGGGATGACGTTCGCCTTGTAGCCCGCCTTGAGCATGGTGGGGTTGGCGGTGTCGCGGAGCGTGGCGCCGACGATGCGGGCGAGCCCGCCGATCTTGGCGAGCTGGCCCTCGAGGTCCGGCCCGTCCAGGTCGATGTCGATCGTCGACTCCCGGTCGAGGGCGCGGAGGAACTCGATCACGCTGTCGGTCAGAACCAGCGGGAACGTATGCCGGCCGAGACGGGCGACCGCCTCCGACAGGAGGGTGACCGCGTTGTCCTCGTGCACGAACGATCCGTGCCCGGCCCGTGCCTTCGCGGTCAGGCGCATCCAGCACATGCTCTTCTCGGCGGTCTCCACGAGGTACAGGCGCTTCTTGTCGCCCGACGGGGTGTCGACGGTCAGCGAGAAACCGCCGACCTCGCCCACGGCCTCCGTGACGCCCGCGAACAGCTCCGGCCGGTGCTTGACCAGCCAGTGCGATCCCCACGTCCCTCCGGCCTCCTCGTCGGCCAGGAAGGCGAACGTGATGTCGCGCGGCGGGACCGTGCCCGTCGACTTCAGCTGGCGCGCGAGCGCGAGCATGATGCCGCACATGTCCTTCATGTCGACCGCGCCGCGGCCCCACACGTAGCCGTCCTCGACGGCGCCCGAGAACGGGTGCACGCTCCAGTCGGCGGGCTCCGCGGGCACCACGTCGAGGTGCCCGTGCACGAGCAGGGTGCCCCGCTTCGGGTTCGCGCCCTTGAGGGTCGCGAAGACGTTGCCGCGGCCGGGCTGGCCCGACTCGACGTACACGGTCTCGTACCCGACCTCCTCCAGCTGCGCCTGGACCCAGCGGGCGCACTCGGCCTCACCCTTGGTGGTCTCGAGCTCACCGGTGTTGGAGGTGTCGAATCGGATCAGGGCGCTCACGGTCTCGACGACCTCGTCGAGCGCGTTCACTGCAGTAGCCACACCCATATGAGTACCACGGACGGGCGACGACTTCGTCGCGCCCACGGTGCCCCCGACGTGCCGATTTGGTTTCCCGGGCCCCCGTGGATTACGGTTAACGAGCTTCCCAGCGCGGGTGGCGGAATGGCAGACGCGCTAGCTTGAGGTGCTAGTGTCCTACTAATGGACGTGGGGGTTCAAGTCCCCCTCCGCGCACAACGACGAAAACCCCGGCCCCGGCCGGGGTTTTCGCGTTTCTACTGGACGGGCTGCGGCGCCAGCTCGATGCGGTGCGACGGCGCCCAGACGACGTCGTCGTGCAGCGACAGGAAGCTGTACTCGACCGTCTCGGTGCCGCCCGATTCGTCGAGCCGGAGCCCCGACAGTCGCCCCGCCGCCAGCAGCCGGCCCTCGGCGTCGAAGATCCGCGCATCGCGATCGGTGACGGCGTCGTAGTCCGCGTGGAAGGCCTCGTACAGTTCGCGTCCCGTGAACGTTTCCATACCGTTCATGGTGCTCCCGTTCGCGCCCGGCCGCGACGGATTCCGCGGCGTACCGGACATTCGGAACAGTTCCCCCGAACCTGTCCCCGCACCGCCGGAGCGGCGCGCGACGACGCCCCGTCTGGCAGGCTGACGGACGTGCCCCAGTCGATCGAGCCCACCCGCCTCCGCAAGCTCCGCGACATCACGCCCGTCACCCGGTTCGGTGTCGGCGGTACCGATCTGGGCATCGCGTGCCGCGTCGGCGACGAGGTGCTCTACGTCTTCGGGGACACTTTCGAGGGGCTGAGCATCGGCGCCGGCGAGTGGCGCTCCCCCGTCGGGTTGTTCGGCGACCGCAACGGCGTCATGAGCCGCCCCGCCGGCCCCGATCCCGAGCGCGCGCGCCAGCTGCTCGACTACTCGCACGACACCGGCCGGTTCACGACGATCCTGCCCACGACGTGCATCCGGGTCGACGGGGTCCTGTACCTGCACACGATGACCATGCAGAGCCTCGACACCGTCGTGCAGACGGGCCTGTGGCGCAGCGACGACGGTGCCGCGACGTGGCGGGAGATCGCGCAGTACAACGCCGGCCACGCGGACGGCGCCTGGTGCATGTGGGCCCTGTGCCCGGCCCCGGACGGCTACACCTACAGCGTCTCCACGGGCGGCCTCACGCGCGACAAGGGCCTGCGGCTGCACCGGATGCGGACGGAAACCCTCGGCACCCTCCGCAAGGGCGTCAACGTCGAATGGGAGTCCTGGGGCTGGCGGCGGGACACGGGCTGGGCGTGGGGCAACCCGCCCACGGATCTCGCGCTCGGCCAGGGCTACGGCGAGCTCTCCCTGTCGCTGGTGGAGGACACCTGGGTGCTGACCTACTTCGACGCCACCGGCTACCGGATCGCCGCCCGGTTCGCCGACAGGATCGACGGGGTGTGGTCCGATCCGGTGACGCTGCTGCAGGGCTCGTCGTGGCAGGACGAGGACCACGCGGCGGGCCGGGTCGCCCAGCTGTACGGCGGCTACCTCGTCCCCGGCTCGACGTTGGAGTCCGCACGCCTCGTCGTCTCGCAGTGGAACACCGCGGTCGGGCACCCGTACAAGTCGATGATGTTCACCGGCGCCCTGCGCCGGCCGTGACGCTCAGCCCTCGTCGGCGAGGCGCTCCTCGATGAACCGAACCGTCTGCTCGACCAGAGGCCGCAGCGACTCCTGCACCTCGTCGTCGGAGAGCGGCCGGCCGAGGATGACGGCGCCGAGCTGCGGGATCATGAAGGGCGCGGCCTGCAGTCCGATGGCGACGTAGAGCGCGATCGCGGCGCGCAGGTCGTCTGTGCCGCCGGTGACCGCCCGCAGCCGCTCGACCTTGCGGCGGTAGAACTCCCGTCGGCCGTCGCTGAACGGCGGCCTCTCGCCCTGGTCGGCGTCGTAGTGCAGCGACTCCCACATGAGCAGCCGCACCAGCTCGGGGTCGCGGCGGTGGTGGTCGTACGCGGCCATGACGTGCTCGGTGAGCGTCTGCCCCTCGAGGAACGGGCTGTGCTCGACGTGCTCGGTGAGCGCCTTGGCCATGACGACCTCGAACAGCCCCTCCTTGCTCCCGAAGTAGCCGTAGATCCGCTCCTTGTTGACGCCGGCCTCCGCGGCGATGCGGGCGACGCGGGCACCGTCGAAGCCGCGGCGGGTGAACTCGGTGCGGGCGGCGGCGATGAGCGCCTCGCTCGTGGGCGTCGATTCGTATCCGGCGGCGTCGGTCACAGCCGACAGACTACCGCCAACCGTTCGGTTGACGCGCCAACCGTACGGTTGCTACGTTCGCCGCATGACGACGACCACCCGCTCCGACACCGCTCGTCCCGCCCTGATCCGCACCGGCGCGATCACCGCCCTCGGGGCGCTGCCGATCGTCGGACAGCTCTACGTCGTGCTGCCGCTCGCAGCCGAGATCGGGACGCTGCCCGGCGCGACGGGCTCGACGCCCGCGCTCGCCAGCACCGCCTTCGCGCTGGCCTACGCGCTAGGCATCCTCGCGCTCGGCCCCCTCGCGGACAGCTTCGGGGCGCGGCGCCTCATGGTGGCGAGCGCCGCCGCGACCGCGGTCGTGACCGCTCTTACGGCATTCGCGCCGTCGGCGTCCTGGTTCCTCGTGGGGCGCGCCGCACAGGGACTCGCGGCCGCCGCGTTCACCCCGGCCACCCTCGCCTACATCGCGCGCACCGCCCCGGCCTCGGCGCGTGTCCCGCTCAACACGGCCGCGATCGGAGCGGGCCTCGCGTCCGCGGTCGTCAGCCAGGTCGCGGCGCAGCTGATCGCGCCGGCGCTCGGCATCACGGGCGTCTTCCTGGCCTTCGCCGGCGCCGCGGCGGCCGCTGCCGTTGCGGTCCGCGCGCTGCTCCCGGGCGACGCCGCGCCCGCGGGTGCGCGGCCGTCGCCCGCTGCCGTGCACCGCGCCATCCCCGGCCTGCTCGCCCGCCCCCGGTTGGTGCTGCTCTACTGCACCGGCCTGACGTTCCTCAGCGTGCTCGTGGCGCTGTACACCGCGATCGCGGCGGACGGCCGCTGGTCCGCCACCACGCTCCTCGTCCTGCGCGCCAGCTCCCTCCCGGCGGTGCTCGTCGCGGGCGTGCTCACGCTGCGCCTGGGCGGCGTCCCGGCCCGGGCCCGGATCCTGTCCGCGGTGGCGCTCGCCGTCGCCGGGGCTCTGCTGTGCGCGGTCGGCGCGACGGTCGCGGTCGGCGCGGGTCTGTTCCTCCTCGTCGGGGCGGTGGCCCTCGCTGCCCCATCCGTGGTGGCGGAGGTGACCCGGCTCGGTGCGCCGGCGATCGGCGCCGCCGCGTCGCTCTACACCGTGGCGATCTTCGGCGGCGCGAGCCTGGGTGCGCCGCTGGACGCCCTGTTGGGCGGCGGGCTGAGCACCGTCGCGCTCGGCGGTGCCGCGGTGCTCGCCTTCGGGGGCCTGGCCGCCGCGATCGCCACCCGCGACTGACCAGAACATGTTCTAATCCGGGGATGGAGGACGCCTTCGCCCCGGCCCGGCTCGGCCCCGTCGACCTGCGCAACCGGATCCTCAAGGCCGCGACCTTCGAGGGCCGCACCCCCGACGCGCTCGTGACCGACGACCTGATCGACTTCCACGCCGAGTTCGCCCGGGGCGGCGTCGGCATGACGACGGTTGCCTACTGCGCCGTCGCGCCAGAGGGCCGCACCGAGCGCCGTCAGCTCTGGATGCGGCCCGAGGCGATCCCGGGCCTGCGCCGGCTCACCGACGCCGTGCACGCCGAGGGCGCCGCGGTCTCGGCGCAGCTGGGGCACGCGGGGCCCGTCGCCGATGGGGCTCAGCACCGGCGCCCGGTGACGCCCAGCAGGATGATCAGCCCGCTCGCGCTGCGCCCGACCCTCCGTCCGGACGCGACGCACATCCGCACGCTGGTCCGGGCGCACGCCGACGCCGCTCTCCTCGCCGAGGAGGCCGGGTTCGACGCCGTGGAGCTCCACTTCGGCCACAACTACCTGATCAGCGCTTTCCTCAGCCCGCTGCTCAACCGCCGTCGCGACGCCTACGGCGGAGACCTCGCGGCCCGCGCCCGGCTCGCGCGAGAGGTGGCGGAGGCGGTGCGCGACGCCGTCGGCGGGCGCCTTGCGGTGACCGCCAAGCTCAACATGACCGACGGGGTGCCCGGCGGCCTCAGCCCCGACGACGCCCTGCGCACGGCCCGCTGGCTCGAAGCCGACGGCACCCTCGACGCCCTCGAACTCACCGCCGGGAGCTCGCTGCTCAACCCGATGTACCTGTTCCACGGCACGCCGCCGCGCCGCGAGTTCGCCGCCGCGTTCCCCAGCCCGGCGCTCCGGGCCGGGCTGCGTGCCGCCGGCCCCGTCTTCCTGCGGGAGTACCCGTACCGCCCCGCCTACCTGCTCGAGCTCGCCCGGCGGTTCCGTGCGGCCCTGGACATGCCGCTCGTCCTCCTCGGCGGGATCGCCGAGCGGACCGCGGTGGACCGGGCGATGGCCGAGGGCTTCGAGTTCGTGGCGATGGGGCGCGGCCTGCTCCGCACCCCGGACCTGGTCCGGCGTATGCAGGACGACCCGGCCGAACCCGACCGCTGCACCCACTGCAACCTCTGCATGCCCACGATCTACAGCCGCACCCGCTGCCCGGTCGCCGACGCGGAAGCCGGCTGAGCGTCAGGCGATGCCGGGGACCTCCGTCGCGGCGAAATCGGCGAGGGCCTCGGTGATGATCTGCGGGACGTCGCCGGTCACGTTCACCGTGACGCCGAACTCGTCGGGGTCCAGCGGCTCCAGGATGGCGAGCTGGGAGGCGAGCATCCCGGCCTTCATGAAGTGCCCCGCGCGGCTGCTCATGCGCTCCTGCAGCAGCTCCTCGTTGCCAGTGAGGAAGACGAAGTAAACCGACGCGCCCGCGGCGCGGATCCGGTCCCGGTACACCCGCTTGAGCGCGGAACACGCCACCACCGTGGGGCGGCCCGCGATCATCTCGTCGCGCAGGTAGGCGCCGATCGTGGCGAGCCACGGCCACCGGTCCTCGTCGGTCAGCGGCTGCCCCGCGCCCATCTTGGCGCGGTTCGCCTCACTGTGGAAATCGTCACCGTCGGCGAAGCTCCGGCCCAGGCGGGAGGCCAATTCGGCGCCTACCGTCGACTTCCCCGAGCCGGATACTCCCATCACGCAGATCTGGATCGTCGCCATCGGTCGAGTAGATCACGACCGCCCGGGCGTGCGCGGCGCAAGCGCGCACCTGCCGCCGACCGCCCCGTCGGCGGGCCACGCATAATGACCCGGTACGAGGGAGGGAGACCGGATGCCGACGTCCGTCGCGACCGCGATCGCGGTCGTGCTGCTCCTCGCTCTCGCGCTGGTCGCCACGGAGGCCTGGGCCCGCACTCGGGTGCGGGCGGAGATCCGCCGCGCCGCCACCGACCCGCTCGGCGCCGTACCGACGGTCACCCTCGGCTCCCGTCCGATGCTGGTGCCGCTCGCACGGCACCGTCGGATCCCGAGGCTGCACGTCGACACCCACCACGCCGCGGCCGACCCGCGAGTCCTGGTGCTCGCCGCCGACGCGACGGACGTGGTGCCGGGACACGAGGCGGTGACCGTCGGGTCCGTCGACGCGACCGCCGAGCTGCGACTGTCCTGGATGCGGCACCTGGTGGACTCGGCCCGCGAGGAGGCCGACGACGCGGCGATCGTGGTCCGTTCCCTCACTCTGGTCCCGCGCCGCCGCTCGGTGTCGGTCACCGTCGGGCTGCCCGTCGCCTTCGGCCTCGGCGTCGACGTGCGGGTCGTCGTGGCGGTGTCGGTGCGGGACGGCCGGGTCGCTTTGCGCGCCACGGACCTGTCGATGCCGGTCAGCGTCGTGCCGGTGCCGATCCCCATCGCCTGGGCGATCGACTCGTGGATCACCGCGCTGCGGGCGCGGATCGTGCCGGCGGCCGTCGACGCGCTGACGATCACCGACATCCGCTGGTCCGAGGACGCGGTCGTGGTCGACCTCACGGCGCACGAGGCGACGGTGCCCCTCGGGCGATGAGGGACAATCGACCTCATGCCCGATACCACCGCCCCGATCTCTGCGGAAGACCTCGCCGCGTTTCACCGCGTGCTCGAGGCCGCCGCGTACCTCGACGACCGCGATCCGCAGTCCGTCGAGGTGCAGCGCGCCGTCGGGCACATGTTCAAGCTGCTCAAGCGCGAGCGGCGCAAGTCCGCCCGCGCCAAGGTCAAGGACGCGGACCGCGACGTTCTCGAACGCACCGCCACCGGCAACGCCGAGCGCATCGACGACGAGACGGCCGGGATCCTGCTGACCACGCCCACCGTCGGCGACAGCGCGGGCGAGCTGCTGCGCCCGCAGAGCTGCTACATCTGCAAGCAGCCCTACACGCGGATCGACGCCTTCTACCACCAGCTCTGCCCGGAGTGCGCCGCCTTCAGCCACGCCAAGCGCGACGCCACGACCGACCTCGCCGGCCGCCGCGCCCTGCTCACGGGCGGGCGGGCCAAGATCGGCATGTACATCGCCCTGCGCCTGCTGCGCGACGGCGCCGACCTCACCATCACCACCCGCTTCCCCACGGACGCGGCCCGCCGCTTCGCCGCCCTCGCCGACAGCGCAGAGTGGCTCGACCGGCTCCACATCGTGGGCATCGACCTGCGCGACCCGTCGCAGGTGAGCGCCCTGGCCGACGCCGTTGCGGCGCGGGGCCCGCTCGACATCATCATCAACAACGCCGCGCAGACGGTGCGCCGCTCCCCCGGCGCCTACTCGGCGCTGGTCGAATCCGAGGCGGGCGACGTGCCGCCCGAGCTCGCGAACCGGATCATCCGGTTCGGCCGTGCCAGCTCCGCGCACCCCGCCGCGCTCACGGAGGCCCTCGACGGGCACACCGGCGGCGTCTCCGGCGATCTGGCCGCGCTCGACCCCGCGGCGCTCACCGCGCTGGCGCTGCGCGGCGGCTCGTCGTCGGCCGCACGCATCGAGGACGGCACCGCCATCGACGCCGGCGGGCTCCTGCCCGACCTCGTGCACACCAACTCGTGGGTGCAGACCGTCGAGGAGGTCGAGCCCCTCGAGCTGCTCGAGGTGCAGCTGTGCAACTCCGTGGCGCCGTTCATCCTCATCTCGAAGCTGCGCCCCGCGCTGGCCGCGTCGCCCGCGCGGCGCAAGTACGTCGTGAACGTCTCGGCCATGGAGGGCCAGTTCGGCCGCGGTTACAAGGGCCCCGGCCACCCGCACACCAACATGGCCAAGGCGGCGCTCAACATGCTCACCCGCACCTCCAGCGGCGAGATGCTGGAGCAGGACGGCATCCTCATGACCGCCGTCGACACGGGCTGGATCACCGACGAGCGGCCGCATCACACCAAGATGCGGCTCGCCGACGAGGGCTTCCGGGCCCCGCTCGACCTGGTCGACGGTGCCGCCCGCGTCTACGACCCGATCGTCCAGGGCGAGAACGGCGTCGACCTCTACGGCTGCTTCCTCAAGGACTACAAGCCCTCGCCGTGGTGACGGGCGGCCCGCCGCCGCGGTGATCGATGTCGGCGGCGGGCGCTAGGGTCTCCTCTGTGGCGGAAACGAAGGTCCTGTTCGACTGCGACACGGGCGTCGACGACTCCCTGGCACTGCTGTACCTGCTGAGCAAGCCCGGAGTGGACCTGCTCGGCATCGTGTCCACGGCCGGCAACGTACCCGCGACGCAGGTCGTGGAGAACAACCTGGGCTGGCTGGAGCTGCTGGGCCGCACAGACATCGAGGTCTTCCCCGGTTCCGACGCGCCGCTGTCGACGCCGCTGATGACCACCGAAGAGACCCACGGCCCGTTCGGCGTCGGCTACGCCGAGCTGCCGACGCCGACCCGCGGACCGTCGGAGATCTCGGGGCCGCAGGCTTGGTCCGACCTGACCCGCGCCCACCCGGGCGAGGTGGTCGCCCTCGTGACCGGGCCGTGCACCAACCTCGCCCTCGCCCTGCGCGACGACCCGGGGATCCTCACCCGCCTGCGCCGCCTCGTCATCATGGGCGGCGTCTTCTGGCACCCCGGCAACACGACGCCCACCTCGGAGTGGAACGTCGCAGTCGATCCCGAATCGCTGTGGGAGGTGCTGCGCGCCTACGGCGAACTCGACGGCACCGGCACCCCGCTGCCGATCCTGTGCCCCCTCGACCTCACCGAGACCATCGAGCTCACGCCGGACCACCTGTTGCGCCTCGCCGACGCCGCCGGGAGCGCCCCGGCCGAGTGCCTCGCCCCCGAGGACGCCGACGGGACGCGGTCGGCCGCGAGCAATCCCGTGGTCCGGGCCACCTCGGACGCCGTGCGGTTCTACTTCGAGTTCCACCGCGACCACGACCTCGGCTACATCGCGCACATGCACGATCCGTTCGCCGCGGCCGTCGCGCTCGACCCGTCGATCGTGGAGACCCGCGCCTACCCCGTGGACGTGGAGCTCACCGGTTCGCTGACCCGGGGCACGACGGTCGCGGACGTGCACGGCGCGTGGAACCGCCCCGACACGGCGCAGGTCGCCGTCGCCACCGACCAGGCGGCCTTCTTCGACGACCTCCTCGACTCGATCGCAGGGCTGGCCCGTGGCCGCGACTGAGGCGCAGATCGCGGCGTTCCTCGACGTCGCCGCGGAGACCCTGGACACGATCGACCGCGTGCTCGACGATCTCGACGACACGACCGTCAACGCCGTTCCGCCGGTCCCCGGGGTGAATTCGGTGTTCGCCCTCGTGACGCACGTCGGCGGGGCGGTGGGCTACTGGGGCGGCTCGCTCATGGCCGGCGAGGACATTCCCCGCGACCGGTCGTCGGAGTTCCACGCGACCGGCACCGTCGACCGGGCCCGGACGATCGTCGCGAAGCTGCGCGACGACCTGCCGCGGTGGGCCGCGGTGGCCGCCACCGGGATCCGCAATCCCGGTGCCACCGGCACCACGCGGCGCAACGCCGCCACCGCGACGCCGGAGTGGGTGCTGACGCACATGCTCCGCGAGCTGACCCAGCACACCGGACACATGGAGATCTGTCGCGACGTCGTCGCGCGTCGCGCAGACTGAAGCCATGCTCATTCCGAAGGCGATCGCCGAGGGCGTCCGCGACGGCCGCGTCACCACGCAGTACCGCCGCTGGGACACCCCGCGCGTGAAGGTCGGCGGCACCCAGCTCACCCCGGCGGGCCTGCTGCGGTTCACCCGCGTCACCCGAGTACCCGACGTCGACAAGATCTCCGATCGCGCGGCGCGGGCGGCGGGCGTCAAGGACGCCGCCGCACTCCGGAAGCTGCTGACGCCCCGCGACCCCGACGCGCCTCGCCGGGAGCGCTCCGCGCGGGGCGGCGAGCACGTCTACCGCGTCCACCTGGAATGGGCCGGCGAGGACCCGCGGCTCGCCCTGCGGGAGGAACTCCCGGACGACGCCGAGCTCGCGGCCATCGCGAAGCGTCTGGCGCGGCTCGACGCCCGCGAGACCGGGCCGTGGACCCGCGACATCCTGGAGTGGATCCGCGACCACCCGCACGTCGTCTCCAAGGAACTCGCCGCCGAACGCGGCGTCGAGCTGCTGCCCATGAAGGCCGACATCCGCAAGCTCAAGGGGATGGGCCTGACCATCAGCCACGAGGTCGGCTACGAGCTCTCGCCCCGCGGCGCCGTATACCTGGACTGGTTGGCAACCCAATAGCTAACGGGCTTCGTCGAGCGTAGCTTGGTAGGCACTTACCTACCAGGAGGTGCGCGGTGACTGACATGGTGAACAGGTCGATATCCGCCCGCGACTTCAACCGTGACGTCAGCGCGGCGAAGCGGGCCGCTGATGAGGCGCCGGTGTTCATCACCGACCGAGGGGAACCCGCGTACGTGTTGATGTCGATCGCGGCTTATCGGCGTCGGGAGGAGCCGCCGATGAACCTAGCTGACGCCCTCGCGATGAAAGGACCGGTGGATCCCGACCTGGACCTCGAGTTCGAGACGGGCCTCATCGATTGGACGCCCCGCGAAGTCGACTTATCGTGAGCTACCTCCTCGACACCAATGTCCTCAGCGAACTGCGCCGCCCGGCCCTCGCGGATCCGCGTGTCGTGAGGTGGGCGCAGGGGCAGGACGCTTCGCGCCACTTCATCAGCGTGCTCACGGTGATGGAGATCGAACGCGGAATCGTCAAGAAGGAACGCACGGACGCCCCAGCGGGCGCGGTTCTACGGAAGTGGTTCGACGACGACGTTCTCGCCAGGTTCGCAGAACGTACGATTCCGGTGGATCGCCTGATCGCTCGCCTGAGTGCCCAGCTTCGATCGCCGGACCCTCTACCTGGGCACGACTCCATCATCGCAGGCACCGCGATCATGCACGGTCTGACCGTCGTCACCCGCAACACCAAGCATTTCGAGCCCACTGGCGTGCCACTGGTCAACCCGTGGGAGTTCACGGGCTGACCAGTGATCCGCGAGCGTGTTCGGCGCACTGTCCGTATCGGACGGAATCGGAGAGTCGCTCGTAGAACAAGGCCCGCTCGGCGGCAACCCGTCCTACGCGGGTTGCTCCGATTCCGCGGCGTCCTCGGCGGTGGTCTTGGCCCAGCGGTAGTCCGCCTTGCCCGCCGGGGTGCGCTTGACCTCGTCGACGAAGACGACGGTGCGGGGCACCTTGTAGCCGGCGAGCTCGCCGCGGGCGAAGGTCTGCACGTCCTCGATCGACGGGCGCTCCTGGCCCGCCGCGACGGAGATGACCGCCGCGACGCGCTGCCCGTAGCGGGCGTCCGGCACGGGCACGACGAGGGCGTCCGCGATCGCGGGGTGCCCGTGCAGGGTGGCCTCGACCTCCTCGGCGTACACCTTCTCACCGCCCGTGTTGATGCACTGGCTGCCTCGTCCGAGGAAGACGATGCCGCCGTCCTCGGCCGGGTAGCCCATGTCGCCGAGCACCGAGATCCGGCGCCCGTCGGGCAGCGTCGGGAAGGTGCGCGCCGACTTCTCGGGATCGTTGTAGTAGCCCAGCGGCACGTTGCCGACGCGAGCGATGTACCCCACCTGGCCCGTCTCGGTGATCTGCTCGAAGGACTCGTCGACCACCATCATCTTGTCGGTGGGCGGCGCGTGCAGGTTGCCGTTCTCGTCGAGCGTCATCACCCCGTCGTTGCCGGACTCGGAGGCGCCGAAGTTGTCGCGCAGGATCAGCTCGGGCTTGATCGCGGCCATCCGGTCGCGGACGTGCTTGGACCAGATCGCACCGCCCGACGTGATCGAGAACAGCGACGAGAAGTCCGCGGTGTCCTTCTGCTTCTCCATCTCCTCGACCAGCGGGATGCCCATCGCATCGCCCACGATGAGGATCGTCTGCGTCTGGTCGCGCTTGATGTTCCGGACGATCTGCTCGGCCTTGAAGTCCCGCTCGAGGATGATCCGGGAGCCGAGCACGAAGAACGTGAACAGGGAGTAGGCGGCGGCGCCGTGCATGAGCGGCGCGGCCACGAGGAAGGCGAGCGGCGGGAACTGCTTCGCCCCCTCGCCCACCTCGTCGAGGTTCTGCCGCGGCTCGCCGCCGTAGGGCACGCCGGCGGAGAGCGGCTTGCGGAAGAAGTCGTCGTGCTGCCACACGACGCCCTTCGGGTAGCCGGTGGTGCCGCCGGTGTAGATGATGTAGTGCTCCTCGCCGGTGCGCTCCTCGAAGTCGCGCGCCGTCGACTGGGCCGCGGCGTCGGCGAAGGGCACCAGGGCGACGCCCTCGGCACCATCGACCGCGGCGGTGAGGGCCGGATCGGCCTCGCCGATCACGAACACGGTCCGCAGCTCGGGCAGCGCCGGGATCAGTCCGGCGAGCGTGCGCTGGTGCTCCGGCAGCTCGACGATGATCCCGCGCGCGTCGGAGTTGGTGAAGATGTACTCGAGCTCGGTCGCGGTGTACCGGTAGTTGACGTTGACCGGCACCGCGCGGATCTTGATGAGCGCCAGCAGCGATTGCACGTGCTCGACGCTGTTCTTGAGGAACAGCGCGACGTGGTCGTACGCGCCGATACCGTTCGCGGCGAACAGGTGCGCCACCTGGTTCGCCTGCCCGTCCATCTCCGCGTACGAGGTCTGATCGCCCTCGAAACTCAGCAGGATCCGTTCCGGAACCGCGTCGACGACCGCCTCGAAGACATCGGCGAGGTTGAACTTCATGCGCACTCCTGTTCCTGACCTGCGAAGCGCTTCAGCTCAGCAGAACGTGTTCTAGTTGTAACAGGTTCTACCGCATCGCGGGGCGGAATCGGACGCGAAACACTCCACGATCTTCCGTGAATAACGTTCACGGCGCGGGGAATCCTCGCCAGCAGATCGTTCGCAGACCACAGTTGTCGGCCATGACCACCTCGCTGACGCCCCCGAAGACCGACGCCGAGCTCGACGCGAACCTCGGCCCCGTGTACGCCCGGATCGCGGAGGGCGCCGTCGCCCGCGAGCGCGACCGCGAGCTCGTGCACGAGCCGATCGCGCGGCTCAAGGAGGCGGGTTTCACCGCCCTGCGCGTACCGCAGGAGCTCGGCGGCGGCGGCGTGACGCTGCGGCAGTTCTTCCGGCAGCTCATCAACCTGGCGGCCGCCGACTCCAACATCCCGCAGGCGCTGCGCGTGCACGTCAACTTCGTCGAGGACCAGCGGCTCGCGAACACCCCCGCGGGCGACGCGTGGCTGCGGGCCGCGGCCGACGGCACCGTCGTCGGGAACGCGATCACCGAGCCCGGCGCGGGCTCCGTCGGGGGCTACGCCACCAAGCTCACCGCGAGCACCGACGGCGGCTACCGCCTCACCGGCACCAAGTTCTACTCGACCGGCTCGCTCTACGCCGACGAGATCCTGGTGGCCGCCGACCTCGACGGCGAGCGCGTCGGCGTCCTCGTCGACGCGGACGCGCCGGGCGTCGAGCGGGTGGACGACTGGAACGGCTTCGGGCAGCGCCTCACCGCGAGCGGCACCACCGTCTTCACCGACGTCGCCGTCCCCGCGGACCGGCTGCTCGGCCCCGGCTACGGCGCGCCGGGCGCCACGTACGCGACCTCCTACCTGCAGCTGGTGCAGCTCGCGGGCCTCGCCGGCATCGCGCAGCGCGCCACCGACGACACCGTCGCCTGGGTGCAGGCCCGCACCCGCACGTTCTCGCACGCCGCCGCCGACCTGCAGCGCCACGATCCGCTCGTGCAGCAGGTGATCGGCCGGCTCTCCAGCGCCGCGTGGTCCGCGAAACAGTCCGTGCTCGCCGTCGCCGACGTGCTCGACGACGTCCTGGCGGACCGTCGGGTGCACGAGGACCTGGTGCCGGAGGCCGAGCTGGCCGCCGCGCACGCGCAGCTCGCCGTCATCGACACGGTCCTCAAGGCCACCACCGAGCTGTTCGACGTGGGCGGCGCGTCGATCGTCGACGCCGACCTGCGCCTCGACCGGCACTGGCGCAACGCCCGCACCCTGGCGGTGCACAATCCCGCGATCCAGAAGGCCCGCGCCATCGGCGATCTCCTGCTCAACGGCGCCGACCTGCCCTACGCGTGGAACGCGGGCGCCCGCACCGCCTCCACCTCCTAGTCCCACCCCCATGTCCGACCACCGAAAGGCACGACCATGACCCAGGCACGCATCGCCATCATCGGCGCCGGAGTGGTGGGAGCCACCGCCGCGCTCGTCCTCGCCCGCGCCGGCCACCCCGTCGACCTCTACAGCGACCGCACGGCCGAGCAGCTGCGCGACGAGGTCCCCGCGACCGGCACCGCCGTCCTCTTCGGCCACTCCCGGGACGTCGACCACACCCTCGTCGAGGAGCTCTATCCCGACGCCCCGCTCTCGACCGGCATGAACACCCGCCTCAACACCGGTGCGCCGGGCGCGCTGGAGCAGGTGCTCGCCTTCGACCCGGACTTCACCTACACCGCCGCCGGTATCGACGTGCGCCTGCGCGCCCACGACCGGATCCGCCTGTTCGAGCAGGCCGGCGGCGACTTCCACGTCGAGACCGTCACCCCCGAGAACCTCGACGCCATCGCCGGCGCGCACGATCTCACGCTGATCTCCACCGGCAAGGGCGGCCTGTCGGGCCTCTTCCCGGTCGACGAGGCGCGCACCGTCTACCGCTCGCCCCAGCGGCACCTCCTGGCCGCCGCGTTCACCGGGCTCGGTCACGGCGACGACGTCTTCACGGCGCGCGGGCACGGCGCGGGCAAGCACAACGTCTTCAACCTGCACACCGACCACGGCGAGATCTGGATCGGGCCGTACTGGCACAAGGACGCGGGCGCGACGTGGAGCGTGCTCGGGTTCGCCAAGCCCGACGGTGACTGGGTGCAGCGGTTCGGCGAGGTGACCGACGCGCAGAGCGCCCTCGAGGTGGTGGTCAGCGTCTACCGCGACTACTTCCCCGACGACCTGCCCGACATCGAGAAGCTCCGCGTCATCGACGAGGACAAGCATTCGTGGCTGCGCGGCGCCGTCACCCCGACCGTGCGGCAGGGCGTCGGCCACACCCGCGGCGGCCGCCCCGTCCTCGCGCTCGGCGACTCCGCGATCGCCTTCGACCCGATCGCCGGGCAGGGCGCGCAGACCGGGCTGATCCAGGTGGCGGCCCTGGTCAAGGCCATCGAGGCGCGCGGCTCGGACTTCACCGCCGAATGGATCACGGACCAGTTCGACCGGCACTGGGAGGAGCGCGGTCACGCCGCGGCCGAGGTCACCCGCCTGTTCCTGGGCGATCCGGACTACGCCTTCGCCGCGGGCCTGCTGTTCGCGGGCGCGGTCGCCGATGACGCCGTGGGCGCCGCGCTGTTCGGGCTCCTTTCCGAGCCCGCGCCGATCCTCGACTTCCGCACGGAGGCCGATGTCGAGCGCTTCATCGAGGACGCCAAGACCACTGCGGAGGCGTACGAACGGGTGTAGCGTCCCGCGGAATGGACATCCTGCGGACCAAACCTCTCGCCAGGATCAAGGCCGACGGGGCCGCCGAGGGCGGACTCCGCCGCGATCTGCGGCTCATCGACCTCATCGGCTTCGGCGTCGGCATCGTGATCGGGACCGGCATCTTCACCCTGACCGGCGTACAGGCCAAGGTGAACGCCGGTCCCGGGATCGCGATCTCCTTCATCGTGGCCGGAGTGGTCAGTCTTTTCGCGGCCCTCTGCTACGCCGAGTTGGCGTCCGCGGTCCCGACGGCCGGCAGTGCGTACACCTACGCCTACGCGACCATCGGCGAGGTCTTCGCCTGGATCATCGGCTGGGACCTGCTGCTCGAGTTCGGGCTCGGTGCCGCGGTCGTGTCCCGCAGCTGGTCCGGCTACCTGGCGGACCTGTTCGGGCTACCGCCCGAGTGGTTCACCGAGGAGGCGCCGGTCAACATCGGCGCGATCCTGGTCATCGTCGTCCTCGGCGTGGTCGCCACCGTCGGCATCCGGGAATCCGCCCGGGTGACCAACCTGCTGGTGCTGGTCAAGGTCGCGATCTCGGTCTTCGTGGTGATCGTCGGCGCCTTCTTCATCACCCGCTCGAACCTCGTGCCCTTCATCCCCGACTCGGTGCCGGCGGAGTCGGGCGGCGACGCTCTGGACCGGCCGCTCATCGAGACCATCCTCGGCGGGGCGCCGTCGCACTTCGGCGTCGCGGGCATCCTCACCGCCGCCGCGGTCGTCTTCTTCGCCTACACCGGCTTCGAGGCGGTCGCCAACCTCGGCGAGGAGTCCCGCCAGCCCGAGCGCGACATGCCGCGCGCACTGATCGGGACGCTCCTCGCCTGCACCTTGCTCTACGTCCTCGTTTCGGTGGTGCTGACCGGCATGGTCAAGTACACCGACATCGACTCCAGCGCCCCGCTGTCCAAGGCCTTCGACGTGGTCGGCGCGTCCTGGGCCGGCGACCTCGTGGCGATCGCCGCGGTCGCCGGACTCACCTCGGTGATCCTCGTCGAGCTGGTGACGATGGGCCGGATCGGCTACGCCATGGGCCGTGACGGCCTCATCCCGCCGTCGGTCGCGAAGGTCTCGCCGAAGTTCGGCACCCCGACTCGGCTCACCGTGATCATCGTGATCGTCTGCGCCCTCATGGGCGGTTTCATCCCGATCGAGGCGCTGTCCGAGATGGTCAGCATCGGCGCGCTCTTCGCCTTCCTCCTGGTCTCGCTCGCGGTGCCGATCCTGCGTCGCACCAAGCCGGATCTGAAGCGCCCGTTCAAGGTTCCCTTCTCCCCCGCCATCCCCGTCCTGTCCGGGCTGGCCTGCGTCTACCTCATGCTCAATCTCGCGGTCGCGACCTGGCTGCGCTTCCTCGTCTGGTTCGCGCTCGGGGTCGCCATCTACCTCCTCTACGGTCGGCGCCACTCCGTGTTGGGCAGGGAGGCCGCCGTGGCAGACTCTGACGAATGACGATGCGTATCGGTCTGGTCGGAGCCGGCCCCTGGGCGCGGGAGACGCACGCGCCGGCACTCGCGGCGCACCAGGACATCGATTTCGTGGGCGGCTGGGCCCGCGATCCCGCGGCCGCGGCGGAGGTCTTCCCGCGGGCGTTCGCCTCGCCCGCTGAGCTGTTCGACGCCGTTGACGCGGTCTCCTTCGCGGTGCCACCGAACGTGCAGGCCCCGCTCGCGGCGGAGGCGGCGCGGGCCGGGAAGCACCTCGTGCTCGACAAGCCCATCGCATTCGACGTCGAGGGCGCAGTAGCTCTGACGGAGACCGTTGAGGCCGCAGGCGTGCGGTCGATCATCGCCTTCACTCGCCGGTTCGCGCCGGAGACGAGGGAGTTCCTCGCCCGAGCAGCCGAGCTCGAGCCCATCGCGGCCGAGGCCCAGTGGCTCTCCGGCGCCGCACTCGCCGGTAGATTCGCCGCGTCGGCCTGGCGACAGGAGCAAGGCGCACTCTTCGACGTCGGCCCGCACGTCCTCGATCTTCTCGACGCAGTCGCGGGGCCGATCACCGGGGTGGACGCCGCGCGGTACGACCCCGCCAGCGACACGTGGACCGCGCAACTGGCCCACGCCGGAGGCACGGCGTCGACCGCGTCGCTGTCGCTGCGCACTCCGGTCGAGCCGACCATCGTGCGGGTGGCCGCACACTCCGCGCGCGGCGCGGTCGTGCTCGACAATCGCGGCACCTCGGCGATCGAGTGCTTCCGCGTCCTGCTCGACGAGTTCCTCGCGTCGATCGCCGCGGGTGTCGACCATCCCCTCGGAGTGCGCCGCGGGCTGGACCTGCAACGCGTGATCGCTTTCATTCAGGCTGCCACCGCACCCACCGCCCAGTGAGCGACACGCCGTTCCCGCAGGCCGCGGGATCCGGCGTGCCGTCCTCGGACCTGGCACGCGCCTTCATCGACCGGTCCCTCGACGGCTTCTTCGTCCACGACGAGGACGGCAGGCTGGTCGCGGTCAACGACGCCGCCTGCACGAGTACGGGCTACACCCGCGCCGAGCTCCTGCGCATGAACGCCCTGGACATCGTGCAGGTCACGGTCAGCGAGGCGCGCCACAACTGGGAGCTCGCGCTGGCGGGCACGATGCAGGTGATCCCCGCGATGCATCGCCGCAAGGACGGCAGCACCTTCCCCATCGAGGCCCATCTCTTCTTCCACGAGATCGACGGTCGCCGGTACATCGCGGGCCTCACCCGCGACATCTCGGAACGCGTCGCGTCCGTCCGGGCGATGAGCGACGCCCAGCGCCGGCTCGAGGAGCGCGCCGTGGAATCGGCGCACCACTCGGAGCGAGTCGCGGGACTGCTCCAGGCCGTCATCGACGCCGCGCCGGACCTCGTCTACATCAAGGACCGGCAGGGGCGGTACCAGTACATCAACTCCGCCGTCGCCGAACTCGCCGGGATCTCCCCGGTCCTGGCGATCGGCTCCGACGACACGGTCGTCTTCCCCGCCATCGCGGAGACCCTCATGGCCACGGACGAGGAGATCATGCGGTCCGGCATCGGCCACGAGGTCGAGGAGTACCCCGAGGTCGACGGCGAGCTCCGCACCTACCTCTCGAACAAGGCACCGTACTGGGACGCCGACGGGAAGGTGGTGGGCCTGATCGGCATCTCGCGCGACATCACCGCGGCGCGGCGCGACCAGGCCCTGCTCCGCCACGCGGAGGCGCGCTGGCAGTTCGCGATCGACGGTGCCGGCGACGGCATCTGGGACTGGAACGTTCGCTCGGGCACCGTCTTCTACTCACAGCAGTGGAAGGCGATGCTCGGCTACTCGGCCGAGGATGTGGGCGAGACCGTCGCGGACTGGGCCGAGCTCGTGCACCCCGACGACTACCAGCGGTCCTGGGCCCTGGTCCAGGGCGTGGTGCGCGGCGAGACCGCCGAGTTCTCGGTCGAGCACCGCATGCGGACCAAGGACGGCAGCTGGCGCTGGATCCACGACCGCGGGCGCGCGATGGAGACCGGGCCCGACGGGCTGCCGACGCGCCTGATCGGCACGCACACCGACGTCACCGAGCGGCGCCGCGCCGAGTCCGAGATCCGGGAGCTCAACCGCCGCCTGCGCTGGCGCGCCGACCACGACGACCTCACCGGGCTGCTCGGCCGGGCGGGGTTCATCGAGCGCGCCACGGAGGTCGTCGAACAGCGGCGTGCCGACGGCGGGGCCCTCGCCGTGCTCTGGATCGACCTCGACTCCTTCAAGCGGATCAACGACTCCCTCGGCCACAAGCTCGGCGACCAGGTGCTGCAGGTCGTCGCCCGACGACTGCAGTCGGCGAGCCTGCCCACGGACCTCGTCGCCCGCCTCGGCGGCGACGAATTCGTCGTGCTGCGCCCCCGGGTGGATGCGGCTCGACGGACACCGGACTGGGCGGAACGGGTCCGGGCCGCCATGGCGAAGCCCGTGGAGGTCGACGGCCTGCAGCTGACCGTCACCTGTTCGATCGGCCTCGTCGAATCGGGGGCCGCGGACGACGGCATCACGCAGCTGCTGATCGACGGCGACCTGGCGCTGCTCCAGGCCAAGCGCGACGGGCGCAACCGCATCGTGCAGCACTCCGTCGGGCTGCACGCCCCGCAGCAGGAACGGGTGGCGCTCGCGACCCACATCCGGTCGGTGATCGGCCGCGGCGACGTGATCGTCCGCTACCAGCCGGTCGTGGACCTCGCGACCGGCGCGATGGTGGGCGCGGAGGCCCTGGCCCGGATGCCCGGCCCCGACGGCGACGAGCTGGCTCCCGCGGGCTTCCTCCCGCATCTGGAGGCCCTGGGCATGCTCCCCGACCTGGCGCGGATCGTGCTGGACCGTGCCTGCGCCGATTTCGCCGTTGCACCGGAACTGGGCTGGGTCTCGGTGAACCTGGCGTCGGAGGACCTCGCGGACCCGCAGTTGCCGCACGTCATCGAGACCGCACTGACCCGGTCGGGACTGGACCCGGCGCGGCTGATCCTCGAGATCAACGAGCGGGTCGTCCCGGAACGGCACGTCCTGGCCGCCACGCACCGCCTCATCGAGCTCGGCATCCGGATCGCGCTGGACGACTTCGGCACCGGCTGGTCGAGCCTCGCGCAGCTGCGGGACCTGAACCTGGCGCTGGTGAAGATCGACCGGTCCGTGGTCACCGCCTCGACGGGCCACGACGATCCGCAACTCGAGGCCATGCTGGACGCCGCGGTCGCCATGGCCCGGGCTCTCGATCTCGACGTCATCGCGGAGGGCATCGAATGCCCCGCGGAGTCCACGGCGCTCGCCGCCGCCGGCGCCCACTTCGCGCAGGGCTTCCTGTGGTCCCGGGCGGTGGACCTGGACCACCTGCGACAGTGGGCGGTGCGGGGCGGCGAGGACGCCTGACGACCGGGGTCGACGGGGCCGCCCGCCCCGCCGTCCGGCGCTACCCTGGGGACATGACGCACCCCGGCGACCCCGCGCAGCCCCCGGCCCCCGAGCCGACGCCCACCGAACCGGCCCCCGGAGCGTCGGAGCCGATCGAGGCCGAGTTCGTCGACCTCCCGCCGAGCGGGCCGGTCGCACCGTCGTACGAGCAGGTCACCGGCTACACCACCGCCGGCGTTCCCACCTTCGACCACGTGCGGGAGAAGATCGAGCGCCGCACGACCACCGCGCTCGGCGCCGAGGAGCTCGCGCACGGCACCTCCGCCGGGCAGGACGCCGCCCGCGCCTTCGAGGAGCGGGAGAAGGCGGCGAAAGCGAAGCTCGACGAGATCCGCCGGTCCCTGGGCTCGCCCGCGGCGCCCCCGGAGACCCCGGGGGCGTAGCGGCGCACCGTCAGGCCAGACCGCCCGCGAGGTACTCCGCGTAGGCGGGCAGATCGAGCTGGCCGTGGCCCGAGAGGCCGATGACGAGCACCTCGTCGGAGTGCTCCCGGGCGTAGTCCGCGGCGGCGGCGATCGCGTGCGTCGACTCCGGGGCGGGGACGATGCCCTGGGTCCGCGCGAACAGCACGCCCGCGGCGAAGGCGTCGTTCTGCTCGATCGCGATGCCCTCGACGAGCCCCAGCTCCACGGTGTGGCTCAGCGCCGGCGACATCCCGTGATAGCGCAGGCCGCCCGCGTGGATCGGGTCCGGGACGAAGTCCATGCCCAGGGTGTGCATCTTCAGCAGCGGGGTGAGGCCGGCGACGTCGCCGTGGTCGTAGCGGTACTCGCCCTTCGTGATCGACGGGCACGCCACGGGCTCGGCGGCGACGATGCGCGGGTCCTGCCGGCCGTGGATCTTCTCCCGCAGGAACGGGAAGGCGAGGCCGGCGAGGTTGGATCCGCCTCCGGCGCAGCCGAAGACGACGTCGGCACCCTTCTCGTGCAGGTTCAGCTGATCGACGGCCTCGAGGCCGATGACCGACTGGTGCAGCACCACGTGGTTGAGCACGCTGCCGAGCGCGTACCGGGCGTCGGGATCCTGGGCGGCGACCTCGACGGCCTCCGAGACGGCCATCCCGAGGCTGCCGGTGGTGTCCGGATCCTTCGCCAGCATCGCGCGGCCGGACTCGGTGAGCCCCGACGGGCTCGGGTGCACGGTGCCGCCGTAGGTCCGCATGAGGTGGCCGCGGTAGGGCTTCGAGTCGTAGGAGGCCCGCACCTGCCACACCTCGACGTCGATGCCGAACTGAGCACCGGCGAAGGAGAGTGCGCTGCCCCACTGGCCGGCGCCGGTCTCGGTGGTCAGCTTCGTCACGCCGTCCACCGAGTTGTAGTACGCCTGCGCGACGGCCGAATTCGTCTTGTGCGAACCGACGGGGCTCACGCCCTCGTACTTGACGTAGATGCGGCAGGTGGTGCCGAGCGCCTGCTCGAACTTCCGGGCCCGGATGAGCGGCGACGGCCGCCACATCGCGAGGATCTCGCGGACCGGCTCGGGGATCTCGTGGTACGCCTCGGTGGACGCCTCCTGCGCGATGAGGCCCGACGCGAACAGCGGCGCCAGGTCCTCGGGCCGCACGGGCCCCTTGGTGCCGGGGTGCAGGTGCGGCGGGATGGGCGTGTCCAGTTCCGCGGCCAGGTTGTACCAGTGGGTGGGGACCTCGACGGTGGTGATGTCCTGGTGCGCGGCGGCGTCCGAGAGTGTCATGGCTCACAGCGTAGAACGCCGGGAATGCCGCCCTTTCCCACAGGTCCATCTTATGGGGCGCACCTATTCTGGGCGCGTGCGAGGACGGGAGTGCGGCCGGTGAACCCCCTACGGAACCTGCAGCTCACGGCGGGCCCCGTGCCACTACTGTTGCTCCTCGCGGGAGCCGCGGCCCTCGCCGGCCTGATCTCCGCGACCCGTCGCGGCGGGTCCGCGCGCATCGTCCTCGCCTGCGTGGCCGCCGCGCTCGGCGTGACCGCGCTCGTGGACTACCTGGTCGAGTTCGTGTGGAAGCCGTTCCCCGACCGCCTCGACCCGCTGGTGCTGCTGTGGGTCGCCCTCGGCGTGCTCGCCCTGCTGCTCGCCGGGGTGCGGGTGGCCCGGGCACCGTCGTGGCGGTCGACGGCGCTGAGCACCGCGGCGGTCGGCCTGGTGGTCCTGATGGGCGCCGGCCAGGTGAACTCGCTGTACTCGGCGTACCCGTCGGTGGAGGACCTGCTGCCCGTCGACTACCCGGCGACGGTGCCCCGTCCCTCCCCCAGCACGACCGCCGAGCGCGGCGTGGTCGTACGGGCGACGGTGCCGCCCACCCGCTCCCGGTTCGCGGCCCGCCCGGCGCTGGTCTACCTACCGCCGGCGTACCTGTCCGGTGCGCGCGAGCGGCTGCCGGTGCTGATGCTCCTGCACGGGCAGCCGGGCTCGCCGCGGGACTGGTTCTCGGGCGGGAAGCTGGCTCGGACGATGGACTCCTATGCGCAGCGGCGGGGCGGCGTCGCGCCGGTCGTGGTGGTGCCGGACGCGACGGGCGGGCAGTTCGCGAACCCGCTCTGCGCCGACACCCGGCGCGCCCGGGCGGCGACCTATCTCGCCGAGGACGTGCCCGCGTGGGTGCGCCAGAACCTGGCGGTGGATGCCGCCCCGCAGGCGTGGGCGATCGGCGGCTACTCCTACGGCGGCACCTGCGCGCTGCAGCTGGCGACCCGGTTCCCGGAGGTCTTCCGGACCTTCCTGGCGCTCTCGCCCGACGCGGAGCCGGACCTGGGAGGAGGGCGCGAGGCCACCGTCCGGGACGCCTTCGCCGGTGATCGCGGTGCGTACGCGCGGGCGGACCCGCTCACCCAGCTGTCGCTGCGGCGCTTCCCGGACAGCGCGGGCGTGCTCGTCGCGGGCACCGACGACGCCGCATCGACCGCCGCCGCGAAACGGGTGGCCGTGGCCGCCGCGGGAGCCGGGATGACGGTGCGCACCCGTTGGATCCGGGGCGGGCATGACTTCACCGTGTGGTCGGGCGCGCTGACCGCCGAACTCGACTGGCTCGGCGGCCGCCTGGGCCTTCGGGGCTAGCCCCGAAGGACCGGCCCCGGACGGCCGGCCCGAACCGGCTAGGTGCGCAGCAGCGCCCCGGCCGCGAAGTCGCCGGCGTGCGCGAAGGCCGCGAGGACCACGTCCTCCCCCGCGCCGATCCGCCCGTCCGCGCGGGCGGTGGCGAAGGTGTGCGGGACGCCGACGGCGAAGAGGTTGCCGCACTCGTCGAAGGTGTCGGGGTGCCGCTCCGGCGGGAGCTCGAGGGCCTCGCGCCAGTTGCGGAGGAACGTCCGGTTGGGCTGATTGGTGACGAGGTGCCCGACGTCGGGACCGCGCAGGCCTCCCGCCGCCGCGGCGGCGAGCGCGACCTCCGGCACGAGCCGGTTGCCCCGGGCGAGGACCTTCGCGATCTTGGCCTCGGTGAAGCCCACGTGCAGTTGCCCCTCGCCGGCCTCCCAGTACTTGCGCGGCGGTTCGACGGCGGCGGTCATGTCGCCCGCGTACTCGCTGTGCTGCGCGCAGATCACCTCCCGGACCTCCAGCCCACCCGCCTGCGGGTCGGCGACGACGAGCGCGGCGGCGGCACCGTCGCCCGGGATGGCGGCCTGCGGCAGATTCCGCACCCGGTCCTGGGTGAAGACGTTCCCGGCCGCATTGGTGGCGGTGAGCAGCAGGGCCGATTGCGCGGTCCCGGCGGTGAACATCGTGCGGGCGAGGTGCAGCATGAGCAGGAAGGCTGCGCAGCCGCCGTTGTGGATGTCCAGGACCAGCGAGGGCCGCGTGCCGAGCCGGCGCACGACGTCGCCGCCGCAGCCGACGACCGGCAGGTCCGGCAACTGCGAGTGGCTCAGCACCACGTCGGCCTGCAGGGCCTCGTCCCCGACCTGCTCGCGGAGCCGGTCGATCGCCGCGCACATCAGGTCGACGTTGGCTTCCCCCGCCGCGGCGTGATGCCGGTACGCGGGCGGCGCGAACATCGGATTGGCGGTGAGCGTGCGGCTGTCGACGTCGGCGAACTCGCGGAAGTACTCGGCGGGCACCCGGTTCTCGGGCAGGTACGAGGTCACCCCGACGATCCGCGGGTTCACGAGCGGGGCGGTCACGACGTCATCCATTCGGGCTTGATCGGCTCGCCGTGCGCGTGCCGGTGTTCGGCGATCGCCTTGAGGTTCTCGAGTTCCATCTGGTGCCCGGCTCCGAACGTGTCCCACAGGTCGCCGACCCACACGGGCCGCTCGGGCGGCGCCGTCTCGGGGTACGGGTTCTCGTCGTAGAAGGGGTGGTGGCAGTTGACCCACAGCACCACGGAGCCGGGCTTGTTCAGCACGAGCTGCGCGTCGACGATCCGCATCAGGTAGATCATCCAGAGATGCTTCCCCTGGTCCCAGGCGCAGTGGTAGTCGACGGTCCGGGCGTCCGGGTGGGCGACGGTGCGCGTGTAGATCTCGGTGTCGGCGCCGAGCATGTCGCGCGCGACCCACAGGCCGGCCTCGTCGGTCTCGCGGAAGCCGCGCAGGCTGTACGTCCACTCCTCGAGGGAGCGGGTGTCGGAGAGCCAGTCGTAGAGATCGTCCGGCGGCGCGTTGACGTAGGACTGCACGGGGCAGAAGTCACCGTAGATCTGCTCGTGCGGGTACACCGAGCGCATGCGGTCGACGAGGATCGGCTGAGCCACCGGGCGCGGGTGACTCTCGATCCGGATGGTTCCTTCGATGTCGATCACCGGGATCATTGCCGCTCCTTCGCGGTATCGGGCAGCAGCGCTGCGAACGGCGGGATCTCCGCGGGGTCGGTTCCGATCTCCAGGCACGACGGTCCGCGGCCCGGGACGGCCAGGAGCTCGGCGGCGGCGGACCGCGCACCGTCGGGCGTGGTGGCCGAGCGGACGGGCAGGGTGGGGAACATGGCGGCGAGGCCGTCGGCGATCCGGCTGGGCCGGAACCGGTTGATGCTGGGCAGGTCGGGGAAGAACTTCCCCTCGCGCGCCACGCACATGCCGTGGGCGTCGTTGTTGAGCACCACCAGCAGGACGGGCGCCCGCGCCTCGATCGCGGTGTGGATCTCCATGCCGTGCATGTAGAAGGCGCCGTCGCCGGCGAGGATCACCGTGGGACGGCCGGTCGCGATCGCGGCGCCGATCCCCGCCGCGATGCCGTGCCCCATGCCGCCCATGCCCAGCGCGACGAGGAAGCGGTCGCCGGTGCCGAGCGGGAGCCGGTGCACGGCGGCGGCCCCGGCATTGCCGGCATCGGCGAAGACGAGGGCGTCGGCGGGGATTGCGGCGGCCAGCGCGTCCACGGCATCGGCGCAGGTGAGCATCCCGGAGTCGTTCCGCGGCACGGTGATCGGGACGGGCGCCGCGTCGGTCCACGGGGCGCGCGGGCGTGTCCCGACCGCATCCGCGAGGGCCCTCGTGTAGGCGGCGAGGTCCCGGGAGGGCTCGTGGATCGTCACCTCACGCAGCGGCGGCTCGGCCGCGACGTGCACCGTGCAGGTGACGTCCATCGCGGCGTCGAGGCCCGTGCGGTCCATGAGGTCGAGCTCGGTACCCAGGGCCAGGACGAGGTCGGCCTCGGCCGCGACGACGGGGACCGACGGGTGCCCCATGACGCCCGCGACGCCCACCGCGCCGGTCCGCGGCGCGGCGTCGCGTCCGTTGGGTCCGACCGCGATCACGGCGCCCGTCGCCGCCGCCAGCGCCGCGACGGGTCCGGCGAGCCGGGCCCGGGACGCCGCCTCGCCGAGCAGGATCAGGGGTCTGCGGGCCGCGCGGACGAGGCGCACCACCTCGTCCGACGGTGCCTCCGGCCCGGGTGGGATCGGCGCGCGCCCCACCGGTCCGGGGCAGTCGGCGACCTGGACGTCCTTGGGCAGGAGGAGCGCCGCGGGCAGCCCCTGCTCCAGCGCCGCGAACGCGCCGTCGAGCGCTGGAGCGAGATCCTCGGGACCGGAGACCTTCGCGGCGAAGCCGGTCACCCCGCGCAGGACGGCGAGGACGTCGACGGTGCGCGGGGCCGCGCACATGTCCTGGAAGGCGCCGCGCCCCTCGACGGCGGTCGGCGGGCTGCCGATGAGCGCGAGGACCGGCGAGCGGGACTGATACGCCTCAGCGAGCGCGGGAACGCAGTTCATCGCCGCGCCCCCGGACGTGGCGATCAGGCAGCCGGGCCGGCCGGTCATGCGCGCCGCACCGTCGGCCATGGCGCCGGCACCGAACTCGTGCTTGGCGATGGTCACCGTGAGCCGGTGGTCCGCGTCGCTCCGGAGCAGGGCGGCGAAGAGGTCCTCGGAGTTGGCACCATGAATACCGTATGCGTGGCGAAAACCGTACGCATACAAAGCATTTGCAATCTCGTCGGCGACCATTGAAGCCACAAGCCTCACAGTAGGCCCGTGTGATCGCAATCACAACTCAGCAGGCGAACGCCGTCCGCTTATCCCCGGATCGCCAGTCCGCGGGCGAAGTCCTCTGCGTCCGCGAGGTCCGCCGCGCTGGGACTCCCCTTGTTCACGCCGCCGACCAGGCCGAACGGCCCCATGGTGTCGAGCCCGCGGCAATGGAATACGTCGGGCGCGAGCCGGAAGCCGGCGTCGGTGAGGAGGTCCGCGAGCGTGCGGGTGTACCGGCGCAGCGGCGTCTCCGGCAGGCCGCTGGTGGCGTAGACGAAAGCCGTTCCGCGCGGCTTCGCCGGGAGGCTGCGAACGAGACGGAGTAGCGCGGGGTCGAAGGCCATCCAGTACACGCCCGAGCCGAAGCCGACCAGGTCGGCCGCGTCGATCTGCTCCGCCGTCACCTCCCCCGGCGCGAGAACCGGGGCGTTCAGGACCCCGCCGATCCGATCGGCCACCTTCCGGGTGTTGCCGTGGTGCTTGGACGCGCAGATCACCAGTGCCGACATGGCCCCATCGTGACACGGAAGCGGCCTCGCCGCTCCCGGCGCGGCCGTTGGAGCCTGGCTGATCGGGGCGCACGATAACGGGCCCGCGCGGGGTCCGCCATCGGGTGTTCAGCCGATACCGCCGGCCCCCGGGCATGCCTAGCGTTCGGGCCTAACCACACAGAAGGAGCCCACCATGACCACTTCCGATGCCATCGACCTCGCGTGGACCAGCGCCACCGATCTCGCCGCTCTCGTCGCCGACGGCCGCATCGACGTGAGCGCGATCGCCGAGGCCGCGATCGACCGAGTCGAACGGATCAACCCGGCGATCAACGCGATCGTCCACTTCGACGCCGAGCAGATCCGGGCCGACGCAGCGGAGCTCGACCGGCGCCGCGCTGCGGGCGAGGATCTCGGGCCGCTCGGCGGCGTGCCGTACACGATCAAGGACCTCACGGCGCAGAAGGGACTGCCGCTCACCTTCGGGATGCTGCCGATGAAGGATCAGGTGGCCGAGGCGGACGCGCCGATCGTGGAGCGGCTCGCCCGGGCTGGTGGGCTCTTCTTGGGGCGCACCAATACTCCGGAATCCGGCTACTACGGCGGCACCGACAACCACCTGTTCGGACCCACTCAGAACCCCTGGCGCGCGGGTTACACGCCCGGCGGCTCGTCGGGCGGCGCCGCAGCGGCGGTGGCGGCCGGTCTCGGACCGCTCGCCGAGGGAAGCGACGGTGGCGGCTCGGTCCGGGTTCCCGCAGCGCTCTGCGGCGTCGTGGGCTTCAAGCCGACCAGGGGCCTCGTGCCGCAGACGATCATGCTCGACGTCGTGTCCGGGGCCGACAGTCGCGACCCGATGACCTTCCCCCGCACCGGACCGTCCTTCGTGTCCGCGGTCCGGGAGGCTACCGCGGAGGGCCTCCGCATCGCCTACTCTCCCGACCTGGGCTTCGGCCACGTCGACCCCGAGGTGGCACGGATCTGCGCGGCCGCCGTCGAGCGACTCGCGGAGGCCGGCGCCACGGTGACCGAGGCGACGCCCGCGTGGGGCGATCCCGAGGAGGCGATGTGGAACGGCGTCTGGCTACCCGCCTTCTCGTCCGAGCACGACCTCCTCGATTGGGAGGCCGCGCGCGGCACCGTCGACGACGAGCTGATCGAGATGATTGTCGCCGCCGAGCGCCTGACCGCCGTCGAGATCGGGCGCGCCGATGTCTTCCAGGGCGCGATGTGGGACGCGTACGAACGGTTCATGCGCGACTACGACGTGCTCATCTCTCCGACGCTGTCGACGGCGGCCTTCCCGAACGGCCGGTTCGCCCCGGAGCGGCTCGACGGCGAGCCGCTCCGGCGACAGCTCCTCGGCTGGCTGCTGACCTACCCCTACAACATGCTCACCTCGCCGGCGCTGTCCATACCCGCGGGGTTCACCGACGACGGGCTGCCGGTGGGGCTGCAGATTGCGGGCGGACACCACGCCGACGCGACCGTACTCGCCGCCGGGGCGGTGCTCGAGCAGGTGAACCCGTGGGCCGATACGACCCCGGCACTGGCCGATTGACGCGACAATGACGGAATGACGACGTCCCCGACGGCGGTCGGCGCGGAGTGGCTCATCGAGCTCACGCGTGCGGCACTGCCCACCGCCGCGGGGGCGTTCTGTGTCCGACCGTCCGCACGCGCGCCGATGCGCCCGCTCATCGCCTGGGGCTACCGCGAGCCGGTCCGGCGCTTCCTGTCGAGCGCGATCGTCTCGGATCCGGCCTTCACCGCAGTCGTCGCGGATCCCGATCGGCCGCTGTTCTGGGAGGACCTCCCCGGCTTCCGGAACGGGCCCACCGTCCGGTCACTGCTCGCGCCCGCAGGTTTCCGCGAGGGCACGTCGATGGCACTGACGAACGGCGGCGAGCTGATCGGCGCGATGCACCTCAGCTTCGACAGCCCGGACGTGCCGACGCACGCCCGGCGGTTCCTCGCCTGCATGCGTCCGCGGCTCCTCGAGCTCGCGCGAGGCACACGGGAACCATCGGGCGCGGCTCTGACGCGGCGGGAACTCGACGTGCTCCGACTCCTGGCGGACGGCGCGACCAACCGCCGCATCGCGGGAACGCTGGGGATCGCGGCGTCCACGGTCGGCTCACACGTCGAACACATCTACGCGAAGCTGGGTGTCTCCAGCCGAGCCGCTGCTGTGGCCGCCGCGGCCCGCGATCACCTGCTGCGCTGACGATTCCTCAGTTGCCGGACCAGCGGTCCCTGTCGGCCTGCGTGACCTCGACGGGGCCCTGCTTGCGCTGGGTGATCCGGATGTGGTTGCCGAACGGGTCCCGCAGTGCGCAGTCGATGCCGTAGGGCTGCTCCTGCGGTTCCTCGGTGAACTCGACGCCCTGCGCGCTCAGCCTCTCGAAGACGCCGCGGCAGTCGTCGGTGTTCAGGATGCACGCCACACCGAGCGCGCCCTTGGTCAACAGATCCCGCTGCGCGGCGGTGGTCTCCGGGCTCCCGCCGCCCACGCCGGGGACCTCCAGCACCAGTTCGCGCTGGGGGTCGGACGGCAGGGCGATGGTGAGCCAGCGCATGAATCCCATGTCGACGTCGTCGTGGACTTCGAAGCCCAGTTTGCCGACGTAGAAGTCGAGGGCCTCGTCCTGGTCGAGGACGAAGACGGATGTGATGGCGATCGAGGTGAACATGCGACTGAGCCTACGAAGCCTTCGCGGGCTCCGCTTATCCGAAACTGCTCAGTGCGCAAAGCGCCCTATTGAGCGGGACGGGTCCACGCCCGCACGACGCAGCCCGGGGCGCGCACCGGCGCCACGGCACGCCGGTACTCCGACGGCGAGCGCCCGATGATCGCGCGGAAGGTGCGGCTGAACGTCCCGGACGAGCCGAAGCCGACCTCGTAGGCGATCTCGGTGATCGCGCGGTCGGTGTCGCGCAGCCGTGCCATGGCCCGCTCTATCCGGCGGCGCTGCAGGTAACGGTGCGGCGTCTCGCCGAAGGCGGCGGCGAACTCGCGGGAGAAGTGGGCGGGTGACATGAGGGCGATCCGCGCCACCGCCGGGACGTCGAGCGGCTCCGCGTAGCGCCGGTCCATCGCGTCCCGCGCCCGCAGGAGTCGACGGTTCGCGTCCTCCTGCGGCGTGAGCTCGGGCACGGCGTCCGTACCGGTCAGTGGCCGTCGAAGGCGTCGAGGATGCGCTGCGCGGCGAGGGCCGGCGTCAGCGAGCCGTCCTGCACGGAGGCCTCGACCTCGGACCGGACGGACCGCACACCGTCGGAATGCTCGACCCGGCCGAGGATCGCGTCCCGGACCATCGTCCAGGTCCAGTCCACCTGCTGCTGCCGGCGGCGGCGATCGAACTCCCCCGCCTCCTGCAGCGTGCTGCGGTGCCGCAGGACGGCGTCCCAGAACTCGGGGATGCCGGTGCCCTCGACGGCGCTCTGCGTGAGCACGGGCGGGCGCCACAGGGAGCCGCGCGGATGGATCAGGCGCAGCGCGCTCGACAGCTCGCGGGCGGCGACGCGCGCCTCGACCACATGATCCCCGTCGGCCTTGTTGACGGCCACCACGTCGGCGAGCTCGAGCACGCCCTTCTTGATGCCCTGCAGCTGGTCGCCGGTGCGGGCCAGGGTGAGGAAGGTGAAGGTGTCGACCATGTTCGCGACGGTGACCTCGGACTGCCCGACGCCGACGGTCTCGACCAGGATCACGTCGAAGCCGGCGGCCTCCATGAGCACCATGGTCTCCCGCGTGGCCTTCGCGACGCCGCCGAGCGTGCCCGAGGTGGGCGAGGGCCGGATGTACGCGCGCGGGTTCACGGCGAGCGTGCCCATGCGGGTCTTGTCGCCCAGGATGGAACCGCCGCTGCGGGTGGACGACGGGTCCACCGCGAGCACGGCGACCTTGTGCCCCAACGAGATCAGGTGGTTGCCCAGCGCCTCGATGGTGGTCGACTTCCCCACCCCGGGCACGCCGGTGATCCCCACCCGGGTGGCGATCGGCGCGTCCGGCCCCGGCGTCACCTCGAGCAGCAGTTCCTGCGCGAGGGCCTGGTGGTCGGGGCGCCGGGACTCGACGAGGGTGATGGCGCGCGCCAGCACGGCGCGCTTGTCGGCCCGGACCCCGTCCGCGAGTTCGGCGACGGTGATCACGCCAGCTGGTACCCCAGCTTGTTCCCCAGCTCGTGCAGCAGGTTCACCGCGGCGTCCGCGATGACGGTGCCGGGCGGGTAGATCGCCGAGGCGCCGGCCGCGTACAGCTCGTCGAAGTCGCCCGGCGGGATGACGCCGCCCACCACGATGGTGATGTCGGGGCGGCCGACCTCCGCGAGCGCGTCGCGCAGCGCGGGCACCAGCGTGAGGTGGCCCGCGGCGAGCGAGGAGACGCCGACGACGTGCACGTCGTTATCGGCGGCCTGCTGCGCGACCTCCTCGGGCGTGGAGAACAGCGGGCCCACGTCGACGTCGAAGCCGAGGTCGGCGAAGGCGGTGGCGATCACCTTCTGGCCGCGGTCGTGGCCGTCCTGGCCCATCTTGGCGATGAGCACGCGGGGCCGACGGCCGTCGGCCTCCTCGAACTTCTCGACCAGCTCGGTGGCCGTCTGGATGTTGCCGGCCGCGCCGGCCTCGTCGCGGTACACGCCACTGAGCGTACGGATCTCGGCCTGGTGGCGGCCGTAGACCTGCTCGAGCGCGTCGGAGATCTCGCCGACGGTCGCGCCGGCCCGCGCCGCGTCGATCGCGAGGGCGAGGAGGTTGTTCTCCAGCCCGCCCTCGGACGAGCCCGCCGCGCGCGTCAGGTTCGCCAGTGCCGCCTTGACCGCCTCGGGGTCCCGCTCGGCGCGCAGCCGGTCCAGCTTCGCCAGCTGTTCGGTGCGGACCTTCGAGTTGTCGACCTTGAGCAGCTCGATCGCGGTGTCCTCGGCGACCTGGTACTTGTTGACGCCGATCACCGGCTGGCGGCCCGAGTCGATGCGGGCCTGGGTGCGGGCCGCGGCCTCCTCGATGCGCAGCTTCGGGATGCCCTCGCCGATGGCCTTCGCCATGCCGCCCGCCTCCTGCACCTCGCGGATGTGGGCGCGGGCGCGCTCGGCCAGCTCGTGGGTGAGGGTCTCGACGTAGTACGAGCCGCCCCACGGGTCGATGGGCCGGGTGGTGCCCGACTCCTGCTGCAGCACCAGCTGCGTGTTGCGGGCGATGCGGGCGGAGAAGTCCGTCGGCAGCGCGATCGCCTCGTCGAGGGCATTGGTGTGCAGCGACTGGGTGTGGCCCTGCGTCGCAGCCATCGCCTCCACGCACGTGCGCGCGACGTTGTTGAAGACGTCCTGCGCGGTCAGCGACCAGCCGGAGGTCTGCGAGTGGGTGCGCAGCGACAGCGACTTGGCGTTCTTCGCGTCGAACTCGGCGACCAGTTCGCTCCACAGCAGGCGCGCGGCCCGGAGCTTCGCGACCTCCATGAAGAAGTTCATGCCGATGCCCCAGAAGAAGGACAGGCGCGGCGCGAACTTGTCCACGTCGAGGCCCGCGTCGATGCCGGCCTTGATGTACTCGACACCGTCGGCCAGCGTGTACGCGAGCTCCAGATCGGCTGTGGCCCCGGCCTCTTGGATGTGGTAGCCGGAGATCGAGATGGAGTTGAACTTGGGCATCTTCTGCGAGGTGTACGCGAAGATGTCCGAGATGATCCGCATCGACGGCACGGGCGGATAGATGTAGGTGTTGCGCACCATGAACTCTTTGAGGATGTCGTTCTGGATGGTGCCCGCGAGCTTCTCCGGGCCGACGCCCTGCTCCTCGGCCGCCACCACGTAGAGCGCGAGGATCGGCAGCACCGCGCCGTTCATCGTCATCGAGACGGAGACGCCGCCCAGGTCGATGCCGTCGAACAGCTGCCGCATGTCGAGGATCGAGTCGATCGCCACGCCGGCCATGCCCACGTCACCGGTGACGCGCGGGTGGTCGGAGTCGTAGCCGCGGTGCGTCGCCAGGTCGAAGGCGACCGACAGGCCCTTCTGGCCCGCCGCGAGGTTGCGCCGGTAGAAGGCGTTCGACTCGGCCGCGGTGGAGAAGCCGGCGTACTGCCGGATCGTCCACGGCTGGTTGACGTACATCGTCGGGTACGGCCCGCGGATGAAGGGCACCGCGCCCGGGTAGGAGTCCACGGGGTAGCCGGCCTCGGCGACGGCGTCGCGGTCGGCGCGGGTGTAGACGGGCTTGACGTCTATGCCCTCCGGGGTGGTCCAGGTCAGCTGGTCCGGGGTGTAGGCGTAGGCAGCGGCGGAGGCCTCGACGAAGGCGTCCACGTCGGCGCCCGACGGTGCCGTGCCGGGCAGCTCCTCGAACGGGACGTCGGCGAAGCTGCCGATGGTGGTGTCGGTCATCTCAGGCCCCCAGCCGGGTCAGCAGATCGTCGAGCGCGGCGGCCGCGTCGATCTTCGCGTGCAGGTAGATGTCGATCAGGCCGTCGTCGACGGTGCCCGGCGCGCCCGCGAGCAGCACGAGGGCGCCCTCCTCGCGCAGCGAGCGGGCCAGGGCCTCGCCCTCCTCGGCATAGCCGGGGTCGGATCCGGCCAGGGCGGCGATCTTCACGCCGGGCGTGCCGTCGAGCGTGGCGGCGCCGGCGGCCTGCTCGGCCGCGTCCAGGACGGTCTCGATGCCGCCGGAGGCGAGCAGGTTCGTCAGGAAGGTGGATCGCCCGTTGTACTGGGCGACGGTGCCGATGGTCACCATCCGGATCCGGGGGCGGACGCCGTGCTCACGCAGGAAGGCGTCGGACCGGGCCCGCAGGGACTCGAACGGCGCGGCGTACGACCGCACGACGGGGCCGTTGGTCGCGGCCGACGGGGCGATCGGCGGCTCGGCGAGGTTCGGGAACTCGTTGACGCCGGTGAGCTTGCGCGCGCGTCGGGCGACGGCGGCGTCGCGGCGGTCGGCGGACTCGCCGAGCTGTGTCGCGACGGTCTCCTCCGCGGCGCCCCGGGCGAAGCCACCCGCGGCCTCGACGGACTGGAAGACGCCCCACGCCGCGCGGGCGAGGTCGTCGGTGAGGGATTCGACGTGCCACGAGCCGGCGCCCGGGTCGACGACCCGGCCGAGGTTCGACTCCTCGAGGAGCAGCAGCTGCGTGTTGCGGGCGATGCGCCGGGCGAAGGCGGGCGAGTAGCCCTCGATGCCGCCCGGCAGGGCCTCGTCGTAGTCGAGGGTGGTCACGTAGTCGGCGCCGCCGAGGCCGGCGCCGAAGGCGGCGACGGTGGTGCGCAGCAGGTTCACCCACGGGTCTCGCTGCGTGGTCGCGGCGAGCGAGGTGACGGCGTGCACGGGCGCGTTGCCGGCCTCGGGCGCGCCGAGGTGCTGCGCGACGCGGGCCCAGACGGTGCGCCAGGCGCGGATCTTGGCGAGGGTGAGGAACTGGTCGTCGGTGGCGGCCAGGCGGATCGTGAGCTGGTTCAGCGCAGCAGCGGTGGTCAGGCCGGCCGCGGTGAGGGCGCGCACCTGATCGAGGGCGGCGGCGGCCGTCAGGCCCAGCTCCTGGGCGGCGGTCGCGCCGGCGTTGTGCAGGTCGGCACCGTCGGCGACGAGGGCGCGGACGTCCTCGGTGCGGGCGTCGGCGGCGCGGGCCAGCTCGACGGCCTCGTCGAGGGAGACGTCGGCGCGGCCGACCACCTGCGAGGTCAGCGGGGCTGCGCCCAGGCTGACGCGGACCAGGTCGGCGCGATAGGCGTCGGACTCCGCGGCGTTGTCCAGCGCGGCGTACACCTGCGCTGCGGCCTCGGCGGCGCGACCACCGGCGGTGAGCAGGATCGGCGCCATGTCCGGATAGACGCCGTCGAGGAGCGGCGCCGGGTCGGGGCGGGTGAACCAGAGGGCGCTCGCGCCGGACTCCAGGGCGCCGAGCACGTCGGCGGAGTCGGTGGTCGCGTCGAACCGCTCGGCGACCTTCCAACCCAGGCGGACATCCGGGGTGGGGTTGCCGCCGCGAACGAAGGGGAAGGCGCCGGGCAGCGGGGCCTCCGGGAGCTCGTCGAGCTGCGAGTACAGCGGTGCGATCTGCACGCCGTCGTCCTCGGTGAGGGTGGTCAGCGCGGCGATCGGGTCCTCGGGCGGCGTGCCGCCGCGCGACTTCGCGAGCACCGCGCCGACCGAATCACGCCACGCATCGTAGGGGTTGTCCGCCACGAGACCTCCTCACCTGTGTCCCAGCGCACGCCGGGTCGATGAGAACCCACGTTAACCGATACATATATCTACGCCCCAGTAGGGTCACGGCACTCCGCGCGACCACCGCGTATGTTGGCTCGACGTGAGCGACAACGAATCCCGGCTGCGGCCCGGCGACCGCGGCTTGGTGCTGCGAGCGGCGGTCGGCGGCGCCGCTTTCCTGGGTCTCGTGGTTCTCGGCATGCTCCTGCCGCACCCCGGCGCGGCCACCATTCGGGCCTGGGCGGATTCGACGGGCCCGTGGTTCCTCGCCCTCTTCTTCCTCGCGCACGTCGTCATCACGGTCTTCCCGATCCCCCGCACCGTGTTCACGGTCTCCGCGGGTTTCCTGTTCGGGCCGGTCGTCGGCATCGCGGTCTGCATGGCGGCCTCGATCGTCGCGGCTTCGATCGCCTTCCTGGGCGTCCGGGAGATCGACCGACGTCACCCGTCACGCGTGATCGCCCGCGCCCGCGAGCACCGCGCCTACGCGCCGATCGCGGCCCGGCTCCGGGCGCGCGGGTGGCTGGCCGTCGGGTCGCTGCGGCTCATCGCGGCCGCGCCGTTTTCCCTCGTCAACTACGCCTCGGCACTGTCCCCGGTGCCCTTCTGGCCGTACTTCGGCGCGACGGTGGCGGGCCTGGCGCCCGGCACCATCGCGGTCGTGCTGCTGGGCGACGCGCTGACCGGGGAGTCGTCCCCGTGGCTCGTCGTGATCAGCGGCGCGCTCATGGCCACCGGGATTGCGGGACTACTCCTCGACGCTCGCATGCCCGCAAGGCCTGAGGCTTGATATCCGCCGAGGCAAGCCCGCGAACTTGCCTCGAGTGCACACACCGCTCAGGTCGGGTGCGGCACGCCGGACCGCGGTCCCCAACCCGTTTCCGCCTCGTCATTCCGTTGCAACGCAATGACGAGGCGGAACCGGTCGCGGGAGCCGGTCGTGCGCTCGCCGGCGATCATGATGCGGCTCCGCTGATGAGGCCGATCGCTACGCGTTGAGCAGGGCCGGGATGTCGACGACGCCGTCGAGCACGTGGTCGGCGCCCGCGTCGGCGAGCACCTGCGGGTCGGCCTTGCCGGTGAGCACGCCCACGGAGATGGCACCGGCATTGTTCGCCGCCTGCACGTCGACGGCCGTATCGCCCGCGGCGAGCACGCGGCGCACATCGCGGACGCCGGTGCGCTCCATCGCGCGGTGGATCATGTACGGCGCCGGACGGCCGGCGGCGACGTCGGAGGTGGTGACCACGGCGTCGACGACCGCGTCGGCACCGTCGCCGATCTTCCACCCGAGCGCGGCGAGCAGCGGGAGGGCGACGGCATCGTCGAATCCGGTGGTGAGGGCCACCTTGATCCCCCGGCCCCGGAGCTCGGCGAGGGCGGCGGGCACGCCGTCGATCGCGGTGGGCGGGGTCGACGAGTACGCCTCCTGCAGGCGCTCGCGGAAGCGGGCGAAGCCGGAGTCCACACGCTCGGGCGTGGGCTCGACGCCGCCGAGGCGCAACAGGTTCGTGATGGCCTCGACCTTGTCGGTGCCCATCCACACCTGCAGGTCGGCCTGCGCGACGGTGGCCCCGCCGTCCTCGACGGCGCCGCGCAGCGCCTCGTAGACGGCGCCGCCGTCGTCGATCGTGGTGCCGGCCATGTCCAGCGCGACGAGCTCGATGGTGCGGTCGGATTCGGTCATGCGTCTCTCCTGACGGGTACGGATCGCAGCGCGGGCGGGTTCGCGGTGGGCGCTGCGAAGAGTCGGTTCTCGACGATCACGGTGGTCACGCCGGGGACGTAGCGGTCCTCGGAGTATTCGACGACGTCGCCGGCGGCGTCGGTGGTGGTGCGGCGTACCCGCAGCAGCGGGGCCCCCTCGGACAGGCCGAGCTGCGCCGCGTCCTCGGCGGTCGCGGCGACCGCGTCGATCTGGTGGGTGGAGGCGTACAGGTCGGCGCCCGCGTCGAGCAGGAAGCGGTTCACCGAACCGGAGTCCGGGTCGAACTCCATGAGGCGCTTGCCCAGCGCCCAGACGAAGAACATGGTCTCGCACAGCGCCGGAGCGCCGTCGAGCGTCCGCACGCGACGGAGCTCGAGCACCGGCTCACCGGGTTCGATCTGAAGCCGTTCGGCGAGGTCCGGCGTCGCGGGCACGCGGGCCTGCAGAGTGGTGCGCTGTCCGGGTTCGCGGCCCTGTTCGCGGGCCCAGGCGGTGAACGAGCCGAGGGCGCTGGCGCTGTGACTGGGCACGTTGCGGCGGACGATCGGCGAGCGGCCCTGGCCGCCGACGATCAGTCCCTCCGCGCGGAGAGTGGCCAGCGCCTGGCGGACCGGCCCGCGCGAGGTTCCGAACTCCTCACAGAGCAGTGCCTCGCTGGGGGCCTGCTCCCCCTCCGGCCAGCGACCGGAGGAGATGCGCGCACGGAACTCCGCGGCGAGACGTTGATGGAGGGGCTGGGCTGCGACCACGTCATTGAGTATACAAGTGAAAGCGTTGCCCACCTGCACGCGCGATGAACGGCAGATGAACGACCGTCTTACCTGGGTGTACATCGAACCAACTTGTATAGACATCATCCGATCAGGCTTGCCAAGCGAGGCGTCGGGAGGCCACGCTGAGAGCCATGAACACCGCAACGGACGTCCTCGTCGTCGGCGCCGGCGTCGTCGGTCTGGCGCACGCCGTCGAGGCCCTCGATCGGGGCCTCACGGTCACCGTCGTCGAGCGCGACAGCCGCGCCGTGGGCGCCTCGATCCGCAACTTCGGCCACGCCTGCGTCACCGGACAGACGGGCGACCTCGCCGAGCTCGCGCACCTGGCCCGCCAGCGCTGGCTCGACCTGGACGGCCGCGCCGGGCTCGGTGCCCGCGCCACCGGCGGCCTGGCGGTCGCCCGCCACACCACCGAGCTCGCCGTCCTCGAGGAACTCGCCGCCGCCCGGCCCGGTGAGGTCGCACTGCGCACCGCCGACGAGGTCCGCTCCGAACTCCCCGGCGGCGGCGCCGACGACGTCGTGGGCGGCGCCGCACTCCTCGCGGACCTGCGGGTGGACCCGCGCGTCACCGTCGCGCGACTGGCCGCCTGGGTCGATGCGCAGGACGGCGCCGAGGTCCGGTTCGGCACCGCCTACTTCGGCTTCGACGGCACCCGCGCCCACACCAGCCGCGGCCCCATCGCGGCGCAGCGGGTGATCGTCTGCGTCGGGCACGACCTCGACCACCTGTACCCCGACCTTGCGGAGGAGCATCGCGTCCAGCGGTGCGCCCTGCAGATGGCCCGCGCCGCCGACCCCGGCGCGGTCGTCACGCCCGCCGTCCTCACCGCGACCTCGCTGCTGCGCTACCCCGCGTTCGCCGAGACCACCAGCGCCGCAGCGCTCCGCACCCGGATGGAGGCCGACCGGCCCGACCTGCTGGACATCGACGCGAACGTCATGTTCACCCAGCGCCCCGACGGCACCCTGCTCATCGGCGACTCGCACCACACGGAGCGCACCGTCGCCCCCTTCCTGGACGAGGCCGTCACCGAGACCCTCCGCGCCGAGACCGCCCGCGTCCTCGGCGTCGACCGGCTGCGCATCATCGAGCGCTGGCAGGGCGTCTACGCCTCCAGCCCCCTGCACCCCTACCTCGTCGCCGAGCCGGAGGAGCGCCTCAGCGTGCGCATCGTGACCTCCGGCGTCGGTATGACCATCGCCCACGGCCTCGCCCGCCGGCACTTCCCGAACTGACCCGACCGAACACCTCGTCTCACCACCACCTCACCTCCGCTCCACTCGAACGAAGGGCACTTCCCCATGCGCATCACCCGATCCCTCTCCGCGATCACGACCGTCGCCGCGGTCTTCGCGGTCGCCGCGTGCGGCGGCACCGGCGGCGGCACCGGTTCCTCGGACACCGTCACCGTCTACAGCGCCGACGGCCTCGGCGACTGGTACAAGGCCGAATTCGAGGACTTCACCAAGCACACCGGCGTCAAGGTCGCCCTCGTCGAGGCCGGTTCGGGTGAGGTCGTCTCCCGGGCCCAGAAGGAGAAGGCGAACCCGCAGGTCGACATCCTCGTCACCCTGCCGCCGTTCATCCAGCAGGCCCAGCAGCAGGGCTCGTTGACGAAGTCGGACGTCGACACCTCCGCGGTGCCCGCCCAGCTCAAGGCCGCCGACGGCACCTACGTCGCCGTGGTCAACAACTACTTCGCGATGATCCGCAACACGGCCGCGCAGCCGAAGCCCGCCGACTGGGCCGAGTTCACCGGCCCGGCGTTCACGCAGAAGATCCAGTACTCGACGCCGGGCAAGGCGGGCGACGGCACCGCGCTCCTGCTCCTCCTGCAGCACGTGATGGGCAAGGAGGCCGCGCTGAAGTACCTCGCCGACCTCCAGCCGAACAACGTCGGCCCGTCGACGTCCACCGGCAAGCTCGGCCCGAAGACGTCCAAGGGCGAGCTGATCGTCGCGAACTCCGACGTCCAGATGGCGCTCGCCGCCATCGCCGCCGACAAGGTCGCCTACGAGGTCTTCTACCCCACCTTCAACGGCAAGCGCACCACGCTGCCGCTGCCGTACTACATGGGTCTCGCCGACAAGGCGCCCCATGCGGCCAACGGCAAGAAGCTCATGGAGCACCTGCTCTCCAAGGACGTCCAGCAGAACGTTCCCGCCCGCGCCTGGGGCGCGCCGGTCCGCAGCGACGTCACCCCGTCGGGCCCGCAGTGGGACGCCTTCCAGAAGGCGATCGACGGCGTCGAGATCTGGTACCCGAACTGGGACGAGGTACTGGGCGGGCTGGACGCGGACATCAAGAGCTATGAAAAGGCGACGGGTCAGTGACCGCGCCGAAGCACACCGTCGGGGCATCGAAGGGGCTCGACGACGACGCCGTGGATCGGACGGTCCGCCGCACGGTGGCGGTCGGCATGGAGAGCGTCAGAGTCGCCTACGGCGACACGGTCGCCCTGCGGGACTGCAGTTTCGAGGTCGCGCGCGGCGAGACCGTCGCGCTGCTGGGGCCGTCGGGATCGGGAAAGTCCACCGCCCTCAAGGCGATCGCCGGCTTCGAGCAGGTGTCCGCGGGCACCGTGACCATCGACGGCCGCGACGTGACGCGCCTGTCCCCCGCCAAGCGCGGCATCGGCATCGTGGTGCAGAGCTACGCCCTGTTCCCGCACATGACGGTCGCGAAGAACGTCGCCTTCGGCCTGCGTTCGCGCGGCGCCGACCGGTCGGAGATCGGGCCCCGCGTCGCCGAGGTGCTCGGCATGGTGGGGATGGCCGAATACGCGGATCGCCTGCCGCGGCAGCTGTCCGGCGGCCAGCAGCAGCGCGTCGCTATCGCCCGCGCGCTGGCCACTCGGCCGAACGTCGTGCTGCTCGACGAGCCGCTCTCGGCCCTCGACGCCGGGATGCGCAAGGACATGCTCGGCGAGTTGCAGCGCCTGCGCGCCGAGCTGCCCGACGTCGCGATGGTCTACGTGACGCACGACCAGAGCGAGGCCCTCGCGCTGGCGGACCGCGTCGCGATCATGCGCGACGCCCGGCTCGAGGCGATCGGCACCACCGAGGAGCTGTTCCACCGCCCGCCGACGCGCTTCACCGCGACCTTCCTCGGCGGCGCCGACGTCCTGCCGGGCGGCGCGCTGCGCACCTCGCGGCTGCTGCCCGACGGTTCCGTCGACCTCGCCGTGCGCCCGTGGGCGTGGCGGTTCACGCGGACGGCACCGTCGAACGGCCTGCGGGTGACCGTCGAGCAGGAGCAGTGGCGCGGAGCGGTCCGGCACGTGACGGCGCGCGTCGCCGAGACGGGCGAGACGATCGGCGTCGACGTGCCGGTGCTCACCGAGGCGCCGCTCAAGGCCGAGACGCTGTGGGTAGAGGTCGACCCCGCCGACGTGATGGTGGTGCCGCGGTGACGGTCGTACTGGACGCGCCGCCCGCGCCCCCGGCCCCGCCCGCCGGCCCGTCGTTCGCGGTGCCGCGCTGGGTGTGGGTGCTGCCGCCGGTCGCGTTCATCCTCGTCGCGGTCGTGTACCCGCTGGTCGGGATCGTCGCGCGCACGTTCACCGACAAGGCCGAGCGCCCCGCCGGCCTGGCGACCTGGCGCGACACTCTCACCGACGGAGCCGTACTGAGCGCCCTGGGCACGACGGTGAAGGTCGCGGCCCTGTCGACGGCCGGCTGCCTCGTCGCGGGCACCTTCCTCGCGCTGGTGCTGGCCTTCGTGCCCTTCCCGGGCGCGGCGGCGGTCTCGCGCCTGATCGAGGTCGTGGTCTCGTTCCCCAGCTTCCTCATCCCGCTCGCGCTGGGCGTCCTGCTCGGCCCGGTCGGCGTGGCCCAGGCGCTCGGCGTCCCGACGGGCTCGTTCACCACGTCGCTGTGGGGCGTGGTGCTCGCGGAGATCGCCTTCTACACGCCGTTCGTGGTGCGGCCGATGCTCGCCGCCTTCGGCCAGTTCCCGACGGTGCAGATCGACGTCGCGTCGTCGCTGGGCGCGGGACCGCTGCGGATCATCGCCCGCGTGATCCTGCCGGCGGTGCTGCCGGCGCTGGCCGCCGCGGGCTCGCTCACGTTCCTGCTCACGCTCAACGAGTTCGGGATCGTGCTGTTCACCGGCGCCAAGGACGTCATCACCGTGCCGATGCTCATCTACACCCGCTCAATCGTGGGGCAGGACTTCGCCTCGGCGGCCGTGCTCGCGACGGTGCAGCTGCTCATCTCCATCGGCGCGTACGTCGCGTACCGCCTGCTCATGAAGAAGGGACTCCGCTGATGCTGGTGCGTAACCCGGCGGCCCGCGTCGCCGTCTGGGCGGCCTTCGCCGTCGTCCTGCTGGCTTTGGTGATCACGCCGATCGCCGTCACGGTGATCACGGCGTTCAGCGCGAGCTGGACCTCGGTGCTGCCGTCCGCGCTGACCACCGACCACGTCGCCGACGTCTTCACGCCCGAGAACGCCGCCAGCATCGGCGTCTCGGTGCAGACCGCGCTCCTCGCCTCCGCGCTCGCGGTGGTGGCCGGGACGTGGGCGGCGCTGGCGGTGCCGAGCCTGCCCGGGCGGCTCCGCGGCGCGATCGACGCGTTCTTCCACCTGCCCGTCGCCGTGCCCTCGGTGGTCGTCGGCCTGGGCGTGCTCGTGGCCTTCTCGGCGCCGCCGATCGTCCTGGGCGGCACCCCGTCGATCGTGATCCTGGTGCAGGCGATCCTGGTCTTCGCCTTCGCCTACTCGATGGTCTCGGCGGCGGTCTCGCAGCTGGATCCGATGCTGGACAAGGTGGGCGGCTCGCTCGGCGCGTCGCCGCTGCGCCTGCTGCTGACGGTGCGCCTGCCGCTGCTGCTGCCGTCGATCGCCGCCGCGGCGGGCCTGTCGGTGGCGCTGTGCATGGGCGAGCTCGGCGCGACGATCATGGTCTACCCGGCGTCGTGGCGGACCCTGCCCGTCACGGTGTTCACCCAGTCGGACCGCGGCGACCTGTTCGGCGCTGCCGCGAACACGATGTTCCTCGTACTGGTCACCGTGGTGATCCTCGGCGTGCTCTCGGCGTTCCGGCGGCGCGCCCGCTAGCAACCGCCAGCAACGTATCCACCACCTCGCGCGGTGCGGCGTCCTTGCGCCGCACCGCGCGCAGGCGTCGATGCAGGTCGACGCCGTCGGTGGGGATCTCGACGAGCCGGCCGTCGCGCAGCTCCGCATTCACCGCGAGTTCGCTGAGCACGGCGGCCCGGCCGCCCGCGGCGACCATGATCTTCACGGCGGCGTTCGTGCCGAGCGCGATGGATCGCGGGTCCGACTCGAGCCCCACCCTCCGCAGCGCGGCCTCGAGCGCGTCGCGGGTGCCGGCCCCGGGTTCGCGGGTGACCAGCGGCAGTTCCGCGAGCTCCGCCGCGGTCACGGGGCGGTCGTCCCGCCGCCGGGACAGACGGTCCCCCGGCGCGGCGACCAGCACCATCCGGTCGGTGCGGACGGTCCGCGAGGCGAGGTCGTCGGGCACCGTCGGGCCCTCGATGAAGCCCAGGTCCGCGACGTGGCCGCGCACCTCGGCGATCACGGCGGCGGAATTGCCGACGGTGAGGTGCACGGGCTCGTCGGTGTGCTCGCGCAGCCGGGCGAGCCACGCCGGCATGAGGTACTCGGCGATGGTCTGGCTGCAGGCGATCCGCACGGTGTGGTCGAAGCGCAGCGCCTCCGCGCCGGTCTGCAGGGCCGACATCGCGGTCACCACCGACCGCGCCCACTCGGTGACCGCGGCGCCCTCGGGCGTGAGTTCGGCGCCCCGGGTGCGGCGATCCAGCAGGTCGAGCCGAAGCTGGCGCTCGAGGTGGCGCAGGCGGGAGCTGGCGCTCGGCTGGGAGATCGAGCACTCCCGCGCCGCGGCCGAGATCGACCCCAGATCCGCAACCGCCACCAGCAGGCGCAGCGATTCCACCGACGGCATATCCATAGCCTTATTCTATGGGTAGATAGGTGCCCTGTGGGTTCTGGATGCCTCGATCGGGCAACAGAGTGGTCTCATGCACGCGATGACCACCGCCGACCGCGCCGCCGGCCCCGCCCCGTCCGGGCTGTTGCGCGACCTCCGCAGCCCGTGGGAGGCGTTCTCCAACCTCACGCCGAACTGGTTCGCCTCGGTCATGGGCACCGGCATCATCGCCAACGCTGCAGTGGGTCTCCCCGTCCACGCGCCCGGCCTCCGCACCGCGGCCGCCGCGGTGTGGGTGCTGGCGGCGGTCCTGCTCGCCGTGCTGACCTTCGGCACCGTCGCGCACTGGATCCGGTACCCCGCGTTCGCCCGCCGGCACCACCGCGACCCCGTGATCGGCAACTTCTACGGCGCCATGGCGATGGCGTTCCTCACCGTCGGCATCGGGGCGGTGCTCGTCGGCCGCGACTGGATCGGGTTGACGGCCGCGCTCGCGCTGGGCACCACCCTGTGGGTGATCGGCACAGCACTCGGCCTGTTCTTCGCCCTCCTGATCCCCGCGCTGATGGTCCGCGGCGGCCACTACCGCTCGGACGCCGCGTTCGCGGGCTGGCTGATGCCCGTCGTCTCCCCCATGGTCACCGCCGCCGGCGGTGCGGTGCTGCTGCCCTACGCGGCGGAGGGCGCTGTGCGCACCGCGCTGCTGTGGTTCAGCTACGCCTGTTTCGCCTTCACTCTCGCCACCTCGCTGGTGGTGCTCCCCGCAGTGCTCCTCCGCCTGGTTCGCGGCCCCCTCTGGGCGCCGGCGATGATCCCCACCGCGTGGATCGTGCTCGGCCCGCTCGGGCAGTCGATCACCGCGGCGAACGGGCTCGGCTCCACCGCGCACCTCGCCGTGGGCCCCGACCTGGCCGCCGGCCTGCAGCGCTTCGGCACGGACTACGGCTGGAGCGTCACGGTCGCCGTCCTGATGTGGACCGCGGTCGCGCTCGTGCTCACCGCCCGCACCGCGCTGGGGACGGCGGACGGCCTGCCGTACGCCCTGACCTGGTGGTCCTTCACCTTCCCCGTCGGGACCTGCGCCACCGGCTTCAGCGCGATGGCGGCGGCGACCGGCGCCACCGGATACGCCGTGCTCGCGGTCGTCTTCTTCCTCGGCCTGGTGGCGGGGTGGGTCACCGCGGCACGCGGCACCTTCGCCCGCGCCGTCGTCAGCGGCTCGCTGCTCCGCCATCCCGAGCTCGCCGCGTGAGGCGCCCGAGCAGCAGCCGCCTGCCCGGCAAGTCAAAAACCTTGCGCTAGACCTTAGCAAGTCCATACACTTGCGTCATGTTCGTCCTCACCGCCGACCAACGGGGCAGCCGCTCCGACTCCGACCGAGTCGAGGCGGCGCGCGCCCTCTTGGCGCCCCTCGCCTGGCTCCGCGCACCCGACCGGACGGCGGGCGACGAACTGCAGGCCGTCACCGACGACGCCGCAGTAGCCGTCGACGCCGCCCTCGCGCTCCTCGCCGACGGGCACTGGAGCATCGGAATCGGTGCCGGCCCCGTGGAGCAGCCGCTCCCCGCGCAGACCCGGGCGGGCCGCGGACGCGCCTTCGAGGCGGCACGCGAAGCGGTCGAGGCCGCGAAGGGCACGGCCGTGCCGCTGCAGGTCCGGGGCGACGACGGGGCCGCGGCGGCGCGCGCCGAGGCGATCCTGTCGGTGCTCGGCCTTATCGTGGGCCGTAGATCACGGGAGGGACAGGAGGTGACCGCCTTGCTGAACACGGGAATGTCGATCACGGCGGCCGCGGCGGAGCTCGGCGTCTCGCGGCAGGCGGCGTCGCAGCGCGCGGCGGCGGCGGGCTGGTCGGTGGAGCCGGCGGGCCGCGCCCTCGCCGTCGAACTGCTGGCCGCGGCCGATCCCGGCGCAGGGGCGGCTCGATGATCGCCGTCGTGATCGCGCTGCTGCTCGCCGCGACGGTGGCCGGCGTCCTCGCGTCGCGAAGCGGCGCGCGCGGACCGGCGGGAATGGTCTGGGCCGCGGTTCCGGCGGTCCTCGTCGGGGCGGCGGCCGTCGTCGCCCTCGCCGCCCCGGCGGCGACCGGCTTCGGCCTCGCCGCGGTGCGGGTCGCCGCTGTGCTCGCCGCGATGGCGGGCGGCAGCGCGCTGGTCACCGCCGCGTTCACGCTGGCCGGAGCGACCGGCGAGGACGAGCCCGACGGCGACACCGCGCCCACGGAGGGCCCGCCCGCCGACGGTGATCCTTCGGACGACGAGCCCGGGGGTGGCGGCCCCGCGGACGAGCCCGCGCCCGCGTCACCCCTGCGCGGCGGCCTGGCGATCGGCATCCTCGAGCGGGCCGCCATCGCGGTGTGCGTGCTCGCGAACTTCGGCGGCGGCCTCGCGGTCATCGTCGCCGCGAAGGGCCTCGCCCGCTACCCCGAGCTGCGCCACCCCGGCGCGGCGGAGCAGTTCATCATCGGCACCTTCGTCTCGGTGCTGTGGGCCGTCGCGTGCGCCGGCGTGGCGGTCGCCCTGGGGCGCTGACCAGTGCCGGGTGCCGACCCCGCGTGGTGTCAGCTCTCCTGCGGCGGTACCTGTCCCGGCTGCTGCACCTCGGACGGCGCGAGGCTCTGCCAGCGCGTGTGACCCTGGCCCAGCTGACTCGCCGACTGGCCGCTGGGCAACTGTGCGGTGACCTCCGAGAGGGATTCCGCCGACGCCTCCTGCGCCGAGGGCGCGGGCGCGGAGGGCGCGATCGGCGCGTCGGGCACCTCGTCCTTCGTCACGACCACGGGCGCCACGGGCTCCGGCGTGTCGAACCAGCCCTCGGTGTCGATGTCCGGCGCGGTGCCCGGCGCGTCCTCGGAGGGCTCGAACCGGAAGACCCCATCGGATCCGGGCGTGCCGAGGTTGCGCATGAAGCCCTGGAGGGCGGCGTTGAAGTCGCTCGGCACCACCCACACCTTGTTCGCGTCGCCCTGCGCCATCTCCGGCAGGGTCTGCAGGTACTGGTAGGCGAGCAGTTCGGGCGTCGGACGCCCCGACTTGATCGCGGAGAACGTGGTCTCGATGGCCTTCGCCTCGCCCTGGGCCTCCAGGTACGCGGCGGCGCGGCGGCCCTCGGCCCGCAGGATCTCCGCCTGCCGGTCGGCCTCCGCGGCGAGGATCGCGGCCTGCCGCTCGCCCTCCGCCAGCAGGATCCGGCTCGCCTTGTCGCCCTCGGCCGACTTGATCGCGGCCTCCCGGTGGCCCTCGGCGGAGAGGATGGTGGCGCGCTTCTCGCGGTCGGCCTTCATCTGCTTCTCCATCGACTCCTGGATCGACGGGGGCGGGAAGATCGACTTGAGCTCGACGCGGGCGACGCGCAGGCCCCACCGCGACGTGGCCTCGTCGAGCACGCCGCGGAGCTGGCCGTTGATCTTCTCGCGCGAGGTCAGCGTCTCCTCCAGCGTCATGCCGCCGACCACGTTGCGCAGCGTGGTCGTGGTGATCTGCTCGACGCCGACCACGTAGTTGCTGATCTCGTAGACCGCGGCCTCGGGCCGGGTCACCTGGAAGTAGACGACGGTGTCGATGTTCACGGTCAGGTTGTCCTGCGTGATCACCGGCTGGGGCGGGAAGGAGACCACCTGCTCGCGCAAGTCCACCCGCGCGCGGACCTTGTCGACGAACGGGATCAGCAGCGCCAGCTGACCGGACACCGTGCGCGTGTACCGGCCGAGCCGCTCGATCACCGCGGCCTGCGCCTGCGGGACGAGCACCAGCGACTTCACCAGCACGACCACCGCCGCGAGGATCAGTACGAGGAGTACGACCAGTCCGATTCCTATGCCCTCCATGGATCTTCCTCTCCTAGGTCTTCGGTCAGCTGTCGACCACGACGGCGACCGCGCCGTCGATCTCGACGATGGTCACCTCCACGCCCACCGCGATCGGAACACCGTCGTACGGCGTCCGCGCGGACCATTCCTCCCCGCCGATGAGCACCCGGCCCGCCTCGCCCGAGACGGACTGCAGCACAGTCGCCTTCATGCCGGGGAGCGATTCCAGGTACGACGGTGCCTCACCCCGCTTGCTCTCGACGTACCGCCGCAGCGGCGGGCGGGCCAGCAGGAGCAGCAGCACCGACGAGACGGCGAAGACGACGCCCTGCGCCCACAGCGGCAGGTCGAACACGCCCGTCGCGCCGGCGGTGACGAGCGCCCCGCCGCCGAGCATGAGCAGCGTGAATTCGCCGGCCGCCGTCTCCGCCACGGCCAGCAGGATCGCGCCGATGAGCCAGAGCGCCGCTGCCATACCTCGATCCTGCCAGAATCGGACAGCACGGGCGAGAACCCCGTCGGTGCGCGGCGCTAGCCTGGGGCCATGGCACACACTCAGGGGCGGAGTCGGTACCTCACGACGCGGGACGGCAGGCGACTGCACGCGGCGCAGCTCGACGGTCCGGCCGGTGCGCCGGTCGTGGTCTTCGAGGCCGGCGCCGGCGGAACCCGGTCGTCCTGGGGCACAGCGCAACCACCGGTGTCCGTCTTCGCGCCCGCGGTGGCGTACGACCGGTCGGGCCTCGGCCGCAGCGAGCCCGACGCGGCGGACCGCACCTTCGGGCGGATGGCCGACGACCTGAACGACCTCCTCGACGGCCTCGCCGACGGCGACGACACCCGGTTCGTGCTCGTCGGCCACAGCCTGGGCGGCGTGATCGTGCGCCTGGCCGCGTCGCGCCGTCCGGACCGGATCGTCGGGCTCGTCCTGGTCGACCCGTCGGACGAGGCGGCGGAGGACATGTTCCACGGGAACGTCGAACGGCGCGTGGCGCTGACGACGGCGATCGCCCGCGTGCTCGCGCGGACCGGTGCGCTTCGCCTGCTGGGCGGACTCCTGTTCCGCGGAGTGCCGGCGGACGTGCGCGCCGACCTCGCGCGTGAGGCGACCACCCAGCGCGCGATCGACGCGATGGCGCAGGAGCTGAAGACCTTCTACCCGGAGCTGCAGTCGTGGCAGGACGCCGCGCCCGACCTGGGCGATCTGCCTGTCACCGTGATCTCGGGGGCGAAGAGCGCGGGCCTCGGGAAGGCGGTGCGCGCGCGGGTCAACGAGGCGCACGCCGGGCGGGCCGCCGCGTCCGCGACCGGACGGCACGTCGTGGCCGCGAACTCGGGACACAACGTCCCACTGACCGACCCGGAGGTGATCGTCGAGGAGATCCGTCGCCTCGTGTCCGGGCCGGCCGCCGAGCAGGGATGAGTCAGAGCGGGTACGGCGGCGCGCCGACGCCGACCAGGCGGTAGGTGCCCCACACCGTCTTGTCGGTGACCATCGCGGGCGACGCCTCTCCCCCGCCGACGGACACCGTGACGCTGCCGCGGGGCATCTTCTTCAGCGCCGCACCGATTTCCAGGTCGTCGACGGTGCCGTACCAGTGGTAGTTGCCGTCGAGCGGCTCGAGGTGTCCGGCGAGCCGGACGGGCGAGACGGCCTCGAAGTCGCCGGAGCGGAGCACCGCCTCGCCGGCGTAGACGCCCTCGTCGCGCACGTGGTCGTTGGAGAGGTCGATCGCGTCGCGGTCCGGCCGGGACGGCGCGCGCCGCCCCTTGTGGATCCAGCGGGCGGTCACCGGGGGCCGCGACAGCAGGCGCGTGGCCGCCTCGGTGTACATCCACCGCAGCCAGGCATCCAGCGTGTCCAGCTGGAGCTTCGAGCCGTCGATCAGCACCAGGTTGGGCACCCCGTCGACGAGCATGCCCAGGTAGGCGCGCTCGGCGTCCGCGGGCCCGACGGTGCCGGGCGGCACGACGCGCGGGTCCAGCGCGGGAACCTCGATCGCCGCCGTCGTTCCCGCGAGCACCACGAGGTCGTAGTCCGTCACGCCCGCCGGGGTGGTCAGCGTCCACGCGTCACGGTCGGGCCGGAACCGCAGGTCCACCACGTCCGACGGTGCCACGACGGCACCGTCGACCCCGGGGACGCGCGACCCGATGACGACGATCCGCGGATGCTCCACCGACGTCACGCGAGGAACCCCGCCTTCTTCCACGACCACCGCGCGAGCGGGCCCATGAGCCCGACGGAATCGAGGAAGCGGCCGAGGTCGCGGAAGCCGTCCTGCTTGGCCTTGATGTGGTGCGGGTTGGTGATCGCGGCGCGGTAGGCGGCCTTCGGGTCGAGTCCGACGCGGGCGTACATGCGCGGATTGGCGAACAGCATCCGGAAGCCGAAAGCGGCGCCGGCGTGCAGGTTCCCGACGAGCAGCGTCTGCAGCCGGGTGCGGTCGGCCACGCCGCGGCGCGCGCCGTCGCGGGCGTAGCCGATGTGTCGCGCCTCCTCCGTCACGTGGATCTGCATGAGCCGCGCGACGATGGGCTGCAGCTCCGGATCGTCCTTGATCTGCCGCTGCTGGGCGTCGAAGATCTCCTCGCCGACGAGGGCGGCGATCCACACGGCCTGGCCGCGGATGACCGGGGCGAGAACGTACTTCACGACGGCGAGCTGCCAGCCCCGCAGGCGGTAGGGGCGCTCGCCGACGCGGTCGATGACCTTGCCGAACATCACCATGTGGCGGCACTCGTCGCCCATCTCGGTGAGCGAGTAGAAGGCGTCGCGCGAGGTGGGGTCCTTGGACAGGAGGTCGCGCAGCAGCAGGCGGTTGAGGAGGTTCTCGAACCAGATGCCCATAGACAGCAGGTTGACCATCTCCTGACGGGAGAGGGCGATCTGCTGCTCGCGGGTCATGCCGTTCCAGATGTCCGTGCCGTAGAGGGTGCACATGTGCGGCGGCAGGAAGAACTTGTCGGGGTCGATCGGGGCGTCCCAGTCGATGTCGACGACCGGCGCGTAGGAGCGCTTGACGGAGCCGCCGAGGAGCCGGTCGGCAACCGCATCGCGGGTACGTTCGGGCGAAGTCGTATCGGTCATGTGGCGAACGTAACACCACTGCCGGACAGTCCGCAATGAACTGTCTATCCGAGCAGCTCCAGGGCGTGTCAGGGAGCGATCGTCGCGCGCACCGGGAGCACGAAGGCCTGGGCGTACCGTCGGCCCGCCTCGACGTTCGCCGAGCTCGGGCCCCGGTGGTCGGCATCGTCGACGACGCCCTCGACGGCCGGCAGCGGGGTCAGCAGCAGCGAGTGGAGCTGCCGGACGAAGTAGTCGGCGAAGGCGTGCACGTCGGCACCGTCGCGGTACTCGCCGCGCCGGATCTCCCCCAGGAAGAACCGGCGCCCCTGCTGGATCTGCGGCGAATCGCCGGTGATGTACGGCAGCAGCAGGGCCGGGTTCGAGGCCAGCACGTGTTGCAACGCGCGGTGCTCCCGCAGGTAGGCGTAGGCGTAGCCGAAGCCGGACGCCAGCCGCTCGTCGTTGTCGGTGATCTCGTCGGCGAAGTCGTGGATCCGCCGGTAGAACTTGTCCAGCTCGCTCGCGACGAGGGCCTCCACCAGCGCGTCCTTGCCGGTGAAGTGCTGATAGAGCGTCGCCCGCGCCAGGCGGGCGCGCTTGGCCAGGGCGCCCATCGAGATCCGCGTCAGGCCAGCCTCGTCGACCCAGTCGAGAGCCGCGCGCAGGATCTGCTGCCGGGTGTCGGGTTTGGTCGTCGGGGTCGATGCCACCTGCGGATTCTATAACTGCGACCGCAAGCGCCGCGGTCAGGAAGCGGGATCGGTGACGAAGTCCACGAGCCGCTCGACGGCGCCGATGAGCGAGGCGTCGAGGTCGCGGAAGGAGGTGACCGCGCCCTGCACCCGGCGCCAGCCGTCCTGCGGCGAGCCCCAGCCGAGGCGCGCGCAGGTGCCGGTCTTCCAGTCCTCGCCGCGCGGCACGTCGGGCCAGGCCGCGATGCCCACGGACGAGGGCTTCACCGCGGCCCAGATGTCGATGAACGGGTGGCCGGTGACCATGACGTACTTCCCGAGCGACTGCGTCATCCGGGACTCCTTGGAGCCCTCGACGAGGTGGTCGGCGAGCACGCCCACCTTGCGGCCGGGGCCGGGCTGGAACTCGGCGAGCCGGGCGACCAGGTGGTCGAGGCCCTCGAGCTGCTCGACGACGACGCCCTCGACCCGCAGGTCGTGGCCCCAGACGCGCTCGACGAGCGCGGCGTCGTGGATGCCCTCGACCCAGATCCGGCTGGGCAGTGCGACGCGGGCCTTGACGCCCTCGACGCGGGTCGAGCCCGACGCGCTGCGCTGCGGGCCCGACGGTGCCGTCGCCCGCGGCTTCACCAGGGTGACGGGCTTCCCGTCGATGAGGAACGCGGCCCGGCGCATCGCGAAGACGCGGACGGCGCCGCGGCCGTCCTCGAGCTTGACGAAGTCGCCGTCGTAGCTCTTGTCGAAGCCGACGACGGCCCCGCAGAAGCCGGTCGCCGCGTCCTCGACCACGAGGTCGCGGTCGGCGGGAACCTCGGGGACCACCCGCGCCTTCTTGCTCGCGTGCCCCGCGTAGATGTCGCCATAGCCGTGTCCCACGGCGGATGATTCTACGGCGCGGGATCCACGTAGTGCTGGAAGCCGTAGCGCGTGTGCGGCCCGATCGCGCCGAACTCGAACAGGCCCTCGCCCTCCTCGGTGCGCCCGTCGGGATGCCGGACGGTGCAGGTCGCGAGGTATTCGACGGGCACCAGCATCGTGAGGTTGACGTCGAGCTCGGACACGCGGAACCGCCGGCCCTCGACCTTCTCCTCGCCCTGCCACATGCCGTGGCGCCAGTCCTGGTCGAGCCCGTAGCCGGTGCCGAAGCCGAAGTGGTTCGCGGTGGTGATGCGCACGTCGACGGTGGTCGCGGCACCGTCGGAACCCGTGAAGACGAGCCGGGCCGCCCGGGCCTGGCGGGTGCCCGGCACGAAGTCGATGTCGTGCGCGACGTGGCCGAGCCAGCGCGGTTCGGAGCCGTCGTGCGGGATCCACGTGGCGTCCTCGACGACGGGGCGGCCCCGGACGTCCTCCTGCAGCACGACGCAGATCGCGGCGTCGGCGGTGGTCAGGACGGAGTAGATCCAGAAGAAGTTGCCGGCCTCGGTGACGCGGCGGCCGGGCGGCTCGGCCTCGCCGACGGGGCGCACGCCCCAGGAGCGGTCCCGGTTGCCGCGCCAGGTGCTCGCGTCGAAGGTCTCCCCGCCCACGGTGAGGGCGCCCGCCCAGGTTCCGACCTGCACGAACCGCTGGGTGTCGAAGGTGACGCGCTCGAGCTGGCGGTGGAAGTGCCGCGGCTCGAGGTGCGCGGGGCCGGTGCCGGTGAACGTCAGGTCGAAGGCGAGGTCGTAGTCCGCGCCGGGGTCGAGGGTGACGCGCAGGCGCTGCAGGCCGTCGAGCACCTCGACGCGCATCGGCCCGACGGTGGTGTCGGCGCGGTCGGCGCCGAGGGCCTTGGAGGCGCGGAAGACGATCTGGTCGTCGCCGTGCCGGGCGACGGCGAAGCAGTCGACGACGCCCAGGTTCGGGTAGACGCCGAGGCCGAGCACGAGGAAGGGCTCGTCGGCGGTGCCGTTGTGAGCGTTGAAGTAGTAGCGGTCGTAGAAGTTGCGGTCCGACGTCGCTGGGTGGCGGATCACCTCCGCGACCTGGTGGACCGGGTAGTCGTCGAAGGGCGACAGCGTCATACGACGGACTCCCAGTACGTGCCGGCGAGCATCTTCTCGATGCTGGCGCGGTGCAGGATCATGTCGTCGGGGTTCTCCGGCGCGACGGCGGCGCCGAAGTCGATGGCCCGGGTTTGGATCCGGTACATGATCACGCCGTGCACGATGGCTGCGTAGGCGGTGTAGAAGTCCATGTCGCGGGGCACGTGGCCGGTGCGGTCGGCGTACCGTCGCTCGACGTCCTGCCGGCGCAGGAAGCCCGGCAGGCCGGGCAGGCCGGCGAGCTCGGCGAGGTCCTGGAAGAAGCGGTGCAGGTAGACGAACCAGCCGAGGTCCAGCTCGCACGGGCCGACGGTCGCCATCTCCCAGTCGAGCACGGCGACGGGGGTGTTCCCGGCGGGGCCGCCGTACATCAGGTTGCCGATGCGGGCATCGCCCCAGTTGAGCACCTGGTCGGCGTGCGGCGGGAGGTTGTCCTCGGCCCACGCGAGCGCGCGGTCCAGGAGGGGCGCCCCGCCGTGCTTCTGCGCCGCCCAGTCGTAGAACGCGCGGAGCCGGCGCAGGTGCGCGGCGAGCGCGGTCTCCCCCGGCTCGGGTGTCGGGATCAGGCCGTCGGCGGGAGCGGGCACGGCGTGGATCGTGGCGATCACGTCGACCGAGGCGTCGGCGAGCTCGCGCAGGTCCGCGTCGGTGGAGTCGGGCCGCCAGGCGCCGAAGGTGTAGGGCATGACGTCGGGCGGCACGTCGCCGTCGACGCGGTCCATGACGAGGAACGGGGCGCCGATCACCGCCGGGTCCTCCTCCACCCACAGGCACGACGGCGCCGCGACCCCGTACGACTCGACGTGCCGCATCACCGCGAACTGCGCGGGCAGGTCGTAGGTCGGGAACACCGGGTCGGACTCCGGCCGGGGCGCCACGCGGATGACGAGGCGCCGCTCCTCGTCGCCGAACCGGACCGCGGCGAGCAGGGTCTCGCTCGACATGCCGTTGCCCTCGGGCAAGTGCAGGTCGAGCACCTCCGCGCCCGGCTCGCGCGCGGCGAACCACTGCTGTAACTGGGCGCGCACCTCGTCCGGGGTGCGCTGTGAGGAGGCCGGGCGGGCCTGCTCGGCGAAGGTGTCCGATTCGGTCATGCCGGTCAGGGTAGATCCGCGCGGCCTTTGCTAGAACATGTTTCAGAAATCTCGCGATGGCGGCGTTGCGGGCGTGGGCGCTGAGATGTGGGCTCCAGCGGCGCGGGCACGCCGTATCCCGGGAGTCGCGCCGCTGGGGCGCACACCCCAGCGGGTGCCGCGACTAGGATGAATGCCCATGAGCTCCCCCGTCGTCACCCTCGCCCGCCGCGCCACCGCGGGGCCCGCCCAGGGCTTCGCGGTGTGGTCTGCGGCCTGGCTGGCGGGCTCGGCGGGCACGGACGAGCTGCTGGAGGCGCTCGGCGAGTGGGCGCCGGTGCAGTCCGTGGTCGACGGCGACCTCCCCGATCTGCTGGCCGAGATCCGTGCCCTGGAGCCGCATTCGGTTCGGCTGCTGCTGCCCGCGCCGGGCGATGCGCGGGGCCTCCCCGCGGGCACCGACCTGGAGGAAGCGGCGATGGCCCGGGGCGAGGTCGTGCTCTTCGACGGCGCGACGTCCACGATCGCCCTCGTGCCGACGCCCGAGGCCGCCGATGTGATGCGCTGGCAGGCCTTCCTCCACGAGCCCGCACTCGTCGATCCGGATCCGGTGTCCCTCGGCGCCGCCGAGCATGCGCTGCGGGACGCCGTCCGCGAGGCGCCGTCCGCGCTGGCCAGCCTGCCGCCCGCGCCCGACGCCGCGTCGGACCCGCGCGGCGTCGTCATGGAGCTGACCCGCTACCTGGGCGCGCACCGGCTGCCCCTCGGTGCCGCCGAGCGGGCGCACCGCGTGCTCGACAGCGCCGGGATGGTGGAGGCGATCCTGCTGGTCGCGGGTGCGGAGAACCCGTACGCCGGTCTCACCCTCGCCTCCGCGCAGGGCGGCGACGCCGCCTACCGCGACCTGTGGCGCACCGTCCGCGCCGCGCGGGTGGCCGCCGTGAACGCGGTGTGCCGCGACGAACTGCGCGGAGCATTCTGAAACCGTCGTTCAGATGAGGGACGCTCGAAATACTGCGCCGCGGATCAGCTGAGCGCGGGTTTCAGGTGCGAACCGGGCGCCGCACTGCCGGGCAGCAGCCCTCGACGCACGCGGCGCCGTCGACGCTGACGCCGAGCCCGCTGGACCTGCCCGCATCCGCATCGTCGACGAGGTCGGCGACCATCGCCGCGAACCGCGGATCGTGGATCGGGGTCGCGGCGCGGGCGAAGGGCATGCCCAACTCCCCCGCGAGATCGCGCGCCTCGGTGTCGAGGTCCCAGATCACCTCGAGGTGGTCGGAGATGAAGCCGATGGGCACGACCGCGACGCCGGGCACCCGCTCGTCCCACAGCGCCTGGATGTGGTCGCAGATGTCGGGCTCGAGCCACGGCACCTGCGGCGGGCCGGAACGGGACTGCCAGACCACGTCGTGATCCATCCCCAGCCGGGCGGCGACGTTCGCGGCCGCGTCCCGGACCTGTCGCGAGTAGAGGTTGGACACCCCGGGCGGGCCCGCGTTCACGTCCGCGGCCTCCGGGATCGAGTGCGCCGTGAACACCAGGCGCGAGCCGAAGGGCACCGTCGCCAGGGCGGCCTGCGCCGCGTCGGCGAAGCAGTCCAGGAACAGCTCGTGATCGTGGAACTGCGGCAGCTTGGTCAGCCGCGGCGCGCCGGGTCCCACGGCCGCGAGGGCGCGGGCGATGTCCTCGTCGTACTGCCGGCAACCCGAGAAGCCGCCCCAGGCGGAGGTGGCGAAGACGAGCGCGTCGCGCACGCCGTCGTCCTTCATCCGCCGCACGGTGTCCTCGACCATCGGATGCCAGTTCCGATTCCCGAAGTAGACCGGCAGCGCCCGGCCCCGGCGGTCGAACTCCTCCGATACGGCCGCGATCAGCGCACGGTTCTGCTCGTTGATCGGCGAGACGCCGCCGAACCGCTGGTAGTGCTGTTCGACGGCGTCCAAGCGCTCGGGTGGTACGCCACGACCACGCACGACGTTCTCGAGGAACGGCCGTACGTGGTCGGGGTGCTCGGGCCCACCGAAGGAGAGCACGAGCAGCGCATCGTGGGTCACGACTGCGCGTTGATCATTTCCTCGGGGAACCAGGTGTTGTGGCTGGCGCCGCCGTCGACGTAGACGATGGAGCCGGTGGTGCCGGGCAGCCAATCCGAGAGCAGCGCGCAGATGCTCTTGCCCACGACCTCCGGGTCGTCGACGTTCCAGCCGATGGGCGAGGCGCCGTCCCAGTACTGATTGAGCATGTTGAGCTTCTTGGCGTCGTCGGTCGCGGTGCCCGAGATCGCCTTGGCGGCCAGGGTCTTGATCGGGCCGGCGGCCACCAGGTTGGAGCGGATCTTCTTGGCGTAGCCGACCTCACGGGCGACGTAGCGGTTGACCGACTCGAGGGCGGCCTTCTGCACGCCCATCCAGTTGTAGTCGGGCATCGCGGTGCGGGGATCGAAGTCCATGCCCACGATGGAGCCGCCCTCGTTCATGACGGGCAGCACGGCGCGGGCCAGCGAGGCGTAGCTCCACGCGGAGATCTCGAAGGACTTCGCCACGTCGGGGCCGGGGCCCTCGAGGAAGGGCACGGCGTCGGGACCCATGAGGGTGCGGGGCGCGAAGGCGATGGAGTGCAGCACGCCGTCGATGCCCTCGGGCGCGAGCTCGCGGACCTTGTCGGCCAGCGTGCCGAGGTACTCCTCGTCGGTGATGTCGAGCGGGATCGCCGGCGGCACCTCCTGCGGGAGACGCTTGGCGATGCGGTCGATCAGGCGGAGCCGGTCCGGGATGCCGGTGATGATCACCTTGGCGCCCTGCTCCTGGGCCACCTTGGCGGCCGAGAAGGCGATGGAGGCATCGGTGATGATGCCGGTGATGAGGATGGTCTTGCCTTCGAGCAGTCCGGTCACGGACGTGCCTCCTTCAGTGTGTTCGTGCTGCGTGGCTGGTTCGACGGTGCGCGGTCGCGCCTAGTGGCCTGTTGTCTCGGGCCTAGTGGCCCATGCCCAGGCCACCGTCGACGTTGATGACGTTGCCGGTGACGTAAGAGGAGTCGTCCGAGGCGAGGAACGAGACCACCGCGGCGACCTCCTCGGGCTGGCCGATCCGCTTCGCGGGGATGCCCTGCTTGATCAGCGGCTCGGTCATGTCCGACGGGAGCTCGCGGGTCATGTCGGTGTCGATGAGGCCCGGCGCGATCACGTTGGCCGTGATGTTGCGCGAGCCCATCTCGCGGGTGACGGAGCGGGCGAGGCCGACGACGCCGGCCTTCGACGAGGCGTAATTGGCCTGGCCGCCGGTGCCGGCGAGGCCGACGACCGAGCCGAGGTAGATGAACCGGCCCCAGCGGTTCTTCAGCATGTCGCGCGTGGCGGCCTTGGTGACGCGGAAGGCGCCGGTGAGGTTGGCGTTGATGACCTTCTCGAAGCTCTCGACGCTCATGCGCATGACCAGCGTGTCGTCGGTGATGCCGGCGTTGGAGACGACCACCTCGACGGGGCCCTGGTGCTCGGCGACCGTCTTGAAGGCGGCGTCGACGGACTCGGTGTCGGTGACGTCGCACTGCACGCCGAACAGGCCCTCGGGGGCGCCGGAGCCGCGGTGCGTCACCGCGACCTTGTGGCCGTCGGCGGCGAGGCGCTGCGCGATCGCGAGGCCGATACCGCGGTTGCCGCCCGTGACGAGGACGGACCGGGGCGTGAATTCAGAAGTCGACATGGATGACAACGTATCAATCACGCTCGCGACCCAGGAAATCTCCGGGCACGCGAGTCGTCGCGGGTGCGCGTTCCGCGGGCACCGAGGTCACGGCAGACGCCGGTTGAACAGCACCGCGCCCGCGGCGCCGAGCACCAGCAGGCCCGTGCCCCACAGCACCCAGATCCGCGAGTTGTCGCCCTTCTGCATCTCCCACCCGATCTCGTCGCGCAGGGTGCCGTAGGCCTCATTGAGGTCGCTCAGCGAGGACGCCGAGAAGAAGTTGCCCCCGGAGAGCTCGGCGATCTTCCGGAGCGAGTCGTCGTCGACGGGGACGGGGATGTTCTGTCCCTCGATGTCGACGGTGCCGTTCGGCGTGCCGAAGGAGATGGTGGAGATGGGGATCCCCTCCTCCTTGGCCTTGCGGGCGGCGGTGAAACCGCCGCGCGGGTCGTCGAGGTCGGTGGGCACCGTCTGCTTGCCGTCGGACTCGAGGATGATCCGGGCGGGCGGCGCGGCGTCCTTGCCGCCCAGCACGTCCCGGATGTTCTTGATCGACTGGATCGCCGCGTAGATGCCCTCACCCGTCGCGGTGCGCTGCGCGAGGTCGAGGTGATCGATCGCATTGGTCGCCAGGGAGCGGTCCGGCGTCGGCGAGACGAGGAGCTGCGCCGTGCCGGCGTAGGAGACGATGCCGAGGTTCATGCCCTGCGGCAGTTCGCCGACGAACTTCTTCGCCGCCTCCTTGGCCGCGTCGAGCCGATTGGGGCTGACATCGGTGGCCTTCATCGACAGGGAGACGTCGACGACGAGCACGACAGTGGCCTTGCTCCGCGGCACCTTGCGCATCGCCTGCGGCCCGGACAGCGCGATCATGAGCAGGATCAGGCCGATGCTCAGCAGCGCGATGGGCACGTGCCGCCACCGGTTGGGCCCGGGCGGCGCCACGGAGTCGAGCACCGACATGTTCGCGAACTTCAGCGCGCGCTTGCTGCGCCGCCGCTCGTTGTAGACGTACCCCGCCAGGATGGCGAGCACGACGAGGATGCCGAGCAGCCAGATCGGGGTGGCGAGCGAGGTCAATCCGCCCATGTCAGGAAGCACCAGCCAATCCACGTCGACGTGCGGCGACGAACCGCACGATGTCGGCGAGCCAGTCGCGGTCGGTGCGCAGTTCGAGGACGGGCGCGCCGACGCCGCGCAGGGTGCGCGCCACCTGCTTGCGGTGCTCCTGCGCCGCCGCGGCGAACCGCTGCTGCAGCTCGGGGGTCACGGTCAGTTCGCGCACGGCGCCGGACTCGGCGTCGCGGAGCGCGATCTCGCCGACCGCCGGGAGCTCGACGTCGCGCGGATCGAGGACCTCCACGGCGAGCACCTCGTGCCGCGCGGCGATGCCGCGGAGCTCGCGGACGTAGTCCACGTCGCCGAGGAAGTCGCTGATCACCACGACGAGGCCGCGGGGCTGTTCGGGCCGGCGCAGGGCGTCGAGCGCGATGGGCAGGTCGCCGCGGGTGCCCTCGACGGCGCGGGGCGCGGTGGCGATGGCCTTGAGCACCTTCTGCCGCTGCGCGCGGCCGGACTTGGGCTGCACGCGCACCAGCTGCGCGCCGTTGGTGACGAGGCAGCCGACGCGGTTCGCGGCGCCGCTCACCAGGTGCACGACGGCGGCGGACGCGGCGACGGCGAGGTCGCGCTTCGTGCCGCCCGTGGAACCGAAGTCCATCGACGCGGACAGGTCGACCACGATCCAGGTCTGCAGCTCGCGGTCGGCGATCATCTGCCGCACGTGCGGGTGCGTCGTGCGGGCGGTGACCGACCAGTCCATGAGGCGGACGTCGTCGCCGGGCGTGTACGGGCGCGACTCCCCCGGCTCGGAGCCCGGTCCGGGGAGCAGTCCCTGGTGATCGCCCTTGAGGACGCCGTCGAGCCGGCGGCGCACCAGCAGTTCGAGCATCTTCAGGGACGCCTGCATGCGGGTCTCGTCGACCTCGCCGCCGGCGAAGCTCGGGAGCGGGCTGTGCCGGGGCCCGGGACCGGGAGGCGTGCCGGGGGGTGTGGCCGGCATCGTCAGCCCTGCGGCTGCTGCGCGGGCACGTACTGCTGCGGGGCGGGCGCCGGCGGCGCGGCCTGCTGCGGGACGGGCTGCCCGACGACCTGCGGCAGCGCGACGGTCTGCAGCACGCGGTTGATCGCCTGGTCGGCGGTCACCTCGTCGGCGAGGGCGTCGTAGCTCATGACGAGGCGATGGCGCAGCACGTCCGGGATGATCTCGACGACGTCCTGGGGGACGACGTAGTCGCGGCCGCGGAGCAGCGCGAGGGCGCGGGCGGCGGCGACGATGCCGAGGGTGGCGCGGGGCGAGGCGCCGTACGTGATCCAGGAGGCCACGTCGTCGAGGCCGAACTCGCGCGGGGTGCGGGTCGCGGCGATGACGCGGACGACGTAGTCGACGAGCGCGTGGTGGACGAAGACCTCGCTCGCGGCGCGCTGGAGGCGGATCACGGTGCTCGGGTCGAGCACCTGCGAGGGCACGGGCGGGACGGTGCCCATGCGGTAGACGATCTCCCGCTCCTCCTCGATGGAGGGGTAGCCGACGACGACCTTGAACAGGAAGCGGTCACGCTGGGCCTCGGGCAGGGGGTAGACGCCCTCGTTCTCGATGGGGTTCTGCGTCGCGAGCACGAGGAAGGGATCGGGCATCGGGTAGGTCTTGCCGCCGATGGAGACCTTGCGCTCGGCCATGACCTCGAGCAGCGCGGACTGGACCTTCGCGGGGGCGCGGTTGATCTCGTCGGCGAGCAGGAAGTTCGCGGAGACCGGTCCGATCTCGGTGTCGAACTGCTCCTTGCCCTGCCGGTAGATGCGGGTACCGACGAGGTCGGAGGGGACCAGGTCCGGCGTGAACTGGATGCGGGAGAACGAGCCGCCGACGACGGTGGCGAAGGTCTCGACCGCGAGGGTCTTGGCGACGCCGGGAACGCCCTCGAGGAGGACGTGGCCCTTGGCGAGCATGCCCACCAGGATCCGCTCGACGAGCTGGTCCTGGCCCACGATCACGCGCTTGACCTCGTAGACCGCCCGCTCCAGCAGCTTGACCTCATCGCTCGACGCGATGTCCTGCCCCTGTGAGTGCGTCACGCAATAGTCCCCTTCGTCGTCGTTCCCCCGGCCCGTGCGGGCCCGTCCGATCCCGGGCCGCGGCGGCCCGTTCCCACGAGCGTACTGAATCGCGCGCGGTCAGCTGTTGATCACGCGGACGCCCTGCGAGAGGAACGTCGAGGCGTCGAAGGGGGCGATCCGCACCGCGCCGCCGGACTGGGGCGACTCGAGGATCTGGTTGTTGCCGAGGTACATCGCCACGTGCTGGGTGCCGCCGGGGCCGCGGAAGACCATGTCGCCGCGCTTGAGCTGGCTGATCGGCACCTTGTTGCCCGTCGTGTACTGGTAGCCCGAGTACTTGGGCAGCGCGATCCCGACCGCGGCGTACATGTACGCCATCAGGCCCGAGCAGTCGAAGCCGATGCGGTTGAAGTCGCCGTAGCTGTCGGCGACGCCGCCGTCGCGGACGCCCTTGGTCGCGCCCCAGGCGTTACCGCCGCCCCAGGCGTACTGCACGCCGATGACGGACATGCCGCGCTGGATGACGGTCTCGATCATCTGCGCGCCGCTCATGCTCCCGACGCCGGGCACCGCCTGCGAGGCCGGGGCGGTGGGCTGCTGTGCAGCGCCGGACTGGCCGGTGACGGCGCCGAACGGGTTGCTGAACAGCGACGACGCCTGGCCGACGATGCCCTGGGCGAAGGTCCGGGCCGCGGCGAGCGGATCCGCGGTGTCGACGGTGCCGGCCTGCGCAGCGGGGGCCGCCGGGGCGGCCGCCTGCGCAGCCGGAGCGGCGGGCTGGGCGGCGGGCGCGGCGGGGGCCGCGATCTGCTGGGTCTGCTGCTCGTCGACGACGTACTGCGCGTAGATCTTCTGCTGCGCCGCACGGTCCTCGGCGCGCTTGGCCTGCTCGAGGGCGCGCTGTGCCAGCTCGCGCTGGGTGCTGAGCGTGGTCTGCTCCTGCTGCTGCGTCGTCAGGGCGGCGACGGTCTGCGTGATGGAGTCCTCGGCCGTCGTCTTCCGCTCGGCCGCGGCGGCCGTGGCGGCGTCGGCCTGGACCTTGGCCGCGCGGGCGGCGGTACGGGAGGCCTCGGCGCGGGTCTTCGCGGCCCGGAGGTCGCCGAGCGCGACCTTCTGCTTGTCGGCGACGATCCGCAGCGTGGTCGCGCGGTCGACGGCATCGCCCGGGTCGTTCCCGCCGAGCGTGTTCACGAGGGCGCCGGCACTGTTGCCCTGGGCGTACGCGGCACGGACCACCTGGTCGAAGGCGTCCTGGGCGGTCTTGATCTTGGCGTCGGAGTCCGCGACCGCGGTGTCGGAGACCTTGATCGCGCCGGTCGCCGCGGTGGCGGCGTCGCGGGCGGACTGCAGGTCGACGACGGCGCGGTTGACGGACTGCCGCTTCGTCGCGACGTCGCCGCGGAGGTCCGCGATCCGCTGGTCGGTCTGGGCGATGCGGTCGACGAGCGCGGCGACGACGTTGGCGGGATTCGCGTCGGGGCCGTTGGGCTCGGCGAAGACCGATCCCGCGCCTGCGACGGAGCCGGCCACCAGCGAACCGGTGGCGACTGCCGCGAGCAACGACCGCGCAGCGAAATTCGTGGCGGGGTGTGCCGTACGCCTCAAGGTGTCTCCCTCAACTCAAGACTCGTTCAGACCCGATGAGTGCGCATGGGCAACACGCACAACATTGGCTTCAGACGTACCGTACGGCACTTTCACAACAATAGAAAACAAGATTCACAAATTACACAGGTGTGAGTAGCGAAAGATCCGCGCTGACCTGCACGGATCATCGTCCGTCGAATGGCATTCGAATCGGACAGGCGCTGCTAATTACACAGCTGGAATTTCGAATGAATGTGCGCTATTCGTTCGATCGAACAGCGGAGCCGCCATTCTCTTCGGTCGTGGGCACCGTCGAGTCGGAGGACTCCGCCCCGACCGTTGCGGCCACCGGCGCGGCCGCGGCACGCCGGGCGGCGTCCACCGCCCGGCTGCGGCGGCGCGTCACCACGCGGGCCCAGCCCGCGAGCGCGGCGACGACCAGCACCAGCCCGACGGTGAAGCCCGTCCACGGGAAGGTCGCGTCGTTCGCGACGGTCGCGAAGTCCTCGGCGGCCTTCGGCGGGTTGTTGAGCGCGAGTCGACCGGTGTAGCCGTCCTGCCCCTTCTCGATCTGGAAGCGCGAGAGCTGGGTCGAGTACCCGGCGACCTGCGACGGCGACATCACGAGGACGGTCAGCGGATGATCGGCATCGGCGTTCATCTGCCGTCCGAGCTCGGTGCCGAGGTCGCGCAGCGAGGTGTCCGGGTTGTAATCGTGCGCCAGGACGACCACCTGGAAGTTCTCGATGCCGTTGGCCCGCGCGTCCTTGACGACCTGCACCAGCTGGGGCACGGAATCGGCGTGCGCGGGGTTGAGCACGGCGACGCCGTCCGTCGCGAGGTCCGCCTGCAGCGCGGACAGATCCACATCGGTCGGAACTTCGGTGAGAATCGGCAGCGGACCCATGGGCCTCACAGTACGACACGCCCGCGGGCGCGCCCGGAACGAGGCACAATGAGCTGCGTCCGGCGAGTTTCAGCCCTGCGGACTCTCACAGGACAAGCGTACTGTATTATCGACTTCAGGCACCGACACAGCCCGTCGGTGCACACCACAAAACGTTGAGTGGAGCTGACGTGAGCAAGAGCATCGATTCCTTCTCGTCGCGCGGCACGCTCGAGGTGGGCGATCAGTCATACGAGATCTTCCGCCTCAGCGCCGTGCCCGGCACCGAGAAGCTGCCCTACGCCTTGAAGGTCCTCGCAGAGAACCTGCTGCGGACCGAGGACGGCGCGAACATCACCACCGATCACATCAACGCCCTGGCGAACTGGGATCCCTCGGCCGAGCCGAGCGTCGAGATCCAGTTCACGCCGGCGCGCGTGATCATGCAGGACTTCACCGGTGTGCCCTGCATCGTGGACCTCGCCACCATGCGCGAGGCCGTCACGGCCCTGGGCGGCGACCCCAACAAGGTCAACCCGCTCTCCCCCGCCGACATGGTCATCGACCACTCGGTCATCCTCGACGTCTTCGGCACCGCCGACGCCCTCGAGCGCAACGTCGACCTGGAGTACCAGCGCAACGGCGAGCGTTACCAGTTCCTCCGCTGGGGCCAGGGCGCGTTCGACGACTTCAAGGTCGTCCCCCCGGGCATGGGCATCGTGCACCAGGTGAACATCGAGTACCTGGCGCCGGTCGTGATGACCCGCAACGGCCAGGCGTACCCCGACACCTGCGTCGGCACCGACTCGCACACCACCATGGAGAACGGCCTGGGCGTCCTGGGCTGGGGCGTCGGCGGCATCGAGGCCGAGGCGGCCATGCTGGGCCAGCCGGTCTCCATGCTCATCCCCCGCGTCGTGGGCTTCAAGCTCACCGGTGAGATCAAGCCGGGCGTCACCGCGACCGACGTGGTGCTCACCGTGACGGACATGCTGCGTCAGCACGGCGTCGTCGGCAAGTTCGTCGAGTTCTACGGCAAGGGCGTCGCCGAGGTGCCGCTCGCCAACCGCGCCACCCTGGGCAACATGAGCCCCGAGTTCGGCTCCACCGCCGCGATCTTCCCGATCGACGGCGAGACCATCAACTACCTGCGCCTGACCGGCCGCACCGACGAGCAGCTCGCGCTCGTCGAGGCGTACGCCAAGGAGCAGGGCATGTGGCACGACGCCGATCACGAGCCCGCCTACTCCGAGTACCTCGAGCTGGACCTCGGCACCGTCGTGCCGTCGATCGCCGGCCCGAAGCGCCCGCAGGACCGCATCCTCCTGTCGGAGTCGAAGACCGCCTTCCGCAAGGACATCCACAACTACGTGGAGGAGCAGCACCCGGCCGCGCACACGCAGCTGGACGAGGCCGTCGAGGAGTCCTTCCCGGCCTCCGATCCGGCCGCGCTGTCCTTCGCGGACGACGGTGCCGTCAACGTGCAGTCCGCCGCCAACGGCGCCGAGGGCCGCCCGTCCAAGCCGGTCACCGTGACCGGTGAGCGCGGCACCTTCATCCTCGATCACGGCGCCGTCGCGGTCGCGGGCATCACGTCCTGCACCAACACGTCGAACCCGTCGGTCATGCTCGGCGCGGCGCTGCTCGCGCGCAACGCCGTCGAGAAGGGCCTGACCACCAAGCCCTGGGTCAAGACCAACATGGCCCCCGGCTCGCAGGTCGTCACCGACTACTACGAGAAGGCCGGCCTGTGGCCGTACCTCGAGAAGCTCGGCTACTACCTGGGCGGCTACGGCTGCACCACGTGCATCGGCAACACCGGCCCGCTGCCCGACGAGATCAGCAAGGCCGTCAACGACGAGGACCTGACCGTGGTCGCGGTGCTCTCGGGCAACCGCAACTTCGAGGGCCGCATCTCCCCCGACGTGAAGATGAACTATCTGGCCTCGCCGCCGCTGGTCATCGCCTACGGCCTCGCGGGCACGATGGACTTCGATTTCGAGACCGACTCGCTGGGCAAGGACCACGACGGCAACGACGTCTTCCTCAAGGACATCTGGCCGTCGGCGCAGGAGATCGACGACACGATCAAGAACGCCATCAACCAGGACATGTTCCGCAAGTCCTACTCCACGGTCTTCGCGGGCGATCACCGCTGGCAGAACCTGGACACCCCCGAGGGCGACACGTTCGCCTGGGACGAGAACTCGACGTACGTCCGCAAGGCGCCGTACTTCGACGGCATGACGATGGAGCCGTCGCCGGTCACCGACATCGCGGGCGCCCGCGTCATGGCGCTGCTGGGCGATTCGGTCACCACCGACCACATCAGCCCGGCCGGCCCGATCAAGCCCGGCACCCCGGCCGCGCAGTACCTCGACTCCCACGGCGTGGCCCGCAAGGACTACAACTCGCTGGGCTCGCGGCGCGGTAACCACGAGGTGATGATCCGCGGCACGTTCGCGAACATCCGCCTGCAGAACCGTGTGCTCGACACCATCGGGCTCGAGGGCACGCAGGGCGGCTACACCCGCGACTTCACCCAGGAGGGCGGCCCGCAGTCGTTCATCTACGACGCGTGCCAGAACTACCAGGCCGCCGGCGTCCCGCTGGTCGTCCTGGGCGGCAAGGAGTACGGCTCCGGTTCGTCGCGCGACTGGGCGGCCAAGGGCACCAGCCTCCTGGGCGTCAAGGCCGTCATCGTCGAGTCCTTCGAGCGCATCCACCGGTCGAACCTGATCGGCATGGGCGTCGTCCCGCTGCAGTTCCCCAAGGGCGAGTCCTGGAAGACCCTGGGCCTCGACGGCACGGAGACCTTCGACATCGCGGGCATCACGGAGCTGAACAACGGCGTCACGCCGAAGACGGTGCACGTGACCGCGACGAAGACGGACGGCACGAAGGTGGAGTTCGACGCGGACGTCCGCATCGACACCCCCGGTGAGGCGGACTACTACCGCAACGGCGGCATCCTGCAGTACGTGCTGCGGAACATGGTCAAGAGCTGATCGCTTCAGTCTTGACCAGTGACGGCGGGTCCGGCCCCAGCGGCCGGGCCCGCCGTCCGCGTAGTGGACAACGAGTAACCGTCCCCGTTCGATCAGGAGCATCCACATGCCCAAGGTGAGCGATGATCACCTCGCCGCGCGGCGCCGCCAGATCCTCGACGGTGCGCGGACCTGCTTCGCCGAGTACGGCTACGACGGGGCCACCGTCCGCCGGCTCGAGGCCGCGACCGACCTCTCGCGCGGCGCGATCTTCCACCACTTCCGCGACAAGGACGCGCTGTTCCTGGCGCTGGCCCGCGAGGACGCCGAGCGGATGGCCGACATCGCCGCGGAAGAGGGCCTCGTGCAGGTCATGCGCGACATGCTCAGCCATCCGGAGCGCTTCGACTGGCTGGGCACCCGGCTGGAAATCGCGCGCCGGCTGAAGAACGACGGCGACTTCCGCGCCGAGTGGACCGAACGCAGCGCCGAGCTCACCGAGGCCACGCTGCGCCGCCTGGAGCGGCAGAAGCAGCGCGGCCGGCTGCGCGACGACCTGCCGACCGACGTCATTCTCAGCTACCTCGACCTCGTGCTCGACGGGCTGGTCACCCACCTCGCCTCGGGCCGGCCGACGGCGGGCCTCGAGGCGGTGCTCGACCTGGTCGAGGAGAGCGTGCGGCGTCCCTAGCGCTTCGTCAGCGCCGGGACGAGGGTCGCGATGCCCAACCCGAGCATCGCGATGCCCGCGAGCAGGGTCAGGTAGAGGCCGATGCCGGCCGAGACGTCGACCATCGACGAGTACGTCGACGTCAGCTTCACGACGTTCGCGAGGTCGTAGCCGGCGAGGCCGGTGATCCCGAGCCCCGCGACGGTCGCGACGATGCCGGAGATCAGCCGCAGCGGTACTCCCGTCGTGGTGACGACCGCCGCCGCGACCGCGACGCCGCCGGCGATGAGCGCCGCGAACAGCGTGATCCAGCCGTCGCTACCGTCGATCCCCGACGCCGAGCTCGTGATCGACGTGCCGCCGATCTTCGCCGACGCGCTGGCCCACGGCAGGAAGGCACCCAGGATCACGAGCGCGCCGGCGCCGGCGATCAGGAACTGCAGGATCGTGCCGACGCCACCGCTCGCCGACGGTGCCGGACCGCCCGGCCCCGCCGGGCCCGGTGCACCGAACTGCCCCGGCTGCTGCCCGTAGGGCCCGGGTTGGCCGGCGTACTGACCCGGCCCACCGAACTGCTGCTGCCCGTACTGGGGCTGCCCCGACTGCGGGTACTGCGGCTGTCCCGGCCGACCGTACGCCGGCTGTCCCGGCGGAGGCTGCGGGGCGTCCCACGGCTGCCCGGGCTGCTGCGGCGGGCCGCCGTACGGAGCGCCCTGCTGCGGGGGCCGGCCCTGGTGCGGCGGCACCTGCCCGCCGCCCTGGGGGTAGGGACCGCCCTGCTGGTATCCGCCCTGGTTGTAGGTCATGCGGGGAGCGTAGCCCCGTCGGCCTTGCGATCCGGTTGCCGACGCCCAAACGTGATCTTCGGTGCGGCTCAGCGCCCTTCGGGCGGGGTCGCGTAGAGGAAGACCGCGCCGCCCGGATCCTTGGCCGATCCCATGGTGGCCCAGGGCGTCACCTCCGCCGCGCGGAGGAGCTCGCCACCCGCGGCCACGATGCGCTGCTCGGCGGCGGCGGTGTCCTCGACCGTCAGGTACACCTGCCAGAACGACGGCATGCCCTCGCCGAAGACGCCCGAGTCGAAGAGCGGCGCCGCGTCCATGATTCCCGCGACCGCGTCCCGCTGCGCGCCCGTACCGGTGAAGACCTGGCTGTAGCGGTCCGGGCCGAAAGAGCCCTCCTGCCCCCCGCTGCCGATCTCCTCCGACTCCCAGCCGAAGACGTCTCGGTAGAAGGCCCTGGTCGCGTCGTAGCTGCGGCTCATGCAGTCGAACCAGTACGGGGTACCGGGCACGCCGCGCTCGACGAAGCCCTCGTGCTTCCCCGGCTCCCAGATGCCGATGGCCGCGCCGACCGGGTCGATGACGAAGGCGAAGCGCCCCAGGTCGGCCACCGGCACGACCGGGACCACGAGCGAGGCGCCCGCGTCCGTGGCCGCGCGCAGCGACGCCTTCGCGTCCTCCACCCGCAGGTAGGTCGACCAGACGTCGCCGGGGCCACCACCACCGTCGGGCGGCGACATGACTCCGGCGACGCGGTTCCCGTTCACCCGGAAGTTGCGGTACCCGCCGAAGTCGTCGTTGGCGGGCTCCGCCTCCCAACCGAAGACGGCGCCGTAGAACTCGACGGCCTGCTCGACGTCGGAGGTCATGAGGTCGATCCACACGGGTGCGCCCAGCGGGGCGTGGTACGCGGTCATGGCGACAACGGTGGCACACCGGGCCGACAAGTTTCCAGATTTCGATCGACACGGCGCTGACGATCGCTGAATCGGCCTGCGCCGCCGATTGCCGTGAGCGGGTGTCGAACCCGCCCACGGCACCGTCGGGCTAGAGGTTGGCGACGCCGCGTGCGTCCCGGTAGACGCCCGCCACGCCACTCGCGGACATCGGCCCGGACTGGATCTTCGCGTCGGAGGCGACGACGGCCTGCAGCGTGATGCCGGCGACGAGGAAGTCGGCGACCGAACGCCGGGTGTGGTCGGCGGAGGTGACGAGCACCGCGCCGTTGCCGAAGCCGTTCTGCCGCATGAGGACCGCCGTGTTGATGGCGTTGCCTTGGGTCGAGCCCGCCTTCTCCTCGGTGTAGATGCGGGTGCCGGAGACGCCCTGCGCGAGCAGCCACTCCTTCATCGCCGCGGCCTCGGTCTTGCCGGCCTTGGGCGCGCCGCCGGTCACGACGATCGGGAATGCGGGGTACGCCTGCGCGACCGCGAGCCCCTTGGTCAGCCGCTCGACGAGGATCGACCGCATCGCACCGTTGTTCTCCAGGCCGAAGCCGAGGATGACGATCGCGGTGCCGGGCGCGACGCCGCCGGGCACCTGGTCGGTGAGCGGGAAGGTCAGCGCCTTGTTGACGTTCGTCATCAGGGCCACGACCTTCTGCGCCTGGTCGACCGGCATCTGATTGATGGCGGCCTGCGCGCCCGCGGTGTCGCCCGCGGCCTGGCGGTCGATCGCCTGGTTGGTCAGGGACGTCGACGACGTGGTGGTCGACGGTGCCGCCCCCGCCGTCCCCGTCGCCAGGGTGGCGGCGACCGCAACGGCGGCCGTCAGCGAAACGATCGAGCGGAAGAAACCAGAGACACGCATGTTGCCCTCCGTGACAAATGAGTCTATCGGTGGAAAACTACACCACTGAGTCGTGTGTTGCACACGTGAATGATGATTCGTACCCGACACCACGTCCGGGGCACGCCGAGAGCACCCGAGAGCCTCGGTGGATTCCTGCGGTCGACGAGCGGCGTGTCGTCGCCGACACGCACCGAAAGTGCTGGTCCGCCCCTACGAGGAGGCGGGCAGCGCGATCCCCAGCTCGCGGAACACCGCACGGGCGCGGTCCGGGTAGTCGGTGATCAGCCCGTCCGCGCCGTCCCGCAGCAGCGCCCGCATCGTCGCGGGATCGTTGACCGTCCACGGGATGACCTTCAGGCCCAGGCCGTGCGCCCGTCGGATCAGCTCCGGCTTTGTGAAGCGCACGAAGTCCGCGTCGCCGACGCCGCCGTCCTGCGGATCGCCCTGCACCGGCGAGACGGCCGTCAGTCCGGGGATGGTCGCCTTCGCGGCCCGCACCCAGTCGCCGCCGTAGGCGTCCACGTCGAGCCCCAGCCACGGCGACCCGCCCGGCTTCCCCGTCTGCAGGAACTGCTCGCCGTTGGTCAGCGCGATCAGCCCGACGCCCGGGAGCAGCGGCCCGATCTCCCGCAGGGCGGTCCAGTCGAAGCTCTGGATCGTGACCTGCCGGGCGAGGCCGGAGCGCGTGATCTCCCCCGCCACCGCCCGCACGAACTCGCCTCGTGGCGCCGTCTCCGACGGTGCCCCCGCCTCCACCTTCGTCTCGATGTTCATCCGCACCGGCGACCGGCGCGCGCGGACGAGATCGAAGAGCTCGCGCAACTCGGGGATGCGGGCTCCCGCCACCACGCGCTGCGAGGCGGTGACCTTCTCGTATCCGCAGTTCATCGTCCGGACCTGGGCGTAGGTCAGGTCGCGGACGTACTTGCCGACGTACGGGTACTGCGGGTCGCCGGGCGTCGCCGGCGCGGTGTCCGCGCACTTGCGTGCGTCCACCTTCCGGTCGTGCGTGATCACGACCGTCCGGTCCTTCGTCACCTGCGTGTCCAGTTCCAGCGTGGTCACGCCGAGCCGCATCGCTGCGGAGAAGCCCTCCAGCGTGGACTCCGTCTGCAGGCCGAGCCCGCCCCGGTGCGCCTGCAGGTCGACGGTCCGCGGCGCCGCGCCGGCCGGAGCCGCCCCGACCAGCAGCGCGAGAGACAGAGCGATGATCGTCGGACGCCGCAGGTTCATGAACCGCACGCTAGGCCGCCACGGTGAACCCGACCTGTCCGCGACATGAAGGGCTCCCCGATACACTGGACCGTCGCATACGCAAGGGGAGGTACACGATGGCGCAGTCGGCCGCGCAGCTGTACGCCGCGTTCACGGACAACGCCGACAACGACGTCGCGCTCCGCCTGCTCCGCTCCCCCCACGCCGTCGCCTACCTGGCACTGATGGCGGCGCGGCTGGGCACGGGCCCCGTCGACGCGGAGGAGTTGGGCGACGCGCTCACCGTCGACCTGCAGTCCCTGCAGAGCCACTTCACCGAGCGCGCCCGACCGGTCCCGGCCGGTCCGGACGTCCTGGACCAGTGGGTCAAGCACGGCTTCGTCTCCCGCACCCTCGACGAAGACGACCGCGAGGTCATCCAGCTCACCCGCGGCGCCACGACGGCCCTCGGCCAGGTGCAGGCGGTGTCGCTGGACCGCAACGTCGCCACCGAGACCGCGCTCGAGCTCGTCACGGCCCGCCTGTCGGCGGTCGCGGTCACCGTCAGCGCGGACCCCGACGACCACCTCCGCGCCCTGGACCAGCAGATCGCCGAGCTCACCCAGCGACGCGAGGCCCTGCGCCAGGGCCTCATCCCCGAGTACGACCGCGACAAGGTGGTCGACGACCTCAAGATCGTCAGCTCCCTCGCCGAGCGCATGCCGGCCGACATCCTCGGCTACGGCGAGAAGCTCCGCGAGCACACCCGGGCCCTCCTCACCCACGGCCTGGACGCCTCCGACTCCACGGAAGCCGAGGCCTACGCGAAGACGCTGCAGCGCCTCTTCGACGGCCACGACGAGCTGGCGAACACGCCCGAGGGCAAGGCCTTCGACGCCTTCTACACGCTGCTCTCGGACCACCGCCTGCGCCGCCAGCTCGAGACCTCGGTCGCCTCCGTCGTGCACGAGGTCGTGCTGCCGGACGACCTCAGAGACTCCCTCACCGGCTTCCTCGACCGCATGTGGATGCAGGTCCAGCGCGTGGACGAGATCCGCGGCCAGGTGTATCGCCGCATCAACACCTTCGTCAAGGACGGCGACTTCCTGCAGTACCAGTCGCTGCGCGCCCGCATCACCGAGGCGCAGCGCGCGGCCGTCGACGCCTTCGACACCGTCTCCGCCGGCCGCGACACCGGCCTCGCGGTCCCCATGTCGGCCGTCGACACCAGCTCCGTCGGCGCCCTGCGCTTCCACGACGGCATCGTCACCCTGCCGCCCGAGGTGCGCGAGACCTCCGGTGAGTTCACCATCGACCCCGCCCGCCTCGTCGGCCGCGAGGCGATCGACTGGGACGCACTCGCCTCCGCCATCAACCAGCAGGTCAGCGCGTCCGACGGTGCCGACATCACCGAGATCCTCGCCGCGATCGACGCGCCCCGCGCCGGCGACGTCGTCGGCGTCTGGTCGCTCGGCGCGCGGTACGGCACCGTCGACGAGGACCGCCTGGTCACCGTCGTCGCGCACACGAAACGGGGGCCCCGCGAGATGACGGTGCCGCACATCGCCTTCGCCGCCGCGCTCCCGCCCCTGACCCCCGCCTCGGCCGCGCCCGAGCCCACCACGCTGTTCGAGCAGGAGTGACATGACCGACGAATCGCTCGACGCCGCACTGGACATCGCGGACGACGTGCTCCCCGAGATCGACCTGGCCGACTTCAGCATCGCCGACGACGAGGCGATCAAGTCGCTGCGCGGCGCCGACACCGCGCCCCGCTTCGATGGCGACACCTCCGCGCTGCCGAACTCGGTCTGTTACGCGCTGCAGGAGCTGATCGCGGCGCCGCACGTCTCGTCGCGGTCGAAGAACTGGGCCGTGATCGAGGCCGAGGAGACGCTGCTGCGCAGCAGGCTCTCCGAGCTGAACCTCCTGCTGGAGATCAACCGCGAGACCAAGCACGCCTTCACGCGCCAGGTCAGCGAGAACGACCCGCGGCAGCGGAATCTGCTGCGCGCGCAGAGCCTCTCGCTCGCCGCCTCGGTGCTGGCGCTGTTCCTGCGGCTCAAGCACCTGTCCAGCCCGGACGAGACGGCGGTCGTGGAGCGGCAGGAGATGATCGACCACCTGCTGACCTTCCGACCCGCGCGCGACACCGACGAGGCCGGCTTCGTGAAGAAGGCCGACGCCGCGATCAACCAGCTGGAGACCCGCCGCCTGATCCGCCGCGTCGGCACCAGCGACCGGTGGGCCGTGCACTCGGTGATCGCGTCCCTGCTCACCCCCGAGCAGGTGGACCTCTACACCGCCGCGTACCGCGACCTCGCCAGCACCGATCAGGACCTGGGCGAGGCGGCGGCCCCCGTCGACGACGGCGAGGACGGCACCGTCGAACCGGAGAGCCGGCCGGAGAACGAGACCGAGGAGCAGCAGTGACCCGCAAGCATCTCGGCCAGTACCGCCTCACCCGCCTGCAGGTGGTGAACTGGGGCACCTTCGACGGCTACAAGGACTTCCCGATCGACGAGCGGGGCGTGATCCTCACCGGCCCGTCGGGCTCGGGCAAGAGCTCGCTGATGGACGCGCATTCGGTGGTGCTGCTGCCCACCTACGACCAGTCCTTCAACGCCTCCGCGGACATGACGGCGAAGGGCGCCAAGCGCGCCGCCCGCTCCATGGCGGACTACGTGCGCGGCGCGTGGTCGGTCAACGACGACGAGCACCAGCAGTCCAAGGTCCAGTACCTGCGCGGCGATTCGGCCACCTGGTCTGCCGTCGCCGCGACCTACGACAACGGCGCCGGCAACGTGACCACGGCCGTCGCCGTGAAGTGGTTCCCGGGCAGCGGCACCGACGGCGCCTCGCTCAAGTCCTGGTACCAGTTGCATTCGGGCGCCTTCGATCTGCTCGACCTGCAGGAGTGGGCGACCGCCGGCTTCGACACCCGCGGCTGGCGCTCCCGGCACAGCGGCGTCGAGTCCTTCGACACCCAGGCCGCCTATCAGGACGCGCTGCGCCGCCGCGTCGGCATCGGCACCTCCTCGGCCGCGCTCGCGCTGCTCGGTAAGGCCAAGGCCATGAAGAACGTCGGCGACCTCGACGCCTTCATCCGGACGTACATGCTCGACCGGCCGCAGACCTACGCCCGCGCCGAGCGCCTGGTGGAGAACTTCACCCAGCTCGACGAGGCCTACCGGGCCGCCGCGCGCGCCGAGGCGCAGGAGAAGGTGCTGCGGCCGATGCCGGAGGCCTACGAGAAGTACCGCTCCGCCACCGTCGGGACGAGCCGCGCGGCCGACCTGCTCGGCGCGCCCGTCCGGTCCTACCTGCGCGGGCACAAGCTGCGGCTGCTGCAGGAGCAGATGGACCGGATCGAGGGCGAGCGGGCCGGCACCGACGCGCAGATCGCCCGCTGGGAGGACCGCGCCGAGGAGCGCAAGATCCGCTACAACGACCTGCTGCACCGGCTCCGGCAGGAGCAGGGCGAGGTCGGCGTTCTCGAGGCCGAGCTCCAGTCGCGCGAGCTGCAGACCCAGGCCCGCCAGCGCGCCTACGAACGCTTCGCCGCCGCGGTCGAGAAGCTCGGCGAGCGCGCGCCGGAGTCGGCGGAGGAGTTCGCCGCGCTGCGCGAGCAGGTCCCCGGCATCCGCGACCGCGCGACCGAGGCCGCCGAGGCCCTCGCGGGGCGCGTGCACTCCGCGTACACGGACGAGTCCGACGCGCGCCGCGCCGTCGAGTCCGTGGACGACGAGCTGTCCGTGCTCGACCGCCGCGCCTCGCTGCTGCCGCCCGCGCTGCTGGACCAGCGCGACGTGATCGCCCGCGCCACCGGCGTTCCCGCGGAGGAACTTCCGTACGCGGCGGAGCTGATCGACGTAAGGCCCGCGGAGCAGGCGACCTGGGCGGGCGCCGCCGAGCGCGTGCTGCGCCCGCTGGCCACGACGCTGTTGGTCCCCGCCGAGCACCAGCGCGCCGTCGCCGACCACGTCAACGCCAACCGCGTCCAGGGCGTGCTCACGTACCAGGTGGTCGACGGTGCCGACCCCACCCGCCCGGATCCCGGCTCCCTGGCCGCCAAGCTGACGGTGGACACGTCGACCGAGGCCGGACGATGGCTGTCCGGCGCGGTCGCGCGCGCCGCGCGGCACACCTGCGTGGACTCCCCCGCCGAACTGGAGCGCCACGAGCAGGCCGTCACCGCCGAGGGCCTGGTGAAGAACGCGGGCGGCCGGTTCCGCAAGGACGACCGCCGCGCCGTCGCCGACCGCTCGCAGTGGGTGCTGGGCACCAACACCGGCAGCAAGCGCGAGGCACTGCAGCGCCGCCGCGACGAGCTGGCCGCCGTGCACGCCAAGGCCGCCGAGGCGTCGGCGACACTGCGCGACGACCTCGCCGAGCACAAGGCCGTCACCGACAGCGCCGCCGGCGTGCTGGGCTACACGTCGTGGGCCGAGCTCGACCACTGGGCGGCGAAGGCCGAGGCCGAGGAGCTGGCCGACCGGATCTCCGACGCCCGCTCCGGCAACGCGGACCTCGGGGAGCTGGAGCTGCAGGCCGACAACGCCTACGGCGAGCTGGCCGAGGCGCAGACCCGCATCGGCGCCCTCACCGAGACGATGAACCGCGCCGGCACCGAGTTCGACGATCTGCTCGCCGAGTTCGAGAAGATCGACGCCGAGAGCGCCCCGAAGCTGACGAGCGAAGACGAGGACTTCCTCGCGACCGCCCTGTGGCACCTGCTCACCGCCGACGAGGCGAAGCCCCGGCGGCTCACCCTCGACTCCTTCGGCGAGGTCCGCGCCGACCTCCGCGCCGAGCTGGAGCGCCAGCAGGCCGCCGCGACGGCCGAGCGGGACGCCGCCGAGGCGCGCATCGTCCGCACCGCCGAGCAGTTCCTGCGCGAGTGGCCCGACGCCTCGACGGAGCTGTCCGCCGATGCCGCCTCCGCTCCCGACTTCGTCGCGGTGCACGAGAACCTCGTCGCGCACGGCCTCGCCGCCGCCACGGAGAAGTTCCGCCGGCTCATCACGACCGACGTCAGCCACTCGGTGTCGAACCTGTTCAAGGAGGTCGACGACACCCACCGGGCCATCACTCGCGGCATCGCCGACGTCAACGCGGGCCTGCGCCGGGTGGAGTTCAACGAGGGCACCTACCTGCAGATCGCGTACGCCGCCCGGCCCACGCCGGAGGCCACGGAGTTCGCGAAGCTGGTCGACGAGATGGTGCGCGACGCACCCGCCGCGAAGCGCGCCGAGCCGGCCGCGATGGCGGCGCAGTTCAAGCGCATCCGCGGCCTGGTGTTGCGCCTCACCGGCGACGACCCCGAGTCGCGCCGCTGGACGGAGAACGTCCTCGACGTGCGCACCGGCTACTCCTTCTACGGCAAGGAGAACGCCGTCGGGGCCGAGCCGGACGCCCCCGCGGTGGTCACCTACCGCAACACCGCCACCAACTCCGGCGGCGAGCAGGAGAAGCTGGTCGCGTTCTGCCTCGCGGCGGCGCTGAGCTTCGCCCTGGGCAGCCACGGCATCGACGGATCGAACGAGCCCGCCTTCGCGCCGCTCATGCTCGACGAGGCCTTCAGCAAGTCGGACGAGCGCTTCTCGGCGCAGTCGCTGCGGGCGTTCGAGCAGTTCGGCTTCCAGCTCCTCATCGCCGCCCCGATCCGCATGGTCGGCATCGTCGAGCCCTTCATCGGGCAGGTGATCCTGGTGGACAAGCAGGTCACGCCCGACGGTGCCCGCTCGGACGCCCGGTACGCGACGTTCGGCGAGCTCGCCCCGTCACGCTGACCGGTCCGCCGCCCCCGGCGGCTGCGCGGGTCGCGTGCGTCAGTCGGCGGCGCCGGCTCGGTGCGCCCGCGGCGAGCGCCCGAACCGCCGGCTGAAGGCGGTGCTGAACGCGCTCGCCGAGCCGTAACCCACGGAGTCGGCGATGAACGCGATCCCGCGAGCGGCCCACCGCGGATCGGTGAGCCGGTCCCGGGCCAGATCGAGCCGCTCGCCGCGCACGGCGTCGGAGAAGGTCTCGCCGGTGCGGGAGAGCACCGCCTGGATGTGCCGCGCCGACCAGCCGACGGCAGCCGCGACGCCCGCCAGGCTCAGGTCCGGCTCGGTGGCGTGGGCGCGCACGTGCCGGAGCACCGCGGCCCGGACGTCGTCGTCGGCGGCGCCGGCACCGTCGGCCTCCCCGCTGGCGGCGAGGCAGAACAGGTCCACGGCGCGGTCGCAGGCGGCGTCGAACTCCGCCGCCGTGAGCTGCTCCCGCTCGTCGATGAGCGCCGCCGCGAGGTCCCGGGTGACCCGGCCCAGCCCGCGGCCGCCGCGCAGCCGCACGCCCTCCTTGGCGACCGAGCCGAGCGTCCGCGAGACCCGGTGCTCGGGGATGAGCAGGGCCAGCGCGGAGGCGTCGTCCTCGTGCGCGAGCACGAACGGCGAATCGATCGAGACGAGCACCATCTCGCCCGGCATCAGCGCGCTCTCGGTGACGTCGCCGCCCACGTGCAGCGCGCCCTTCAGGGGCATGAACAGCTCGTAGTGGCCGCGCGGGTCGTTGCGGATGCCGCGGGCGTCGCGGCGCACGTGCTCGCGCTGGCTGGTCCAGGAGACCAGTTGGTACTCCTCGGTGCGCTGGCGCAGCACGTCGCCGCGGTAGCCGTCGCCGTCGAAGGAGATGTCGAACTCGCCGTGGACGCCGCTGCACCAATCCCGCCACGCTCCGTGCGCGCGGGAACCGGTGAGGCGCCGCTCGGACCCGGTGACCAGGCCGTCGATCGTGTACGGCACGCCCTGCTCCTCCCCTCCCGCGGCGCGTGCGCCTGCGCGAAAGAACCGTGCGCGCGGGCGAACGTCCCGCCGCCGCGCGCTTCCTACCTTCGATTGTGACACGCGTCACCGCCGGGCGAGCCCGGCGCACCGTCGAACCAGGAGGACCGATGACCGAACAGACCGTGACCGCGCCCGACCTCGGCGACCTGCTCGCCCAGGCACCGTCGAACTGGGGCAAGTGGGGCCCGGACGACGAGGTGGGCTCACTCAACTACCTCGGCCCGGAGCAGGCCGTCGCCGCCGCGGCGCTGGTGCGCAGCGGCAAGGTCTTCACCCTGCAGCGACTGATCGGCGACCCCAAGGGCGACCCGGTGTGGCCCGGCCGCAGCCCCGCGGTGCGCACGCAGATCATGGACGAGGCGAGCTGGGACGGCGCGGAGGCGCCGCAGTTCCCCGGCGGCCTGCACTACGCCGACGACAAGATCGACGCCTTCCTGCAGGGGTCCACGCAGTACGACGCGCTGGGCCACGTCTGGTTCGACGGCAAGCTGTGGAACGGCTACGACGCCCGCACGACGGTCGGCGGCATGGACGTGGCGAGCGTGGAGCCGATCGCGCAGCGCGGCGTGGTGGGCCGCGGCGTGCTGCTCGACATGGCGCGCTTCCGGGGCAAGGAGCACCTCGACACCGCGGAGACCTTCGACCACACCGACCTCGAGGCGTGCGCCGCCGCGCAGGGCGTGCAGCTGCGGCCGCGCGACGTGCTGCTCATCCGCACCAACTACCTGCAGCTCTTCTTCGAGCTCGGCGACGCCTTCTACGAGGGCTTCTGCGAGCCCGGCCTGCAGTACAGCCCAGAACTGGTGCAGTGGTTCGCCGACAACGAGATCCCCAACCTGGTGACCGACACCATCGCCAACGAGGTGACGACCGACCAGAATAACGGCGTCGCGCTCACCCTGCACTGCGCGCTGATGCGCAACCTCGGCGTGGTCTTCACGGAGATCACCGACCTCGAGGCCCTGGCCGCGGACTGCGCCGCCGACGGCGTCTACGAGTTCATGTACACCGCCGCCCCACTGAAGATCGCGCAGGGCAGCGGCGCGCCCGTCAACCCGGTCGTGGTGAAGTGAGCACCGTGACGGGATCCGCGCAGCGCCCCTGGGTGGGCCGGTACGAGTCGCTGCCCGCGGAGGTGGACATCGCCTTCGACAGCGCGCTCGACATGTTCCGAGCGGGCGTCGCGAGCCATCCCGACCAGGCGGCGATCCGCTACTTCGACGGGACCATCACCCGTCGGGAGCTCGACGCGCTGACGGACGCGCTGGCGGCCGGACTGCTCGCGGAGGGCTTCGCGCCCGGCGACCGGCTCGCGCTCTACCTGCAGAACGTGCCCCAGTTCGTGATCGGGATGGTCGCGGCCTGGAAGGCCGGCGGGTGCACCGTGTCGATCAACCCGATGAGCCGCGCCCGCGAGCTCGAGAACCTGCTCCTCGACTCCGGCGCGACCGCGCTCCTCGCGCTCGACGACCTGTACGAGGACGTCGCGCGCGACGTGGTGCCGGGCACCGCGGTCCGCACGGTGCTCACCACCAGCGGCCTCGACCTGCAGACCCGCGCCGATCCCCGGCTGTTCCCCGGACCCCGCCGGGCGACGCCGGAGGGCGCGAAGGACCTGCTGGAGTTCGTCGAGGAGCACCGCGGCGAGGTGCCACCGCCCGTCTCCCCCGGGCCCGGCGACACCGCCTTCCTCACCTACACCTCGGGGACCACCGGGAAGCCGAAGGGCGCGATCAATACCCACCGCAACGTGGTCTTCACCGCCACCGTCTACCGGGACGCGGCGACGTTCGCGCCCGGCCCCGACGCGGCGGTGCTGGCGATCGCTCCCCTGTTCCACATCACGGGCCTCATCGGGCACATCGCGCTGAGCATGCTCGCCCCGATGCCGATGATCCTGGCGTACCGCTTCGACCCCGCGGTGATGCTGGAGACGATGCGCGAGCACCGCCCCACCTGCACGATCGGCGCGGTCACGGCGTTCAACGCGCTGCTCAACCATCCCGACTACGACCGGGACGCGTTCGCCTCGCTCGCGTCGGTGTACTCGGGCGGCGCGCCGATCTCCCCGACGGCCGCGCGGCGCTTCGCCGAGGCCACGGGCCGGCCGCTGCACAACGCCTACGGCCTCACCGAGACGACGAGCCCGATGACGGTCTCGCCGTTCGGCGTGGAGATCCCCGTCGACCCGAACTCGGGCGCGCTGTCCGTCGGGTTGCCGGCCCCGTCGACGGCGGTGCGGATCGTCGGGGACGACGGTGCCGACCTCCCGCTCGGGGAGATCGGCGAGATCGTCGCCGAGGGGCCGCAGGTGGTCGCGGGGTACTGGAACAAACCCGAGGAGACCGCAGCCGGGCTCCCCGGCGGCGCGCTGCACAGCGGCGACGTGGGCTTCATGGACGAGCGCGGCTGGGTGTTCATCGTGGACCGCAAGAAGGACATGATCAACGCCTCCGGGTACAAGGTGTGGCCGCGCGAGGTCGAGGACGTGCTCGCCGAGCACCCCGCTGTCCGCGAGGCCGCCGTCGTCGGCGTCCCCGACGAGGTCCGGGGCGAAACCGTGCGGGCCTTCGTCAGCCTCATGCCGGGCGCCGAGGCCGCGCCGGAGGAGCTCATCGCGCACTGCCGCGAGCGGATGGCCGCGTACAAGTACCCCCGCGACGTTCGGATCGTCGCGGAGCTGCCGAAGACGGTGACCGGGAAGATCCTGCGCCGCGAACTCCGCGACGCCTGACCGCCGGCGGCCCGTCACCGGCCCGCCACCCGGCGGTGGCGGACCGGCGGCGGGCCCGGCGGCCGCGGAACTGCTATACAGAGCGCATGGCCTCGGTCGTCGCGCTCAACGCCCACCCGGACGACGAGACGCTGCTCGCGGGCGGCACGCTCGCGCGGTTCGCGGCGGAGGGACACCGGGTGGTGATCGTGGTCGCCACCGACGGGATGATGCGCGGCGACGACGAGCCAGAGCCCCGACGACGGCTCGACGAGTTGTCAGCCGCCGCCGCGGAACTGGGCGTCCACGAGGTGCGCTGGCTCGGCTACGCCGACAGCGGCCACGGCGGGGAGCTGTACCCGGACCCGCCCGGCCGGGTGCGGCTCGTCCGTGCCGGCGTCGACGAACCGGCGGAGCGGCTCGCGGCGATCCTGCGCGAGGTATCCGCCGACCTGCTGCTCGGCTCCGACGAGGCCGGCGGGTACCGGCACCGCGACCACCTCGCCGTGCACCACATCGCCCGCCGCGCAGCGGAACTCACCGGCGTCCGGCTCGCCGAGGCGACCGCGCCGCGGGAGTCGATCCTGCGCGTCCTGGCGATCGCCGTCCGCCTGCGGTTCCTGCGACCCGGCCACCTCGAGCAGGCGCGCACCTGGTTCACGCCGGCGGCGCAGATCACGCACCGCGTCGACGTGCGCCGGCACGTCGCCGCCAAGCAGCGCGCGCTCGCCGCCCACCGGTCGGAGATCGCGAAGTCGGGGACCGTCGCGCGGATCCTGCGGCTGGTGCTCCACCTGCCCGCGTGGGTGCTCGCACCGCTGGTCGGCACCGAGTACTACGTGGAACCGTCGGGAGCTACGTCGCCGGCGGACCGGCTCCTCTGACATAGCTAGATCAAGTGATCTATAGTTAGATCATGCGATCTACCGAGACCTTCACCGAGCAGGCCCGGCGCGCCCAGATCACCGCCTGCGCCATCGACGCCATCGCCGAGCTCGGCTACGCGCAGGCCTCCGTCCGCAAGATCGCCGACCGCACCGGCGTCGCGATGAGCGTGGTGCTCTACCACTTCGGCGACAAGGACTCCCTCATCGCGGCGGTCGTCTCCGAGTGCTACCGCACCCTGTTCGAGGTCATGGTCCCGGCGGTCGACGCAGCCCCGACGGCCGGCGGCAAGCTCGAGGCCCACATCCGCGCGCACCTCGGCTACCTCGCGACCCACCCCGCGCACCAGGTCGCGATCACCGAGATCGGCAACGGCTTCCGAGGCAAGGGCGGCATCCGCCTGTGGGACCTGCCCGTCGATACCGAGCACGACGACGCCCGCGGGCGCGTCGAGCTCGAGGCCATCCTCCGGCAGGGCGTGGACACCGGCGAGTTCCGTCCGATCAACCCCGCGTCCATCGCCTCCGCCGTCCGCGGGGCGATCGGCAACGCCATGTTCAGCCGGATCGTGGACCCCTACTTCGATCTGGACGGCTACGCCGACGACCTCGTCGACGCCTTCCTCCGCGCGTGCGCACCCTGACCCCATCGAATCGAGGCACACCATGGCCCACCTACTGATCGCCACGTACGGCTCGCGCGGCGACACGACGCCCCTCGCCGGGCTCGGACTGCGCCTGCAGCGCGCCGGCCACACGGTCACCATCACCACCAACACCGAGCTCGCCGACGAGACCGCAGCCCTCGGCCTCGATGCCCGCACGATCGACCTCGACCTCGGCGAACCGTCCGGCGAGCCCTCCCTGGGGGACGCCATGGCGCTGGTCAAGCCCGCGGGGATCCGGCAGCTCAGCCGGAACATCCTCGACGCGGTCGACGACGTCCCCGCGGACGTCGTGCTCATGACGCCCTTCGCCGAACCCGCGGGCCAGGCGCTCGCGGAGGCACGGGGCGCCCCGGGGATTCCGCTGCGGCTGCAGCCGATCTCCGCCACGCGCGCGTTCCCGCCCAGCCTGATGGCCGCCCGGTCGATGGGCGGTGCGCTCAATCTCGCGGCGGGCCGGGCCGCCGAGCGCACCGTCGACACTCTGTACAACGGCGTGATCGCCGACCTGCGCCGCGATCTCGAGCTCCCGCGGCGCTCCGCCCGCCGGCTCCGGCGGGACCGCGCGGCGGCGCAGCAGCCCATCCTCGGCGGCTGGTCACCCGCCGTCCTGCCCCGGCCCGCCGACTGGCGCCCCGGCATCGACGTCACCGGGTACTGGTGGTCCCCCGAGCCGGACGGATGGGCACCGTCGGGCGATCTCGAAGCCTTCCTCGCCGACGGTCCGCCGCCCGTCCTCGTCGGCCTCGGCTCCCTCATGGTCCCCGCCGCCGAACGCGACCGCCTCTCCGCGGTCCTCGACGAGGCTCTCACCCGCGCCGACGTGCGCGGCATCGTCCAGTCGGGCGGCGCCGGGCTTCGCGTCCCGGACCGCCACGGCGTCCTGAACGTCGGTGCCGCCCCGTACTCGTGGCTGTTCCCGCGCCTCGCCGCGGTCGTGCACTCATGCGGCGCGGGCACCACCGCGTCCGCCCTCCGCGCCGGCATCCCGACGGTGCCGCTCCCCTCGCCCGGCGCGGACCAGTTCTTCTGGGCGAACCGGATCCACGCCCTGGGCGCGGCGACCGCCCCGATCCCGCGGACGAAGGTCACGGTTTCCCCCCTCGCCGACGCGATACGTGCCGCCGTGGACGACCCTCGGTATCGCGCCGCCGCGGGCGCCCTGAGCAGGGCGATCGCTGCGGAGGACGGGGCGTCGGCGGTGCTCGCGGCCGTGGAGCGGGCCATAACGATCGCGTAACACGGCTAACGGAATCCGCGTCGCCGTGCGATTCCCTCATGTCGGCGGACATCGCCGCAGGGGGAATCACCACGAGGAGGACGCGATGCGGAACACGACCCGGAGGAACCGGATCCGAGGCGCGCTGGCGCTACCAGCTGTGCTCATCCCGATGCTGGGGCTGATGCCCGCCGTCGCGAGCGCCGAACCGACGACGCCGGCCCCGGCACCGGTCACCACCCCGGCGCCCGCCACCACCACGACGACCACGCCGCCGGCACCGACCCCCACGACCACCACCCCGGCACCGAAACCGACCACCCCGGCGACCACCCCGTCGCCGACCATCACGCTCCCGACCACGCCGGCGCCGACCACCACGACGCCGCCGCAGGGACCACCCGGGCGGCTCACCGTGGGCGCCGTGCAGATCATCGACGCGAAGACGCAGGGCATCGGCGTCCCCGGCGCGACGGTCCGCGTCCAGGGCTGCTCCGGCGGCCCGGCGGCGACGCTGTCGCACGGCGGAGCGACGACGGTGACCGGGCCCTGCGTCCGCGCCACGATGGAGAACGTGCCGACCAACTGGCACCTCGTCTCACCGTCGGTGCAGACGAGGACGTCGACCTCGGGACGCGTCGACTTCATCTTCAGCCTCGAGCGCGGCGGCATCGTCCCGCCGACGTCGACCACGCCGCCGCCGAACCGCACCGTCCGCTTCACGGTCGCCGCCCGCGACCAGGACGGCCGGGGCGTCGCCTCGGAGTACGCGGTCGCCGAGTGCGACTCCTGGCGGCCGCTGGGCGGTGCGCGCACCGACAGCGCCGGTAACGGAGGGGGCGCCTTCCCCCGCGACTGCGTCAGCGTGGTGCCCACCGCGTGGCCGTCCTCCTGCGTGCTGCTCGGCCCGAACGCCTACTCGCGCGTCGAGGGCAACGGTGTCAATCGGCTCGCCTTCCGCTTCCGCTGCGGCGTCACGATCCCGCCCGGCGAGGTCGAGACCAACGGGACCCTGGTCAAGACCGACCGCGTCACCGGTGCCCCGCTCGCGGGCGCGTCCTTCGTCATCGCCCGCTGCGGCTCCGATGAGGCCGTCCGCGCCGTGACCACCGGCGAGAACGGCGTCGCCGCCTTCTCACTGCCGTCGGGCTGCTACCGCGCCATCGAGACCGCCGCCCCCGCGGGCTACGTCCGCGACGCCGCGGCCGTCGCATTCGACGTGCGCCTGACGCCGCAGTTCCTCGTCCGCGTGACGAACTCGAAGATCGGCGCCGGCCCGGTGGTCCGTAACCCCGGCGTCCGCGTCCCGATCGCGTCGATCCCGTCCGGACGGACGCTCTGATGCCGCGCCGCACGTCCTCGCTCCTCGTCGCCGCCGCGGCGGTGCTCGCCCTCGCGGGCTGCGGGAGCACCGTCGAGGGGACGGCGGCGGCACCGTCGTCGAACCCGAGCGCGCAGAGCGACCTGCGGCCCCCGGTGAGCGCGACGGCGGCGGAGCCGACCACACCGGTCGCCGTCACCGTCGACGGGGCGCAGGCCCCGATCGATGCCGTCGCCACCGATTCCCAGGGCGCCCTGTATCCGCCGACGGACGTGAACCGGCTCGGCTGGTGGGTCGACTCCGCGCTGCCGGGATCGGGCGCCGGCTCGGTCGTCGTCACCGGGCACGTCGACGACGCCCGGCAGGGCGCGGGCTACGCGAAGCGCTTCTCCGGACTCGCTCGGGGCGACTCCGTCACGCTGACCGGCAAGGACGGCGCACAGGTCGCCTACCGGGTCACCCGGACCGCATCCGTGCACAAGGGCGTCCTCCCGACCGACGATCTCAACCGGCTCGACGGCCCGGAGACGCTGATCCTCGTCACCTGCGGCGGGAAGTTCATCGGCCCGCCGATGGGCTACGAGAACAACGACCTCGTCTACGCGGAGCGCGCCTGACCGTCCCGCGGCTAGTGTCGAAAGCATGCGTATCGACCTGAGCGGGCGGACCGCCCTCGTGACCGGATCCACCCAGGGCATCGGCCTCGCCATCGCCGTGGGCCTGGCGCGGGCGGGAGCGCGGGTCGGGATCAACGGCCGGTCCGAGGGCCGGGTCGACGGTGCCATCGCCGCGATCCGGGAGGAGGTGCCGGGCGCCGAACTCGTGCCCGTCGTCGCCGACGTCACCGTCGAGGTCGAGGCGGAGCACGCGGTCTCCGAACTCGGCGTGGTCGACGTGCTGGTCAACAACCTGGGGGTGTTCGGCGCCGAGGACCCGCTCGAGGTCACCGACGACGAGTGGCGCCGCTACTTCGACGTCAACGTGCTCGCCGCAGTGCGTCTGACCCGGCTGCTGTTGCCCGGCATGATCGACCGCGGCTGGGGCCGCGTGCTCAACATCGCCAGTGACTCGGCGATCGTCATCCCCGCCGAGATGATCCACTACGGCGTCTCGAAGACCGCGCTGCTCGGCGCGTCCCGCGGCTTCGCCAAGGCGGCCGCGGGCACCGGGGTCACCGTGAACTCGGTCATCGCCGGACCGACGCACACCGGCGGCGTGGAGGACTTCGTCTACCAGCTCGTGAGCCGCGACCTGCCGTGGGAAGAGGCGCAGCGCGAGTTCATGCGCCTGCACCGCCCGCAGTCGCTGATCCAGCGCCTCATCGAGCCCGAGGAGATCGCCAACATGGTGGTCTACCTCAGCTCGCCGCTCGCCTCGGCGACCACCGGCGGCGCCGTCCGCGTGGACGGCGGCTACGTCGACTCGATCCTCCCCTGACGGGCGTCCACAACGGCGCCGTCGGGCACCGAGGTCAGGCGAGCTCGATGAGCTCCTGGTACTCGGCGTTCCAGTGGTCCTCGGTGCCGTCGGGCAGCAGGATCACGCGCTCCGGGTTGAGCGCCTCGGCGGCGCCCGGGTCGTGCGTGACCAGGACGACGGCGCCCTCGTAGGAGCGCAGCGCTTCGAGCACCTGCTCGCGGCTGACGGGGTCCAGGTTGTTGGTCGGCTCGTCGAGCAGCAGCACGTTCGCGGCCGAGGAGACCAGCCCGGCAAGGGCGAGGCGGGTCTTCTCGCCGCCGGACAGCGTGCCCGCGGGCTGCTCGAGCTGCGGGCCGGTGAACATGAACGCGCCGAGCAGGCTGCGCAGGTCCTGCTCCCCCGCGTCCGGCGATGCGTGCCGGATGTTGTCCCAGACGGACGCCTCGTCGTCGAGGGTGTCGTGCTCCTGCGCGAAGTAGCCGATCTTCAGGCCGCGGCCGGGCTCGAGCCCGCCCGTGTCCGGCGTTTCGACGCCAGCGAGCAGCTTGAGCAGGGTCGTCTTGCCCGCGCCGTTGAGCCCGAGGACGACGACGCGCGAGCCCTTGTCGATCGCGAAGTCGACGCCCGTGAAGATCTCCAGCGAGCCGTAGGTCTTGGTGAGGTTCTTGACCATCAGCGGCGTCTTGCTGCAGGGCGCCGGCGCGGGGAACTTGATCCGCGCCGTCTTGTCCTCGACGCGCACGTCGTCGAGCTCGCTCATCATGCGCTCGGCGCGGCGCAGCATGTTCTGCGCGGCCACGGCCTTGGTCGCCTTGGCGCCCATCTTCGCGGCCTGGACGCGCAGGGCGCCCGCCTTCTTCTCGGCGTTGGCGCGCTCGCGGCGCCGGCGCTGCTCGTCGGTGGCGCGGGCGTCGATGTACTTCTTCCAGCCCATGTTGTAGACGTCGGCCTCGCCGCGCACTGCGTCGAGGAACCAGACGCGGTTGACGACGTCCGAGAGCAGGTCCACGTCGTGGCTGATCACGATGAGCCCGCCGTCGTGGTTCTGCAGGAAGGTGCGCAGCCAGCCGATGGAGTCGGCGTCGAGGTGGTTGGTCGGCTCGTCGAGCAGCAGTGTGGTGTCGGACTTGCCGCCGGAGCCGTCCGACGCGGCGAACAGGATGCGCGCCAGCTCGACGCGGCGGCGCTGACCGCCGGAGAGGGTGCGCAGCGGCTGCTCGAGCACCCGCTCGGGCAGCGCGAGGCTGTTGCAGATCCGGGCGGCCTCGGACTCAGCGGCGTAGCCGCCGAGCGAGGAGAAGCGCTCCTCGAGGTTGCCGTACTTGCGGACCGCGGTGTCCAGCTCGTCGCCGACCAGCTCGCCCATGCGCACCTGCTGCTTGGCCATCTGCGCGACGATCTGGTCGAGGCCGCGGGCCGAGAGGACGCGGTCCTTGGCGAGCACGTTCAGGTCGCCCTCGCGCGGATCCTGGGGCAGGTATCCCACGTCGCCGGAGGAGATGATCTTGCCCGCGTAGGGCTCGCCCTCGCCGGCGAGGATGCGCATCGTCGTGGTCTTGCCGGCGCCGTTGCGGCCGACGAGGCCGATCCGGTCGCCCGCCTGCACGCGCAACTGGTCGCCCGGCGCGGTCAGCAGGGTGCGGACGCCGGCGCGCACTTCGAGGTCGGTCGCGGTGATCACAACGGTCCAGCCTACCGGTCCGGAGGTCCGGTTCTCACCTTCGTTTCCCTGGTGGTGACGCCGATCACCGCGTCACCGCGCGGATTCGCCCGGCACTTCTCCCTGCGGCGCGACGTCGTGCGGCGCGACCTCGTGCGGCGCGACCTCGTGCGGCGCGACGGCGGTCTCCCGCTCGTAGACCACGACGCGGCGGGACCGATCGGCCTTCGCCTCGTAGAGCGCCCGGTCCGCCTCGGCGACGGCGGGCGCGAGACCGCCGGGCCGCAGCGGCCCGAGCACGACGATCCCGGCGCTGCCCGCCACGGCCCGCCGCCTCGGTTCGTCCCCGGCGACCAGCGCCCGCAGACCCGCGACCACGGCCTCCGCCGCGGCGCGCGAGGGCCGCAACGCGACCACGACGAATTCGTCGCCGCCCATCCGGGACACGATCGTCTCGGGGAGCCCGTCCCGCAGCGCCTTGCCCGTGTCGACGAGGAGTTGATCGCCGGACAGATGGCCGTGGGTGTCGTTGTAGTGCTTGAACCGGTCGAGGTCCAGGATCGCGACGACCGCGGCACCGTGGTCGCGGCGCGCCTTCTCCCGGACCAGCGCCTGCATCCCGACGCGGTTGTACAGGCCGGTGAGGCCGTCCCGGTGCTGATCGGTCACCGCGACACCGATCCCCCGGCGCCCGGACTCGACCACGAACTGCACGATCATCGGGAGCGCGAAGACGACCGCGAGCGCCGGCGCGAGAAGCGGGTACAGGGCCGCGAGCGGGATGCCGTCGATGACGATCGTCGCGACGGTGGTGGTGATCAGAGCGGCGAGGGACAGCAGGCAGTGCAGTAGCAGGATCCGCCAGCCCAGCAGGAACGCCGTGAGCATCGCGAGCATGCCGAGGTGGATGGTGCCGCTGATCCGCGCGATGCCGTACTGGGCCATGCACCCCACGAACAGGCACAGGTCCGCCGCCGCGACGAACCGGATGGCGTCCTTCGCCCGGGGGTTCCGGAGCCGGAGCCACCAGACACCCAGCACCGCGCTGCCACTCGAGGCGGCGACGAAGACGACCATCGCGATCGGCGTCGTCGGCCGGCCCTCCGAGAACAGGATGCCGATGCACAGCGGCACCATCATCAGGGCGAGGCCGCCGATCGCGAAGCGCAGGGCGAGCCCGCCCCCCTGAAGTCGCAGCCAGGACTGCGCCGTCATGTACTCCACGTTCCCGGCGGTGCGCCAGCCCTCGCGGTCGGTGAGCCGCCGCCACACCGCGCGCAGGAACCGCCGCGCGGTCATCGGACGCTTCCATCCGGCTCGCGGATCACCACGGTTCCTCCGCGGCGCGGGTGCAGGTCATCGACCGGACTCGACCACGGGCCCGCCGGTCGCCGCGCGTCAGCGGCCAACGCTGGTCCCGGTCATCACGGGGGTGATTGTACCCGCGGCGGTGCGGCTCGAACGTGGGCGCCCGGCAGCAGCTACCGGTCAGCGCAGAGCCAGGTCCCGCACGACGACCGCGGACGTCGTCGAACGTTTTGCTTCGTACAACGCCTCGTCGGCCGCCAGCGCCAAGGCGTCGAGGCGCGCCCGGTCCCGGCCCGCCGCTATGACGATCCCGAGGCTGCCCGGGATCCCGGTCTCGTCGTGATCCCCCCGCGGCACGACGAGCGCCCTCAACTCCTCGATCGTGGTCATGGCGTCTCCTCGCCCGTCCCGGAACGCGACGAGCCCGAACTCGTCGCCGCCGTGGCGACCGACGACGAGGCGGGGGACGGTCTTGAGCCGGGCGGCGACATCGCGGAGCAGTTGATCGCCGGCCCCGTGTCCGTGCGTGTCGTTGAACTGCTTGAACCGGTCGAGATCCAGCGCCGCCACCACGACGAGTCCGTCGTCGGTCGCCCGCTTCGCGGTCCGGCGGATCGCGAGGTTCATACCGCGCCGGCTGTACGCGCCGGTCAGGCTGTCGACGTTCCACTCCTTCGTGAGATCGGCGACGCCGTGTCGACCCAGCTCCACGACCACCTGGATCACCACGGGAAGGCCCACCACGGTCGTGATCGCCGGCGTCGTGTACACGTACAGGTCCAGGAGGGTCCGACCGTCGGCGAGCATCGCGTACGCGGTCAGCCCGGCGATCAGCAGCAGCGCGTACACGCAATGCAGCAACAGGATCCGCCAGCCCAGGAAGAACGCCGCGAACAATCCCACCATCGCGATGTGGATCGTGCCGCAGATGCGCGCGGTGGGGTCGGACAGCACCGCGACGGCGACTCCGATGAGGAGGTCGGAGAGGAAGAGGAACCATATCGCCTCGCGCGCCGACGGCCACCGCCCGACGAGCCAGCGCAGCCCGAGGAGGAAGCCGATGACGGCGGCGCTCATGTGGACGAGCCGCGCCGGCGTTCCGGAGGGGCCCATCGGGTTGAACTGCATCACCGCGGCCAACGGGAGCATCATCATCGCGAGCAGCGCGACCGATACCCGGAGGATGCGTTCCCCGTTGAGGTACCGGATCGCCGTGGTCATGTACGCGTATTCCCGCTGCCCGGCGGTGCGCCATCGGCGACCGTCGAACAGTGTTCGCCCGCCGCGACGCACCAGTCGCCGCCAGGAGGGCCGGCGAGACCCACGTCCGGCGCGCGCCGCGCTGTCGGGCGCCGCTCGGTCAGGCGCGGCGGACACCGGCGGCGAGTTCGGCGGTCAGCGAGCGGACGTCGTCGATCGATCGACCGGCGGCGCTGACCAGCGCGGAACCGACGATCACGGCGTCGGCGTAGGCGGCGATCTCCGCCGCCTGCGCGCGCGAGCGCACGCCGAGCCCCACGCCGACGGGAATGTCGGACACCTCACGCACGCGCGCCACCAGTTCGGGCGCGACGTTGTCGACCGCGTCGCGCGCGCCGGTGACGCCCATCGTCGACGCCGCGTAGAGGAAGCCCGAGGAGGCCTTCGCCGTCATCGCGAGCCGCTCGGGCGTCGACGACGGTGCCGCGAGGAAGATCTTGTCCAGACCGTGCCGATCAGCCGCGGCGATCCACTCGTCGGCCTCGTCGGGAATGAGGTTCGGCGTGATCAGGCCCTTGCCGCCGGCGGCCGCGAGGTCCCGCGCGAAGGCCTCCACGCCGTACTTGAGCACGGGGTTCCAGTAGGTCATCACCACGGGCGCGGCGCCTGCGGCGGCGACGGACTCGGCGTAGGAGAAGACGTCGCGCACGCGGATGCCGCCCCGGAGGGCGTCGTCGGCCGCGCGCTGGATGACGGGGCCGTCCATGACCGGGTCGCTGTAGGCGATGCCCAGCTCCACGATGTCCGCGCCCGCTTCGACCATGGCGACGACGGTGTCGAGCCCGCCCTGCTTGGACGGGTACCCGCAGGGCAGGTAGGTCACCAATGCGGCGCGGTTCTCCGCGCGGCACTGCTCGAAGACCGGTGCCAGTGCGCTCACTTGCTCTCCCCCGTGCTCGTCGCCGCGCGCGCTTGTGCGTCCCGCAGCTCGGTGTTCAAGTCCTCGCCGACGACCGTCTGGCCGACCACGTCCCCGTGGTCGTCGAGGAGGCCGAACCACTTCCCGGCGGTGTCGACGTCCTTGTCCCCGCGACCGGACAGGTTGACGATGATCAGGGCGTCCGGACCCATCGCCCGGCCCAGTTCGAGCGCTCCGGCCACGGCGTGCGCCGACTCGATCGCCGGGATGATGCCCTCAGTGCGGCAGAGCAGGGCGAACGCCTCCATGGCCTCCGCATCGGTGATCGGGATGTACTCGGCGCGGCCGTCCTGCTTGAGCTGCGCGTGCTCGGGCCCGACGCCCGGGTAGTCCAATCCGGCGGAGATCGAGTGCGATTCGATGGTCTGGCCGTCCTCGTCCTGCAGCAGGTACGAGTACGAGCCCTGGAAGGCGCCGGGGCTGCCGCCGGTGAAGGTCGCGGCGTGCCGCCCGGTCTCGACGCCGTCGCCCGCGGCCTCGCAGCCGATCAGGCGCACGCCCTCGTCCGCGATGAACGGGTGGAAGACACCGATCGCGTTGGAGCCGCCGCCGACGCACGCGAAGACCGCGTCGGGCAGGCGGCCCTCCGCCTCGAGGATCTGCTCGCGGGCCTCCATGCCGACGATCCGCTGCAGGTCGCGGACCATGAGCGGGAACGGGTGCGGCCCCGCGGCGGTGCCGAAGCAGTAGTAGGTGGTGTCGGCGTTGCTGACCCAGTCACGCAGGGCCTCGTTGATGGCGTCCTTGAGCGACGCCGAACCCGAGGCGACCGCGACCACCTCGGCGCCGAGGAGCCGCATCCGCGCGACGTTGAGCGCCTGGCGGTCGGTGTCGACCTTGCCCATGTAGACGACGCACTCGATGCCGAGCAGGGCGCAGGCGGTGGCGGTGGCGACCCCGTGCTGCCCGGCGCCGGTCTCCGCGATGACCCGCGGCTTGCCCATGCGCTTGGCGAGGAGGACCTGCCCCAAGACGTTGTTGATCTTGTGGCTGCCGGTGTGGTTGAGGTCCTCGCGCTTGAGATAGATCTGCGCGCCGCCGGCGTGCTCGTTCAGCCGCACGCACGGGTACAGCGGCGACGGCCGCCCGGTGTACTGGCGCTGCAGGCGGTCGAGCTCGCCGAGGAACTCCCGATCGGAGCGGACCTTCTCGAACTCGGCGGAGACCTCCTCGATCACCGCCATGAGCGCCTCGGGCACGTGCCGTCCGCCCCACGCGCCCCAATGACCGGTCCCGTCCGGCTCGAAGGCCGATCGTTCGGACAGTCCGGTACTGGCTTCAGGAAGGCTCACAGGAACGATTATCCCTACGCCGTCAAAGTGGAATCACAGCGACGCCAAACGTTCCGCGAATCCGTTTCCGCGACGAGTGTTTCCGGGCATGACCACCACGCTCGGCCATGTCCTCGACGATCCCGTCCGGGCCTCCCTGCACGGCGCGCACGCCCGCTTCCGCCTCGGAGACGGGGCCGTCGTCCGCTACCGGCCGGAGGTCGCGCGCTTCGTCGGCCACCCGCCGCAGCCGACCCCCGAGGACTTCGCGGCCCTGGCCCGCCTCGCCGTCCCCGGCACCCCGCTCTCGCTCCGGGGCGTGCGGGCGCCGCTCCCCGCGGGGTGGCGGATCGTCGACGAGATCCCGCTCGTCCAGTACGACGGTGCCGCCCTCAAGACGGCGCCCGACGGCGAGGCCGAGGTGCTCGGTGCCCGGAACGTCGACGAGATCCTCGATCTGGTCGAGCGGACCCGCCCGGGACCGTTCGAGCGGCGCACCGTCGAACTGGGGCTCTACCTGGGCCTGCGGGACGACTCCGGTCGCCTGATCGCCCTCGCCGGGGAACGCCTGCGCCCGCCCGGATGGACGGAGATCAGCGCGGTCTGTACGGACCCGGAGCACCGCGGCCGGGGCCTCGCGACCCGCCTCGTCCGCGCCGTCGGACACCACATCCGGGCCCGCGGCGACGTCCCGTTCCTGCACACCTCCGCCGAGAACACCGGCGCCCGCGCGGTGTACGAGGGCCTCGGCTTCCGGCTCCGCGCGTCGATCCCCCTGCTCCTCGTCCAGCCGCCCACCCGATCGACCGGAGAGTCATGACCCTCGCCCTCACCCGGCCGCAGCCGGCCGCCACCGATCCCGAGCTCGCCGAGCTCGCCGCCCTGCCTGTGCGGCACCGCGTCCAATGGGGCCGATGGCTCGCGGTCGCGGTCGCGGGCGTCCTGTTCGCGCAGCTCGCGGTCTCGGCCGTGACCAATCCCCGGTTCGACTGGCCCACCTTCGGCGCCTACCTGTTCAGTCCGACGATCCTCGAGGCGCTCTGGTTCACGATCCAGCTCACCCTGATCGGGGCCGTCCTGGGCTTCCTCCTCGGCGGCGCGCTCGCCCTGGCCCGGCTGTCCGGTAATCGCGTGCTCGCGGCCTTCAGCTTCGGCTTCATCTGGCTGTTCCGGTCGATCCCCCTCATCGTGCAGATCCTTTTCTGGGGCTACCTCGGGGCGCTGTACCCGACGATCGGCCTCGGCATCCCGTTCGGGCCGACCTTCGTCGACGCGCCGACCAAGGACCTGCTCTCGCCGTACACCGCGGCCGTGATCGGCATCGTCCTGCACCAGGCCGCGTACGGCTCGGAGATCGTGCGGGCGGGCATCCTGGGCGTCTCGGCGGGGCAGCACGACGCGGCCCGCGCCCTCGGAATCCCGCCGGCTGCGCACCTGCTGCGGATCACGCTGCCGCAGGCACTGCGCACAATCGTGCCGCCCGCCGCGAACGAGGTGATCGGCCTGCTCAAGGGCACGACGGCGGTCTTCATCCTGGCGCTGCCCGACCTGTTCTACCAGGTCCAGGTGGTGTACGGCCGGAACGGCCGGATCATTCCGCTGCTGCTCGTCGCGGTCGCCTGGTACGCGGTGCTGACCACCGTCCTGTCGATCGGCCAGCACTACCTCGAGAAGCGCCTCGCGCGCGGCTACGGGGCCACGAAGACCCCGAAGAAGGAGAAGACCGCATGACCGCCACCGATCCGCGCCCGCGCTTGGAGGCCGTGGGGCTGTCGAAGCGCTTCGGCCACGACGAGGTGCTGCGCGGCGTGGACCTCACGGTCGCGCCCGGCGAGGTGGTGTCGATCATCGGACCGTCCGGATCCGGCAAGTCGACGCTGCTGCGGCTGCTCAACCACCTCGAGGAGCCGAGCTCCGGGGTCGTCCGGGTCGACGGCGACCTGATCGGCGTCCGGCGCCGCGGCGATCACCTCGTCGCGCTGCCCGAGCGCGAGCTGCGCCGCCAGCGCGCCCGCATCGGCTTCGTCTTCCAGCAGTTCAACCTGTTCCCGCACCTCACGGCCGCGGAGAACGTCGCGCGACCGCAGCGCCTGACCCTGGGCCGCAGCCGGAACGAGGCCGACGGCCGAGCCCGGGAACTGCTCGACCGGGTCGGGCTCGGCGCGCATGCGGGCCACTACCCCGGTCAGCTGTCGGGCGGCCAGCAGCAGCGCGTCGCGATCGCCCGCACCCTCGCCCTCGACCCGGACCTGATCCTGTTCGACGAGCCGACCTCCGCGCTCGACCCCGAGCTGGTCGGGGAGGTGAACGCCGTCATCGCCGAGCTCGCCGCCGAGGGCCGGACCCTGGTCGTGGTGACCCACGAGCTGGCCCTCGCCCGCCGCATCTCGGACCGGATCGTCTTCCTCGACCGGGGCCGCGTCGTCGCCGTCGGCACGCCGGCCGCCGTGCTCGACCGCCCCGCCACCGACCGCACCCGCACTTTCCTCGCCCACTGGACCACCAAGGAGACCGCATGACCATCCGTTCCGTTCGACATCGCCTGCCCGCCCTCGTCGCGGCCCTCGCCCTCGCGGGCTCGGTGCTGGCGGGCTGCGGCGGGCAGACCACCGAGTCGACGACCGCGAGCGTGACCGGCGCGGCCGGGCAGCAGCTCAACCTGACCAGCAAGCAGAACCGGATCGTGCCCGCGAAGGACGAGGCCGCGGCGGCCCTGCTCCCCCAGGCCATCCGCGATCGCGGCGTGCTCCGGGTCGCGCACGGCTCGGGGGCGGGCAACGCGCCGTTCTACTTCCCCGCGACGGACGACGAGCGCGTCTTCATCGGCGACGAGTCGGACATCGCGTACCTGATCGCCGGTGCCCTCGGCCTGAAGCTCGAGGAGTCGAACACCTCGTGGGAGGGCCTGTTCCTGGGCATCGACAGCGGCCAGTTCGACCTCGGCGTCTCGAACATCACCGTCACGGAGGCGCGGAAGCAGAAGTACGACTTCGCCACCTACCGCAAGGACGACCTCGCCGTCGAGGTCCAGGAGTCCTCCACGTTCACGTTCACGGGCGGGGACTCCTTCTCCGGGAAGACGGTGGCCGTCGGCTCCGGCACCAACCAGGAGCGGATCCTGCAGCGCTACGACGCGGACCTGCGCGCCGCGGGCAAGCCCGGCATCGCCATCAAGAACTACCAGGACAACACCGGCACCTACGCCGCGCTCGCGTCGGGCCAGATCGACGCCTACTTCGGCCCGAACCCGATTTCGGCCTTCCACGTCGCGCAGACCAAGGGCACCCCGAACGCGACGAAGGTCGTCGGCCGGGTGTCCGGCGCCGGCTCGACGCTGCAGGGCCTCATCGGCGCGACGACGAAGAAGGACAGCGGCATCATCCGCGCCGTGCAGGCGGCATTGGAGTCGACGATCCGCAGCGGCGACTACGCCAAGGTGCTGCAGCGCTGGGGACTGGAGGCGGAGGCCGTCCCCACCTCGGAGATCAACCCGCCGGGGCTGCCGATCACCGACAAGTGACGCGGGAGCGTCCTCAGAGTTCCGACGGCCCGGCCGCGACGTCCAGCGTCGCGGCCGGGCTCGTGGCGCGGGCGACGAACTTGAACCGGTCGCCGCGGTAGATGCTGCGGGTCCACTCGAGGGCGAGGCCCTCGGCGTCCCGGCCCAGGCGGTGCACCATGAGCAGGGGGTGCCCGGCGGTGACTCCGAGCAGCTCCGCCTCGGACGGCGAGGCGAGCGCCGTCTCGACGGTGTCCTCGACCGCGGTGATCGACCGCGCGTACTGCTCGCGGAGCACGCGGTACAGCGACGCCTGCTCCTCGAGACGCGTGGCGAGTCCGCGGAGCGGGCCCCGCAGGTGGGCCATCTCGATGGCCAGCGGCTCGTCGTCGACGATGCGCAGCCGGGTGACGCGGTACACGCGCGCCCCGCGCGGGAGTTCGAGGGCCACCTGCGTCTCCGCGTCCGCAGTGATGTGGTCGCACGAGAGCAGTTGTGAGCTCACCTGCTTGCCGTCGACGCCGAAGTCCTCGCTCAGCGAGGTGAGCTGTCGGACCCGGACGATCTTGGGCGGCGCGACGTAGGTGCCGCTGCCGTGCTCGCGGCGCAGCACCCCCTCGGCGGACAGCTCGGCCAGTGCCTTGCGCAGGGTCGTGCGCGAAACGCCGAGCTGCTCGGCGAGCCGGCGTTCGGCGGGCAGGGTGTCCCCGTGCCCGAGGTCGCCGATGCGGCGTTGCAGCTCGAGTTTGGCGCGGAAGTAGCGCGGCGGCTCGGTGTGCGACGAACGAGGGAGCGTCATGTGTTCCACATTACCCCTTGACGGTCAAAGTGGTCTATGCCACTCTTAGCCTACTCCAAATGGTGTAGACCACTTGGAGCCGACTTCAAGGAGATGACATGAGCAGTACGCAGGCTGCGAAATCGAGCGCGGTCCTCGTCGGCGTCGCGGCGGCGAGCCTCGGCGTGATCTACGGCTACGACACGTCGAACATCGCCGCGGCGAAGGACTTCATCCGGCAGGACTTCGGCCTCGGCGACGGGATGACCCAGGCGCTGGCCACGGTCGTCGTCGTCGGCGAGATCCTCGGCGCGATCGTCGGCGGCTGGTTCGCCAACAAGGTCGGCCGGAAGAAGGCGATGATCGCCGTCGGCGCCGGTTACACGATCTTCGCCCTGTTCGGCGCCATCGCACCGACCGTGCCCCTCCTCCTGTTCGCGAGGTTCATGCTCGGCCTCACCGTCGGCGTCTCGGTCGTGGTGGTCCCGGTCTTCGTGGCCGAATCCGCGCCCGCGAAGCGCCGCGGCGCGATGCTCGTGGCCTACCAGTTCGCCACGATCGTGGGCATCATCCTGGGCTACGTGCTCGGCTACCTGCTCGCCGGCCTCGGCACCACCTCGTGGAAGTGGATGCTCGGCGTCGCCGCCGTGCCCGCGATCATCGTCACGCTCCTGCTCGTGCGCCTTCCCGATACCGCCCGCTGGTACATGACCCGCGGTCGCGAGGACGAGGCCCGCGCCGCACTCATCTCCGTCGAGCCCGACTCCACCGCCGCCGGCATCGAGGCCGAACTCGATGAGATGCGCGCCCAGCTCTCCGACGAGACGGGCGGCAAGCTCAGCCAGCTCTTCCGCCAGCCCTACCTGCGCGCCACCTTCTTCGTCGTCGTCCTCGGCTTCTTCATCCAGATCACCGGCATCAACGCGATCATCTACTACAGCCCGGACATCTTCGCGTCGATGGGCTACGAGGGGAACTTCGGCAAGTACATGCTGCCCGCCTTCGTGCAGCTCTTCGGCCTGCTCGCCGTGGTCGTCTCGATCTTCACCGTCGACAAGTTCGGCCGCCGCCCCATCCTGCTCGGCGGCATCGGCACCATGATCCTCGCCTTCGCCGTGATGATCCTCGCCTACCAGATGGCCGACGGCGACTTCAAGAACCACGAGACCGCGGGCGTCGTCGGCTTCGCCGGCCTGGTGCTGGTCGTGATCGGCTTCTCGTTCGGCTTCGGCTCCCTGGTGTGGGTGTACGCCGGCGAGGCCTTCCCCGCCCGGCTCCGCGCCTACGGCTCGTCGGCGATGCTGACCTCGGACCTCGTGGCGAACGCCATCGTCGCCCAGGTCACGCTGACGATGCTCAACAGCCAACTGCTCGGCGGCACCGGCACCTTCGCCGTCTTCGGGGCCCTGACCGTCGTCGCCTTCCTGTTCGTGCTCAAGTTCGCACCGGAGACCAAGGGCCGCAAGCTCGAGGACATCCAGCACTACTGGCAGAACAACGGCACCTGGCCCACCGACGCCGACAAGACGGGGGCCGTGTCCCAGTGAGCACCGCGGTGATCGGCCTCGACATCGGAGGCTCCAAGACGCAGGCCGTCCGCGCCGAGAACGGCGTGGTGGTCGCCGAGGCGCTCGCCGGCAGCGCGAACATCTCGTCCGTGGGCCGCGACGAGGCCGGTCGCCAGCTCGACATCGCGCTCGGCCGGCTCGGCGTCCACGACGTGGGCGCGGTGTGCGCGGGCGCCGCCGGGGTGGAGACCCCGGCCGGCGCGGCCACGCTCACCGCACTCCTCGCCGAGCGCATCCCGGGCGCCCGGATCCGGGTGGTGCACGACAGCCAGCTGATCCTCGCTGCGGCCGGCGTGCGCGACGGGGTGGCGGTCATCTCCGGTACCGGCGCCGTCGCGTGGGGCCGAGCGGGCGACAAGCACGCCCGCGCGGGCGGTTGGGGCTATCTGCTGGGCGACGAGGGAAGCGGCTACTGGGTCGCGAAGGAGGCGGTGCGCCGCACCCTGATCCGCCTCGACCGCGAGGAGCCCGCCGATCACCTCGGCCAGCAGCTGGCCGCCGACTGCGGCCTGCAGGACCCGGACGAACTGCTGGATCACTTCTACGCGCAGCAGGAGCGGCGGTACTGGGCGGGCCGGGCCCGGGTGGTTTTCGAGCTCGCCCAGTCGGGCGACCCGGTGAGCACCGACATCGTCGACCAGGCCGCGATCGCACTCACCCACATCGCCGTCTCGGTCGCCGAGCGGATCGGCTCGGCGGGCCCCGTCGTGCTCGCGGGCGGCCTCGCCGTGCATCAGCCGGCGCTACAGCGCCGGGTGCGGCATCACCTGGGGATGCGCGGCATCTCCGACCTGCGGGTCCTCACGGTCGATCCGGTGCGCGGCGCGATCCAGATCGCGCTGCGCGAGCTGGAGCGCCGGGGCGCGCGGGACTAGCGCGCGGGGCGCGGGCAGCTGGGGTGCGAGCCGGCGGTCACGAGGTCGGCGACGGCCGTCCGCGGATCGCCGGCCGTGACCAGCCCCTCGCCGACGAGGACCCCGTCGGCGCCCTGGCCCGCGTAGGTCAGCAGGTCGCGGCTGTCGCGCACGCCCGACTCGGCGATCTTGATCACCGAGGAGGGCAGTCCGGGGGCGATCCGCGCGAAGGAGTCGCGGTCCACCTCGAGGGTCTTGAGGTTGCGGGCGTTCACGCCGATCACGGTCGCGCCGGCCTCGAGCGCGCGGTCCGCCTCGTCCTCCGTGTGCACCTCGACGAGCGCGGTCATGCCGAGCGACTCGATGCGGTCGAGCAGCGAGACGAGGACCGGCTGTTCCAGCGCGGCGACGATGAGCAGCACGATGTCGGCGCCGTGCGCGCGGGCCTCGTGGATCTGGTACGGCGTGACGATGAAGTCCTTGCGCAGGACGGGGATCCGCACCCGCGAACGGACCGCGTCGAGGTCCGCCAGGGACCCCTTGAACCGCCGCTCCTCGGTGAGCACGCTGATCGCCCGGGCGCCGCCCGCCTCGTACTCGGAGGCGAGCTCGGCGGGGTCGGCGATGCCGGCCAGGTCGCCCTTCGACGGGCTGGCGCGCTTCACCTCGGCGATCACCGCGATGCCGGGCTCGCGGAGCGCGGCGGTGGCGTCGACGGCGGGCGGCGCGGCCTTCGCGGCGGCCTTGATCGTGGCCAGGTCGACGATGGCCTCACGGGCCGCCAGGTCCGCGCGCACACCCTCGATGATGGAGTCGAGAGCAGTGGGTGAAGTCACGGCTGGAGGCCTTTCGTGGGTCGTCGAGCGTGCTCCAACATTAGCCCTCGGCCCGCGGACGCTCGGGTCCGGCCCCCTCGCCCGCGCCGGGACGGGCGCCGCCCGCCTCGGTGGGGTCGTCCCCGCCGTCGAGCGCGTCCCACAGGTCGCGCTCGGAGGCCGGCTCCGCGGCGGTGTCGTCGAAGACGCGCTGCTCCAGTTCGGCGCGGCGCGCGGCGGGCGAGACGTACTTCGATCCCATGCCGCCACCCCGCAGTCCGCGCATGAGCAGCACCGCGGCGCCGACCGCGAGGAGGGCGCCGAGGATCGCGACCCACGGGCCCGCCGTCGTCGGGTCGACCTGGGAGATGTAGTCCTTGTTGCCCATGACGGCGGTGCCGGCGTCGCCGCCGCCCGGGGCGTCGCGCAGGATCTTCTCGAGGTAGCCGATGTCGGGTTCCTGCGTCAGCACCGTGACCGCCGGGTAGGCGGCGCCGATCGCGGCGACCGCGACGATGACGGCGACGACGCCGCGGGCCCAGTTCTTCAGCGCCAGCGCCGCGGCGATCGCCGCGAGGAAGACCAGCCACAGCGCCGAGAGCGCGGGTGCCCAGGTGTTCCCCGCGACCTCCATCGTCCGCTCGGGCGAGAGCCCGTCGGCGATGGTCACGCCCATCCACGACATCCGTCCCGAACCCCACACCGCGCCCGCCGCCGCGGCGAGCAGGACCGAGGCGATCGCGAGGTTCCGCTTGCCGTTCATCGTGCCTCCTCCGCCACGCCGCGCAGGGTGTTCGCCGCGGCGACGGCCTTCAGCGCGGCCAATGCCTTGTTCCGCGACTCGTTGAACTCGTACTCCCCGACCGAGTCGGCGACGACGCCGCCGCCGGCCTGGACGTAGGCGGTGCCGTCCTTGAGCACGGCGGTGCGGATGGCGATCGCGGTGTCGGCGTCGCCGGCGAAGTCGAGGTAACCGACGATGCCGCCGTAGAGCCCGCGGCGGGTGATCTCGGCCTCGTCGATGAGCTCCATCGCGCGCACCTTCGGCGCCCCGGTGAGGGTGCCGGCGGGGAAGCACGCGGCCACCGCGTCGAGCGCCTGCTTACCGGGCGCGAGATCGCCGGAGACCGTCGACACCAGGTGCATCACGTGGCTGTAGCGCTCGATGCGCCGGTAGTCCGTGACCCGGACGGTGCCCGGCGTGCACACCCGGCCGAGATCGTTGCGGCCGAGATCGACGAGCATCAGGTGCTCGCTGTTCTCCTTCTCGTCGGCCTGCAGGTCCTTCTCCAGCAGCAGATCCTCCTCCGGGGACGCGCCGCGCCAGCGGGTGCCGGCGATCGGGTGCGTCGTGGCGGTCCCGTCGGCGACGGTGACCAGCGCCTCGGGGCTGGAGCCGACGATGGAGAAGGCGACGGAGCCGTCGGGCGCCGGCACCTGCACGAGGTACATGTAGGGGCTCGGGTTCGAGGCGCGAAGCACCCGGTAGACGTCGATCGGGTCCGCGTCGGACGGCACGGAGAAGCGCTGGCTCGGCACCACCTGGAAGGCCTCACCGGCCTCGATGTCGCCGACCAGCTTCTCGACGATCGCGCTGTACTCCTCGACGGTCCGCTGCGCGGTGTACTCCGGCTCGGGCCGGGTGAAGGACGCGACCGAGGAGGCGAGGGGCGCGGCCAGCGCGGCCTCCATCGCGTCGAGCCGCGCGACGGCGTCCGCGTAGGCCTCGTCCACCCGGTCGGCGGAGCCGTCCCAGTTCACCGCGTTGGCGATGAGGGTGATCGTCCCCTCGTGGTGGTCGATCGCGGCGAGGTCCGTCGCCAGCAGCCACACCATCTCCGGCAGGTGCAGGTCGTCGACGGTGGTGTCCGGCAGCCGCTCCAGGCGCCGCACCGCGTCGTAGGCGAGGTAGCCGACCATGCCGCCGTTGAGCGGCGGCAGCCCTTCGATCCGCTCCGAGCTCAGCAGCCGCAGCACCTCGCCCAGGGCCTCGAGCGGGTCGCCGCCCGACGGTGCGCCGGCGGGCGCCTTCCCGATCCAGGTGGCGGCACCGTCGACGACGGTGAGCGCGGCGGGCGCGGGCGCGCCGACGAAGGACCATCGGCTCCACGACTGGCCCGCGGCGGCGGACTCCAGCAGGAAGGTGCCCGGCCGCCCGCCGGCCAGTTTGCGGTACGCCGACAGCGGGGTCTCGGCATCGGCGAGCACCGTGCGGATCACCGGCACCACGCGGTGCCGATCCGCGAGCGCGCGGAACTCGTCCAGGCTGGTGGTCGCGCCGTCGGGCTGCAGGTTCGGCTGCTGTGCGGTACTCATCGCCTGCCAGTATCCCAGCGCCGGTAGGTTCGTGGCCATGCGCATCGGCCAGCAGGCCCCCGAGTTCGCCCTTCCCGACCGCACCGGCACCGTCCGCACCCTCTCCGAGCTCCGCGGCGACGGCCGCGCGGCGGTCTTCTTCTACCTCACCGCGGGCCTGCCGGTGTGCGTCGCGGAGGTCGGGCGGTTCCGCGACGCGGGCGAGGAGTTCGACCGCCGCGGTACGGCCCGGATCGGGATCAGCATGGACCCGCTGGTGCGCACGCAGGCCTTCGCGGACGTCATGGAGCCGGGCTTCCCGCTGCTCACCGACGCCGATGGTGCGGTCTCCGCCGAGTACGACGTCAAGCGGGGCAAGTTCGCGGTCGCACCGGTGCGCCGGCAGACCTTCCTCATCGACGCCGACGGGACCGTGCTGCACATCGTGGTCGGCGAACTGCGGGCGGTGGCGCACGTCGAGGAGACGCTGGCCTTCCTCCGCACGCTCAGCGCCTGACGGTCACTCCCGGCCGAGCAGCAGGTCCCCGTCGAAGCAGGTGTGCGTGCCGGTGTGGCACGCGGGCCCGGTCTGCCGGACGGTGAGCAGGACGGTGTCGCCGTCGCAGTCGAGACGCACGTCGACCACCTCCTGCACATGCCCGGAGGTCTCGCCCTTCACCCACAGCTGCTGCCGCGACCGCGAGTAGTACGTGCCCTTGCGGGTGGCGAGCGTGCTCGCGAGGGCCTCGTCGTTCATCCAGGCCATCATGAGGACGTCGCCGGTGCCCTCCTCCTGGGCGATCGCGGCGACGAGGCCGTCGGCGTTGCGCTTGAGCCGGGCGGCGATGCCCTCGTCGAGTCCCGTCACCGTCGCACCACCAGTCCGTGTCCCGCCATCTCGTCCTTGACCTGCCCGATCGTCATGTCCCCGAAGTGGAAGACGCTCGCGGCGAGCACGGCGTCGGCGCCCGCCTCCACGGCCGGCGCGAAGTGCTCGACGACGCCCGCGCCGCCCGAGGCGATGACCGGGATGTGCACCGCCGCGCGGGCCGCGGCGATCATCCGGAGATCGAAGCCGGCCTTGGTGCCGTCGGCGTCCATGGAGTTGAGGAGGATCTCCCCCACGCCGAGTTCCTCACCGCGCCGGGCCCATTCGATGGCGTCGATGCCGGTGCCCTTGCGGCCGCCGTGCGTGGTGACCTCCCAGCCCGACGGTGTCGGCTCGTCGCCGTCCGGGACGGTGCGGGCGTCGACGGAGAGCACGATGCACTGGCTGCCGAACCGGTTCGAGAGCTCGCGGAGCAGCTCGGGGCGGACGATCGCGGCGGTGTTCACGGAGACCTTGTCGGCGCCGGCCCGGAGCAGGGTGTCGACGTCCTCGACGGAGCGGACGCCGCCGCCGACGGTGAGCGGGATGAAGACCTGCTCGGCGGTGCGGCGCACCACCTCCAGCATGGTGCCGCGGCCGGAGCTCGACGCGGTCACGTCGAGGAAGGTCAGCTCGTCGGCGCCCTGCGCGTCGTACGCGGCGGCCAGCTCGACGGGATCGCCCGCGTCGCGCAGGTTCTGGAAGTTGACGCCCTTGACGACGCGCCCGTCGTCGACGTCCAGGCACGGGATCACGCGCACGGCCACCGTCATCGGATCGGCCTCCTTCGAATCTCTCTAGTAGCTCAGGGTTCCGGAGTGCCCGGGTTCGCCGCGGTAGTCCGACGGTGCGCCGACTGACCGCACGATGGCAAGCAGCTCGTCGTAGACGCCGGGAGCGCCCGCGAGCACGGAGTCGGAGCCGACGTGCCAGTCCTCGCCGGCCAGGTCGGTCACCCGGCCGCCGGCCGCGATGACCAGCGCCGCGCCGGCGGCGTTGTCCCACGCGTGGTGGCCGAAGACGACGGCGCCGCCCAGCGCGCCCGAGGCGGTGTAGGCGAGGTCGACGCCCGTCGACCCGAACTGCCGCACGCGGGCGACGCGGCGCGAGACCTCGCCGAGGATCGCGTAGCGGTAGTCGCCGGGGAAGTGCCCGTTGCTGCCGCGGCTGAAGCTGCCGACGGCGATCATGGCGTCGTCCAGGCCGGCGCGGCCGAGCGGCGGCAGCGCCTCGCCGCGGTTGCGGACGGGGCCCGCGACGTGGCCGGCGAAGGCGTCGCCGACGAGCGGGAACCACGCGAGGCCGGCGACCGGCTTCCCGTCGTGCAGCAGGCCGAGCAGAGTGCCGGTGGCCGGGTACCCGGCGGAGTAGTTGAAGGTGCCGTCGATGGGGTCGAGCACCCAGACGGTGCCCTCGTCGACCGCGGGTCCGCCGTACTCCTCGCCGTGCACCGGGATGCCGGTGGCCTCGGCGACGGCCGCGGTGATGCGCCGCTCGAGCTCGAGGTCGAGGTCGGTGGCGAAGTCGGCCGGGCCCTTCGCGACCGACGCGGGCGCGCCGACGCCCTCGATGAAACGGGGCGCGACGGCGTCGAGCGCCTCGCCCGCCAGGGCGAGGAGCCGGTCGGGATCGGCCGTGAAACCGGCGGGAAGGGCGGCCACTAGCGCGACACCGCGGCGAGCGCCTCGGGGAGGGTGAACCGCCCGGCGTAGAGAGCCTTGCCGATGATCGCGGAATCCACACCCTGCTCGACGAGGGTGGCGATCGCGGTCAGGTCCTCGAGCGCGGAGATGCCGCCGGAGGCGACGACGGGCGCGTCGGTCGCCGCGGCGACGGCGGCGAGCAGGTCGAGATTCGGGCCGGTGAGGGTGCCGTCCTTGGACACGTCGGTGACCACGTAGCGGCTGCAGCCGTCGTTGTTCAGCCGCTCGAGGACCTCCCACAGGTCGCCGCCGTCGGTGACCCAGCCGCGGCCGCGCAGCCGCCACTGGCCGTCGAGCTGCTTGACGTCGAGGCCGACGGCGATCTTGTCGCCGTAGCGGGCGATGGCGCTGGCGCACCACTCCGGGTTCTCGATGGCCGCCGTGCCGAGGTTCACGCGGGCGCAGCCGGTCGCGAGGGCGGCCGCGAGGGAGTCGTCGTCGCGGATGCCGCCCGACAGCTCGACCTTCACGTCCAGCTCGCCGATCACGCCGGCGAGGAGCTCGCGGTTGCTGCCCTTGCCGAAGGCGGCGTCGAGGTCGACGAGATGCACCCACTCCGCCCCGTCGTTCTGCCAGGCGAGGGCGGCGTCGCGGGGCGACCCGTAGGCCGTCTCGCTGCCGGCCTCCCCCTGCACCAGGCGCACGGCCCGGCCCTCGGCGACATCGACTGCGGGAAGAAGTACCAGACTCACGCGACCAGCCTAGTGCGTCGTGTCATCCGACTTTCCGGGCTCCCGGTCCTGCTGGTCCTCGACGGCGCGCCCGACGATGCGGTTCGAGACGATCCCCATCGCGGCGACCGCCCCCACGAGGCCGACGGCGACGATGAGCAGGCTCACCCACGGGCTCGGACGCAGCACGTTGAGCAGGATGACCACGACGGCCAGCACAGCGACCGCCGCGCCGAGCGAGAACAGCGCGAGCCGCCCGAGCGAGAGGCCCCGTCGGCCGCTCACAGCGTGTCCACCCAGTTCTTCAGCAGCACCGCGCCCGCGTCGCCGCTCTTCTCCGGATGGAACTGCGTGGCCCACAGCGGCCCGTTCTCCACGGCCGCGACGAACCGGCCGCCGTGGTCGGCCCAGGTGACCTTCGGGGCGCGGATGTGGTCGGCGATGTCCAGCTCCCACGTCTGGGCGGCGTAGGAGTGCACGAAGTAGTAGCGGGTGTCGGCGTCGGTGCCGGCGAAGAGCTTCGAGCCCTCGGCCGCCTCGACGGTGTTCCACCCCATGTGCGGCACGACCTCCGCCTGCAGCCGTTCGACGGTGCCGGGCCACTCCCCGCAACCGTCGGTCTCGACGCCGAACTCGATCCCCTTCTCGAAGAGGATCTGCATGCCCACGCAGATGCCCATCACCGGCCGGCCGCCCGCGAGCCGCTCGCCGATGATCCGGTCGCCCTGCACCGCTTTGAGGCCCGCCATGCACGCCTCGTAGGCGCCGACGCCCGGCACGAGGAGGCCGTCGGCGGCGAGGGCGGTCTTCGCGTCCGCGGTCACGGTGACCTCGGCCCCGGCGCGCTCCATCGCGCGATGCGCCGACCGGATGTTGCCGGAGCCGTAGTCGAGGATCGCCACCTTCTTCATGCTCCCCAGCCTAATCGGCCGCGCAGAGGCGGTGCATCGGAGTATTACGCTGGACGCATGGGGGTCTTCGACAGGGCGGACGAGGGCAGCGAGGAGGCGCGGGCGTATCGCGCCGAACTCGCGGCCGAGAACGACCGCCTTGCAGTGAAGGCGCTACCGGTTCTGCTGATCATGATGGGCATCGTCGCCACCTGGGGTGCGATCACCCTGGGCGCGGACGTCGCGCGGGGGCCCGGCGGAGCGGTGCACTGCGAGGGGCGCCCGATGGGGCCGACCGACACCTGCTGGATGGTCGTCTCGAAGGGGATCTCGACGTTCGACCTGTACGTGCCCGCCGGCGGGCCTCCCGTCTCAGGCGTCGATGCCCACCGTGCCGCGCTACAGCGCGGGATCTCGACCGCGCCGTCCTCGTACGACTACGCACGCACCCGGAACGTTCGCAAGTCGGAGTACAACAACGACGTCGCCGGCGCCGTCCTCTGCTCCCTCACCGGGGCCGGGACCTTCCTCGCCGCCTACTACGTCCGCCGGGGCACCCGAGCCGAGCGAGAGGATGCGGTGTCGGTAGCGGGGTCGGGAGCGACGACGTGACGGTCCGCCCGGAGCCGTCGGCGGATGCGGTGCGGCACTGCATCGTCCACGAGGTTGAATCACTGTCGGAGGCGACCGCGTCCACGCTACTGTCGCTCGGCAGCCCGCTCCTCACCGACGACCCCGACGACCCGACGCGGGTACGGGCGCTGTTCACGTGGCGCTCCGCTCCCGGGGATCGATCCGGGGGCGCGTACCTCTGGGTGAACCGTCTCACCGACAAGCGGCACGTCGCCCTCGGAATGATGCGGCGCCGGGCCGCGAGCGATCTGTGGTTCGCCGAGCTCGCGGTGCCGCGCGACGTGCTGGCCACCTACCGCGTGCTCCCGTTGCGCGCCGCGGGCCACGCAGGGCCCGAGGAGATCCCACCCCCGCGCGAGCTGCTCCGCCGCGCACGCATCGACCCGCACAACGCTGCGGCGCTGGCCGGCTCGCCGTTCGGATCGCTCCTGGCCGGGCCGGACGCTCCCCGGCTCGACGCCTGGACCGCGCCGGCGGCTGCGACGTCCACGGCGCTGGACCGCACCATCGATCTGTGCCCGGAGCCTCTCCGGTACCGGCTGTCCGCACCGTCCGGCCCGGGGGCGATGGACCTGCTCATCGCCTTCGACGCCGACACGTGGTTCGACCGGTTCCGCCTGCCCGACGTCCTGGCCGCCTCGGGCCGACGGTGTGCCGTGCTCGGCATCGACTCCCCCGCCGACCCCGCGGCGCGGCTCCGGTTCCTCGGCGCCCACGACGAGCTGTTCGCGGCGATCACGGACGAGGTCCTTCCCGCTGCGCTACAACGGCTGGACTCCCCGGGCAGGGTGACGATCGCCGGGCAGAGTCTCGGCGGCCTGGCCGCACTCGCGTTCGCGGCGCGGCACCCCAGGCTCGTCGACGAGGTACTCGCGTACTCCCCCTCCGTCTGGTGGCGCCCCGGCCTCACGGGCCGGCCCGCGGACGTCGCGGCGCGACAGGACTGGATCCACGACCTGATCGCCGCCTGCCCGTCCCGGGCGTTCTCGATCCGGTTGGCGTCCGGGGCCTTCGAGGAGGAACTCACCCCCGCAGTCGCCGACCTCGCGACCACCGCCGGCCGCGCGGGCCACGACGTGGAGCACACCGTCTACTCCGGCGGACACGACGAGGCCCAGTGGGCGGCACTTCTGCTCGAACACCTGGCGGGCGCACCGTAGTACTACGGGATCAGGATGAACTTCCCGATCGGGTGCGCGGCCTTCAGCTCGGTGTGCGCCCGCGCGGCGTCGGCGAGCGGGAACGTCTTGGCGACCGCGTTCACCAGCTTGCCCTCGCCTGCGAGGTCCAGCAGCGGGCCGCGGGCCTCATCGCGAATGCGGGCACTGTCCGGGTCGGGCCCGCCGATCGCGAGGAAGCCGTCCTGCACTGCGCGGCCGAATCCCGCGATGGTCACGATCCGCTTCCGGTCGGCGACGAGGTCGAGGGAGACGTCCGCCGCCTCGTCGGTGCCGACGGTGTCGATGGCCGCGCTCACGCCGTCCGGCGCCAGCGCGCGCACTCGGTCCGCGAGCCCGTCGCCGTATTCGACGGGGGTCGCGCCGAGCCCGCGCAGGTACTCGTGGTTGGCGGCCCGCGCGGTGCCGATCACGGTGGCGCCGCGGAGCCGCGCGAGTTGCACCGCCAGCAGTCCGACGCCGCCGGCCGCTCCATGGATCAGCACGGTGTCGCCCGCGGCGACACCGATGCGCTCGACGGCGTCCCACGCCGTCGCGCCCGTGAGCAGCAGCCCGGCGGCGTCCTCCCAGCCCAGATCCGCGGGCTTCGGCAGCACCGCCTGGGCCGACTGGATCGCCGAGGAGGCGTAGACGCCGTCACCCCGGTAGACGACGACCTCGTCGCCGACGGCGATCGGGCCCCTCGGTCCGACGGCGTCGGGACCGACCGCGGTCACCACCCCGGCACCCTCGCTCCCGACGTTCTGCGGCAGCGTCGACGGATCGTCGCCGAACGCTCCGCTGTAGAGCTTGTAGTCGATCGGGTTGACGCCGATCGCCCGGAACTCGACGACGACCTCGCCCGGCCCCGGAGCGGGCAGCTCCCGCTCGATCACCTCGAGGACCTCCGGCCCTCCGAACGCCTGTGCCACCACTACTTTCGCCATGAGTGTTCCAACCGCCGCCGGTCGCCGACAATTCCGTCTCGAATCACCCCGACCGAAATCCGGTACCGCACGGCTCAGCCGCGCACTACCGTGCGTCGACAGTGATCACTCGACGACCAACAGAACGGATGGAGTGCGCCATGGCTGTGACGCAGCAGCTGGCACGGGTAACACGCGAACACCTCGCGGCGTGCTCGCGCTCTGTCGACCTGCTCGATCGGCTGTGCTCGTTCGACGGCCCCGACGAGGACTACCTCGACCTGAACTGGGCGCCCCGCTACATCGCCCGAGCACTCACCCTGTCCGGCTCGCCGGCGGCGGAGTTCGCCCTGCTCGACCTCGCGTGGGCGGGTGCGTACGAAGTCAATCCGTCCTATCGGGAGCCGTTCCTCCCCGTCATGGAGGCGCCGCGGGCTATCGGCCCCGACGATGTTCCCGCTGTCGCGAGGCGCCTCGCGTCAATCGACATCAATCACACCGCGCGCGCGATCTCGACTGACCCCGCGCAAGCCGAGCGGGAACTCGGGTTCGAGGCACCGACCGATCCGCGCGGATACATCGCCGATCATTTCCACGCGCTCCGCGACTTCTACGTAGAGGCTGCGGGACGGCGACTCGCGGTGGTCGTCTGGTCGGACTGATCGTCAGATCTCGCGAGCGCCGATCAGGGCGTCGGAGATGATGCCGGTGGCGCGCTGCAGGGCGGGGATCGCACGGTCGACGAAGTCGGCGCTGAGCCGCGAGACCGGGCCCGAGATGCCGACGGCCATGGGGGTCGGGGCGCCGGGCACCGCCATGGCGTAGCAGCGCACTCCCACCTCCTGCTCCTCGTCGTCGATCGAGTAACCGCGCGCGCGGATCTTCTCCACCTCGGCGAAGACGCCGGACAAGGTGCTCACACTGTTCGCGGTCGGCGCGGGGATCCCGGCCTGGCCGACGAGTTTGACGATGCGCGCGTCGTCGAGCTCGGCGAGCACCGCCTTGCCGACTCCACTGTTGTGCAGATTGACCCGGCGACCGGCCTCGTTGTTGGTGCGCATGCTGTGTTGCGAGGGCACCTGCCCGGTGTAGATCACCATGTCGCCGTCGAGGACCGCGAGGCTCGCGGTCTCCTCGAGCTCGTCGACCAGCGCCTGGAGCACGGGCACGGCCACGGCACCGAGCTGCCGGTTCGCGACCTCACCGAGCCGGATCAGCCGGGGCCCGAGTGCATAGCGCCGATTGGGCAGCTGCCGGACGTAGCCGATACCCACGAGCGTGCGGAGTAGGCGGTGGATCGTGGGTGGAGGGAGCGGCGTGCCCGCGGACAGTTCGCTCAGCGAGCACTCGCCGCCGGCGCGCCCCATGAGCTCGAGCAGCTCGAAAGCGCGCTCCACCGACTGCACACCGGAGGTGGACTTCCCCGCCATGATCGCCTCCCCGAACGTCTGATCGTTTGCTGTTCCAATCCCGACGGTACGCTCACAATTCCATCCTGCGTTCCGTATTGCGGTATTGATTTCGATCCACGGCCGACGAGGCAGGTGAACCACGCCTGCCGACCGAAAGTCATCCGCCACGATACGGAACAGCTCTCGCAGCCTCGGCTCGCGTAGATGCCCCCTCGATCCACCGGTCTCGTCCGGCAAGTGTTGTCGCCCGGCGGAAGTCGCCGAGAATCGCGCAGAACTTCTGCTTGACAGCCCCCAGGCCGCATGCTTCACTCAACGTGATCGGAATCACATTTCCGATGGGCGGAACGCAAATCTGCGGAGCCCCACGCGATCGCCACCACGCGTCGCCTTCGATCAGCCCCACTTCGCCGCCGCTCCCCGGAGCGCCTGAACGCGACGGGCCCCGCCCGGCGTTTCGGACCGAGAGGACCACCATGACCAGCCAGCAAGAACAGAACGGGGCCGACGAACGCGTCGAGAGCCCGGCGAGTTCGCAGTTCCTGGACCGCTTCTTCGAGATCACCCGCCGCGGCTCGACGATCCCCCGGGAGATCCGGGGCGGCCTCGTCACCTTCGTGGCGATGGCCTACATCGTCGTACTGAACCCCCTGATCCTGAGCAGCTCGTCCGATGCGCTCGAGGGCAAGCTCGGATTCGTCCAGGTCACCGCCGTGACGGGCCTGACAGCGGGTGTCATCACAATCCTCTTCGGCCTGGTCGCGCGCCTCCCCTTCGCACTCGCCGCCGGCCTCGGCATGAACTCCTTCCTCGCGGTCGCGGTCGTCAAGGACGTCACGTGGCCGGAGGCGATGGGCCTGGTGATCATCAACGGCGTGATCATCGTCGTACTCGGCGCCACAGGCATCCGGACGGCGATCTTCCGGGCGGTCCCGGCCGAGCTCAAGACCGCGATCACGGTGGGCATCGGCCTGTTCATCGCCTTCATCGGGTTCGTGAACTCGGGTTTCGTCACGCGCACCCCGGCCGGCCCGCCGGTCCAGCTCGGCCACGACGGCTCGATCGAAACGCTTCCCACCGCGATCTTCATCTTCGCCCTGCTGCTGATCGCCGTGCTCATCGCCCGCCGCGTCCCCGGAGCCATCCTCATCGGTATGGTCGTCGCGACCCTCGCCGCGATCGTCGTGCAGCACTTCGCCAAGCTCGGCACCGTCGGCGACCCGACGCACCCCGACCCGAAGGGCTGGAACCTCAGCGCTCCTGAGCTGCCCAGCCAGATCGTCGCGCTGCCCGACTTCAGCCTCGTCGGACAGTTCGACCTGTTCGGGGCGTTCGAGCGGGTCGGTGCGCTGGCGGCCACGATGCTGGTGTTCACGCTGGTCTTCACCAACTTCTTCGACGCCATGGGCTCGATGACCGGCCTCGCCCGCCAGGCCGGCGTCGGCCAGCCCGACGGGACCTTCCCCCGCATCCGGTCCGCCTTCGTCATCGAGGGCATGGGCGCGGTCGCCGGCGGCGCGACGTCCGGCTCGTCGAACACCGTCTTCGTCGACTCGGCGTCCGGCATCGCGGAGGGCGCGCGCACCGGCCTGGCCGCCTGCGTGACCGGCGTGCTGTTCCTGGGATCGATGTTCTTCGCGCCGCTCATCGGCGTGATCCCGATGGAGGTCGGCGCGGCGGCCCTGGTGGTGGTCGGATCGATGATGGTGGCACAGATCCGGGAGATCGATTTCACCCATTTCTCGGTGGCCCTGCCCGCCTTCCTCACCATCGTCACCATGCCGCTGACCTACTCGATCGCCAACGGCATCGGTGTCGGCTTCATCACGTGGGCCCTCCTGAGCCTCCTCAGCGGTCGCGGACAGAAGGCGCACTGGCTACTGTGGGCGGTCTCGATCGGATTCATCCTCTACTTCGTCCGAGGACCGATCACCGCGTTGATCGGCGGCTGACCTGCAACGACGCAGGGCCGAGCCGGAACGGCTCCCGCATCACACTCCGTGATGCGGAAAGAAGATTCCGAAAAGCTCTTCCCGATGTGACCCCCGTCACCTATCATGAAATGCACTGGATCGTGTTCGCATGGAAAACCAGCGGTCCAGCTCAGCCTCGCAAACCATGCCTGTCGGAACCGCATGCCGCGGTTCAGTAGGGATGCAGCGGTGACCGAAACGCTGACCGGATGTCATGTGACCGTGAACGGTCGATCCCGACCCTTCACCGGCCCGGCACACACGAGTGCCCTCGATTGGCTTCGCGACCAGGGCCTTACCGGCGCGAAGGAGGGCTGCGCCGAGGGTGAGTGCGGCGCCTGCTCGATCCTCGTGGCCCGCCCCGGCGACGCCGACTCCCCGGCCGACCGCACACGCTGGACCGCGATCAACGCCTGCCTCACCCCCGCAGCCGCCCTCGCCGACCAGGAGGTGATCACCTCCGAAGGACTCGGCGCGCCGGACGACCTGCACCCGGTCCAGACCGCCATGGCGCTCCGCGGCGGATCGCAATGCGGCTACTGCACGCCCGGCTTCATCTGCAGCATGGCGGCCGAGTACTACCGGCCCGACCGGGCCGCGGCCGACGCACCGGAAACCGGAAGCGACGCCTGCCCCGCCCACGACGAGGAGCACGGCCCCAACGGCTTCGACCTGCACTCTCTCTCCGGCAACCTGTGCCGCTGCACGGGTTACCGGCCGATCCGGGACGCCGCCTACGGCCTGCCCGCGGAACCCGCGGCCGACGATCCACTCGCCGCCCGACGTGCTGCAGCAGCCCCCGCCGCCGCCCCGACCGTGGTCGACGGTCCGCAGGGACGGTTCGTCCGGCCCGCCGGACTCGGCGAAGTCCTCGACCTGCTCGCCGGCGAGGACTCCCCCGTCCTCGTCGCCGGATCCACCGACTTCGGCGTCGACGTCAACCTCAAGGGACGGCGCGAGCCCCTCGTGGTCGCCATCGACCGCCTGCCCGAGCTCCGCGAGTTGCGCTGGGAGGAGGACGAACTCGAGATCGGCGCGGCGCTGACGCTGTCCGAGATCGAACGCCGCCTCGGTGGGCGCGTCCCCCTGTTGGCCCAGGTCTTCCCGCAGTTCGCGTCCCGGCTGATCCGCAACGCCGCGACGCTGGGCGGCAACCTCGGGACCGGCTCGCCGATCGGCGACACCCCGCCCGCGCTCCTCGCACTCGAGGCCCGCCTCGTCCTGGCCTCGCGCGACGGCGAGCGCACGGTCCCGCTCGCGGACTACTTCACCGGCTACCGCGCGACGGTGCGCCGCCCCGACGAGCTCATCAAGGCGGTCCGGATCCCTCTGCCGCTGAGCCCGCTCACCGCGTTCCACAAGATCGCCAAGCGCCGCTTCGACGACATCTCCAGCGTCGCGGTCGCCTTCGCGCTGACCGTGGACGCCGGCACGGTCACCCGCGCCGCCATCGGGCTCGGCGGCGTGGCGGCGACCCCGCTCCGTGCGACCGCGACCGAGCAGGCACTCGTCGGGCGCCCCTGGTCCGAGGACACCGTGCGCGCCGCCGCCGAGGTGCTGCGCGCGGAGGGCACCCCGATGGACGACCACCGGGCCTCCGGGCGCTACCGGGTGGCCATGCTGGGCCGCTCGCTCGAGAAGCTCCACGCCGAGACCACGGCCCGAGAGGAGCTGTCATGAGCCACCTGTCCGAGCGCCCCGCGAACCCCGTCGTCGGGCTCGACGTCCCGCACGAGAGCGCGGCCCTGCACGTGAGCGGTGCCGCCCTCTACACGGACGATCTCGTCGGCCGCACGCCCGGCGCACTGCATGCGCACCCCGTCCAGGCCGAGTGCGCCCACGCCCGGATCCTCTCGATCGACACCGCTCCCGCGCTGCGGGTACCGGGCGTCGTCCGCGTCCTGACCGCCGCCGACGTCCCCGGCGTGAACGACGCCGGCGTCAAGCACGACGAGCCGCTGTTCCCCGAGGACGAGGTGATGTTCTTCGGGCACGCGGTGTGCTGGGTGCTCGGCGAGACGCTGGAGGCGGCCCGACTGGGCGCCGCGGCGGTGAAGCTCGAGCTCGAGCCGCTCCCCTCTCTCATCTCGCTGGGCGACGCCATCAGGGCGGAGAGCTTCCACGGTGCCCGTCCCACGGTCCGACGCGGCGACCTCGACGCCGGCTTCGCCGACGCGGTGCACGTGTACACCGGCGAGTTCGAGTTCGCGGGCCAGGAGCACTTCTACCTGGAGACCCACGCCTCCCTGGCCCAGGTCGACGAGAGCGGCCAGATCTTCGTCCAGTCCAGCACCCAGCACCCGTCGGAGACGCAGGACATCGTGGCGCACGTGCTGGGCCTGCCCAGCAATGCCGTGACGGTGCAGTGCCTGCGGATGGGCGGCGCGTTCGGCGGCAAGGAGATGCAGCCGCACGGCTTCGCCGCCATCGCCGCACTCGGCGCCACACTCACGGGTCGGCCGGTGCGCTTGCGGCTGGACCGCACGCAGGACATGACCATGTCGGGCAAGCGGCACGGCTTCCACGCCACCTGGCGGGTCGGCTTCGACGCGGCCGGCCTCATCACCGCCCTCGAATCCACCCTCACGGCGGACGGCGGCTGGAGCCTCGACCTCTCCGAGCCGGTGCTCGCTCGCGCGCTGTGCCACATCGACAACGCCTACTGGATCCCCAACATCGCGGTGCACGGACGGATCGCGAAGTGCCACAAGACCTCGCAGACCGCGTTCCGCGGCTTCGGCGGGCCGCAGGGCATGCTCGTCATCGAGGACATCCTCGGCACCTGCGCCCCGCGCCTCGGCCTGTCCGCGCGGGAACTCCGGCGCCGCAACTTCTACGGCGACGACCAGACGACGCCGTACGGCCAGCCCGTCCGCCACGCCGACCGCGTCCGGACCGCGTGGGAGCAGGTCATCACCACCGGCGAGGTCGAGGCCCGCGAGGCGGAGATCGCCGCGTTCAACGCGACGCACCCGAACGTCAAGCGCGCCCTCGCCCTGACTCCGGTCAAGTTCGGGATCTCCTTCAACCTCACCGCCTTCAACCAGGCCGGCGCCCTCGTGCTGGTCTACAAGGACGGCTCCATCCTGATCAATCACGGCGGCACCGAGATGGGGCAGGGGCTGCACACCAAAATGCTGCAGGTCGCCGCGACCACGCTCGGCGTCCCCCTGTCGCGCGTCCGCCTGGCTCCGACGCGGACGGACAAGGTGCCCAACACCTCCGCCACCGCCGCGAGCTCCGGCGCCGACCTCAACGGCGGCGCGGTGAAGAACGCGTGCGAGCAGATCCGCGACCGCCTCGCCGGCGTCGCCGCGTCACTCATCGGCACGAATCCCTCCGACGTGCGGTTCAGCGAGGGGACCATCAGCGGGCTCGGCGCCTCCGCGCAGAAGCTCAGCTGGGAGGAGGTCGTGCACGCCGCCTACTTCCAGCGGGTGCAGCTCTCCGCCTCCGGCTACTACCGGACGGAGGGACTGCACTGGGACGCCAAGGCGATGCAGGGCGTGCCCTTCAAGTACTTCGCCTACGGGGTGGCGGCGAGCGAGGTCGAGGTCGACGGGTTCACCGGCGCGTACCGCCTGCGCCGCGTGGACATCGTCCACGACGTGGGCGACTCCCTCTCGCCGATGATCGACATCGGCCAGATCGAGGGCGGGTTCGTGCAGGGCGCCGGCTGGCTCACGCTGGAGGATCTGCGCTGGGACGAGAGCGACCGCCCCACCCGCGGCCGCCTGCTCACACAGTCGGCGAGCACGTACAAGCTGCCGAGCTTCTCCGAGATGCCACCCGACTTCCGGGTCTCGCTGCTGGACAAGGCGCACGAGGACGGTGCCGTCTACGGCTCGAAGGCCGTCGGCGAGCCCCCGCTCATGCTCGCCTTCTCCGTCCGCGAGGCGCTGCGCCAGGCGGCGGCCGCGTTCGGCCCGCCCGGGACCGCCGTGGAGCTGGCCTCCCCTGCGACGCCGGAGGCGGTGTACTGGGCGGTCGAGGCCGCGCGTTCCGCCGGTCCCGAGCGGAACGGTCACCGTCGGACCCCCGTCCCGGCGGCCGGAACCGCCTCCGCGGCGCCGGCCCCCGCGCCTCTCGGCTGAGCCCGCCATGACCTGGCTGGGCGACGCCGCCCGCCTGCGTCGGCAACGCGTCTCCGCGGTCCTGATCACTCAGATCGGGGTCCGCGGGCACGCTCCGCGCGAGGCGGGCGCCAAGATGATCGCCACCGCCGACGGCGAATTCGGCACGATCGGGGGCGGCAATCTCGAACTGACGGCGATCGACCGGGCCCGGGAGATGCTCCGGGACGCGGTCGCGACGCCCGAGACGCTCACGTTGCGCCTCAACGACAAGGCCCGCAATCAACACGGGCGCCAATGCTGTGGAGGCGAGGTGGTTCTCCTGTTCGAGCCGCTCCCGGTGGTACCGGCGGTCGCGATCTTCGGGGTGGGCCACGTCGGCCTCGAACTCGCGCGGATCCTGTCCCGCCACGACGTCGAGCTGTACCTGACGGATTCGCGCCCCGAGCAGATCGAGGCCGCCGGCGCCCTGGAGCCCGGTGAGGCCACCGTGCACCTGCGGCACTCGATGCTGCCCGAGGAGGTCCTCGAGGATCTGCCCGCGGGCTGCCACGTGCTGATCATGACCCACGATCACGCCGAGGACTTCAGCCTGTGCGACCAGGTCCTGCGGACGCCGGGCCTGGGCAGCGTCGGCCTCATCGGCTCCGCCGCGAAGTGGACCCGCTTCCGCGCCATGCTCGCCGACACCGGACACGACGCCGCGACCATCGACACCATCCAATCCCCCATCGGGCTGAGCGCCCTGGGCGGCAAACATCCGGCGACCATCGCCGTGAGCGTCGCCGCCGACCTGCTCGTCCGGTTCCCCTCAGCCGTTCAAGGAGACCCCGCATGATCATCTACCGCGCCCAGGTGCTCGACACGCCCGAAAGTCCCTTCGCCGGAGGCACTCTCCGCTCCGCCGACGATGCCGGCCTCGCGGTCCAGGACGGGAAGATCGTCGATCGGGGCGACTTCCGGACCATCGCCGACAACTACCCCGAGGCGGAGGTCGTCGACGTCCGCGACGGCGTCCTCCTCCCCGGCTTCGTGGACACCCACGTCCACTACCCGCAGGTCCGCGCCATCGGCGGCCTCGGGATGCCGCTCCTGGACTGGCTCGACCAGTGCGCGCTCCCCGAGGAGTGCAAGCTCGAGGATCCGGAGTACGCCCGCACCATCGCCGGCGAATTCCTTGCGGGCCTCACCGCCGCGGGAACCACCACTGCGCTGGTCTTCGGCTCGCACTTCGCCGATGCGGTGGACGCCCTCTTCGCCGAGGCCGATCGGGTCGGGGTGCGCGTCACCGCGGGACTCGTCACCAGCGACCACAACCTGCCCGAGCCGCTGCTCAGCACGCCGGAACGGACGTACGACGAGGGCCGCAAGCTCGCGGAGCGCTGGCACGGGCACCGTCGACTGCGATACGCGGTCACGCCCCGGTTCTCGTACTCCACCACGCCCGCTATGCTCGCCAGCGGGGCCGCGCTCATGCAGGACGTCCCGGGCCTGTGGTTCACCTCCCACATCAACGAGAACCCCGCCGAGATCGCCGCCGTGATCGAGCAGTTCCCCGGATCGCCGAACTACCTCGACACCTACCACCGCCACGGGCTCATCCACGAGCGCTCGGTGTTGGCGCACAACGCGCATCCGACCGATCCCGAGCTCGCGCTGCTGGCGAGCGCGGGCGCCGCGGTGGCGCACTGCCCGACGTCCAACTCGGCTCTCGCCAGCGGATCGTTCCCACTACGGCGCCACCTCGAACACGGCGTCCAGGTGGCCCTCGGCTCGGACGTGGGCGCGGGCAGCGGCTTCTCCCTGTTCAAGGAGGGACTGCAGGCGTACTTCATGCAGCAGCTCCTGATGTCCGACGGGGTGCCGCTCACCGCCGCCCACCTGCTGTACCTCGCCACCCGGGCGGGCGCGAGCGCGCTCGGCCTGGACGACGTCGGCGACCTCTCGACAGGGAGCCAGTTCGACGCCATCCTGGTGCGCCCCCACAACGGCCAACCGCTCGACGTGTGCCTGCGGCACGCGGCCTCGGCGGAGAACGCCCTCGCGAAGATCTTCTCCCTGGCCACCCCCGCGGACGTCGCGCGCGTGTGGATCGGCGGGGACGAGGTCGCGGCCTAGGGCGAAGCGGTCGGACGACGTCGCGAATATCCTTGTGCGAAGCACAGGACCGGCGTAGACTCCACCATACGGAATTTCTTTTCCATTCAGCTCTGACGGAGGACCCATGCCCAGCCGCTCGCTCTCCGACGACGCCCTGGCCTCGATCGATCGCCGCCTGGCCGACACCGATGCGCTCCTGGCCCGCGAATTCCCCGGAGACGACGGTCGCCGGCAGCCCGTGCACACCGTCTACCTGCCGGCCGACCGATTCACACCCGAGACGACTCGGGAGTGGGGCGAGCAGGCCTTCGCGGCGGCCGACGCCGCCGGCGGCCTGGACGAGGTCGCCCGCACCCTGGGCCTCGACGACCGAGATCTCCCGGATCTGGTGCGGCGCAAGCTGACCGAGGAGCCGATCGAGGACATCCGGCTCGATTTCGAGGACGGCTACGGCGACCGCGGCGACGACGCCGAGGACGCCGACGTGGCCCGCGCCGTCGACGCGGTGACGAAGGCCGTGGCCAACGGGTCGACGGCCCCGTTCATCGGCATCCGCTTCAAGTGCTTCGAGGCGCCCACCCGCGCCCGCGGACTTCGGACCCTCGACCTGTTCGTCAGCGGTCTCGTCGCGGCCGGCCCGCTGCCCGAGGGACTCACCATCACGCTGCCGAAGGTGACCACGGCCGGCCAGGTGGAGGCGATGGTCGACGCGAGCCGCGGCCTCGAGACCGCACTGGGCCTGGGCGAGCGCCGGCTCCGCTTCGAGGTGCAGGTGGAGACGCCCCAGGTGATCCTCGGGGCCGACGGCACCGCACCCGTCGCCACCCTGCTGCACGCCGCCGACCGGCGGGTCACCTCCCTGCACTACGGCACCTACGACTACTCCGCCTCGCTCGGCATCGCCGCGCAGTACCAGTCGATGGAACACCCCGCCGCGGACCACGCCAAGAACGTCATGCAGCTGGCCGTCGCCGGAACGGGCGTGCACCTCTCGGACGGCTCCACGAACATCCTGCCGATCGGCGATCCCGCCCACGTGGCCGACGCCTGGCGCCTGCACGCGCGGCTGGTGCGCCGCCACCTCGAGCGCGGCATCTACCAGGGCTGGGATCTGCACCCGGCTCAGCTCGTCACGCGGTTCCTCGCGACCTACGCCTTCTACCGCGACGGCTTCCCCGCCGCCGCGACCCGGCTGCGGAACTACGTGCACCGCATCGACTCCGCGATCCTCGACGAGCCGGCGACGGCCCGCGCGCTCGCGTCCTTCATCCATCGCGGCGTGACCTGCGGGGCGGTCACCGCCGCCGAGGTCGCGTCCGCCGCCGAGGTCACCGTCGAGACGGTGCGCGACCTCGCCCTGAACCGCCCCACCATCACCCAGCCCGAGGAGACCCGATGAGCTCGTCCGCCCCCGTCTACTACTCGCCGCAGGGCGGCCACCCGCCGCAGACGGACCTGCTCACGGATCGCGCCATCGTCACCGAGGCCTACACCGTGATCCCGCGCGGCGTCATGCGCGACATCGTGACCTCGGTCTTCCCGGGCTGGACCAACACCCGCGCGTGGGTGCTCAACCGCCCCGTCGCGGGCGGCTCGACGACCTTCGCGCAGTCCATCGTCGAGGTCTCCCCCGGCGGCGGCTCGGAGGCGCCGGAGCCGCAGCCCGAGGTCCAGAGCTTCCTCCTCGTCACGCAGGGCACCCTGCAGGTGACGATCGACGACGAGGCGCACACCCTCACCGAGGGCGGCTACGCGTACATCCCCGCGGGCACGTCTTGGTCGGTAGCCAACACGTCCGACGGTGCCGCCGTCTTCCAGTGGGTCCGCAAGCGCTACGAGCCGCTCGCCGGGCACACGCCGAAGGTCGCCGTCGGCAACGAGCGCGACATCGAGCCCTCGCCGATGCCGGGCACCGACAACAAGTGGCGCACCACCCGGATCCTCGATCCGCAGGACCTGGCGTACGACATGCACTGCAACATCGTGACGTTCGAGCCGGGCGCGTCGATCCCGTTCGCCGAGACCCACGTCATGGAGCACGGCCTGTACGTCCTGGAGGGCAAGGCCGTCTACCGCCTCAACGGCGACTGGGTCGAGGTGCAGGAGGGCGACTACATGTCGCTGCGCGCCTTCTGCCCCCAGGCCTGCTACGCCGGCGGACCGTCGAACTTCCGCTACCTGCTCTACAAGGACGTCAACCGCCAGATCGCCCTGTAGCGAGCCGATACGTGAAGTGCCCCTCCCGGATTCCGGGAGGGGCACTTCCCTGTGGCGTGGAGGTCCGTCGGTCAGGACAGGGTCGCCGCGGCACGCACGAGCGCCTCGCGTAGGCGCAGGGTGTTCGCGTCGAGCTCCTCCTGGACCCGCTCCTGGCTGACGGGCCACGGGGTCTCGGCGATGACGTCGTGATCGGTGACCAGCGCGACGCAGGCATAGCCCATGCCGAGCTCGCGGGCCAGCGCCGCCTCCGGGTACGGGGTGGTCGACACGACGTCCCAGCCCTGCGCCGCGTACCAGCGGGACTCGGCCGCGGTCGAGAAGCGCGGGCCGCGGATCGCCACGACCACACCGCCATCGGCGACGACCCAGCGCTGGTCGCGGAGCGCGTCGATCGCGGCGGCGCGGGTCGGTTCGGAGAAGGGCTGCGCGAACGAGACCCGGACGTCCTCGTCGTCGTGGAAGGTGTCGTCGGTGCGCCCGGTCCGGTCGACGAGCTGGTCCGGGACGACGACGGTGCCGACGCCCACCGCGGGGTCGAAGGCTCCGGCGGGCGTGGCGGCGAGGATGTGCCGCACGCCGAGGTGGTGCAGCGCCCAGATGTTGGCGCGGTGATTGATCTTGTGCGGCGGGATGGTCCGCTCGCGGCCGGACCGCGTCAGGTACGCGACGCGCCGGCCGTGCGCGCTCCCGATCACCACGTCGTCCGACGGCGCGCCGTAGGGCGTGTCCACCGGGTATGCGCGGGCGTCGTCGAGGAGCCCGTAATAGCCCCAGCTGCCGAGGATCGCGACCGTGGCCTCGGGACCAGCCGGAGCGGTGGTGTCAGACATTCTTCGCCCCTTCGGCATCGACGGTCGTCTCGGCGCCGGCCGCGGCCGGCGCTACGGCATCGGCACGCGGCGGGAACGCGGCCGCGCCGTGGCCGGGGTGCGCGCGCACGTCGTCGGGATCGTCGACGACGAGCGTGCCCTCCAGGACCGCCTTCATCTTCTCCGTGTCGAGCAGGCCCTCCCACCGCGCGATGACGAAGGTGGCGAGGCAGTTGCCCAGCAGGTTGGTCGCCACACGCATCGAGTCCATGAGGCGGTCGGCGCCGAGGAGCAGGGCGACCGCGGCCACCGGGAAGGCACCGACCGCAGCGGCCGTGGCGGACAACGCCACGAACGCGGAGCCCGGGACGCCGGCCATCCCCTTGGAACTGAGGATCAGGATTCCCATGATCGTGATCTGCTGCCCCATGCTGAGGTCCACGCCGACGGCCTGCGCGAGGAACATCATCGACAGCGAGAGGTAGATCGCCGCGCCGTCCAGGTTGAAGGAGTAGCCGGTCGGGATCACCAGACCGACCACCGATCGGTCGCAGCCCGCCGCGTCCAGCTTCTTGATGATCGACGGCATCACGGCCTCGGACGACCCCGTGCCCAGCGCGAGCATGAACTCCTCGCGGCAGTACTTGAGGAACTTCCACGTACTCACACCGGTGATGAGACGCACCGCGACCGCGAGGATGAGGATGAAGACGACGGCGGCGCCGTAGCACGCGAGCACCAGCATGCCGAAGGACTTGAGCGAGTCGGCGCCGTAGTTCCCCACGGTGAAGGCCATCGCGCCGAACGCACCGATCGGCGCCAGATACATGATGTAGCTGACGATCCGGAAGATCACGTGCATCGCCTGGTCGATGACCTCGAGCAGGACGGGTTGGACCTTCTCGCTGATCGCCGCGAGCGCCACGCCGAAGAGCACCGCGAACAACAGCACCTGGAGCAGGTTGTTCTTCGCGAAGGCGTCGACCACGGAGGTCGGGATGATGTTCATGACGAAGTCGACGCCGCCCGGCAGGGTCTCGCCGTGCGTCTTCTCATCGAGCGCACTCGCGTCGAGGGTCGACGGGTCGATGTTCAGGCCCTCGCCCGGGCGGACGACGTTGCCGACCACGAGCCCCAGCGCGAGGGCGAACGTGGTGCACACGGTGAACCACAGCAGGGCCTTCGCACCGATCTTGCCGAGAGCGGCCATACTGCCGACCTTGGCGATGCCGGTCACCACCACGAGGAAGATCAGCGGCGACACCAGCATCTTGATGAGCTTGATGAAGCCCTGGCCCAGCGGAGCGAGGTGGTCCGAGAATCCCGGGAAGAAGATGCCCGTGGCGATTCCGGCTGCGATGCCGATCAACACCTGGACGAACAGGGATCTGTACCAGCGCTTCTTCTTCGGCGCCTCAGTCGTGGTCATGTGCATCCCTTCGCCGGAATGTGGCGCGGCCGTCCTGCTTCTCGAACGACTACCCGATAGGAGCTTCAGTTCTGGAAGGGCCAGCCCGTTACGACCTTGGGGCGCGGCGGGGCGTAGGTGCGCACCTTGGAGGTCTTCAGGCCCATGCGTACGAGCCCCTCGGCGATCGTCACGGCGGAGCGCACCCCGTCGACGATGGGGACGCCCGTCGCGGCGGAGACCTTCTCCTCCAGCTCCGCCATGCCGCCGCACCCGAGGCAGATGACCTCGGCGTGGTCGCGCTCGACGGCCTCCCGCGCCTGGGCGACGATGGCCTCGACGGCCCGCTCGGGCTCGGACTCGAGCTCGAGCACGCCGAGACCCGACGCGCGCACCGACGCGCAGCGGGCGTCGAGTCCGGCCAGCTTGAGCCGGTCCTCGATGAGCGGGACCGTGCGGTCGAGAGTCGTGACGACGGAGTACTTGTGGCCCAGGTACATCGCGGTCGACGCCGCAGCCTCGGTGATGTCCACGACGGGCACCTCCAGCAGCTCCTGCAGCCCCTCCCGGCCGTGCTCGCCGTACCCCGCCTGGATCACGGCGTCGTACGGCCCCTCGTAGCGCGTGATCGCATCCATGACGGCGATCGCGGCGAGGTAGGACTCGAAGTTGCCCTCGCACGAGTCCGCGCCGAACCGCGGCGTGATCCCGACGATCTCGGTGCCGGGAGAGGCCGCGGAGCGCGCCGACTCGGCGATCGCGGCCGTCATGGACTCCGTGGTGTTGACGTTGGCGACGAGGATGCGCATCGCGGGACTCCTAGTGCTTGCTGGGGACGGCGATCGGCTCGCCGGAGACGTCGACGAACGGGCCCTTGCGGTCGGCCACCACGAGGTAGACGAGCGCGCCGAGGCCGGCTCCGATGAACCACGAGTAGTTCGAGACCACGTGGAAGGCGGGCACGAAGGCCATGAGCAGCGCGGCGCCGGCAGTGGGAACGAGCGCGACGACGGCGCGCGGGTTCACGCCACCCTTGTAGAAGTACGGCGCGTCGGGCAGGTCGCAGTACAGGTCGGGCACGTTGACCTTCGACTTGCGGATCAGCCAGTAGTCGGCCATGACGATGCCGAACAGCGGGCCGAGGAGCGCGCCGAGTCCCCCGAGGAAGTACGTGATGACGGCGGGCGAGTTGTACAGGTTCCAGGGCAGGATGATCAGGCCGATCACGCCCGAGATGAGGCCCGCACTGCGGAAGTTCAAGTGCTTCGGGAACAGGTTGTTGAGCGCGTAGATCGGGGCGACGAAGTTCGCCATCAGGTTCACCGCCACGGTGAGCACGAGCAGCGCGAGGCACGCGAGGACGAGCAACAGCGTGTTCGGCACCGTCTGGACGATGTCGGCGGGCGACTCGATGACCTGTCCGTTGATCTTGAACTGGGCGCCGGCCAGCGTGATCACGATGGCGCCGAACAGCAGCATGTTGAGCGGGATGCCGAAGAAGTTGCCGCGCACGATGGACTTCTTGGACGTCGCGTTACGGGTGAAGTCGCAGAAGTTGAGGACGAAGGTGCCGTAGATCGCGACCCAGAGGCTGGCGCCACCGACGATCTGCAGCCACATGTCGAGTCCCGTCGTGGACTCCGGCGTGGTCCATGCGATGGACCAATCGGCCTTGCTGAGCATCCAGACGGCCAGAGCGGCCATAGTGACCAGGATGACCGGCCCCGCGAAGGCCTCGTACTTGCGGATCATCTCCATGCCGTAGCTGACGATGACGAGCTGAATCGCCCACAGGACCAGGAAGGAGATCCAGCCGAGGGTGGAGAGTCCGAGGAAGCGGTTCTCATCGAGAGTCGCCGCGCCCGGAGCGACCGCGACGATCATGATGCGCAGCACCACCGAGGCGAGGTAGGTCTGGATGCCGAACCAGGCGATCGCGACGACACCGCGGATCAGCGCGGGGATCTGCGCCCCGCGGATGCCGAAGGAGATGCGGCTCATGACCGGGAAGGGCACACCCGTCTTCTCCCCCATGAAGCCGGAGAAGTTGAGCAGGACGAACAGGAACACGCCGCCGAGGCCGAGGGCCAGCAGGATCTGCCACCCGCCGAGGCCCAGCGCGAACAGGCCGATCGCGAAGGCGTAGTTGCCGAGGCTGTGCACGTCGTTCGCCCACAGGGTGAAGATGTTGTAGCCGCCCCACGTGCGGCCCGCCCGCTTCGTCGGCGCGAGGTCCTGGTTGTAGAGGCCGGCGCTGAGCCGGTTCAGCGCGTCCACGTCGGGAACATCGGCGACGTCCGCGTCACCGAGCCGGATCGGATTCGCCTGCGCCGCGACGCGGGGGGTGAGTTCTTCTGTCATGCTGGGCCTTCGTTCTTGCTGGCTGACCGCTCGAATCTTTTCCGTTGTGCGGAAGTTTTGTTCCACTTGTAGCGATAAGTAAGACCTATCCCCGCTCGCGTGTCAAGGGCCATGTCGTATGTCGGAATATGATCGTCACACGACGGAAACGCCGATCTTGACGAGTGGCGCAGGTCACACCTAGTGTGGCCCCAGGATCGAGACGAAATTCCGCGACTCGGAATTTCTAGCGAAGGAGAACCTGCATGAGCACCGACACCGCCGAGTACGACCTGGTGGTCCGCGGCCGCCGCATCGTCACGACCGCCGGGACGGTGGCGCGCGAGGTCGGCATCCGGGACGGCCGGGTGGTCGCCATCGAGCCGCTCGGCAACGGCCTGACCGGCCGCGAGGTCGTCGAGCTGACCGACGATCAGGTGATGATCCCCGGCCTCGTCGACACGCACGTACACGTCAACGAGCCCGGGCGCACCGAGTGGGAGGGCTTCGAGTCCGCCACCAAGGCCGCTGCCGCGGGTGGCGTCACCACGCTCGTCGACATGCCGCTCAACTCCATCCCGCCCACCGTCGACCGCGAGGCCCTGCGCATCAAGCGCGAGGTGGCCGGCCCCAAGGCCCACATCGACGTCGGCTTCTGGGGCGGTGCCGTCCCGGGCAACAAGGGCGAGCTGCGCGGGCTGCACGACGACGGCGTGTTCGGCTTCAAGTGCTTCCTGCTGCACTCGGGTGTCGACGAGTTCCCCCACCTCACCGCCGATGAGATGGAGGAGGACATGGCCGAGCTGGCCACGTTCGACTCGCTGATGATCGTGCACGCCGAGGACTCGCGCGCCATCGACCACGCACCGGAGCCCGAGGGCGACAAGTACTCGAAGTTCCTCGCCTCCCGCCCGCGCGGCGCGGAGAACGTGGCCATCGCCGATGTCATCGAGCGCGCCCGCTGGACCGGGGCGCGGGCGCACATCCTGCACCTCTCCTCGTCGGACGCGCTGCCGATGATCGCGACCGCCCGCCGCGACGGGGTCAAGCTCACGGTCGAGACCTGCCCGCACTACCTCACGCTGCTCGCCGAGGAGATCCCCAACGGCGGCACCGCCTTCAAGTGCTGCCCGCCGATCCGCGAGGCCTCGAACCGGGAACTCCTGTGGCAGGGCCTGCTGGACGGAACCATCGACTGCATCGTCTCCGACCACTCCCCCTCGACGATCGACCTCAAGGACGTCGAGAACGGCGACTTCGGTGTGGCCTGGGGCGGCGTCGCGTCGCTGCAGCTGGGCCTGCAGCTCATCTGGACCGAGGCCAAGAAACGCGGGATCTCCCTCGAGCAGGTCCTCGAGTGGATGTCGGCGAACCCGGCGAAGCTGGCCGGCATGACCCGCAAGGGCCGCATCGCCCTCGGCTTCGACGCCGACTTCGCGATCTTCGAGCCGGAGGCCGCGCAGGTCGTCGACGTGCACCACCTGCACCACAAGAACGCGATCTCACCGTACGACGGCCGCGCCCTCGCCGGCGTGGTCAGCGGAACCTGGCTCCGCGGCGAGAAGATCGACTTCGAGACCCCCCACGGTCGCCTGCTCCGCCGCGGCGAGGCCTGACCTCCGGCTCCCCGGCTACGGACGACTCGCGAAGATCCGGCTGAGGTAGTCCGGGGTGCCCTCGATCCGTTGCAGGTGCGGGTACCGCAGGCCGCCGTGGTAGTCGATCTCGACGGTCCGCGTCTGGTCGAAGTCCTTCACCTGCAGCCGGATCGGGGCGGGGTTCGTCTTGGCCGCCTCGATCGCGGTCTGCATCGTGGCCTGGGAGTACGCGGCGTCGTTGACCGACAGCACCGTCATCCCCGTCCCGACCTTCGCCTTGAACGCGGGTCCGTCCCACCGCACATCGGTGACCTTGCCCGCCGCGGACACGTTGAGGCCGATCGAGTAGGTGTAGTTGGCCGCACCCTCCGCCGCCTTCATCTGCGCCGCCAAGAAGGGGCCGGGGTTGTTGTCGTAGACCAACTTCCACCCCGTCTTCTCGACGCTCGAGGCGAACGACTCCTTGCCGTCGAGGCGATCGCGCAGGTACGTCGCCCAGTCGTCGGCGACCACACCGTTCAGCGTCGCGACGACCTTGTCGAAGTCGTAGGTGTTCTGCGTCTTCCACGTCTCGGCGTCGACGCCGAAGAAGGCGCGGGCGAAGTCGTCGAGCGACTTCGTGTCGCCCGTCAGTTCGCGGATGCGCGCGTCCACGCCCAGCCACACGAGCTGACCGCCCTGGTAGTAGTCCTCGCTGAGCTGCCAGGACCGGTACGGCTTGGTGCGGCGCTGCGCGATGATCGGATCGTTCGTGGTGTCCTGCAGGCTCCGCCAGCTCAGGCCCGGGCGGCCGTCGGTGTACGTGGCGACCACGGATGCCAGCGCATCGCGGGAGACCTCCGCCGGCCGCAGCCCCGCCCGACCGGTCAGCACGTTGCCCCAGTACTGGGTCTGACCCTCGTACACCCACATCAGGCTGTCCTGCATGGGCGTGTTGAAGTCGGGCGTCCACAGGTCGGCCGGGCGCCGGAACTTGCCGTTCCACGAGTGCGTGTACTCATGGCCGAGCAGATCGTCGCTCCCCACCGCGGGGTTCCACCCCGTGAAGTAGTCGGTCGGCTCGCCGTTCTCGCTGGACCGCTGGTGTTCGAGCCCGTTGGAGCTGAGCTGATCGGAGAGCGAGAGCAGGAAGTCGTAGTGATCGTAGTGCTGCGATCCGTACAGCTTGATCGCCTGCGCGACGAGCGCCCGGTGCTGCTCGATGTGCTCGGGCTTGGCCTCGAGCTGCTCCGGCGCGTCGGCGAAGACCTGGAGCCGCACCGGGACCTCGGCGCCCGGGGCCAGGTCGATCTGCTTGTGGAAGCGGCCCGCGTAGACCGGCGAATCGACGAGCACGTCGAGCGGAACCGTCCGGTAGTCGACGGTGTCGCCGCGTCGGCCGGAGACGTCCAGCGCGGTGCCGGCCTCGAATCCGGGTGGGTAGGTGACGCTCGCGGTGAACGGGATCTCGCTCGCGGGCTTCCCCGCCGGGTACAGGACGACCGCGTTCCACTGCAGGTTGAGCATGTTCGGCGTCATCACGACGCGGCCCTGGGTGCTGTCGGTGGGCGTGAGGTACGAGAACGCCGCATCCAGGGTGTCGACACCGTCCGGCACCGTCACCTTCAGCGCGTAGACGTTGAGCGGATCACGCTTCCAGTCCAACTTCTTCCCGCCACCGGAGAACGAGATGCCGGCGATCTTGTCGATCGGGCCCGAGGGTGAATGGTTTCCCGGCAGCCACTGCGGGTAGAGCAGGGTCACCTCGCCCGCGCTGACGGGGATGGACTGCTTCACCCCGATGATGCGCCGCGGCAGGTTGGTGACGTCCACCGATACCGAAACCGGCTTCTGCTCCCCTGCGTCCTTCCCCGAGCGGTCCGGCGACCCGCAGGCCAGCAGGCCCGCCAGGAGGACGATCACGATGCTGACGGCGCTGACGCCTCGAACCTTGGACATCCGCACTCCCGACTTCCCGCGAACAATTTTGTTGATCCTACAAAATTGTTTGCGGCCTCGCCCTCCGAAAGGACGGGGTCGCCGCAGCGGGTCCGGACGCCCGCGCGCGGCGCCCGGCGCGTGGGATCCGCTAGAGCGTGCCCTTGGTCGACGGGACGCCGGTGACCCGCGGGTCCGGCTCCACGGCTGCGCGCAGGGCGCGGGCGACGGCCTTGAACTCGGCCTCGGTGATGTGGTGCGGGTCGCGGCCGTACAGGACGCGCACGTGCAGCGCGATTCGGGCGTTCATCGCCAGGGACTCGAAGACGTGGCGGTTGATCACCGTCGAGTACGGGACACCCGGGTAGCCGCCGATCACGGAGCTGACCAAGTACTCCGGCTCGCCGGTGTGCACGGCGTAGGGCCGGCCGGAGACATCGACGGAGGCGTGCGCCAACGTCTCGTCCATGGGGATGAAGCAGTCGCCGAAGCGGCGGATGCCCTTCTTGTCCCCCAGCGCCTCGCCGATCGCCTGGCCGAGCACGATCGAGGTGTCCTCGACGGTGTGGTGGGCGTCGATCTCGATGTCGCCCTTGGCCTGCACCGTGAGGTCGAAGCTGCCGTGCTGACCGAACGCGGTGAGCATGTGGTCGAAGAAGGGGACGCCGGTGGCGATGTCGGTGACGCCGGTGCCATCGAGGTTGAGCTCCACCACGATCGAGGACTCCCTCGTGGTGCGCTCGATACGGGCGATGCGGTCGGTCATGCGGTCACTCACTTCTGCTCGGGCGCCAGCTTCTCGCTGATCGCGAGGAAGGCGTCGTTCTGGTGGTCCAGCCCCACAGACACGCGCAGGTGCCCCGGGATGTGCATGTCGCGCACCAGGACCCCGCCGTCGAGGTAGGTGCGCCAGGCGGCGGACTCGTCCGCGAAGCCGCCGTACAGGATGAAGTTGGCGTGCGACTCGATCACGTCGTAGCCGAGCTCCCGCAGCCGCGCCGAGATCCGGTCCCGCTCGGCCGACAGGTGCGCCACCGACGCCAGCGTCTCCGCGCGATGGTCGATCGCGGCGATCGCCGCGGCCTGCGTGAACACCGAGAGGTGGTACGGCAGCCGCACGAGCTGGATCGCCCCGACGATGGCCGGCGCGGCCACCAGGTAGCCCACGCGTCCGCCCGCGAAGGCGAAGGCCTTGCTCATGGTGCGGCTCACGATGAGCTTCTCGCCGAAGCGGTCCAGCAGTCGCACCGCCGACGGCCCGGCGCTGAACTCGCCGTACGCCTCGTCGACGATGACGATGCCCGGCGCCGCCTCGATCAGCCGGATCAGGTCGTCCTCGGCGATGAGGTGCCCCGTCGGGTTGTTCGGGTTCGTGAGGAACAGGACGTCGGGACGCAACTCGTCGATCGCGCCCACGGCGTAGTCCACGTCGAGCGCGAAGTCCGCGGTGCGCTTCCCCGGGATCCAGTGCGTGTCGGTACCGTCCGAGATGATCGGGTGCATCGAGTAGCTGGGCACGAACCCCATCGCGGTGCGCCCGGGCCCGCCGAACACCTGCAGCACCTGCTGCAGGATCTCGTTGGAGCCGTTGGCGGCCCACACGTTCTGCGGCCCGACGACGGTGCCGGTGCGCTCGGTCACGTACTCCGCCAGGCGGTTCCGCAGCGCGGCCAGGTCGCGGTCCGGATACCGGTTCATCGCGGCGGCGGCCTCGCCGACGGCCTTGGCGATGTCGGCGACCAGTGCCGGGCTCGGCGGGTGCGGGTTCTCGTTCGTGTTCATCGCCGCGGCCACGGGCAGCTGCGGCGCACCGTAGGGCTCCTTGCCGCGCAACGTGTCCCGGATGGGCAGCTGGTCGAGGCTCACGGCCTCACCGGGCAGCGGGTTCACGCGCGGCCGCCCTTCAGCGACTCGAACCGCAGCCGCACCGCCTCGCCGTGCGCCGGGAGGTCCTCGGAGTTGGCCAGGGTGATCACGGTGCCGGCGATGTCCTTGAGCGCGGCCTCGTCGTACTCGACGACGTGCACGCCTCGCAGGAAGGTCTGCACCGACAGGCCCGAGCTGTGCCGCGCGCAGCCGGCGGTGGGCAGCACGTGGTTGCTGCCGGCGGCGTAGTCGCCGAGGCTCACCGGCGAGTGCGGGCCGACGAAGATCGCGCCGGCGGCCCGCACCCGCCCGGCGACCTCGCGGGCGTCCGCGGTCTGGATCTCCAGGTGCTCCGCCGCGTAGGCGTTGACCACCGCGAGGCCCTCGTCGATCCCGTCCACCAGGACGGTGCCGGACTGCGGGCCGCGCAGCGCGGTGTCCACGCGCTCGCGGTGGCGGGTGATCTCGAGTTGGGCAGTCAGCGCCTCGTCGACCCGATCCGCGAGCTCCGGCGAGGTGGTGACCAGCACCGACGCCGCCATGACGTCGTGCTCGGCCTGGCTGATGAGGTCGGCCGCGACGTGCACCGGGTCGGCGGTGTGGTCGGCGAGGATCGCGATCTCCGTGGGCCCGGCCTCCGCGTCGATGCCGACCAGGCCGCGGCACAGCCGCTTCGCGGCGGTGACGTAGATGTTGCCGGGGCCGGTGATGAGGTCGACGGGGGCGAGCTCGGCACCGTCGAGATCCGTGCCGCCGTGCGCGGCGAGCGCGATGCCCTGTGCGCCGCCGACGGCCCACACCTCGTCGACCCCGAGCAGCGCGCACGCGGCGAGGATGGTGGGGTGCGGCAGCCCGTCGAAGTCCTTCTGCGCGGGCGAGAGCACCACGAGGGAGCCCACGCCGGCGATCTGCGCCGGAACCACGTTCATCACGACGGACGACGGGTACACCGCGTTGCCGCCGGGCACGTACAGGCCGACGCGGTCGACGGGGATCCACCGCTCGGTGACGGTGCCGCCGGGAACGACCTCGGTGACGGTGTCGACGCGCTTCTGGTCGGAGTGCACCATGCGGACCCGGCTGATCGCGGTCTCCAGGGCCTCGCGGATCGCCGGGTCGAGCTCGGCGAGCGAGCGCTCCAGCGCCCCAGCCGGAACCCGGACGGTGGCCGGGCGGACCCCGTCGAACTTCGCGCCGAACTCGAGCGCCGCCTCGCCGCCGCGCTCGGCGACCGCGTCGACGATGGGCCGCACCTGCGGCACCACCGCGTCGACATCGGTGCCACCGCGCGGGAGCGCCGCGCGCAGCTCGGCGAGCGACGGGCGGCGACCGCGCAGGTCGAGACGGCTCAGCTGCAGATCAGACATGGCCCCATTCTATGGGTCCGGCGCCACCGGGTTTCCGGCCGGGCAGCACCCCGGCGAACCGGACGGCGGCCGCCGCTATGAGTGCGGTCACACGCCCGTACCGCGCCGCGCTTCACCGCTCTGCGGCACCTGACGGTCCGGTAAGTTGTCCGCCATGGCTGAGACCAACCACGGCGACCAGGGCCTCCTGTACTGGCTGATCAAGCACGTGTCGGTGGGACCGACGATCCGGCTGGTGAACCGGCCCACCGTCGAGGGACTGGAGAACATCCCGGTCGACGGTCCGGCGCTCATCGCCGGCAACCACATGTCCATCGCGGATTGGCTGTTCGTGCCGTTGGTGGTGCCGCGCCGCATCTCCTACCTGGCGAAGAGCGACTACTTCACCGCTCCCGGCGTCTCGGGCAAGCTGCAGAAGTTCTTCTACACGCAGACCGGCCAGGTGCCCGTCGACCGCGCGGGCGGCGACGCCGCGACCGCCGCGCTCAACACCGCGAAGAAGCTCCTCGCCGAGGGCCGCCTCGTCGGCATGTACCCCGAGGGCACCCGCTCCCCCGACGGCCGGCTCTACCGCGGACGCACCGGCCTGGTCCGGATCGCCTTCGAGGCGAACGTCCCGATCATCCCCGTCGGCGTCATCGGCACCGACAAGGTCTCGCCGCCCGGACCCTTCAGCTGGCACGCCGAGAAGGTACAGGTGAAGTTCGCCAAGCCCATCGAGCCGATCGAGTACGACATCCCGTCGGATCCCGACGAGCGGCACCCGCTCGAGCGTTCGGTGACCGACCGCCTGATGCAGGAGATCCAGGCCCTCACCGGGCAGGAGTACGTGGATGAGTACGCCAAGAAGTGGCGCCCGGAGTCCTGATCCCGCGCAGCGGGCGCGGGACCTCGCGGTCCTGCGCAGGGTCCGCGACCGCATCGACCGCGAGTTCGCGCAGCCGCTGAACGTCGAAGAGTTGGCCCGCGGCGCGCACCTCTCGGCCGGGCATCTGAGCCGCGAGTTCAAGCGCGTCTACGGCGAAGCGCCGTACTCGTACCTGATGACCCGCCGGATCGAGCGGGCGATGATGCTGCTGCGCCGCGGCGACGTCTCGGTGACCGACGCCTGCTTCGCGGTGGGCTGCTCGTCGCTCGGCACGTTCAGCACGCGGTTCACCGAGCTCGTCGGCGTGCCGCCGAGCGTGTACCAGCGCGACCACAGCGCCGCCGCCGAGGGCATTCCCGCGTGCCTCGCCCGCCAAGTGATGCGACCGGTCAGGAATCGAGAAGCACCGCACGCCCCACCGCAATAACGTGAGCCGCATGAACCTCACGATCTCGCTCGCCTACCTGCCCCACACCGACGCCGAGGCCGCCCTCGGCTTCTACCGCGACCTCCTCGGCTTCGAGGTGCGCAAGGACGTCGGCTACCAGGACCTGCGCTGGCTCACCGTCGGACCGGCGGGCCAGCCGCAGACGTCGATCCTGCTGCACCCGCCCGCCATGGACCCCGGCGTCACCGACGACGAGCGGCAGACGGTGCTCGACCTCATCGCCAAGGGCGCCTACACCGCGATCACCCTGTCCACCGACGACCTGGACGGCCTGTTCGAGCGCGTCGCCGGTGCGGGCGCCGACGTGGTGCAGGAGCCCATGGACCAGGACTACGGCGTGCGCGACTGCGCCTTCCGCGACCCGGCGGGCAACCTGATCCGGATCAATCAGCTCTGAATCAGACCGCGGCGGGCGCCTCGATCGTCGCGGTATCGATCACGAAGCGGTACCGGACGTCCGAGGCGATCACGCGCTCGTAGGCCTCGTTGATCTGATCGGCCGAGATGAGCTCGATCTCGGAGCCGATGCCGTGCTCGGCGCAGAAGTCGAGCATCTCCTGGGTCTGGGCGATCCCGCCGATCATCGAACCGGCGAAACTCCGGCGGTTGCGGGTCAGATCGAAGACGTTGACGGGGACCGGATGCTCCGGCAGACCGACCTCGACGAGCGTGCCGTCGACGGCCAGCATCCCGAAGTACGGGTGCATGTCGAGGTTCGCGGAGACGGTGTTGATGATGACGTCGAACCGGTTGCGCAGCACCTTGAAGGTGTCGGGGTCGGAGGTCGCGTAGTAGTGCTGCGCGCCGAGGCGCAGCCCGTCCTCCATCTTCTTCAGCGACTGGCTGAGCACGGTGACCTCGGCGCCCATCGCCGCGGCGAGCTTGACGCCCATGTGGCCGAGGCCGCCCAGGCCGATTATCGCGACCTTGCTGCCGGGGCCGACGTTCCAGTGCCGCAGCGGGCTGAACAGGGTGATGCCGGCGCACAGCAACGGTGCGGCCGCGGCGTAGTCGATGCTCTCGGGAACTCGGAGCACGTAGTTCTCGTCGACGACGATGCCCGTCGAGTAGCCGCCCTGGGTGGGCAGCCCGTCGCGGCCCTTCGCGTTGTAGGTGCCGACCATGCCGCGCTCGCAGTACTGCTCCTCGCCGCGCAGGCACGCCGCGCACTCGCGGCAGGAGTCGACGAAACAACCGACGCCGACGCGGTCGCCGACCGCGAACTTCGTGACGTCCGAGCCGACCGCGGTGACCTCACCGGCGATCTCGTGGCCGGGCACCACGGGGTACCGGGCGGGGCCCCACTCGCTGCGGACGGTGTGGATGTCGCTGTGGCAGATGCCCGCGTACCGGACGGCGATCTGCACGTCGTGCGGACCGGGATCGCGGCGCTCGATCGTCATCGGCGCGAGCGGCTCGGTTGCGGATACGGCTCCATATGCGTTCACGATCATGCTTTCCATTGTGCGCTCCGGCCGCGCCGACCGGTATCCGGCCCCGGGGCCCTGCCGGATTCTCCGCGCGGGGTACGGAAGTCGCGATCCGGTGCTTAGATTCCCCCATGCCGAACGATGCAGTTGCAACCGGTTCAGAGGACAGCCGGCCGGCCGTGGCGGGGCGACGAGCCGCGGTGGCCAGGATCCGCGCCACCGTCATGGTCCTCGTGGGCGGCGGGGTCGCCGTCGCGGTGGGCATACTCGACTCGTGGCGCCACGCGCCCGCCGCGGGCTGGGCGGCCGCGGCGGGGATCTACGTCGTCTGGGTCTGGCTGACCATCTCGCCGATGGACGCGGAGACCACCGCGGCCCACTCGACCGAGGAGGACCCGCAGCGCCGCCTGGGGAACTTCCTGACCATGACCTGCGCGCTCGCGAGCCTCATCGCCGTGGCGATCGTCATGGCGGACGCCCACGCGGCGACGCCGAACGGCAGGCTCGCGCTGGGCGGCCTCGCGCTCAGCACGACGATCCTCTCCTGGCTCATGATGCACCTGCTGTTCACGCTGCGGTACGCGCAGACCTACTACGACACCCCGCCGCCCGGCGGCATCGACTTCAACCAGACCCAGCCGCCGCGGTACACCGACTTCGCGTACATCTCGCTGTCCTTCGGGACCGCCTACTGCGTCTCGGACACCGCGATCACGTCCAGCGACGTCCGCGCCGAAACGCTGCGCCACACCCTGCTCTCCTTCGTCTTCGCGAACGGCATCCTCGCGACGACGATCAACCTCGTCGTGAGCCTGGCCAGCGGCTGAGTCAGCCGCCGACCACCGGCAGCGTCAGGTCCAGCCGGAAGCCGGCGTCGGTGCTCCGCGCGACGACGGTGCCGCCGTGCGCCTCGACGATGCCGCGGACGATCGCGAGGCCGAGGCCGGCACCGGGCGGCGCACCGTCGACCTCGGCGGACCGGGCGGCGTCGGCGCGCCAACCCACGTCGAACATCCGCCCCAGGTCCTCGGCGGCAACACCCGGCCCCTGGTCGATGACGCTGAGCACCAGGCGCTCGTCGACGCGGTCGGCCCGGACCACCACCTCGCTGTTCTCGGGCGCGTGCCGCAGGCTGTTGGCGAGCAGGTTGCCGATGACGCGGGTGAGCTCCCGCGGATCGACGTGCACGAGATGCCCGTCGATGCCGTCCTGCGCGATCGTGATCCCGCGCCGCTCGGCCTCGGCGCGACAGTCCGCAACCGCGTCGCTGATCAGGTCGAGCAGGACCACCGGCTCGGGATGGATCTGCAGGGTCCCGGTCTGCAGCTTCGAGAGCTCGAAGAGATCGGCGATCATCGCGTTCAGCGTCTCCACCTTGCCGCGGAGCGCGGTGAGGTAAGCGGCGCGATCAGGCGCCGTGCCCTCGTCGAGTGCCTCCGCGAGGGCCCGCACGCCGGCGAGCGGCGTCCGCAGGTCGTGCGAGATCCACGCGAAGAACTGGCGGCGGGCGGCGTCCAGCTCGGCCACGCGGGCCCGGGATTCCTCCAGGCGCCGCGAGGTCTCGGCGAGCTCGGCCGAGACCGCATCGAGCTCGGCGAGCCCCGTGCGGGTGGGTTCGACCACGTCGCCGTCGCCGACCCGTCGGGTCGCCGTGCGCAGGGCGTCGATCGACGACCCGACGGCGCGCCCCACGACGAAGGGCGTCGCGATCACGCTGAACACCGCGGACGTGCCGATCACCCACAGCAGCACCGTGAGGTCGTGCCGCGACAGGTACATCTGCAGCGCGATCGCGAGAGTGGACGCCACCACCGAGACCAGGGCGCCCGCGATCGCGACCGCCGCCCGGACGCCGATGCTCGCGCGGCGGCTCAGCCGGAGCACGCCGAGCGTGCCGACGGTGACCGCGATGGTCACCGCCAGGGCGGTCGCCGCGATCTGCGCGAGCGCGGCACCGTCGAGCATCATCGGTCCCACCCGAATCGATACCCGGCGCCCCACTCGGTCCGCAGGTGTGCGGGATTGCGCGGATCCTCCTCGATCTTCTCGCGCAGGCGGCGCACGTGCACCGTCACCGTCGACGGATCGCCGAAGCCCCAACGCCACACCTCCCGCAGGATCTCGTCGCGGCTGATCACCCGGTCCGGGTTCCGCGCGAGGTAGAGCAGCAGCTCGTACTCCCGCGTGGTCAGCGGGATCTCGCGGCCCGAGACCCACACCCGGCGGTGCGCGGCGTCGATGCGGAACGGCCCGGCTTCGAAGACCAGGCCGGCCTCGGACGGCGCGCTGCGGCGCAGTTGGGCGTTGACGCGCAGCTGCAGTTCGCGGAGGGAGAAGGGCTTCGCGAGGTAATCGTCGGCGCCGCTCTCCAGCCCGTCGATGCGGTTGTCCACGCCGTCGAGCGCCGTCAGCATGATGATCGGCACCGCGGAGACCTCGCGGATCCGCCGGCACAGCTCGTCGCCGCTGAGCCCCGGGAGCATGCGGTCGAGCACCAGGAGATCCGGCCGCTCGGCCTGGAAGGCCTCCCACGCCTGCGCCCCGTCGCGGTGCTGGGCGACGAGGCATCCCGCGAGCCGCAGGTGGTCGGCGACGACCGTGCGGACCGCCGGATCGTCCTCGACGACCATCACCCGTGACCCCTCGTGCATGAGTCCGAGCGTAGGCGCGGCGGCGGCGAGCGCGCCGTTCCTTACGGAACTGAAAGGTGCCCTTACGACGCTGACACTCTCCTTCTCCCCGTCGGCGACCGGCGTTTGACTCGATCACGAGCCGGCGCCCCAGCCGCCGGTCATGTCACGAGAAGGAGTCCCATCATGCGCGCTTCCCACCTCACCGGCGCCGTCGCCACCGTCGCCCTGGGCCTGGCCCTGACCGCGTGCGGCGGTGCGAAGGACATGTCGGCCGAGCCGATGACGAGCACAGCGGCCCCGATGTCGATGTCCACGCAGATGTCCATGCCGATGTCCGCGCCGTCGACCGCGGCGGTCACGGGGATGTTCGCCGGCCTGAACGGCAAGAACGTCGCCGGAACCGCGACGATCACGGGCGGCACCGTCGAGCTCGCGGGCTTCTCCTCGGACGAGGGCCCGGACCTGCACCTGTACCTGACCAAGGGCACCACCGAGGCCGATGTGAAGGGCGGCGTCCGCCTCGGCGCGATCGCCTACGACAAGGCCGCGCAGCGGTTCACGCTCCCCGAGGGCGTCGCGGCCGCCGACTACACGCACCTGGTCGTGCACTGCGACAAGGCGCTCGCCGTCTTCGGCGCCGCGCAGCTCGGGCGATGACCCCGACCGCGACCCGGGCGGCGACGGTGACCGTCGTCGTCGCTCGGATCGCCCTCGGCGCGGCGTGGCTGCACGAGGGGTACGTGAAGTACCACGCGGGATTCGGCCGGAGCGACATCCTCCTGGTGGTCGGCAGTGCGACCGGGAATCCCCGCGTGCCGGGCGCGTTCGTCTGGTTCGCCACCGAGGTCATGGGCCGCTTCGCCACGGTCTTCGGGATCCTGGTGCCGCTCACCGAAGTCGCCCTGGGCGTCGCCGCGCTGATCGGCCTCCTGCCTCGGGCGACGGCCTTCGTCGCGACGGGACTGCTCGGCTTCTACTGGGCCGCAGACCAACTGGTCGTGCAGTACCCGGTCATGGTCGTGCTCGCGGCGACGGTCCTCGCCGGCGGCGGGCTGGCCCGTCGCTGGTCGCCGGCCGCGACGCTGGGCGATCGGCTCAGAGGTCGAGGCCGAGGTCGAGCGCTCGTACCGAGTGCGTGAGCGCCCCGACGGCCAAGTAGTCGACGCCGGTCCGGGCGTAGTCCGCCGCGACGTCGAGGGAGAGCCCGCCCGACGACTCGAGCTTCGTGCGCGGCGCGAGCTTCTTCCGGCGCTGCACGGCGGACTGCGTCATCCACAGCGGCATGTTGTCGAGCAGCACGAGGTCGACGCCGAGCGCGAAGGCCTCCTCGAGCTGGTCGAGCGAGTCCACCTCCACCTCGAGCGGGACGCCGGGCGCGCGCCGCCGCACGGCCTCGATCGCGGCGGTCACCGATCCGGCGGCGACCACGTGGTTGTCCTTGATCAGCGCCTCGTCGCCGAGGCCCATCCGGTGGTTCACGCCCCCGCCCGCGCGGACGGCGTACTTCTGCAGCGCGCGCATACCGGGGAGCGTCTTGCGGCTGTCGCGGATCTTCGCGCCGGTGCCCTCGACCTCGGCGACCCAGGCGGCCGTCGCGGTCGCGATGCCGGAGAGGTGGGTGACGACGTTGAGCAGGGTGCGCTCGGCCGTGAGCAGGGCGAGCGTCGGGCCTTCGATGGCCATCGCCACGTCGCCCGGCGCGATGACGGTGCCGTCGGCGATCTTCGCGGGTACCCGGTAGTTGCCGGGGCCGACCACCTCGTCGAGCACCCATTCCGCGACGGGGATGCCGGCCAGCACCCCGTGCTCGCGGCTGATGACCTTGGCGAGCGTGGTCGCGCCCGCGGGCACGGTGGCCTCGCTGGTCACGTCCGGGCCGTAGCGGAGGTCCTCGTCGAGGGCGGTGCGGATGAGCCGCACCACCTCGGCGCGGTCGGGCTCCAGCGTCAGCTCGGTCACGGACGTACCTCCACTACCTCGGTCACGGATTCCTGCCTGGCCAGGGCCTGCCCCGCCATCCGCCGGGCGACCGCGGTCAGCACGGCGTCCTCCCGGTCCCGGGACGATACCGCGGGGGCGTCGGCGACGAAGGCGGGATCCGCCAGCAGCGCGGTCAGGCCGGCCAGGCCGTCGACGGTGCGCCGGACGCCGCAGGATCGGGTCATGGCGTCCTGCAGGGCGTCCCGCTCCGCACGGGCGTGCGGCGGCGCGATCTCGCGGACGGGGCCGCCCGGCAGCGCGGGCGCCGCCTGCGCGGCGGTCGCCACCCGCAAGCCCATCACGAGCGCCTCGAGCAGGCTGTTGGAGGCCAGGCGGTTCGCGCCGTGCAGGCCGGTGCGGGCCACCTCGCCCGCGGCGTACAGACCGGGGACGCCGGTCGCGCCGTGCAGGTCGGTGACCACCCCGCCGCACAGGTAGTGCGCGCCGGGGACGACGGGGATCAGGTCGGTCTGCGGGTCGAGGCCCGCGGCGCGGACGGCCTCGGTCACCGTCGGGAAACGGTCCGCCACATCGGGGATCATCGTCGCGTCCAGGTAGACGCACGGCGCCGCCGTGCGCTCCATCGCGTCGGTCACGGCGCGGGCCACGACGTCGCGGGGCGCGAGGTCGCCCATCGGGTGCACGCCGTCCATGACGGCGTCGCCGTTCGCGTCGACGAGGTGCGCCCCCTCGCCGCGGACGGCCTCGGAGATCAGGGGCCGGCGGCCGCGGGCACCCGGCGTGTAGAGCATCGTCGGATGGAACTGCACGAACTCGAGCTCGCGGACGTCGGCGCCCGCCGCCTCGGCCAGGGCGATGCCGTCGCCGGTGGCGCCCAGCGGGTTGGTTGTGCTCGAGAACAGGTGTCCGGCACCGCCGGTCGCGAGCAGGACGGTCCGCCCGAAGGCGTCGCCCTCGGCCGTCCGAACCCCGACGACGCGGTCACCGTCGGCGAGCAACGCGTACGCCTGGGCGGGGCGGGCGGTGAGCGTGGGCCGCGTCTTCGCGGCGGCGGTGAGGGCGCGCTGGACCTCGGCGCCGGTGGCGTCACCGCCGGCGTGGATGATCCGCGAGACGGTGTGCCCGCCCTCGCGGGTGCGCTTGAGTCGCCCGTCGGGGCGCCGGTCGAACGCGGCGCCCCAGGAGATCAGCCGGTCCACCGCGGCGGGGCCGTCGGCGAGGATCGACCGGGTCGCGACGACGTCCACGAGTGGTCCGCCCGCGCCGACGGTGTCGGCGACGTGCCGATCGATCGAGTCCTCGGGATCGGACGGGTCGACCACGGCGATCCCGCCCTGCGCGTACGCCGTCGAGGTCGACGGTGCGCCGCCGGCCGAGGGCTTGAACAGCACCGTGACGGTCAGGCCCGCGTCCGCCGCGGCGACCGCGGCGGTCAGGCCGGCGACGCCCGCGCCGACGACGAGCAGGTCGGCGACGGCGGTGGTGGTCATTCCCCGCCGCCGGGCTGCCCGATCCCGATCATGCGCGTGACGGCCTTGCGGCCGGCGTCCGCCATCGCGGCGTCGACGACGACCTCGTCCTTGCCCTCGACCAGGCAGCGGAGCAGTGCCGCCGGCGTGATCATCTTCATGTACTTGCAGGAGGCGCGGTCGTTGACGGCGCGGAACTCGACGCCGGGGGCGGCCATCCGCAGCTGATGCAGCATGCCGACCTCGGTGGCCACGAGGACCTCCTTGGCGCCCGTCTCGCGGGCCGCGTCGAGCATGCCGCCCGTCGAGAGGATCTTCACCCGGTCGTCCGGGACGGCGCCCTCGCCCGCCAGGTACAGCGCGGAAGTGGCGCAGCCGCACTCCGGGTGCACGTAGAGATCGGCGTCCGGGTGCGCCTTCGCCTGCGCGGCGAGCTCGTCGCCGTTGATGCCGGCGTGCACGTGGCACTCGCCCGCCCAGATGTGCATGTTCTGCCGGCCCGTGACGCGCTTGACGTGCGCGCCGAGGAACTGGTCGGGCAGGAACAGGATCTCGGTGTCCTCGGGGATCGACTGCACCACCTCGACGGCGTTCGACGACGTGCAGCAGATGTCGGTGAGGGCCTTCACCTCCGCGGTGGTGTTGACGTAGGAGACCACGACGGCGCCGGGGTGCTCGTCCTTCCACTCCTGCAGCTCGACGGCCTTGATGGAGTCGGCCAGCGAGCAGCCGGCGCGCTGGTCCGGGATCAGCACGGTCTTCTCGGGGCTGAGGATCTTCGCCGTCTCGGCCATGAAGTGGACGCCGCAGAAGACGATCGTCGACGTGGAGACGTCGGCGGCGATCCGGGAGAGCGCCAGCGAGTCCCCGACGAAGTCGGCGACGTCCTGGATCGCGGGCAGCTCGTAGTTGTGGGCGAGGATCGTGGCGTCGCGGAGCTTGGCGAGACGCTTGACCTCGGCGGCCCACTCCCGGTCGCCGTCGACACCGGTGTACATGCCACCGCCCTCGACGATCCGCTCGGAGAGCGGCGAGCTGAATTCCGTGATGGTGGCGGACGTGGCTGTGGTCATCTCGCCTCCCTTTCTCGATCCGATGATTTATCGACCTATGATCGATATATGGCCGATGCTAGCACCGCTCCCCCGCACCACGTCGCGCACGAAGTTCTTTCCGTCGTGTTCCGCGTGAGCGAGGGCACCGTCGAGGTCCTGCTGTGGCAGCGCGCGATGGCCCCCGACCAGGGCGCATGGTCGCTCCCGGGCGGGTTGCTCGACGCCCGCGAGGACCTCCCGACCAGCGCCCGCCGGCTGCTCGCGGAGAAGGTCGACCTCACCGAGGTGGCACACCTGGAGCAGTTCGCCGAGTTCTCGGATCCGCACCGGGTGCCGGCGAGCGAACACGCGGACCGCACGCTGGCCTCGACCTTCCTCGGCCTCGTCCGGTCCGGCACCGATCCGCGTCTCCCGGACGACACGACGTGGCACCCCGTCGAAGCCCTGCCGACGATGGCGTTCGACCACGCCGCGATGGTGCACCGCGCCCGCGCCCGGCTGGCGGCCCGGCTCTCCTACTCGAACATCGGGTTCGCGCTCGCCCCTCGCGCCTTCCCCGTCTCACAGCTGCGCGACATCTACGTCGCCGTCCTGGGCTACCCGGTGGACTCCACCAACCTGCTGCGCATCCTCTCCCGACGGTCGGTGATCACCGCGACCGGCGAGACCGGACAGGCGACCCGCGGCCGCCCGCCCGCGCTGTACCGGTACACCGACTCCTACCTGCGGATCACCGACGAGTTCGCCACCCTCCGCCCGCCGGGCTGAGCCGGTCGCGCGGCCACCGTCGCCGGAGCTGCGTGATCGCAAGCACGAGACACCCGGCTGTGATTACGATCCGCGTGTGAGCGAAGCACAGACCGACGAGGCCTCGCAGGACCGCGCGATCGCGAAGAAGCTGGCGGACGCCACGGATGCCCGGATCGTGCGGACACTGGGCACGGGCGCGAGCGTCGCCGTGCTGTTCGTCGTCCTCCGACTCCTGGTCGTCGCGGAATGGGACTGGCGCGTGGCTTCGCGGATGATGGCCGTCACCGACGTCAACAGCGCGCTGACGATCGTGCTCGGCACTCTCATGAGCGACCCCGAGTTCACCAGCGCCCTCGTGATGGTCCTGCTGCCGCTGTCGGCCCTGCGCCTGGCGTGGCGCATGCACACCAAGTCGACCACCAGCGTGTGGTCCGCGCTCCTCGTCGCGGTCCTGGCGTCCGCCTGCATCGCGCTGACCGCGACCTATCACTACGTGTGGGTACCGATCGGCGCCACGGCGATCGCCCTGGTGATCCTCGCGGTGAAGCACTGGTTCGCCGACGGCTTCAGCGGACGGACCGTCGACTTCGCCGTCCGCGAGGTGGGGTCGATCGCCGCAGTCGCCGTACTGATCCTCGCCGCGGTCGAGCGCACGCCCTGGTCGCCGGCCGAGCGCCTGCACACCAAGACGGGCGTCGTCACCGCCCACGTGCTCAAGGTCGAGTCCGGATTCGTCACGGCCCTCACCGAATCCGACCGCGAGGTGCTCATCCTCAACTCCTCCGACGTCCTCCGGCGCGAGCCGCTCTGACCTCGCGATCCACCCCGCGGAACATAATCGGACCGCAGTCCGTTACAGTTCGTGAAGGGCCCGACCGGGGCCCGATCGGGAAGGATCGACATGCAGTTCGGACTCTTCAGCGTCGGTGACGTCACCACGGACCCGACCACGGACACCACCGTCAGCGAGCACGAGCGCATCGCCGCGATGACGAAGATCGCGCTCAAGGCCGAGGAGGTGGGGCTCGACGTGTTCGCCACCGGCGAGCACCACAACCCGCCCTTCGTGCCCAGCTCCCCCACCACACTGCTCGGCTGGATCGCGGCCAAGACGCAGCACCTCACGCTGAGCACCGCGACCACGCTCATCACCACGAACGACCCGGTGAAGATCGCCGAGGACTACGCGATGCTGCAGCACCTCGCCGAGGGCCGCGTCGACCTCACGCTGGGCCGCGGCAACACGGGCCCGGTGTACCCCTGGTTCGGCAAGGACATCCGCCAGGGCATCCCGCTGGCCATCGAGAACTACCACCTCCTGCGCCGCCTGTGGCGTGAGCCCGTCGTCGACTGGGAGGGCGAGTTCCGCACGCCCCTGCAGGGCTACACGTCGACGCCGGCGCCGCTGGACGGCACGCCGCCCTTCGTGTGGCACGGCTCGATCCGCTCGCCCGAGATCGCCGAGCAGGCGGCCTTCTACGGCGACGGCTTCTTCCACAACAACATCTTCTGGAACAAGGAGCACACCGAGCAGATGGTGCGCCTGTACCGGCAGCGGTTCGAGCACTACGGCCACGGCTCCGCCGACCAGGCGATCGTCGGCCTCGGCGGTCAGGTCTTCATGGCCGAGACCGAGGCGGAGGCGAAACGCCGGTTCCGCCCCTACTTCGACAACGCACCCGTGTACGGCCACGGCCCCTCGCTGGAGGACTTCGAGCAGATGACCCCGCTCACCGTCGGCACGCCCGAGCAGGTGATCGAGAAGACGCTCGCCTTCGCGGACTACGCCGGCGACTACCAGCGTCAGCTGTTCCTGCTCGACCACGCGGGCCTTCCGCTGGAGCAGGTCCTCGAGCAGGTCGAGATCCTCGGCACGCAGGTCGTCCCGGTACTCCGCAAGGAGTTCGAGCTGCGTCGGCCGGCGCACGTCCCGTCGGACCCGCCGAGCCACGCCTCGCTCGTCGCCGCCGGCCCGGAGTCGCCGCACCACCTCGTCGTGCCGGCCCAGAACCTCGTCGCCGCGAAGGAGGCCTGACGTGCCCCGCTCCCTCGTCGTCGTCGCGGCCGGTGTGTCCGAGCCGTCGTCGACCCGCCTGCTGGCCGATCAGCTGGCCGACGCCACCCGGGCCGCGGTGTCGGCCCGCGGTGAGGCGGTCGACGTGACCGTGATCGAGGTGCGCGAACTCGCCCGCGACCTCGCGACCGTCATGACGACCGGCGTGCCCACGCCCGCACTCAGCGCCGCCAAGGACGCGATCGCCGCCGCGGACGGCCTGATCGCGGTCTCGCCGGTGTTCACCGCGAGCTACAGCGGGCTGTTCAAGATGTTCTTCGACGCCCTGGACCCCGACGCCCTGACCGGCGTCCCGGTGCTCGTCGCGGCCACCGCCGGCACGTCCCGGCACTCGCTGGTCCTCGACCACGCGCTGCGGCCGCTGTTCAGCTACCTGCGCGCGCAGATCCTCCCGACCGGCGTCTTCGCCGCGACCGAGGACTTCGGCTCCGCCGAGCTCGCGACCCGGATCTCACGGGCCGGGGCGGAGCTCGCCGGCGCGCTGGTCCAGGCCGACGGTGCCGTGGCCGGCTTCGGCGGACCGTCGGACCTCGGCGCCCCCAGGCGCTCCGGCAAGGCCCTCGACCTGGGCCCCGTCGCCGACTTCGCGGACCTGCTCCGCGGGCACACCGGCGACTGACTCCTCCGGGAGCCGGCCGACCAGGGCGGACACGGTGCACCACAGCGCGGCGCATGCCGGCCACACGAGGACGAGCACCCACGAGGCGAGGTCGCCGAGCCGTCCGCCGGAGTGATCGGCGAGGGCGAAGACGTTCGCACCGTCGAGCCGGATCGAGGGCGCCGCGGTGAAGTCCAGGCCCGGCTCCCCCGGCCCGGCGAACCGCGCGTCGACGACGGCCTGACCGAGTGGCGTCGCGACCAGCACCGCGAACGCCGCAGCGGTCAGCGTGACCGCGACGCCCCGGGGAGTGCGCCGTCGCCCGACGAAGACCAGCGCGCCCGTGAGCAGCCCGCCGACCGCCGAGACCGCCACGAACAGGACCGTCGCGAAGAAGATGTTGTCGAGCTGGCCCTCGCGCCAGATGACGCCGGACCGGGTGAGGACGCCGCGGACGCCCGGCACCGTCAGGCCCCAGAGCAGGCCGCCTGCGGCACCGAGGACGGCGGCGATCACGCCCGGCACGACGATGTCCGACGCGGTCCGAGCCGGGGCTGCAGTAGTCATCGGCACGAAGCCTAGCGAGTGCGGCGGGGACCGCCGGTCAGCGTTCGCCGCTCGACGAATCGAACTCGCCGTGTCGGGAACAGCGCGCGGTCCACCCGTGGGGGCTGACCTGGACGATCATCCGGCGCGCGCAGTACGTGCAGTAGCGCGGCGGCTCCAGCCCGAGGAGCGCCGCCGCGAAGACGGGCGCCCCCTCGGCGAGCGGCTTGCCGGTGTACACGTCGTACACCGGCTCCTTGTCGGCCATGACGGTCACAGGGTGTCGTTCAGGGCCTTGATCGGCATCTTGAGCTCGCCGAGCAGGTCGAGGTCCGTCTCGGCCGGGCGACCGAGCGTGGTGAGGTAGTTGCCCACGATCACAGCGTTGATGCCACCGAGGATGCCCTTCTCCGCACCGAGGTCGCCGAGCGTGATCTCGCGGCCGCCGGCGAAGCGCAGGATGGTGCGCGGCAGCGCCAGACGGAAGGCGGCGATCGCCCGGAGCGCCTCGTTCGGCTCCAGGACGTCGAGGTCACCGAAGGGCGTGCCCGGGCGCGGGTTGAGGAAGTTGAGCGGCACCTCGTCGGGCTCGAGCTCGGCGAGGTTCGCGGCGAACTCGGCGCGCTGCTCCAGCGTCTCGCCCATGCCGAGGATGCCGCCGCAGCAGACCTCCATGCCGGCCTCGCGGACCATCTGGAGCGTGCCCCAGCGCTCCTCCCAGGAGTGTGTGGTCACGACGTTCGGGAAGTGCGACTTCGAGGTCTCGAGGTTGTGGTTGTAGCGGTGCACGCCCATCGCCTTGAGCTCGTCGACCTGCTCCTGCGTGAGCATGCCGAGGCTGCACGCGATCTGGATGTCGACCTCGTTGCGGATCGCCGCGATACCGGCGGCGACCTGGCTCATCAGGCGCTTGTCCGGGCCACGGACGGCCGCGACGATGCAGAACTCCGTCGCTCCGGTCTTGGCGGTCTGCTTCGCGGCCTCGACCAACGACGGGATGTCGATCCACGCCGAGCGCACCGGCGACTCGAACAGGCCCGACTGGCTGCAGAAGTGGCAGTCCTCGGGGCAGCCGCCGGTCTTGAGGCTGATGATGCCCTCGACCTCGACCTCCGGGCCGCACCACTTCATGCGCACCTCGTGCGCGAGCTGCAGCACGTCGTCGAGCTTCTCGTCGGGCAGCTGCAGCACGGCCAGCACCTGCTCCTGGCTGAGCCCTTCGCCGCGCTCGAGCACCTGCTCGCGCGCGACCTCGATGATGTCGGCCAGGACCCCGGTCATGTGTTCTCCCTCGTCGGCTGTGGTCGGTCGGCTGTGGTCTGCGACACCTACGGCGCCGCGGCTACCGAGCACTGTACAGCGTTCAATTCATGAACGGTGTTCAAGGCCCGCCGGGCGCGGGCGGGAAACGTTCACCGACTCGACCGGAATCGTTTCCTTCCCTTTTCTAGGTATCGACGGGACAGTGTCCCCATGAAGCTGCGCTCGAAGAAGATCCTGGTCGCGACGGTCGCCGCGGCCTCCCTGGTCACACCTCTCGGTTGGACGGCCGGCCCGGCGGCGGCCGCGCCGACCGGCGGTTGCGTCCTCACGCCGAAGGCGGCACCGTCGGCGGAGCCCGCAACCGGCGCTGCGAGCGCCACGAAGGCCGCGCCGAACTCGTACATCGATCAGCTGGCCGCGTTCTCGAGCCTGCCGAAGTCCGTCCTCACGGCGAACCTGGACACGGCCGTCGCGACGAACCGGGCCGCCACCGCCGCGGAGCGGCAGCACGCGGTGAACGACAACTACGGCATCCTCGACGATTCGATCTTCAACGCCCTCGGCAGCCGTCTGGCCCCGGCGTTCCGCGCCGCCGAGAAGGCGGGCGAGCTCCCGAACACCACCGCGCTCCTCGTCGGCAAGAAGGCGCTGATCAACTCCTACGTCGACACCTCCGCCGCGAAGAAGCACTTCCAGTACCAGCGGCCCTTCGAGGTCGCCCCGGACCGGATCGCGAAGTACGGCGACGGCCGCGCCGACCTGTACGAATCGGTGCGCGGGTCGGGCTCGTACCCGTCCGGCCACACCGCGTGGGGCTACGCCGAGGCGCTCGTCATCGCCACCCTGCTCCCCGAGCTCGGCCCGCAGCTGCTGGCGCGGGGCGCCGACTACGGCCGGCATCGCGTGGTGCTCGGCGTGCACTACCCGCTCGACGTGATCGGCGGCCGGATACTGGCGCAGGCCGCGGTGGCGGACGCGCTGGCGGACCCGCGATTCGCGGGCGCCGTCGCCGCCGCGCGTTCCGAGCTCCGGGCCGCGTTGAGCGCGCGGGCCGGGGGCGGAATCGCGCAGGTCGTGGCCTGCCAGCAGAACTACGTCGAGACCGGGGCCGCGGCCGCGGCGTACCGTCGCGACCTGACCTGGGGCCTGCCGCGCGTCGGGGGCGATGCACCGGTCCGGGTTCCCGCCGGCGCGATCACCCTGCTGCGCGCCGCGCACCCCGGCCTGACGGACGCCCAGCTGCGCGAGCGGATCGCCCGCACCGCGGGGCCCGCCGGCTACCCCCTCGACGTGCAGGGCGGATGGCAGCGGATCGACCTGCTCAGCGCCTGGATAGCTCGCTGAGCCAGGCCGCGTCGAACCACGACGGCGCCGCCGCCGCGAACCGCTCCGGCGGGAGCGCGGCGGCACCGTCGGGGATCCGCCCGACGATCGGCACGCCCGTGAGCTCGGGGAGGTCGATCAGGTTGCAGCGCTCGGCGAGCCCGGGCTCGTCCGGCCAGCGGGACAGCACGATGCCCGCGCACGCGACGCCGCCCGCCTCGAGGGCACGGACCGTCAGCTCGGTGTGATTGAGGGTGCCGAGCGCCGGGTCGGCGACCACGACGACCGGCGCCGCGAGGTCCGACGCGAGGTCGACGAGGGTGAACGGCGTTCGAGAATCGTCCTCCCCGAGGCGCACGAGGACGCCGCCCGCGCCCTCGACCAGGACCGCCCCCTCGGCCTCCCGGACGACGGCCACCGCCTCGTCGCGCCCGAGCGGCGGCAGACCCGCCAGACGGGCGGCGGTCAGCGGCGCGAGGGGCTCGGGGTACCGCAGATGTTCGACCGCGACCGCGCCCGGCGCGAGGCGCGCGACCTCGGCGGCGTCGGAGAGCTGACCGTCCTCGTCGCGCTCGGCGCCGTCGGCGAAGCCGGTCTGCGCGGGCTTGACCACGGTGACCGGCCCGCTCGGCAGCAGCGCGGCGGCCAGCGCCGCCGTCGCGACGGTCTTGCCGACGCCGGTCGACGTGCCGGTGACGCAGAGGATCACGCGACGGCCCGTCGGATCGCGGCGACGGCGGTCACCACCTCGGCGTCCGTGAGATCGGCGCGCACGGTGATCCGCAGGCGGGAGGTGCCCTCCGGGACCGACGGCGGCCGGAAACAGCCGACGTGCACCTCCTGCGCCGCGCAGGCGTCCCAGGCGGCGACGGCGCGCTCGGGATCGCCGAGGACGAGCGAGACCACTGCGGAGGTCGGCTCGGGCGCGCCGATCCCGGCGGCCACGGCGCGTGCCCGGTCCAGGACCCGGCCGGCGAGCGCGGGCTCGGCGCGCAGCTCCGCGAGGGCGGCGTCCGCGGCGGCCACCGCCGCCGGGGCGAGGCCGGTGTCGAAGATGAAGGGCCGCGCGGCGTCGATCAGGTGTGCCCGCACCCGCTCGGGGCCGACGACCACGCCGCCCTGGGAGCCGAGGGCCTTGGACATGGTCGCGGTGATGACCAGGTCGGGCGCGCCGGCGAGGCCGAGCTCGTGGACCAGGCCGCGGCCGCCGTCGCCGCGGACGCCCAGGCCGTGGGCCTCGTCGACGACGAGGACCGCGCCGTGCGCGCGGGTCGCGGCGTGCAGCTCGGCGACGGGCGCGAGCATTCCGTCGGCGCTGTAGACCGAGTCTGTGAGGACGATCGCCCGCTCCTCGACGCGACCCGCGAGGGCTTCTCGAACAGCGTTCACGTCGCCCCGCGGAGTGACGACGACGCGCGCGCGGGAGAGCCGGCAGGCGTCGACGAGGGAGGCGTGCGAGCCGCCGTCGGAGACGACGAGGGCGCCCCGCCCGGCGAGGGCGGTGACGACCCCGAGGTTGGCGAGGTATCCGGAGGAGAAGCAGAGGGCCGCCTCGGCGCCGAGGAAGTCCGCCAGGTTGCGCTCGAACTCCTCGTGCAGCTCCGTGGTGCCGGTGACCAGCCGCGATCCGGTGGCCCCGGCGCCCCAGACGCGGAGCGCATCGGCGGCGGCGTCGAGCACGCGGGGGTGGCGACTGAGGCCGAGGTAGTCGTTCGACGCCAGATCGAGGCCGGGCTCGCCGGGGCGTCGGGCCCGTAGCGACCGCCGGAGGCCCGCCTCCGCGCGGTCGGCGGCGTAGCCGTCGAGCCACCCGAGCGCGTCTACTTGAACACCGTTCATGCCCTCACTGTAGCGCCGCGCGCACGGCGGCCGAGACCCCTCCGCAGATCGCCGCGACGTCCGCGGCCGAACTGATGAACGGCGGCATCGTGTAGACGAGGTCCCGGAAGGGGCGCAACCACACGCCCGCAGCGACCGTCGCGTCCGTCGCGGTGGCCATGTCGACGGGTCGGTCGAGCTGCACGACGCCGATGGCGCCGAGCACCCGGACGTCCACGACGCCGGGTAGCTCGCGCAGCGGCGCGAGTCCCTCCCGCAGCCCCTGTTCGATCTCGGCGACACGAGCGGCCCAGTCCTGCGCGAGCAGCAGTTCGGTGCTGGCGACCGCGATGGCGCAGGCCAGCGGGTTCCCCATGAAGGTCGGACCGTGCATGAGCGCGCCCTGGTCCGAGTTCGAGATGGTGAGCGCCACCTCGTCGGTGCAGAGCATCGCGGCGAGGGTCAGGTAGCCACCGGTCAGGGCCTTGCCGACACAGAGGATGTCCGGTGTGATCGCGGCGGCGTCGCAGGCGAAGAGGGTGCCGGTGCGGCCGAAGCCGGTGGCGATCTCGTCGCAGATGAGCAGCACCCCGTGCCGCCGGGTGATCTCGCGCAGCGCAGCGACGTAGGCGGGCGGGTGGAAGCGCATGCCGCCGGCGCCCTGCACGATGGGCTCGATGATGACGGCGGCCAGCTCGTGGGCGTGCTCGGCCACCAGCCGATCCAGCTCGGCGACGTAGGCCTCGTCGTACTCGGCGGGCGGCGCGGGCGCGAAGACCTGCGTGGCGAGGACGTCGCTCCACAGCGAGTGCATGCCACCGTCGGGGTCGCAGACGCTCATCGGGGTGAAGGTGTCGCCGTGGTAGCCGCCGCGCCAGGTGAGCAGGCGGTTCCGGCCGTGGACGCCGCGGGCGCGCCAGTACTGCAGCGCCGTCTTCACCGCGACCTCGATGGAGACGGAGCCGCTGTCGGCGAGGAAGACGCGATCGAGGCCGTCGGGCGTGATCCGCACCAGCAGCTCGCCGAGGCGGGCGGCGCTCTCGTGGGTGAGGCCGCCGAACATGACGTGCGACATCGTGTCGATCTGGGCCTTGGCGGCCGCGTCGAGGACGGGGTTGCGGTAGCCGTGGATCGCGGCCCACCACGAACTCATCCCGTCGACGACCCGTGTCCCGTCGCCGAGGGTGAGGTGCACACCCTCCGCGGAGGCGACCACCCGCGCCCCCGCGCCGCCGACGGCGCTGTAGGGGTGCCACAGCGTCCGGGTGTCCAGGGCGAGGATCTCGTCGGGCGTCATGTCGGGCCACGTTAGCGGTGGCCCGCGCGGTGTCGTCATCCGCCGGGCGGGTGTTGCGGCCCGGTGGCGGCTGCGGCGGATGGCATGATCGGCGACATGGCATCCGGCGACCCGCGCCCCGTCGGCGCGACCTACCGCCTCCAGCTGGGCCCGTCGTTCACCTTCGATGACGCCGCCCGCCGCGTGCCCTACCTGGCCGATCTCGGCGTGACGCACATCTACCTCTCCCCCGTGCTCGAGGCCGTCCGCGGCTCCACGCACGGCTACGACGTCACCGATCCGACGACGGTGCGCGCCGAGCTGGGCGGACGTAAGGGCCTCGAGAGGCTCGCCGATTCGGCCCACGTCGACGGCCTCGGGCTGGTGATCGACATCGTCCCCAATCACCTCGGTGTGGGGCGCCCGGAGCAGAACCCGTGGTGGTGGGACGTGCTGAAGCACGGCCGGAAGTCGGCGTTCGCGCACTACTTCGACATCGACTGGGACCCGCGCAACGGCGCCGGCGGCAAGCTCGCGCTCCCCGTCCTCGGCTCCGAAGCCGACGCCGCGGCGCTGACCGTCGACCGGTCAGGCGCCGAGCCGGTGCTGCGCTACCACGATCGGGTCTTCCCGATCGGCCGCGAGGTCGGCGGCGGCGACGCCGAACGGGTCCACTACGCGCAGCCCTATCGGCTGGTGCCGTGGGACGCCCCGATCCGCTCGTACCGTCGCTTCTTCACGGTCGACGACCTGGCCGCGGTCCGCGTCGAGGACCCCGAGGTCTTCGCCGCGACGCACGCCGAGATCGGCGCCTGGTTCACCGACGGCATCGCCGACGGCCTGCGCGTCGACCACCCCGACGGGCTGGCCGATCCGGTCCGCTACCTGCGGAGGCTGCGCGAGCTCGCCGGCCCCGGCGCGTGGATCGTGATCGAGAAGATCCTGGAGTCGGACGAACCCCTGGACCCGATCCTCCCGGTCGCGGGGACCACGGGCTACGACGCGCTCCGCGAGCTGGGTCATGCGCTGCTCGACCCCGCCGGGGGGCCGGGACTGAGCGCGCTCCACGAACGCTGGACCGGGAACGACGGTGCCGTCCGCTGGAACTCCGGCGCGACGCTGCGCCTGCGGGACGAGTTGGCGGCCCGGGACCTGCGGCCGGAGTTCCTGCGCCTGGCCCGGGCGATTCGCGTCGAGACCGGGACGGCCGTCCCGATCGACGACCTCGCCGACGCCGCCCTGTTCTGGATGAACGAGATCCCCTACTACCGCGACGACTACCCCGTGCTCAGCGCACAGGCGGAGGCCGTCCGGCGCCGCCTCATCGACGCCGCGGGGCCCGAGACCTCGGCCGACCATCGGGCGATCGAGGCGGTGGCCGCGGCGATCGACCGCGGCGCGGAGAGCGCGGCCCGCTTCGCGCAGCTCACGGGCGCACTGACGGCGAAGTCGCTCGAGGACACCGCCTTCTACCGCTCCGCGCGCCTGGTCTCGCTGCAGGAGGTGGGTGGCGCACCGTCGGACCTCGGGCCGAGCGATCCGCACCCGGCCCTCGCCCGCCGCGCCGCGGAGTGGCCCGCGGCGATGACGACGCTGTCGACCCACGACACCAAGCGCGGCGAGGACGTGCGCGCCCGGATCGGGGTGCTGAGCCAGGGCCCGGACGACTGGGCGGCGTTCGTCGACCGGTCGATGCCCCTGCTCCCCTCACCGCCCGACCCGATGACGGGCCTGTTCCTGCTGCAGACCGCGTTCGGGGTCTGGCCGGAGGACGGCGCGATCACCGACGCACTCCGGACACGCCTGCACGCGTACGCCGAGAAGGCGATGCGGGAGGGGCGCGTCGGCACGTCGTGGACCGCGCCCGACGGTGCCTTCGAGGCCGCCGGGCACGCCTTCCTCGACGCGCTGTTCGACGGTGCCGTTGGCGCGACGATGACGGACCTCGTCGGCGCGCTCGCGCCGCACGGCCGGTCGGACGCCCTCGCGCAGAAGCTGCTGCAGCTCGCCGGACCAGGCGTGCCGGACGTCTACCAGGGCACGGAGCGGTGGGAGGACTCGCTCGTCGACCCGGACAACCGCCGCCCCGTCGACTGGGATGCCGCCGACGACGCCCACCCCAAGCAGCGGCTGGTCAGGGCGGCGCTCCGGCTGCGGCGCGAGCGGCCGGGCAGCTTCGTCCGGGGCACCTATTCCCCCGTTCTCGCCGCCGGGCCGGCCGCCGACCACCTGCTCGGCTTCCATCGGGGCCCGGACGGCGGCGAGCCCGACGTCGCCGCACTCGCGACGCGCCGGTCGCTGGGCCTGGAGCGCGCGGGCGGCTGGCGCGACACGCGGATCGACCTCGGCGAGTCGGCCTGGACGGACCGCCTGACGAGGCAGATCGTCACAGGTCAGGTGCCACTCGCCGAGCTCTTCCTCGAACACCCTGTCGCCCTCCTGGTGCGCGAATAGAAAACTTGTCAGTGGGTCCGCGCACACTCGGGCCATGAACAGCGAAACCCCGCGGCCGGTCTCCACGGCACTCGCCCAGTCCGCCACCGCGCGCGCCGGTGTCAGCGGCAACCGCATCCGCGCCTCCTCGCTGGCGCGGGTAGCCGAATCGCTGCGCGAGCACGGCCTGTCCGCCGATCTGCTGCCCACCGGGCGCCTGGTGACGGTCGCCGGCACGTCGCGGCTCACCGCGCAGATGGTGCCCGGCGGCGCCATCGAGGTGCGGGCCCAGCGGGAGGGCCGCAACTCCATCCTGGGCCTGCTCCAGGACGCGGAGGAGGTCGCGCACCTGCTGATCCGCTGCGCCGGGATGGCGTCGGCCTGGGAGCTCACCGCCGACATCCACGATCGGCTGATCCTCGCCGGTGACCGCACGGTGCTCAGCGAGGTGCCGATGAGCGACACGCTCTACGTCCGCCTCGGCGAGCGCACATTCGCGGAGATCTTCGCGGAGGACGCGAGCGCCTGCCTCGGCGCGCCGGCGCTGGTCACCCTCACCACGCACGTCTGCACACACTCGCTGGACGAGTTGTGGCGGTTCCGCTCGCTCGACCAGCACGACTATCGCGCCATCGGCTGCATCACGGGCGGCCGGCACGAGACCGCGGAGTCGGCGCTCGCGGCGCTGGAGCTGCACCGCGCCCGCACCACGGAGTGGGAGGGCCTGCACTGACGCTATCGTTGCAAACCGATGCCCACCTCGCCCGCCGCTGCAGCCGACCACGCCTTCGAGGTGTGGGCGCCGCGCCCGCGGCGGGTCCGGCTCTGGCTCGAAGGTGCAGTGCACGCGATGCGCCGCGACGCGGACGACTGGTGGCGGGTCACCGCGCCGGCCGCGCAGGACGCGCGGTACGGCTTCCTCCTCGATGACGACGAGACCGTGCTCCCCGATCCGCGGTCGCCCCGCCAGCCCGACGGGGTGCACGGCCCGTCGGCGCTGATCCCGGAGGTGGAGGGCACGCGGTGGGCGGGCCGCGAGCTGCGCGGCGCCGTCGTCTACGAGCTGCACATCGGCACCTTCACCCCAGAGGGCACGTTCGACGCGGCCATCGAGCGGCTTCCGCACCTGCGGGACCTGGGCGTCGGCTTCGTGCAGGTGATGCCGGTCAACGCGTTCAACGGCGAGCACGGCTGGGGCTACGACGGTGTCGGCTGGTTCGCGGTGCACGAGCCGTACGGCGGACCGTCGGGCCTGGAGCGGTTCGTCGCGGCCGCACACGATCTCGGCCTCGGCGTGCTGCTCGACGTGGTGCACAACCACCTCGGCCCGTCGGGCAACTACCTCGGGCGCTTCGGCCCGTACGAGACCGACGGCGCGAACACCTGGGGCCGCACCGTCAACCTGTCGGGCGAGGGCAGCGCGGAGGTCCGGCGCTTCATCCTCGACGACATCGCGTGGTGGCTGCGCCGCTACGGCGCCGACGGGCTCCGCCTCGATGCGGTGCACGCCCTCGTCGACGAATCGGATCGACACCTCCTGCAGGACGCCGCAGCGCTCGCCGAGGAGCTGTCCGCGGAGCTCGGCCGGCCGCTGGCCCTCGTCGCGGAGTCCGACCACAACGACCCGCGCCTGGTCACGCCTACCGAGCAGGGCGGCTACGGGCTCGCCGCGCAGTGGAACGACGACGTGCACCACGCGGTCCACACCATCGTCTCCGGCGAGCGGCAGGGCTATTACGCCGACTTCGGCAGCCCCGAGTGCCTGGCGACGGTGCTCACCGAGGGCTTCTTCCACGCCGGCACCCACAGCTCGTTCCGCGGCCGGATCCACGGCACGAAGATCGACCCCACACGGGTGGCACCGTCGCAGCTCCTGGCCTACACCTGCACGCACGACCAGGTGGGCAACCGGGCGCGGGGCGACCGCCCGTCGGAGTACCTGACCGACGGCCAGCTGGCGGTGAAGGCCGCGCTGGTCCTGTTCTCGCCGTTCACGCCGATGCTGTTCATGGGCGAGGAGTGGGGCGCCCGGACTCCCTTCCGCTTCTTCACCAGCCACCCCGAGCCGGAGCTGGCCCGCGCCACCGCGGAGGGGCGCAAGGCCGAGTTCGCCGAGCACGGCTGGCCGCCGGGCGACGTGCCCGACCCGCAGGACCCGGACACCTTCGCCGCCTCGCATCTCGACTGGTCGGAGCCCGCGCGGCCCGGCCACGCGCGGCTGTCGGGCGTGTACCGCGATCTCATCGCGCTGCGCCGCGACCCGGCGCTCGCCGGCGACGACCTGCGAGCGATCGCCTGCGATCATCCGGGCGAGGCCACCTGGTTCGCCGTGCACCGGGGCGACCTGACGCTCGTCGTGAACTTCACCTCGGCGCCCGTCACGGCGCCGTTCGGCGGCTCGCCCGTGCTGTCCTGGGAGGCACCGTCGGTCCGGGACGGCGCGACGACGGTGCCCGGCCACTCCTTCGTCGTGCTCCGCCGCGGTACCTGACCACAATCCGCGGGCACTCTGTCGCTAAGCGGTTGCTTTGTGAGAACCTAACGCTTATGCGAATCGGATTGGGCATCAACTACACGGACGGGTTCAAGGCCACGGCCGACGAGGTCCTCGACCTGGAGCGGGCGGGGCTGGACATCGTCTTCGTCCCCGAGGCGTACTCGTTCGACGCGGTCAGCGCGCTGGGCTACCTCGCCGCGAAGACGGAGCGCGTGCAGTTGGCGTCCGGCATCCTGCAGATCTACACCCGCACGCCCACGCTGACCGCGATGACCGCGGCGGGCCTGGACAACGTGTCCGACGGCCGGTTCATCCTGGGCCTGGGCGCCTCGGGCCCGCAGGTGATCGAGGGCTTCCACGGCGTGAAGTACGACGCGCCGATCGGCCGCACCCGCGAGATCATCGAGATCTGCCGCAAGGTGTGGCGCCGCGAGCGGCTCGAGCACCGCGGCAAGTTCTACACGATGCCGCTCACCCAGGAGGACGGCGGCACGGGCCTGGGCAAGCCGCTCAAGCTGATCAATCACCCGGTGCGCGAGCGCATCCCGGTCCTGCTCGCCGCGCTCGGCCAGAAGAACGTGGCGCTGGCCGCCGAGGTCGCCGAGGGCTGGCAGCCGATCTTCTTCCTGCCGGAGAAGGCCAAGGACGTGTGGGGCGACGCGGTCGCCGAAGGCAAGGCCAAGCGCGATCCCGCGCTGGGCGAGCTCGACGTCTACGCCGGGCCCGCACTGGCGATCGGCGAGAACGTCGACCACCTGCTCGGCTTCGTCAAGCCGCACCTCGCGCTGTACATCGGCGGCATGGGCGCCAAGGGCAAGAACTTCTATCACACGCTGGCCACCAACTACGGCTACGGCGCCGAGGCCGACCGGATCCAGGAGCTGTACCTGGCCGGCGACAAGGCCGCCGCGGTGGAGGCTGTGCCGGACGAGCTGGCCCGCAGCGTCTCCCTGATCGGCCCGAAGGGCTACGTCAAGGAGCGGGTCGCCGCGTTCGAGGAGGCCGGCGCGACCGTGCTCAACGTCGTGCCGATCGCGGAGGACGCGGCCGGCCGGGTGAAGCAGATCGAGGCGCTGCGCGAGCTCGTGTAGCAACCGCCACAACGTCGACGGGGGCGGTCCGGGATGATTTCCGGGTCGCCCCCGGTTGTCTCTTCTGTGACCGAAGCACCCTTCCCCCGCCCTCGCCTTTCCCTGCTCGAGCTCGCCCCCGTCGTCGACGGTGCGTCCTTCGGCGACGCCCTCCGCGACACCATCGCGACCGCGCAGGAGGCCGAACGCCTCGGCTACGAGCGGGTCTGGGTCGCCGAGCATCACTCGATGCCGGGCATCGCCAGCTCCGCCCCCGCGGTGCTGATCGGCCAGATCGCCGCGGCGACCGAGAAGATCCGCGTGGGCTCCGGCGGCGTCATGCTGCCGAACCACCAGCCGCTCGTCGTAGCCGAGCAGTTCGGCACGCTCGACGCGCTGTTCCCCGATCGCATCGACCTGGGCATCGGCCGCGCGCCGGGCACCGACCAGCTCACCGCCCATGCGCTGCGCGGCGGCAAGGTCAGCGAGTCCGTCGACGACTTCCCCCAGGCACTCGCGCATCTCCGGGCGTTCCTGCGCGACGACTTCCCCGCCGACCACCCGTACGTGGCGATCACCGCGACCCCCGGCGTCGGCTCGAACCCGCAGATGTGGCTGCTCGGCTCGTCGACGTTCAGCGCGAAGCTCGCCGGCCTGCTGGGCCTGCCCTTCGCCTTCGCCCGGCACTTCGCGCCGCAGGCCACCCTGCCCGCGCTCGCCGAGTACCGCGAGACCTTCCGCCCCGGCGACCTCGACGCCCCCAACGCGATGCTGACGGTCACCGTCGTGGCCGCGGACACCGACGAGGAGGCCCAGCGCATCGCCGGCCCGGCGAAGGCGTCAATGTACCGGGTGCGCACCGGCAACCCCGGCCGGATGATGACCTACGAGCAGGCCGCGGCGCAGCCGCTCACGCCCGAGCAGGAGCACGCGATCGCCCCGACCACGTCGGCGTGGATCGTCGGCTCGCAGGCGACGGTGCGCGACGAGCTCCGCGAGCTGCTCACCCGCACCCAGCCGCAGGAGCTGATGATCTCCGGCATGATCCCCGGCCTCGCGGAGCGCAAGCGCAGCCTCGAGCTGATCAAGGGCGCCGTCGACGAGCTCGACTGAGCCTCAGGCCGTCACGTCGCCGTTGAACAGGACGCGGGTGGGGCGCACGCGCACGACGATCTCCTCGGGGACGGCGTTGCGCCGGCCGAACTCCTCGCCGCGCTCGGCGCCCATGTACCGGACGCCGCACGCGGTACAGATCTTCAGCAGGTAGTCGGAGTCGTCGACGAGCTCCGCGACGCCCTGCACCTGCGCGAACGCGTAGGGCGGCTCCTGCAGGTCCACGGACACCGCGACCCGCGGATCCTTCGCCAGCAGCCGACCCTTCGGGGTGTCCCGGCCGGTCGCGAAGACGAGGGCACCGTCGTCCACGACGAACCAGACCGGCGCGGTGAGCGGGCGGCCGTCCCCGGCGAGGTAGGCGAGGTGGCCGGTGCGCGTTCCCGCGGAGAGGAAATCGACGACGGCGGGCGTGAGGGTGTCGCTGATCTGCATGGGTCGAGGCTACGTCTCCACCCGGATCTCCACCCGTCGGTCGATCCGCCGCGGCGACGATCGCGGCAGAGTCATCGGCATGAACACAGCGACCACCGCCGTCATCGCCGTCCTCGCCGTCGGCTGGATCTTCTACCGCCAGTTGCAGGCCCGCCCCCTCAAGGACAAGACCGCCCGCATCGCGCTGGTCCTCGCCGCGGTCGGCCTCTACCAGACCGTGCAGTACGTCTCGGGCGGCGGCGAGGTCGGCGCGGGCCATGTCGTCGCCACGGTCCTGGGCCTGATCATCGCCGTCGCGCTGGCCTACCCGCGGGCGTTGACCACGAAGGTCTTCCCCGGCCCCGACGGCCGCTACCTGCGGCAGGGCACCGCCGCCACCATCGGCCTGTGGATCGTCGCGATCGCGCTGCACATCGGCGTCGACGTCCTGGTGCCGATGGCAATGGGCGATCACACCGGCCGCGGCTTCGCCGGCGTGACGACGATGCTCTTCATCGGCGTCACCCTCTACGCGCAGACCTGGTTCCTGCAGCAGCGCGTCGCCGCGCACCGCGCGCAGCACGCGGTCTCGGTCGCCTGATGATCGCGGCCCGCGCCCGTCAGAGCTGAGCGAGCGCGTGCTGGAGCTTCTTCAGGAAGGCGTCCTCGCCGAAGCGGTTGACCTTGAAGAACATCGCCTGACTGCCGCCGGACGTGATCCCGGTCAGATACAGATCCTCCCCGTGCCCCACGAGCGTGAGACTCAGGCTCACCCGGTTGGAGCCGGTGTAGCTGTATCGCTCGTACACCCGCACGGCGACGCGAACCCCACCCGCCGCGATCGTGCTTCCGTCCTCGAACGTGGCCGAGGCACTGCCACCCATGATGTGCGCGTCGAGCACCTCCAACGCGCTGTCGAAGTCGCCCACGAAAGCGTGCTCCAGTTTCGCCATAGTGCACCTCCTCGATGTCATTATGCATCAAGGCGCATACGTGGGCGACTACGTCAGGTAGCGGTACGCGGGCGAACCGGGCTCGAGCCGCTCGCAGTGCAGGCGCGAGGAGTCCATCCGCTCCAGCAGCGCGCCGAGATCGCCGGCGCGGCCCAGCTCCACACCCACGAGGGCCTCGCCGGTGTCGCGGTTGTTGCGCTTGACGTACTCGAAGAGCGTCACGTCGTCGTCAGGCCCGAGCACCTCGTCGAGGAAGCGGCGCAGCGCGCCGGGCTCCTGGGGGAAGGCGACCAGGAAGTAGTGCTTGAGGCCCTGATGCACCAGTGACCGCTCGATCACCTCGTTGTAGCGCGAGACGTCGTTGTTGCCGCCGGAGAGCAGGCACACGACCGTGGCGCCGGGCTCGAACCGTAGCTGCGCCAGCGCGGCCACCGACAGCGCGCCCGCGGGCTCCGCGATGACGCCCTCGTTCTGGTACAGGTCCAGCATCGCGGTGCAGATCGCGCCCTCGTCGACCTCGATGATGCCGAGCTCGCCGGCCGCGACGTCGTGCACTGCGTGCGCGGGCCACACGACCCCACCCTCGGACGCCGCGACGTCGTAGCCGATGGAGCCGATCCGCTTGACGGCGGCACCGTCGACGAAGGGGTCGATGGTGGGCAGGTCGATGGGCCCGCCGGCCTCGAGCGCGCGCGCCAGCGACGGTGCGCCCGCGGGCTCGGCGCCGACGATCGTGGCCGACGGGGACTGCGAGCGCAGGTACCGCGTCACCCCGGCGAAGCAGCCGGCGCCGCCGACGGGCATGACGGTCACGTCGGGGACGACCCCGTCGAGCTGCTCGACGAGCTCGACGCCGATGGTGCCCTGCCCCGACGTGGTGCGCGGGTCGTCGAAGGCGTGGACCCAGGTGGCCCCCGTCGACGCGACGTCCTCCTGGGCGGCGGCTGCCGCGGCGTCGTAGGTCTCGCCGGTGGCGATCAGCTCGACGTACCGGCCGCCGTGCGCGCGGATGCGGTCCCGCTTCTGCTTCGGCGTGGTGGTCGGCACGTAGATCCGGCCGTGCACTTCCATCGCCCGGCACGCGAAGGCGACGCCCTGCGCGTGGTTACCGGCCGAGGCCGCGACCACTCCGGCCGCCTTCTCCGCCTCGGTGAGCTGCGCCATGAGGTTGTACGCGCCGCGGATCTTGTACGACCGCACCACCTGCAGGTCCTCGCGCTTGAGGTAGACCTTGGCCCCGGTCAGCGCGGAGAGCCGCTCGCAGTGCTGCAGCGGGCTCACCGACACCACCCCGGCGAGCCGCTCACGGGCCTCGATAATCGAGTGCACCGTCAGGTGGGCGGCGGCACTGGACATCGATGACGTAGACATGCGGGCCATTTTCCCACTCGGCCGGAACGCTGCTCACCCCGCCCGTCGCGCGCGCTCCCGGCGCGCCACCCCGGCGACCCAGTGGACCGCCGCGAGGAAGCAGATCAGCGCCGGGATCAGGAAGACGATCGCCCCCACCACCGCCACCGGCCACATGTGGGCCGCGGGCTCGCCCGACGCGTCGATCGTCATCGGCACGAGCATGGCAGCCACCGTCAGCACGGGGAGCACGGCAACGCCCCACGCCCGACCGAGCAGAACCTGCGCGCCCGCCGCCGCCCAGACGATCGCGATCAAGCATGCGACCCGCAGGGCTCCGTCGGGCAAGGCCACCCAGCCGATCGCGAGCACCGTCACCGTCGCGACGAGGCCGACCACGACGACGACCGCACGAAGGCCGGAACGCACCGTCACCACCCCGCCCCGGGGCCCGACGCGGACCGGGTCCCGGTGCGCCGGCGCCGCACCGCGCGGAACGCCTCGACAACGCCATACCCGACCGCCAGCCAGGCCGTCAGCCCCATCGTCCCGCCAACCAACAGGAACAGCAGGCCGACTACCCACAGGCCGGTGTCGTCCTGCGACGCCCAGGCCGCCCACGGCACCGCGAACCCCACGACCGCGACCGCGGGGATCACCGCCAGCAGCCAGACGCGCCGCAGATACGCGAACGCCGCGGTGCACGCGAGGACGATCACGGCGCCGCAGGCGATCACCTGCCACGGCCGGTACGGCCCCTGCGCGACACCGTCGACCTCGTAGTACTCCTGGTCCCACCCGAGGAAGGCGAACCACGCGCCCGCGGCGACGGCCGCGAGGGCCACCAGGGTCAGGATCACGCGCATGCACTTGATGTTAGCCATCGCGAATCTCCTGGTCCGCCGAACGACGGGCGGGTCGGAAGCACGGCGCACGATCGCGTGCCATCATGACGAGGTGCTGGACGGGTTGCGGACGAGGATCACGCTCGTCATCGCGGTGGCCGGCGTCGTGGTCGCCGGCGCGACCCTCGACTTCCACCGCGACAGCCCGTGGACCGCCGCCCTCTTCGCGATCGCCGCGGCCGGCGTCGTCGTCCGGTGCCTTCCGGAGGACCGGGTCCCGCTGCCCGGGCGGGTCGCGACCGAGGCTGCGACGGTGGTCGCCGCCGGCGTCCTGTTCGCACTCCAGCCGAACGGCGCGCTCGGTGTCCTGCTCTACATCTCGACGGTCCACCTGGGCGGCGCGTTCCCGGCCCGCATCTCCGTCCCGCTCGCGGTGCTCGCCGGCGCCAGCGTCACCGCGACCGCATCGCTCACCGGCCCCACCGACTTCAACGCGATCTGGATCGGCGTCTCGGTCACCGCGACGGTGTGGGCCGGCATCGCCGGTCGCAGCCGCCGCGAACGCACCCGGGCGCTCGAACAGCTCGTGGAACAGACGAAGCTGACCGCGGAGTCCGAGTCGCGCAGCAGCGCGCTCGCCGAACGCGCCCGCATCGCCCGCGACCTGCACGACGTCCTCGCCCACACCCTCTCCGGCGCGGGTATGCAGCTCGAGCTCGCCGACGCCCTCCTGGAGGCGAACCGGCCCGACGACGCCCGCGCCGCCGTCCAGCGTGCCCGCGGCGCGATCGCGGACGGCGTCACCGAGGCCCGCGGCGCCGTGCACGCGCTGCGGGAGGACACCGTCGATCTGCCCGCGACGCTCGCCGCCCTCGCGGACGGCCCCGACGAGACCGTCGCGACCGAACCGGTCGAGCTGACAGCCGCGCAGGCCCGGGCGGTCCTGCGGGTCACCCAGGAGGCGATCACGAACGCCCGACGGTACGCCGCGGGCGCGCCCGTCGCCGTCCGCCTCTCCCCCGTGCCCGACGGTGCCGAGCTCACCGTCACCAACGGGGCCGGGACCGCGACCGCCGTCCACGGCTCCGGCATGGGGCTGATCGGCATGCGCGAGCGCGCGGCCGAGGCCGGCGGCTCGCTGCACGCCGGGCCGACCGGCGACGGCGGCTGGGCGGTCCGCCTGGTCCTGCCCCGCCCGTCCGATCCGATTAAGGAGCTGTGAGTGAACGACATCCGAGTGGTGGTCGCCGACGATCAGGCCGCGGTGCGCGAGGCGCTCGCCGCGATGCTCGACCTGATGCCCGGGATCGCGGTGGTCGGGGCCGCCGCCGACGGGGTCGAGGCGGTCGCGCTGGTCCGCGAGCAACGCCCCGACGTGCTGCTCACCGACCTGCGGATGCCGAACCTCGACGGCGCCGGCGCCACCGAGCGCGTCCTCGCCGACGCGCCGGACACCGCCGTCGTCCTGCTCACCACGTTCGACGACGAGGAGTCGATCCTCCGCGGCCTGCAGGCCGGCGCCCGCGGCTACCTCACGAAGAACGCGGGGCGGGCGGAGATCGCCGCCGCGATCACCGCGGCCGCCGCAGGACAGTCGGTGCTCGATCCGCAGGTGCAACAGCGCCTGCTGACGTCGGCGACCGGGGGCTCCGGTGCCGGGCGGGCACCGTCGACCCCGGCGGTCACGCCCGCCGACCTGACGCCCCGCGAGACGGAGGTGCTGCGGCTCATCGCCGACGGTCTCGCGAACCGCGACATCGCCGCGCGGCTGTTCGTGAGCGAGTCGACGGTCAAGACGCACATCAACAATCTGTTCGCGAAGGCGCAGCTCCGGGACCGTGCGCACGCCGTCCGCTACGCCTTCGATTCCGGGATCGCCGCATCCGGTCAGGGCGATTGAAAACCTTCTTCTCTGCGCGCCAACGACTTACGGTCGGACATCATGGCGACAACGATTCTCTCCCCGTCGCGGGCCGCACAGGGCCCGCCGACGGACACCTCCGCGGCACCGGTACGTCTCGTGCCGCGGCGCCGCCCCGGACGATGGATCGCGGCCGCCGTCGTGGCCGTCCTCGGCGCGATGTTGGTGCACACGCTCGTCACCAATGAGCGTTTCGAATGGCCCACGGTCGCCCACTACTTCACGCAGGAGGCGGTTCTCAAGGGCCTGTGGCTCACGCTGTGGCTCACCGCGATCACCTTCGCTGCCGGCTTCGTGCTCGGGATCGGGCTCGCGGCGATGCGGCTGTGGGGCGGCCCGGTGCTCCAGACGGTGTCCTTCGTCTTCGTCTGGCTCGTGCGGTCCGTCCCGCCGTTGGTGCTGCTGCTCTTCTGGTTCCAGCTCGCTTCGCTGTACCCGACACTGTCGCTGGGCATCCCGTTCGGGCCCGAGTTCGTCACGTTCAACACCACCCACCTGATCGGCGGGCTGGTCGCAGCGTTCATCGCGCTCACCATCGACGTGGCCGCGTTCGCCGCCGAGATCGTGCGCGGCGGCCTCGTCTCGGTGGACCCGGGCCAGACGGAGGCCGCGCGGTCGCTGGGCCTGAGCCCGCGCCGCATCTTCCGCCGGATCGTCCTCCCACAGGCGATGCCCGCCATCATCCCCGCGTCCGGCAACCTGCTGATCGGGCTGCTCAAGTCCACGTCGCTGGTCAGCGTCATCGCCGTGACCGATCTGCTGTACTCGGTGCAGTTGGTCTACAACCAGAACTTCAAGGTGATGCCGCTGCTGCTGGTGGCGACCATCTGGTACATCGTGATCACCTCCGTGCTGGCCGTGGGCCAGTACTTCATCGAGCGCCGGTTCAACCGGGGCCGACGGGACGCCCGCCCGTTCCGCGAGATCCTCGCCGACGCGGCCCGCCTGCGGCCCCGGCTCCCCCGCACCGTCCGCACGACGGGAGACCGGGCATGAGCGCGATCGAGGTCCGCGGGCTCCGGAAGTCCTTCGGCGGCACCGAGGTGCTGCGCGGCGTCGACCTGGACGTCGCGCAGGGCGAGGTCGCCATCATCCTCGGCCCCTCCGGGTCCGGGAAGTCGACGCTGCTCCGCTGCATCAACCACCTGGAGCGCCCCGATGACGGGTACGTCCGCGTCAATGACGACCTGATCGGCTACCGCGAGGCCGGCCTCCGCGGCGATGCCACCGTGCTCCGCGAACTGCACCCCCGGGACGTGGCGCGCCAACGCCGCCGCATCGGCATGGTCTTCCAGCAGTTCAACCTGTTCCCGCACTTCACCGTCCTGGAGAACCTCACCGAGGGGCAGCTCGCCACCGGCGTCTCCCCCGCCGAAGCCGCCGAGCGCGGACGCGAGCTCCTCGCCCGCGTCGGGCTCGCGGGCCGCGAAAAGGCGTACCCGTCGCAGCTCTCGGGCGGCCAGCAGCAGCGCGTCGCGATCGCCCGCACCCTGGCCATGCGTCCCGACGTCGTGCTCTTCGACGAGCCCACCTCGGCGCTCGACCCGGAGCTGGTCGGCGAGGTGCTGGCCGTGATCCGGGACCTCGCGGAGTCGGGCATGACCCTCGTCGTGGTGACGCACGAGATCGGCTTCGCCCGCGACGTCGCCGACACCGTGATCTTCATGGACGACGGCCGCATCGTCGAGACCGGCCGGCCCGACGCGATCTTCGCCGATGCCGAGCACCCCCGCACCCGCGAATTCCTCGCGGCCGTGCGCTGATCCCCCGCTAGATCCGAGTCCAAGGAGACCCCATGCGCAGCCGCGCCCTGCTCGCCCTGCCCCTGATCGCCGCCGCCACGCTCCTCTCGGCGTGCGGCGGCTCGTCCGATCCGGCGGCACAGAGCTCGAGCTACCCGATCCCGACGCAGGACGTCGTGTCGTCCGTCGCGGTGGACCCCGCCTCCCAGGCGCTGCTGCCGGCCGGCACGAAGGAGCTGACGCTGGGGCTCACCCGGCAGCCCGGCATCAACAACCTGCCGCACGCCGGGGAGGTCCCCGACGGCAACCCGGTGGGCCTGGACGTGGACCTCCGCAACGCCGTCGCCAAGGCCCTCGGCGTGACCTGGAAGCAGGAGATCGGGACCTTCTCCACGATCATCCCGGGCGTCCAGAACGGCCGGTACCAGGTGGGCCAGGGCAACTTCGGCGTCACCAAGCCGCGCCTCGAGGTCGTCGACTTCGCGACCTACCTCAACGACGGCCAGTCCTTCGTCGGCTCGTCGAACTCCGGTCTGACGAGCGTGAAGACGCTGGAGGACCTGTGCGGCAAGAAGATCGTCACGGGCTCGGGCACCACCTTCCAGCAGATCCTGGAGAAGGGCGTCGACCAGTGCACGTCGAAGGGCAAGCCCGCGTACACCGTCCAGTACCTCGACGACCAGGGCGCCGTGATCCTCAGCCTGCAGAACAACAAGGTGGACGCCTACTTCGGGCCGACGCTCTCGCTGCGCTACCTGGTGGACAAGGTGCCCGGCACGAAGTTCCTCGGTGAGTACTCCACCACCGTGGTCGGTTTCGTGACGGCCAAGGGCTCCCCCATCGCGCCCGCGATCTCGCAGGCGATCAACACGCTCATCGCGCGCGGCGAGTACCAGCGGCTCTTCGAGAAGTGGAAGGTCCCGACCTCGGCACTGCCGAAGTCCGAGATCAACCCGACCGCGGGGTTCTGACCGATGGCGATCGAGTCGCTGGCCTTCCTCACGCCGGGCAACTACGTCGACGACGATCCCGCCTCCGGTCTCGAGGACACGCTGCGCCTCATCGAATTCGGCGAGCGCCTGGACTACCGCGGCGCCTGGGTGCGCCAGCGCCACCTCGAGCACGGCATCTCCTCCGCGGCCGTGTTCCTCGGGGCGGCCTCGCAGCGCACGTCGACCATCGAGCTGGGCACCGCGGTGATCCCGATCGGCTACGAGAACCCGTTCCGCTTGGCCGAGGACCTGTCGCTCGCGGACGCCCTCTCCCGGGGCAGGCTGCAGCCCGGCTTCTCCACCGGGATGCCGCATGCGGACCTGCTCGCCGACGTCGTCTTCGAGGGCGACTGGCGCACCTTCGAGTTCGGGCACGCGCGGGTGGCGCGCACCGTCGAGCACCTGCGCGGCGCGTACCTCGGCGACGAGACCGCACGGATCGAGTCCCCCGGCAACGTGCAGCGGCCCCGGCTGCAGCCGCACACCCCCGGCCTGGCGGACCGCTCCTGGTACGGCGGAACCTCGCTCGGCTCGTCGCGGTGGACCGGCGAGGCCGGCCTGCACCTGCTGACCGGCAACATCGTCTCGGCCGCGGGCATCGACTCCGAAGACTTCGGCACGGTCCAGGCCACCCTCATCGACGCCTTCCGCGCCGCCGGCGGGGCCGGCAAGCGGGTCGCCGTCGGACGGGTGATCGTGCCGACGGACAGCGCGGACCGGGCCACCGTCGCGCGGTACCGGGAGTACGCGCGGTCGCGTTACGAGCGGACGCTGACGCCACACGGCGACAAGCGCACGCTGTTCGCCGAGGATCTCGTGGGGCCGATCGCGGAGATCGCCGAGCGGCTCGGCGCCGACCCCGCGTTCTCCCCGGAATCCGGGCCGGTCACCGAGTTCCGTCTGGAACTGCCGTACGAGTTCGACGTGCGCGACTACGAGCAGATCCTCACCGACGCACGCGGCCTGCTGCCCGCCCTGTCGTCGGCGGCCTGACCGGATCGGTCACAGGCCCTAGGCGCTACGTGGTGGCGATGATCGGTGTCATGGCACCTTGCCTGATGACGCGGTCGCTGGTCGCGATCGCCAGCCCCCGACGCGTGGCCTGGGCGACGATCATGCGGTCGAACGGGTCTCGATGCTCCCAATTGAGCTGCCCTGCCAGGGTTGCGTCCGCCGAGTCCATCGCCAGCTCCTGCGCCGCCATGGACTCCAGCGTCTCCTTCCAGCTCGAGAGGATTCCCGATCCGTCGAGGCGACCGAGGCGAGTCTTGATCGCGATCTCCCAGGCGGAAGCGGCCGAAACGAACAGGTCGTTGCCGGGATCCCCGACCACGGCGAGCGCCTGTGGGGCGACCAGCTCAGGCGACTTGACCAGCCACAGAAGAGCGTTGGTGTCGAGCAGGACGGCGGTCACGAAGCGGAATCCCAGGCGTCGAGCTCATCGTAGGGAAGGGGCTCATCGAAGTCGTCAGGGATGGTGAGGCCGGGGAACTGTCCGAACGTGCGCGTCCGAGGACTCGCGGGCGAGATGACCGCCACCGCGCGGCCGTGCGAGGTGACGGTGATCGGACTGCCTGTCCGCTCGACCTCGGCGAGCACGGCGTTCAGCTTGGCCTTCGCCTCAGTGCTGGTGATGGTGCGCATGAGCTCATCTTACACTTATCGGACCAGTGCTACTAGTCCGACTGGCGCAAGTGGACTACGTGTGCGTCTCCCGAAGGGTCCGGACGAGGTTCTTCTGGATCTTGCCGGTCGCGGTCTTCGGAAGGGCGTCGACGAAGACGATCTCCTTGGGCGCCTTGAACCCCGCGAGGTTCTGCCGGGCGTAGTCGAGGAGGGCGTCACCGTCGGCCTCGCCCGACGGAGACGTCACGACGAAGGCCGTCACCGCCTCGCCCCAGCGCTCGTGCGGGGTGCCGACGACGGCGACCTCGGCGACCGCGTCGTGGCCGAGCAGGACGCGCTCGACCTCCACCGAGGAGACGTTCTCGCCGCCCGACTTGATGATGTCCTTCGCGCGGTCGGTGAAGTAGACGACGCCCTCGTCGTCCAGGTATCCGATGTCGCCGCCGTGGAACCAGCCGTGCGCGAAGGCCTCCGTGTTCGCCGCGGCGTTGTTCCAGTAACCCTCCATGAGCTGCGGTGCGCGGTAGACGATCTCGCCGACATCACCCGGCGGGAGCAGCGCACCGTCGTCGCCCATGATCGCGACGTCGGTCGAGACGGTCGCCGGGCCCCAGGAGTCGTCCTTGACGCCCTGGTGGCCGGTCCACTGCACCTCGGACGCCGGGGTCGTCTCCGTCTGCCCGGAACCGAGAATGATGGCGGCGCCGGGGAACCGGGCCCGCAACGCCGTCAGCAGCTCGGCCGGCATCGGCGCCATCGCGTACAGGCCGGTGAGGAGCGACGCGGTGTTCTCGTCGGTGAGTTCGGGGCGGGTGAGCAGGGCCGCCCACATCATCGGCAGCAGCGTCAGGTGCGTGACCCGGTGGTCGACGAAGGCGCCCGCGAGCGCGGCCGGGTCGAAGCCGCGCAGGAGGACCGCGGTGCCACCGGTGACGAGCATCGGCATGAGCAGGGCGTCGAGAGCGGTGACGTGGAAGAGCGGCAGCGCGATCGGCTGCACCGCCGGCTGCACGTCGGGCCGCACGCCGAGCGCGACCGCGGAGGACAGCGCCGAGATGTGCACCGCGACATGGCTGGTGACCACACCCTTCGGCCGGGCCGTGGTCCCCGAGGTGTACAGGCAGTGCAGGATGTCCCGGTCCTCGACGATCGTCTCCACGACGGCGTCGTCCGCGTCGGGCAGGTCGGCGAAGGCGGTCGACGGGACGCCGCCCACCTCGGCGGGCAGCACGCCGCCGCCGTTGGCCACGATGTGGACGGCCTCGACCCGGTGGTCGGCGGCTTCGAGGGCCGCGGTGAGCGCGGGCGCGAAGACGTCCTCGGTGATGACGGCGCGGACGCCGCTGTCGCCGAGCTGGTACGCGACGTCGCCCGGTCCCAGCAGCAGGTTCAGCGGCATCGCCACGACGCCGAGCTTCGCGCACGCGAACAGGGAGACCACGAACTCCCACCGGTTCTGCAGCTGCAGGGCGATCGCGTCGCCGCGGCCGTACCCGCGTGCCTGGAGGCCCCGGGCGAGGGCGTTCGAGCGGCTCTCCAGCTCGCGGTAGGTCACCGTCGTGCCGCCGTCGACGAGCGCGATGCGATCGCCGAAGGAGCGGGCGGCGCGGGTGGGCAGGTCGCCCAGGCACACGCGGTGGGTGAGGTTGACCACGAGGGGGTCGACACCGGACAGATCGGGACGCATCGCACGGCTCATGGCCGCACGCTAACCGGTTCGAGCCGGGCGCGCGAGGCAATCCAGTGAAGAGGCGCTAACCGGCGCGCTGCGCCCCCGACGCCGTCCCCGGGACGGGCAGGCCGAGGTGATCGCGGAGGGTGGTGCCCGCGTACTCGGTACGGAAGGCCCCCCGCTCCTGCAGCAGCGGGACCACGCCGTCGATGAACTCGTCCAACCCGGTGGGCGTGAGATGCGGAACCAGGATGAAGCCGTCGGCGGCGTCGGCCTGGATGTAGGTGTCGATCTCGTCGGCCACCTGCTGGGCCGTCCCCACGAACTGCGGCCGGGTGTTGAGCTCGATGACCAGCTCGCGGATGGAGAGGCCGCCGGCCTCGGCCCGGGCGCGGTAGGTGGCGACGATCTCGCGGGGATCGGCGTGCAGCACGCGGCCCTGCACCGCCGGGGCGTCGTAGACCGGATCCACGTCGGGCAGCGGACCGTCGGGGTCGAAGGATTGCAGTTCCCGGCCCCATACCTGCTCGAGGAAGTTCAGCGCGGTCTGCGGGCTGACCTGCCGGCGCCGGATGTCGCGCGCCTTCTCCTGCGCCTCGTCCGGCGTATCACCGACGACGGCGGCGGCACCTGGGAAGACCTTGAGGTGGTCAGGATTCCGGCCGCGGTCGGCGGCGCGACGCTTGACGTCGGCGTAGAAGGTGCGGCCGCTCTCGAGCGAGCCGTGCCGGGTGAAGATCGCGTCGGCCTGCGCCGCGGCGAAGTCGCGTCCCTCGCCGGAGTCCCCCGCCTGCAGCAGGACGGGGTGCCCCTGCGGCGACGGTGGCAGCGGCGCGGTGCCGCGCACGTCGAACTGCGCCCCGTGGTGCACGACGTCGCGGTCGCCCCACCCGTCCCAGAACTTCCGCGCGACGGTCACGAACTCGTCGGCGCGGTGGTACCGGTCCGCGTGCGCGAGGTATCCCCCGCGGCGGAAGTTCTCGCCTGTGAAGGCGTCGGAGCTGGTGACCATATTCCAGGCCGCGCGGCCGCCACTGAGGTGATCGAGCGTGCCGAACTGCCGCGCCACGTCGAAGGGCTCGTTGAAGGTCGTGTTGATGGTGCCCGCGAGGCCGATCCGGTCGGTGACGGCGGCCAGCGCGGCGAGCACCGTGAACGTGTCCGGGCGGCCCACGACATCGAGGTCGTGGATCCGGCCGAGGTGCTCGCGCAACCGCAGCCCCTCGGCGAGGAAGAAGAAGTCGAACTTGGCGCGCTCGGCCGCGCGCGCGAGGTGGACGAAGGAGTCGAACTCCACCTGGCTGCGGGCCGCGGGATCCGACCACACCGTGTTGTGATTGACGCCGGGGAAGTGCGCGGCGAGGTGAATCGGCTTGCGGTGCACGCCCTCCCGGACGGGGACGTCGGCGCGGTCGGCGGTCACAGGAGGCCCCATTCCTTGGCCAGGAGTTCGTGGCTGCGCAGCCGCGCGGCGTGATCGTGGGTGACCGAGGTGATCACCAGCTCGTCGGCACCGGTGCGCTCGACGAGGGCACGCAACCCGTCGGCGACGCGGCCGGGCTCGCCGACGAACTGGGTGTCGGTCCGGTCGGCGACCTTCGCGCGCTCCTCGTCGCTGAGGCCGGCGCTGTCGCGCGGGTAGGCGATCGCGCCGGTGCCGTAGCGGATCGAGTGCACCCAGGCGGGGAAGCCGGCAGCGAGCTCCCGCGCCTGGGCGTCGGTGTCGCCGACCACCACGTCGGCGCTCACCACGAGGTGCGGCGCCGCGAGGCGGTCGGAGGGCCCGAAGGCCTCGCGGTAGGCCCGCGCCGCCTCCAACGTGCTGGAGGGGCTGACGTGGTAGTTGGCGACGAAGGGCAGGCCACGGGCACCGGCGAGCTGCGCGCTCTCCCCCGCACTGCTGCCGAAGATCCACACGGGCGCGTCCCGGGCCGCCTCCGCGACCGGGGAGCGCAGCGCGTGCCCGTCGGCGGTGAACGTGCCGCCGACCAGGTCGAGGACGTCCTCGACCTGCTGGGTGTAGCTCGGGGGCTCGGCCTTCGGGTGGTAGAGCTGTTCGTAGCCGGCGACGATCGCGGGGTTCGGCGCGGGCGCTCCCGGCGGGGGCGTCCGCAGGCGCTGGCCGGTCCGGCCGAGGCCGATGTCCACCCGGCCGGGATGCAGCGCGGCCAGCACGCCGAAGGCGTCGGCGACGGCGGGCGCAGTGGTGAAGCCGATGAGCACCGCCGCGGAGCCGACGCGGATCCGGCTCGTGCGGGCCAGGATCTCGCCGATCAGCACGGCCGGGGCGGCGCTCGCGACGTGCGCGAAGTGGTGCTCGGCGACCCAGTACCGGCCGTAGCCCCAGTCCTCGGCGCGGCGCGCGAGGTCCAGGGTGTTGCGCAGCGCGTCCGACGGTGTGCCGCCGTCCGGGATGGGCGCGAGGTCGAGGACGTTCAGCCCGGTCATCAGGCTCCCTTCACAGCGGCGAAACGGTTGACCGCGGGTGCGAGGCCGAGGATCTCGCGGAAAGTTCCTGTCCGCGGGGCTCCGGGGAGGAGCGGCGCGAACGCGGAGCGCAGGCGGGGCAGGTCGACGGCGTTGACGCCGGGGCGCAGGCGGGCACCGTCGAAGCCGAGGGACTGCCACGCGGAGACGGTGCGCGCCAGGGACTCCCCCGTCCCGGCGAAGACGAGCGTGTCGTCGTCCGCGGGCTCGCGCCGGTCCAGCTTCTCGATGCGGCGCAGCGCGGTCCGCTCCGAGTCGGCGAGGTGGACGGTGACGTCCACCAGCAGCAGCGGGACGCCGGCGGCGCGGAGCCGCCGGGCGGTCTCGGCGAGCTGATCGTCGGGTGCCGCGGGGACGATCGCGACGTCGGCGTCCGCGGCCACGGACTCGGAGGCGGCGTCGGTGACCCGCGCTATCACGGGAGGCCGCCCCTGCGGGGGCCGCGGCGTGATCGACGGTCCCTTGACGGCGAAGTTCTCGCCCTGGAAGTCGATGTAGTGCAGCCGGTCCCGGTCGACGAACCGGCCGGTGGCGAGGTCCTTGACGATGGCCTCGTCCTCCCAGCTGTCCCAGAGGTCCTGCAGCACCTCGATGTACTCGCGGGCCTCGGCGGCGCGCGACGCCGCGTCCTGCGGCGCCTTCCGGCCGAAGAGGGCCGCGTCGGCCGCGTCGCCCGTGGTGGCGGGGAGCACGCCGGCGCGACCGCCGCTGACGTAGTCGAGCGTCGCGATCGCCTTCGAGGCGTGGAAGGGCTCGGTATGGGTCGCGGTCACCGTGGGGACCAGGCCGATCCGCGGGACCGCGGGCGCCACGCGCGCGGCGAGCAGGGTGGCGTCGAACCGGCCGGTGAGGCGGTCGCGGGCGGTGAGCGAGAAGGAGTCCTCGAAGGTCACGAGGTCGGCGGCGGCCACCTCCGCGGAGCGGGCCAGCCCAACCCAGTGCTCCGCGGAGGTGGCCTCCAGTGGATCCGCGCCGACCTCCGCGAACGCTGCGGGATGCCAGCCGAACGGCTCCAGGGCTATCCCGAGGACAGGGCGTGAGGTCGGTGCGGTCACGGATTCGACGGTATGCCGCGCGGTTTCGTCTGTGACCCCTTGCGCTCACCGTGGATCCAAGGGAATCGGGCGGCGGCGTTCGCCGAATATGAAGATCGCACGAAGATTCCCTGCCATTCGCCACCGCACGCGGCCCGCGAGGACGCACACTGCGATCATGAACACTCCGATCACCGGCGCCGGAGACGCGACGGCACCCGCAGCAGCGGGCAAGGCAGCCAGGAAGCAGGCGCCCCGCAGCGCCATCGGGGTGTGGAATCCCGAGACCCGGGGCCACGATGCACTGGAGACGATCCTCGCGCAGAACGCGATCCGCGACACCGCCCTCCTGCCCATCCGGCACGGCCGCATGGCGGCGTCACCCTGGACCTACTACCGCGGCGCCGCCGCGGTCATGGCGGCGGACCTCGCGTCCGCACCGCACACGGACCTGCAGGTGCAGCTCTGCGGCGACGCGCACGTCCTCAACTTCGGCATGTGGCGCAGCCCCGAGCGCAACCTCCTGTTCGATCTCCGCGACTTCGACGAGACCCTGCCCGGGCCCTTCGAATGGGACGTCAAGCGGTTCCTCACCAGCCTGGTCATCCTCGCCGAGAGCAACGGGCTCACCTCGGAGGTCGCCCGCGAGGCGGTGCGCCGCGGCTACCAGGGCTATCGCGAGTGGATCTCGACGTACGCCTCGTGGCCGGAGCTGGACATCTGGTACGACAACGTCGACGTCACGCAGCTCGCCGAGTATCTCGCGCCCGACGACGAGCATCGGGTGGAGGAGCAGATCGAGAAGCGCGCCGACAAGCGTTCCCAGCGCGGGGCCCTCAAGAAGTTCACACAGTTGGTCGACGGGACCCGCCAGATCATCGAGGATCCGCCGTACCGCACGCACGCCCTCAGCGAGTACGCGGAACAGCTCGACACGATCGTCACGCAGTACCGCGAGAGCATCGCCGACCACATCGCGCACCTGTGGTCGCGCTACGACCTCGTCGACGCCGTCCAGCAGGTGGTCGGCGTCGGCAGCGTCGGCATGCGGGTGTTCCTCACGCTGAGCGAGGAACGCCGCACGGGCGACGCGCTGTTCCTCCAGGTCAAACAGGCCGGCCCCTCCGTCTACGAACAGTTCCTGGGGCCTAGCCGGTACTCGACCCACGGGGCGCGGGTGGTGCAGGGGCAACGCCTCATCCAGGCCTCCACGGACATGTTCGTCGGCTGGACCTCGATCGACGGGATGGACTACTACGTCCGGCAGTTCCGGGACGGCAAGGTGATCCCCGACGGCGCCGTCATCGCGCCCCGGCTCCCGGCGTTCGCCGAGGCCTGCGGCCACGTCCTCGCCCGCGCCCACGCCCGCAGCGGCGACGCCGCGCAGATCGACGGCTACTTGGGCGCCGCTCCGCGCGTGGCCGACGCCTTCACCGACTTCGCGTTCGCGTACGCCGAGCAGAACAGTCGCGACCATGCCCAGTTGGCGGACGCCGTCGCCGCCGGAACGGTTCCGGCCGCACCGGGCTGGCCCTAGGTCGCGAACCCCGCGAACAGCGCGGCGGCGATCATCGGCGGGCCGTGGGGCACCGTGCGGTCGCGGGTGGTGAGCGCCCAGGCCAGCGTGACCAGCTGCGCGCCGAGGATCACCAGGATTACCGCGGGGACGCCACCCGACCAGGCGACGGCGGCACCGAGGGCCGGCGCCAGCTTCACATCGCCCGCACCCATGCCGCGCGCGAGGAAGGCGGCGCCGTTCACCGCGGTCCAGACGGCGGCTCCGACCAGCGGGGCGGAGTCACCGTCTAACACGGCCCAGAGCGAGCCGGCGAGAGCGACGCTCGCGGCGGGCAGGGTCAGGACGTTCGGGAGCCTCCGTTCCCGCACGTCGAACCAGCACAGCGCGGCGCACCACGCCAGGAAGACACCCCCGAAGAGCCCCCACTCCACGGGGCCAGTGTGTCAGGCCTGCAGGGCCTCGCGCAGCGCATCGGGAATCGGGATGGAGCCCGAGCCGTCGGCGGCGATCACGGCGTAGACGATCCGCCCGGCGACGGCCTCGGTCGGCTCGCCGGCGTCGAGATCGGTGACGAAGACGAACTCGATCGTGAAGCTCTTCGTGCCGATCCTGCCGGTCCGCATGACGAGCTCGGTGTCGCCCTCGTCGGTCAGCCCCGCGGCGTAGTCGAGCTCGACGTGCACCACCTGCGAGTCGTAGCCCGCGGCGATCATCGCCTCGTACGGCGTGCCGCGATCGGCGTAGAACTCGCCGATCGCCGTGTCGACGTAGCCGAGGTACCACATGTTGAACATGACGCCCTGGCGGTCGATCTCGTAGTACCGCGGCCGGAAGCGGTAGCGGAAGTCGGTGCTCATCGGGCCTCCCTCGCGGCGGCGAGCGCCGTCGCCATCGCCTCCCGCGGCGCGGGCCTGCCGGTGAACCACTCCGCCTGCCGGAAGGCCTGGTGCAGCAGCATCGTCAGGCCGCCGGCGGTGCGCGCGCCCTTCGACTCCGCGGCGGCGACGAGCAGTGTCGGCCACGGGTCGTAGGCCACGTCCGCGACGGCGGGCGCCGCCGACGACAGCGCGTCCATCAGCGGGAAGTCGTCGGGCTGGGCGGCGCCGGGCAGCGTGGAGACGACCACGTCGGCCCGCGGAACCGCCGCCGCGGTGAGCGGCGCCCAGGCGGCCGTCAGCCCGAAGGCCTCGGCGCACGCGAGCGCGCCCTGCGCCCTCTCCTCCGAGCGGGCGAGCACCGTCGTGCGGGTGAAACCCCGCTCGGCGAGCGCGGCGAACACCGGGCGGGCCGTGCCGCCCGCGCCGACGACGACCGCGGACTCCCCCGCAGCGCCGCACTCGGCGAGGAGGCCGGCAGCGCCGTCGACGTCCGTGCAGTCGGCGAGCCAGCCCGACTCCGTACGGACCAGGGTGTTGGCGGAGCCGACCGTGACGGCGCGCTCGGTGCGCTCGTCGGCGAACTCCAGCGCCGCGAACTTGCCCGGCATTGTGACCGACAGGCCGACCCACTCGGGGCCGAGACCGCCGACGAGGCCGGGCAGCGCCTCCGCGTCGCACTCGATCCGCTCGTAGGTCCAGTCCAGGCCGAGCGCGGCGAAGGCCGCGCCGTGCAGGACGGGCGAGAGCGAGTGGGTGATCGGCTTGCCGAGGACGGCGGCGCGCCGCGTCACGGACCGCAGCCGACGGTGAGGAACTTGGTGTCGCACGCCTTCTGCCGATTGCGCTCGTGCTGGGCGAAGTCGTCGGTGAACAGCGTGGTGCCCTTGCTGTCGACGGTGACGAAGTACAGCCACGGCCCGGGCGCGGGGTTCTCCGTCGCGACCAGCGCGTCGGTGCCGACGGCGCCGATCGGCGTGGCCGGCAGGCCCGTCTTGGCGTAGGTGTTCCACTCGGTCTTCTTGAGCAGTTTCTCGCCCGCGACGTCGATGCCGGTGACGGCCTCGCCGTAGTTGACCGTCGAGTCCATCTCGAGCTTCTGGTTCTTCGCGAGACGGTTGAGGATCACCCGCGCGACCTTCGGGTAGTCGTCGGCCTGGTTGACCTCGCGCTCGACGATCGACGCCGAGACCAGCACCTGGTACGGCGCCAGCTTCGCGGGGGACGTCCGGCTCGCGGTGAGCAGGCCCTGCGCCTCGTACTGCTTGGCCGATGCGGTGATGAGCTGCTTGAGGATGGCGGTCGGCGTCCCCGCGGGATCGATCTGGTCCCAGACGCCGGGCGCGATGAGGCCCTCGATGCGGCGGTGATCGCCCTTGAGCCGGGTGACGGTGGCGGCGGCCCACTCCGGGACGCCCAGGTCGGCGACCGACGCGGCGGAAGCGACCTTGACGAACTCGGCCTTCGGAGTCTGCTTCTTCACGCCGTCGACGGTGTGCGCGGTGGCGGCGGAGAGCTGGCTGAAGATGCCCTGCGCGACCTTGTTGTCCTTGCTGCGCTTGTCGTCGAGGACGGCGCCGGCGGAGACGTTGAGCATGCCCACGCGGTGCGACCGCGCCGGGTCGACCAGCATGGTGACGACCTCCGACGCCGGCAGCGACTTGCGCAGCTCGTAGTAGCCCGCGGAGATCGGCTTGTCGCCCGCCGCCTGGTTGAACGCGCCCACGGACTTCACCACGCCCGCGTCCACGAGGTTCTGCGCGAAGTCGGAGTTGTTCTGGCCCTCGATGTGGACCACGACCTCGGGACCCGCCTGCCCGGAGGCGTAATCCTCGGGCGTGGAGCCGCCGCCGAACAGGGAGCCGCGCACCGTCCACAGCACGCCGCCGATGACGACCAGGAAGACGACGATCAGCGACAGCAGCGCGACGCGGCGACGGCGCTTGATCCGCTCGCGCTGCGCCGCGCGGCGCCGCTCCGAGCGGGTGGACCGCTGTTCGCCGACCGCCACCGGATCGGCGCGCTCGTTGTTCCAGCCGTCGCTCACTCGTCGACCTCCTCGGGACCGGACACCGGCCTCCGCTCGTCGAGCCATCCCTGGAGGATGGCCACCGCGGCGGCCTGATCGATCACCGCTCGCTGCTCCTTCGCCCGCACCCCGTTCTCGCGCAGCGCCCGCTGCGCCGTGACGGTGGTGAAGCGCTCATCGAAAAAACATACCCGGGGCGGCGTCGTGCTCGCGGCACCGAGAACCCCGGCGAGCCGCCGCGCGAAACCCTCGGCCATCTTCGCCGACGCGCCGTGCTCCCCGCGGAGGGTGCGCGGCATGCCGATCACGATCTCGACCGGCTCGTAATCGACCACGAGCTGCGCGATCCGGCGCAGGTCCGACCCGTCCTTCGCGGCGCGCACCGTCTCGACCGGCGTCGCGAGGATCCCGTCGGGGTCGCAGACGGCCACCCCGATGCGGGCCTTGCCCACGTCGAGGGCCAGCCGCCGGCCCCGCTCCCAGGCGGGCTCCGCGCCGCTCACCGTCAGGCGCCGACCGTCCGCGCGACCTCGGCCCGGACCGCGGTGAGGGCACCGTCGACCCCGGAGGCGTCCGAACCCGCGCCCTGCGCCATGTCGGCCTTGCCGCCGCCACGGCCGCCCACGGACGGCGCCGCGGCCTTGACCACGTCGCCGGCCTTGACGCCCAGGTCCTGGGCGGCGTCGTTGGCGGCCACCACGAACGGGACCTTGTCGCCGTCGACCGCGAACAGCGCGATGACGGCGGGCTCGGCGCCGAGCCGGCCCTTGAGCTGGGTGACCAGGCCGCGGAGCTCGCCCGCGGTGACGCCCTGCGGGGCCTTCGCGGCCACGAGGCGGACCGCGCCGACGCGCTCCGGCGACGAGGCCAGCTCGGCCAGCGCCGAGAGGGCGGCCTGCGCGCGGAGCTTCTCCAGCTCCTTCTCGGCGTCCTTGAGGCGGGTGACCAGCGACTCGACGCGAGCGGGCACCTCCTCGGAGGGCACCTTGAGCGAGCTGGACAGCGCCGAGACGAGCGCGTGCTCCTTGGCGAGGTACTTCTGCGAGTCGAGGCCCACGTACGCCTCGACGCGCCGCACGCCGGAGCCCACGGAGCTCTCGCCGAGCACGGTGACGGGGCCGACGAGGCCCGAGCTGGCGACGTGCGTGCCGCCGCACAGCTCCATCGAGAACGGGCCGCCGATCTCCACGACGCGCACCTGATCGCCGTAGTTCTCGCCGAACAGCGCCATCGCGCCGCGCCGCTTGGCGGTCTCCAGGTCCGTGACATCGGTGTGCACCGCGTAGTCGGCCTGGACGGCCTCGTTGGTGACGCGCTCGATGTCGGTGCGCTGGTCGCCGTTCAGGCCTCCGGACCAGCGGAAGTCGAACCGCAGGTAGCCGGGCTTGTTGAGCGAGCCCGCCTGGACGGCGTTGGGGCCGAGCACCTGGCGCAGCGCGGCGTGCACGAGGTGGGTGCCGGAGTGGCCCTGGGTGCTGCCGTGGCGGTGGCCCGCGTCGGCGGCGACGGTGACGGTGTCGCCCTCGGAGACCTCGCCGGAGGCGACGGTGCCCTGGTGGCGCCACAGCGTCTTGGCGACGCGCTGCACGTCGGTGACGACGATCTGCGCGCCGGCGGCCGTGGTGATGGTGCCGATGTCGGAGAGCTGGCCGCCGGCCTCGGCGTAGAGCGGGCTGCGATCGAGCACGATCTCCACGTCGTCGCCCTGGTGCACGACGGGCACGCGGACGCCGTCCTTGACCAGGCCGAGCACCTGGGCGTCGGAGACCAGCTCGTCGAAGCCGGTGAACTCGGTGGGACCACGGTCGAGGAACTCGCGGAACACCGAGAGGTCGGCGAGCGCCGACTTGCGGGAGTTCGCGTCGTCCTTGGCGCGCTGGCGCTGCTCGGCCATGAGGCCGCGGAAGCCCTCCTCGTCGACCTGCAGGCCGGCCTCGGCGGCCATCTCCAGCGTGAGGTCGATCGGGAAGCCGTAGGTGTCGTGCAGGGTGAAGGCGTCGTCGCCGGAGAGCACCGTCTTCCCGGAGGACTTGGTGGCGTCGACGGCGTTGCCGAACAGGGTGGTGCCCTGCTCCAGGGTCTTGAGGAAGGCCTGCTCCTCGCCGGTGGCGACGGTGCGGATCCGCTGCGCGTCGTCGGCGAGCTCGGGGTACGACGGCGTCATCGTCGAGATGACGGTGTCGACGAAGTCGCCCATGGTCTCGCCGGTGGCGCCGAGGAGGCGGGCCGAGCGGACGACGCGGCGCAGCAGGCGGCGCAGCACGTAGCCGCGGCCGTCGTTGCCGGGGTTCACGCCGTCCTGGATGAGCATGACGGCGGTGCGGGTGTGGTCGGCGATGACGCGGAACAGGCGGTCGTGCTCGGCGTCGCCGGCGTTGTAGCGCTGGCCGGTGAGCTCCTGCGCGCGATCGATCACGGGGCGCAGCAGGTCGGTGTCGTAGACGTTGTCGACGCCCTGCAGCAGGAACGCGACGCGCTCGACGCCCATGCCGGTGTCGATGTTCTTCTTCGGCAGCTCGCCGAGGATCTCGAAGTTCTCCTTGCCGCCGCCCTGGCCCCGCTCGTTCTGCATGAAGACGAGGTTCCAGATCTCGATGTAGCGGTCCTCGTCGGCCTCGGGGCCACCCGGGGCGCCGTACTCGGGGCCGCGGTCGTAGAAGATCTCCGAGCACGGGCCGGCGGGGCCGGGGATGCCCATCGACCAGTAGTTGTCCTTCATGCCGCGGCGCTGGATGCGCTCGGGGACCTGGCCGACCTCGAGCCACAGGTCGCGGGCCTCGTCGTCGTCGAGGTAGACCGTCGACCACAGGCGCTCGGGATCCATCCCGAAGCCGCCGTCCTCGACGGGGTTCGTCAGCAGCGACCAGGCGAACCGGATGGCGTCGCGCTTGAAGTAGTCGCCGAAGCTGAAGTTGCCGGCCATCTGGAAGAAGGTGTTGTGCCGCGTGGTGATGCCCACCTCTTCGATGTCCAGGGTGCGGACGCACTTCTGGATCGACGTGGCGCGGTCGTACGGCGGGGTCTGCTGGCCCAGGAAGAACGGCACGAAGGGCACCATGCCCGCGATCACGAACAGCTGATTCGGGTCGTTCAGCACCAGCGATGCACTCGGCACCTGGGTGTGTCCGGCCTTGACGAAGTGGTCCGTGAACCGCTTCCGAATCTCATGGGTCTGCACAGCGATCCTTCGCGTTCTGAGTGTCTTCGAGCGTTACAGCGACCCAACCACCTTACCGACGCGCCGACACCCGGCGCACGTGCGTTCCTCGGCCCGGTCCGGCCGTCGCGTCACCGACGCCGGAGGATCCCGCGCAGCCGGGTCACCCGCGGGCCGATCTCCCGCTCGAAACCGTGATCGGTGGGGGCGTAGTAGTCGACACCGACCAGGTCGTCGGGCGGGTACTGCTGCGCGGCGACGCCGCCCGGGACCCCGTGCGGGTAGACGTAGCCCTGGGCGTTGCCCAGCTTCTCCGCGCCGGCGTAGTGGCCGTCGCGCAGGTGCGGCGGCACCGGCCCGGCCTTGCCGGCCGCCACGTCGCCCATCGCGGCGCCGATCGCCGCGACGACCCCGTCGGACTTGGGCGCCGAGGCAAGATGGATCGTGGCCTGCGCCAGCGCGAGCCGCGCCTCGGGCATGCCGATGAGCTGGACCGCCTGCGCCGCGGCAGTCGCGACGAGCAGCGCCTGCGGGTCGGCCATGCCGATGTCCTCGGAGGCGTGCACGACGAGGCGGCGGGCGATGAACCGCGGGTCCTCGCCCGCCGAGATCATCCGGGCGAGGTAGTGCAGCGCCGCGTCGACGTCGGAGCCGCGGATCGACTTGATGAAGGCACTGATCACGTCGTAGTGCTGGTCGCCCGCCCGGTCGTACCGCACGGCGGCGGTGTCGATCGACGACTCGACGGCCTCCAGGGTGATCTCGTCGCCGCCCTCGCCCAGCGTCACGTCCGCGGCCGCCTCGAGCGCGGTGAGCGAGCGCCGGGCGTCGCCGCCGGCCAGGCGCACGAGGTGCTCGCGGGCCTCGTCGGCGATGGTGAGCGCGCCGTCGTAGCCCCGCGGGTCCGACAGGGCGCGGTCGATGAGCTCGGAGATGTGTGAGGGCTCGAGCGGGCGCAGTTGCAGGATGAGGGAGCGCGAGAGCAGCGGCGAGACCACCGAGAAGCTGGGGTTCTCGGTGGTGGCCGCGACGAGCAGCACGACGCGGTTCTCCACGGCCGCGAGCAGTGCGTCCTGCTGCGCCTTGGAGAACCGGTGCACCTCGTCGATGAAGAGCACCGTCTGCTCGTCGACGAGGAGGCGGCGGCGGGCCAGCTCGATGACGGCGCGCACGTCCTTGACGCCCGCCGAGAGGGCGGACAGCGCCTCGAACCGGCGGCCCGTCGCGCCGGAGATGAGCGAGGCGATCGTCGTCTTGCCGGTGCCGGGCGGGCCGTACAGGATCACGCTGGCCGCGCCCGCACCGTCGATGAGCCGGCGCAGCGGCGTCCCGGGGCCGAGCAGGTGCTCCTGCCCGAGCACCTCGTCGAGGTCGCGGGGCCGCATGCGGACCGCGAGCGGCGTGCCCGCGTGGGTGGGGACGAACTCGACCGGTCCCCGGGACGGGGGTGCTTCGGGTGGCGCTCCGAGGTCCCCGTCGTCGCCGAACAGGGAGCCGGTCACCGGGTGCGGACCTCCGCGGGGCGGGTCACAGCGCCCGGACCTTCGCGGCGGCCGCGACGGCGAAGTCGCGGACCCGCGGATCCGCCGCGGCCAGCCGGTCCCAGCGCGCCGCGAGGTCGTCGTACGACCACGCCGGCAGGCTGTCGAGGTGGCCGGCGTCGATCCGGCTGGCGGAATCGAGGCCGAGCGCCCAGTAGGTGGCCAGGGTGAGCCAGGCCAGCTTGGCCGTGGTCACGTGGCGGCGGAGCGAGACGTCGTCGGCGAGGCGCGGCCACAGCCGCACGACCTCCGAGCGCCAGGCCTCCACGATCGCGACGTCGAGGTCGGGGTCGTGGCCGTCCTCGGTGCAGTCCGGGTAGGTCAGCAGCGCGTAGGCCACGTCCAGCGCGCCGTCGCGGAAGCCGGCCCACTCGTAGTCCAGGAAGCGCACGGCGCCACCCACGACGTGGGTGTTGTCGGGACCGACGTCGGACGGGCTGAACGCTCGGAACGGCCCCTCGGTGAAGAGGGCGACCGCGGCGTCGAGCACGGCGCGCGCGGCATCGTCGACCCCGCCGACAGCGGCCGGCACGGCCTCGGCGGCGCGGGCGGCCTCGCCGGCGACCGGGTCGTGGCGCGAGTCCGTGTGCTCGCGGCGGGCGAGCACCGACAGGTCGCGCTCGCGGCCGTAGGTGCCGGCGTGCATGCGGCCGAGGGCCTGCGCCCAGGCGGAGAGCACCGTGGCGGCGCCCGACGACGGCGTGCGCCGCAGCAGGTCCCCCATCGTCTCGCCCTCGCCGAGGTCCTGGAGCACGAGGATGCGCTGCTCCGCATCGGACGCCAGGAGCTGCGGACCGGGCCGCGCGTCGACCGGCAGCGCGGTCGCGAACTTGTAGGCGGCGCCCTCGCGGGCGAAGGCCTCCGAGTGGTCCTTGTCAGTGTGGTCGGCGGCGCGCAACTGCTTGATCACGACGGACCGCGGCAGCAGCGGGTTGTTGTGCAGCACCCGCACGCGCATCACGAGCGTGCGGCCGGAACCACCCAGATCCTCGGGTTCCCCCAGGTCGACGGAGGCGCCGACCCGGCGACCCAGCAGGCCCTCCACCGCGGAAAGGGCCGCCCTCGTCGTCTCGTACCCCAGCGCGGTGACCATCACTTCCAACCTACCTCAGTCGGGCAGGGGCGCGACGTCCACGGAGACATGGATCTTCGATCCCTTCGATTCGGTGTAGATGACGCCGCGCAGGGGCGGAACGTCCTCGTAATCGCGGCCCCAGGCGACGGTCACGTGCCGCTCGTCGACGAACTTGTTGTTGGTCGGGTCGAACGGTAACCACGCGTCGCCGGGCAGCCATACGGCGGCCCACGCGTGGGTGGCGCCGGCGCCGACGACCCGGTCCTGGCCGGGCGGCGGCTCGGTCGCGAGGTAACCGGAGACGTACCGCGCGGCGAGGCCCTTGGACCGCAGGCAGGCGATCGCGACGCGCGCGAAGTCCTGGCAGACGCCCTCGCGGCGTTCCATCACGGTGCCGACGCGGGTCGAGACGTTCGTCGCGCCCGACTTGTAAGCGAAGTCCGTGTAGATCCGCGTGGTCAGCTCCTCGACGGCCTCCACCAGCGGCTTCCCGGGGGTGAAGATCGCGTCGGCGTAGGCGCGCACGGCGTCGTCGATCTCGGGCGGCCGCTGGTCGAGCCGGTACTGCGCGGCGAGCGCTCCCGCCTCGCCGACGGGCCGGGCCAACTCCCACGGCGCGAGCGCCGGTCCCTCGTCGGTGATCGCCCGGTCCAGCGGGTCCACCTCGACGAGGGACTCGCCGCGGACGAGGAGCCGGGTGTGCGGCGTGGTCACGTGGAAGTAGGTGTCGGTGTTGCCGTAGGCGTCGACGCCCTCGGAGCGGTCCGAGGGCTCGGGCCCGACGATGATGGCGTGCTCGTCGACCCGCTGGTCGGACAGCTCCCGCGGCGAGAGGTAGCAGCGCCCGAAGCTGGACGTGACCTCCGCGTCGTAGGTGTACGTGGTCTCGTGCACCACGCGGTACCGGCGGGTCCGGGAGTCCTCGGTGCGGCGCGAGAAACTCAGGCCCATGACTGCACCCCCACCCAGATCGGCCGTGCGGCGGCGGGCGGGGCGAACCGCGTCCGCTCGAGGACGTCGGAGACCTCCCGCACGCCCTCGTCGACGGCGTCCAGCAGTGCCTCGACCTCCGACCGCCGCCCGTCGACGATCGTCTCGGCGTCGTCGAGGTCGAACCGCCCCAGCTGCGCCAGGACCTCGCCGACGGTGCGCTCGCACGTCGCGCTGCGCAGCTCGTCGGGCAGCTGCGCCAGGTCGGCGGACAGGGCGGTGAGCGCGGCGACGAGCGAGCGCGGGTTGGTCGCGTCGAGGAACATCAGGTCGACGGCGGCGCCCGCGCGGAGGACGGCGCGGTGCCGGCGACGGTAGGTGACGGCGGACTCGCACGTCACGAGGTACGCGTCGAGCAGGCCCGCCTCGATCTCGGCGGGATTCTCGGGGACCACCATCGCCCGTGTGACGGCGGTGAGTTGCAGCGCGCGCTCGATGCGGCGGCCGGCGTCCATCATGAGCCAGGCCGGGTCCTGCACCAGCGATTCCCGGCCGAGGCCGGCGAAGGCCAGCAGCGAGACCAGGACCTCGCCGAGCGTCTGGTCGAGCTGCTCCCCCGCGTCGTCGCGGTCGGCCGCGAGCCGCCCGAGCGAGCGCTCGGCGCCGCTGAGCACCAGCCACGTGTCGGTCGACATCTGGTCGCGCACGGCCCGCAGGCAGGACCGCAGCCGCACGCCCGAGTGCGCGACGCTGCCCGGCACGTCGACGTCGAGGGTGAGACGGCGCAGGCGCGCGAGCACGTCCGTCTGCTCCGTGCCCTCCACGACGATCGGGCCGAGCTGATCGGTCACGGTGGCCTCGACGACGGCGTCGAGCAGCGGCTGCAGCACGTCGGCGCCCGCCTGCCACGGCCGGTGCCGGAACTCGCGGCTCCGGTCGTGCGCCATCGACAGCATCCGCACGGTGGCCTCGGCGCGCTCGGCGTACCGCCCGATCCAGAACTGGTCCGAGAGCACGCGCGGCGTCGCGACGGGGCCGCTCGCGGCGGCGCCGATCCGGCCCGAGCGGGGCGCGGTCGCCACCCGGGCGGGGGCGCGCAGCTCCTCCGACGAGGGCACCCATACGTCGCGGGCGGCCGACGAGTGCAGCAGGGCGCCGTCGGCACCGTCGACCAGCACCTGGCCGAGGCCGCCCGGCAGCACCGTGTATCCGGACTCCTGCGCGAGGGCGAAGGCGCGCAGGGCGAAGCCGCGCTCGGTGACGGCGCCGCGCTCGACGGCGGGCCGGCCGGTGAAGCGCACGAGCGTCTTGACGCACCACACCGTCGGGTCGGCGGCGATCCGTCGTCGCAGGTCGGTGGCCCGGTCCTCGGCGAGCGCCGCGCCCGCGAAGCGCTCGCCGGTGGCGAAGTTCAGCACGAGCCGGTCGTCGAGCGGGCCGTCGACCGCGGCGCGTCCTGCCGGGGTGGCGGCGTGCAGCGTCGGCGTGGACGGGAGCAGCAGGTCCTCGTCGAGCAGGTCGCGGCACAGCTGCGGCAGGTAGGCGTGCAGGGCGGGGTTCTCGAGGACACCCGAGCCGAGCGTGTTGACGACGGTGACCGCCCCGCGGGTCATCATCTCCACCAGGCCGACGACCCCGAGCTGCGAGTCCGTACGCAGGTCGAGGGGGTCGGAGAACTCGGAATCGACGCGCCGCAGGATCACGTGGACGCGCTTCATCCGGCCGAGCGAGCGCATGAACACGCCCCCGTCGCGCACCGTCAGGTCGGACGCCTCGACGAGCGGGAAGCCGAGGACCGACGCGAGGTAGGCCTGGTCGAAGGCGGTCTCGGAGAACGAGCCGGGGCTGAGCACGACGACGGTCGGGTCGTCGACGCCGGGCGGGGCCGCCTCGACCAGCTGGACGCGCAGGGCCGCCGCGAAGGACGCGACGGGACGCGGCGTCTCGGCCCGGAGCTCGCGCGGCAGGGCGCGGGAGGTCACCCGGCGGTCGGCGAGCGCGTAGCCCACGCCCGACGGGGCCTGGGTGCGGTCCGCGACCGCGACGTAGCCGGTCACCTCGTCGCCGGCCGCCTCCCCGAGGTCGACGCCGTGCAGGAACAGCGAGCGCGGGCCGGGCGACGGGACGCCGACGGCGCGCCGGATGAAGCCGGGGTGCGCGAAGAGCACCTCCGGCGGCACGGTGCCGCTGCGCAGGGTGCGTTGCTCGCCGTAGAAGTCCTTGAGGACCGCGTCGAGCAGCAGCGAGCGCTGCGCGACGCCGCGGGCGAGGGCGTCCCACTCCTCCGCGCCGAGCAGTACCGGCAGCGGGTCGAGCCGCCACGGTCCCGGTTCGGTCGCCGCCCCGGGGACGGCCGGGTCGTGGGCGGCGGGAAGGGCGTCGAGAGCGTTGTAGGTGATGCCCTCGTCGTCGATGAGGCCGCGGACCCGCGCGGAGAGCCGGCGCAGGCCGGCCGCGTCGAGGTCGCGGAGCGCGTCGATGCTCACAGGCCCACCTGCTCCCGCATGTCGCGCCACGCGGCGGGCCGCAGGACCAGCACGAGGACACCCGCGACAACGATGCCGACCAGGTTGATCGCGAGCTGCCCCGTCGATTCAAGGGCGCGCTGCCACTCCCCGACCGTCGCGGCGACCACGGCGTAGCCGGCGGCGGGCACCGTCGTGACGGAGATGAAGACGCCCACGAGGGCGGCCGACTTCGCGGTGACCATCGAGATCATGCCGGCGGCGCCGGCGAGCAGCGCGACGATGAGCGAGAACGGCCCGACGCGGTAGATGAAGTCGACCTGGCCCGCGGAGTCGAGGACGTCCACGGTGAACAGGTCGGCGGCGAGCGCCGCCTCCGCGCCCAGCCAGGTGCAAAGCATCGCCACGGGGAAACCGACCGACAGCGCGATCACCGGACGCATCGCGAAGTGCAGTCGACGCGTCGCGAGCGCCACCGCGATCGCGGCGAGCGGCCCGAACTCGGGCCCCACGACCATCGCGCCGACCACCGTGACCGGCGAGTTGGTCACCACGCCGACGGCGGCCAGCAGGACCGCGAGCACCAGGAAGGCCAGGAAGGTCGAGTTGAGCGTCGACTCCTCGCGGGTCCGGGCGGTCAGTTCCTCCCAGACCACGGCGTCCGACGGGTCGCCGGGCACCGCCTTCTCGGCCGCGTCCGCGGCATCGGAGAGCACCGTGTCCAGCGTCGAGACGGTGACGGCGCCGTCGGCGGGGATGCCGAGCTCCTCGAGGCCCTGCAGCACGCGGTGCGCGGCCTCCCGGGTGACCTCCGCGCTGAGCACGTCGCCCGCGGGGACGAGCGACGTGCCGGGCGCCAGCGTGATGTGGGTGACGCCCGGCCGCGACCGCAGCAGCGCGAGCACCGCATCGGTCCGATCGGGCGGGCTGATCACCCGGATGTGGCGCACGCGGCTACTTCTGCTCGGCGCCCTGGTCCGCCGCGGCCTGCTCCGGCTTCTTCGGCTTGGCGTCCATGCCCGACTCGCGGCGCTGCTGCACCGTGATGGCCGCGGGCGCGTCGGTCAGCGGGTCGACGCCGCCGCCCGACTTCGGGAACGCGATGACCTCGCGGATCGACGGCGCGCCGGCCAACAGCGAGACGACGCGGTCCCAGCCGAAGGCGATGCCGCCGTGCGGCGGGGCGCCGTAGGAGAAGGCGTCGAGCAGGAAGCCGAACTTCTCGCGGGCCTGCTCCTCGTCGATGCCCATGATCGCGAACACGCGCTCCTGAACGTCCTTGCGGTGGATACGGATCGAGCCGCCGCCGATCTCGTTGCCGTTGCAGACGATGTCGTAGGCGTAGGCCAGGGCGCTGCCCGGGTCGGTGTCGAAGGTGTCGACCGACTCCGGCTTGGGGCTGGTGAAGGCGTGGTGCACCGCCGTCCAGGCGCCGTCGCCCACGGCAACGTCGCCGGAGGCGGTCGCATCGTCGGCCGGCTCGAACAGCGGGGCGTCGACGACCCAGGTGAAGGCCCAGTCGCCCTCCTTGATGAGGCCCAGCTTGTCGGCGATCTCGCCGCGGGCCGCGCCCAGCAGGGCGCGCATCGTCTTGGTGGGGCCGGCGGCGAAGAAGACGCAGTCGCCCGGCTCGGCGTGCACGTGCGCGGCCAGGCCGGCGCGCTCGTCGTCCGAGAGGTTCTTGGCGACGGGGCCGGTCAGCTCGCCGTCCTCGCCGATCAGCACGTACGCGAGGCCGCGGGCGCCGCGCTGCTTCGCCCACTCCTGCCACGCGTCGAGCTGGCGACGGGGCTGGCTCGCGCCGCCCGGCATCACGACGGCGCCGACGTACGGCGCCTGGAAGACGCGGAACGGCGTGTCCTTGAAGTACTCGGTGCACTCGACGAGCTCGAGGCCGAAGCGCAGGTCCGGCTTGTCCGAGCCGAAGCGGCGCATGGCCTCGGCGTAGGTCAGGCGCGGGATCGGGGTGGGGATCTCGTGGCCGATGAGCGACCACAGTGCCTTGACGATCTGCTCGCCGAGGGCGATCACGTCCTCCTGGTCCACGAAGCTCATCTCGATGTCGAGCTGGGTGAACTCGGGCTGCCGGTCGGCGCGGAAGTCCTCGTCGCGGTAACAGCGCGCGATCTGGTAGTACCGCTCCATGCCGGCGACCATGAGCAGCTGCTTGAACAGCTGCGGGCTCTGCGGCAGCGCGTAGAAGGTGCCGGGGCGCAGGCGCGCGGGCACGAGGAAGTCGCGGGCGCCCTCCGGGGTGGAGCGGGTCAGCGTCGGCGTCTCGATCTCGGTGAAGTCGTTGAGCGCGAGGATGTTGCGCGCCACCGCGTTGGCCTGGCTGCGCAGCTTGATCGCGGCCGCGGGGGCCTCACGACGCAGGTCCAGGTAGCGGTACTTCAGGCGCGCCTCCTCGCCCGGCTCCTCGTCGAGCTGGAAGGGCAGCGGCGCCGACTCGTTGAGCACGATCAGCTCGGTCACGTTGACCTCGATGGCGCCCGACGGCAGGTTCGGGTTCTCGCTGCCCTCGGGCCGCTTCTCGACGGTGCCGGTCACCAGCACGCAGTACTCGGAACGCAGCCGGTGCGCCTGCTCGGCGACGTCCGACTCGCGGAAGACGACCTGGGCGACGCCGGAGCTGTCGCGCAGGTCGATGAAGATCACTCCGCCGTGGTCACGCCGACGCGCCACCCAGCCCGCGAGGGTGACGACGGTGCCGGCATCCTCTGCACGCAACGATCCGGCCAGGTGAGTGCGCAGCACTTTCGGGGTGTCCTTTCGACGGGGAATCTTCGAGCGCCTGTCATGCTACGGGGCGAACCGGTTCACGATCTCACCCCTGTCATGGAATGCTGTGCGCATGACCTTTCGGGATGACAGCGACCTCAGCGGCGGCAACGTCAGCGCGGGCGGAGGTGGCGGCCTCGGCCGCGGCATGGTGATCGGCGGCGGCAGCATCGGCACGGTCGTGATCGGCCTGATCATCTACTTCCTCACCGGGAGCACCGGTGGTGTCCCGCAGCAGTCCCAGCAGGGCCAAGGTTCCGGTCAAGGCATCAGCGCCGGGCAGGAGCAGGTCAATCGCGACCTCGCGGCCTGCAAGACGGGCGCCGACGCGAATAAGAACACCACCTGCCGCATCAAGGCGACCACCATCTCACTCGACAAGGTGTGGCCGACCGTCCTGCGCGGCTACCAGCCCCCGCGCGGCGGGACCAAGATCATGCCCTCGGACGCACAGTCCATCAACACCGCCTGCGGCGTGGCGAGCGCCGACACGGGTCCGTTCTACTGCCCGAGCGACCAGGTCGCCGTGTTCCAGCTCGACTTCATGGATCGCGTGATCAAGAAGATGGGCGGCACCAACGCGCCGTTCTCGCAGGAGTACATCGTGGCCCACGAGTTCGGCCACCACGTGCAGACCCTCCTCGGCGACATCAACAAGGCCCAGCAGGGCCGCGGCGCGCAGGGCGGCTCAGTCCGCGTCGAGCTGCAGGCCGACTGCTACGCCGGCGTCTGGGCAGCCCACGCCGACAAGGGCGACGACGCGATCCTCAAGCCGCTGACGCAGGAGGAGATCTCCGAAGCGATCACCACGGCGCAGGCCATCGGCGACGACACGATCCAGCGCAACGCGGGCCGCAACGTCAACCCCGAGTCCTTCTCGCACGGTACGTCCGAGCAGCGCGTGCGGTGGTTCTCGCAGGGCTACCGCACCGGCGCCCCGGCGCAGTGCGACACCTTCAGCGGCAACATCTGACGATCACGGATAGCCGAACCGGCGCTCAATGGCCGACAACCTTTGGTACGTTTGTTTGGGAAATCAACTAGACACGAGGGAAGGTTAGAATCATGAAGATGATTTCGGCTCGCAGTGTTCTGATCGGGGCTGTGGTTGCCATCTCCATGGGCACAATCAGTTCAGCCACATCCTTTGCCGACACTGAGAAATACGTACCATGCGGTGGGACGCCTTGCGATGGCAACTTCCAGATCCCATATTGGGTGCCCGGCGACACCCCGCTTGAGGCCGTCTACGGACCGTCAGACGTCAGCGCTGGCGGAAACTGAGTTGGAGGGAGCACTCGGTCCAATGCGTTGAGAATCACCCCCAAGTGCAGCCGCAAACCTGGCATTCAAGCGTCGAGTGACCGCCACGCCGCCCACTCTCACCCCGATCGATGCGCTGGACAACCAGTTTGTGCACCGTCCAGCCGATCCGATCGAGACCACCGCGGTCCTCGCCCCGAATCAGACGCCGACCGGGTGACCGCGGACGCGCTTCGCCAGCGGCTGGGCGTGGAGATCGACCTGGCCGAGGTAGACGGACCGTCGGGGATCTCAACGTGATCCCGCTGCAGGCGATCTAGGACCCTCACGACGGTGCTGACTCCGGCGCAGTCGGCGAACCTGGCCCGCTACTTCGCGGTCGCGCGCGCGGATGATCGTGGCCGCGGGCGCCGCGCTCATCGCGCTCAAGGAGACCTTCGAGCTCGCGCACCACATGCATTGGGGCACTCCCGGATTCTGGGCGCTCACGGCCGTGGCCCTGCTCTGCATCGCTGCGCTGAACGGCGCCGCGTCGGCGTACTCCGATCGCCGCGACCGCAGGCACTGAGCGGTGCGCGAACAACCCGATCCCCTTCCGGCCACGATTCCCCTAACCTCGGGGCATGGCTGACACCACTCCCACCCCCACGCCGATCGACGCCCTGGCGGACCGTCTGGCCCTGCGGCTCGCCGAGGTCGATCCGATCGAGGCCACCGCGGTGGGGATCACCGACTTCGACGACCGGCTCACCGACTTCTCCCCTGCGGGCGTCGCCGCCAGGATCGTCGTCGCGCGCGAGACGCTCGCCGAGCTCGCAACACTGACGCCGGAGTCGGACGCCGACAGGGTCACCGCGGACGCGCTACGCGAGCGGCTCGGCGTCGAGATCGAGCTCGCGGACGCGGGGCGGACCGTCGGCGACCTCAACGTCATCGCCTCCCCACTGCAGGCGATCCGCGACGTCTTCGACCTCATGCCCGACGGGGACCCGCGCCTCGCGCCGCGCCTCGCGGCTGTGCCGCAGGCGGTCGAGTCGGCCGTCTCCGGCCTGCGGGCCCGCCTCGCCGACGGGGCCTGGCCCTTCCCCGCGCTCCAGGTCCGCGAAGTACTAGCGCAGGCCCGCGAGGCAGGCGAGCAGGTCGCGGCCAACGCCGCTCGGGCGGCCGACGTCGCGCCGGGCCTCACCGATGAGATCCGCGCGTCCTTCAGCCGATTCGCGGAGGTGCTCGAGACCGAGATCGCCCCCTCGGCGATCGCCGTGGACCAGCCCGGCGGCCTCGGTGTCGGGCGGGAGGCGTACCCGCTCCACTCACGAGTGTTCCTGGGCACGGCCGTCGATCTGGAGGAGACCTACGCCTGGGGCCGGCAACTCCTCGCCTCGATCGTCGCCGAACAGAACGAGGTGGCGGCCCGCCTGTACCCGGGCGCGACCGTCGCGGAGGCCCTGGCGAGGCTCGACACCGAGCCGCGGTACGCGCTGCAGGGCACCGACGCTCTGCGCGAGTGGATGCAGCGCACGTCGGACGAGTCGGTGGCCGCGCTCGCGGGCGCGCACTTCGACATCCCCGCCGAGCTGCATCACCTGGACTGCCGGATCGCGCCGAGCAGCAACGGCGGGATCTACTACACCGGCCCGTCCGCGGACCTCACCCGGCCGGGCTCGATGTGGTGGTCCGTGCCGCCCGGTGTCACCGAGTTCCACACCTGGCAGGAGAAGACGACCGTCTATCACGAGGGCGTGCCCGGCCATCATCTGCAGATCGGGCAGGCCGTGATCGCGCCGCTCAACCGGTGGCGCAAGCTCTACTCGTTCACCTCCGGCCACGGCGAGGGATGGGCGCTGTACGCCGAACGCCTGATGCGCGACCTGGGATTCCTCGACGACGACGGCGACCTCATGGGCATGCTCGACTCCCAGCGCCTCCGCGCGGCGCGGGTCGTTCTCGACATCGGCGTGCATTGCGACTTCGAGGCGCCCGCCGAGGTCGGCGGCGGGGCTTGGACCTACGACAAGGGCTGGGCCTTACTCCGCTCGCACGTCGCCATGTCGGACGAGCAACTGCGCTTCGAGTACCACCGCTACCTCGGCTGGCCCGGGCAGGCACCGTCGTACTCGGTGGGCCAGCGCGTGTGGCAGCAGACCCGCGACGCCTACCTCGCCGCGCACCCCGGATCGACGGTCAAGGACTTCCACCGCGACGCCCTGGCGCTCGGCGGCATGGGCCTGGACACCCTGCGCGCCGCGATCGTCTGAGCGTCAGCGGGGCACGAGGACCGGGAGGACGGCGGTGCGGATCCCGACGGTGACGGGCAGCTCCTGCAGGTAGTCGCCGTCGGCGTGAACGGGGATCGGGCGGTCGGCGCTGACGACGACTTCCTGGCCGCTGAAGGTCAGGACCTCGGCCCGCGCGACGTGGGCGCCGGTCTTCGCCTCCCCCATCGCGCTGATGAGCTTGAGCTTGTTCCCGGCACCGTCGACGGCGAGCACCTCGATGCGGCCGTTGTCGGACGCCGCGGCGGGGACCATGTGCAGGCCGCTGCCGTACCAGCCGGAGTTGGCGATCACCACCATGTGCACCGGGCCCTCGTGGACGGCACCGTCGACCTCGATCCGGAAGGCGGCGGGCTTCCAGCGGAGCGCGGCGATCGCCGGGGCGAGGCGGTACGCGAGCGGCCCCATCCAGCGCAGCTTGTTGATCAGCTCGGTGGCCACCGAGTCCAGGCCGACGTAGACGTTGCCGACGGCGATCTCGCCGCCGACGGTGAGCACGTCGAGGTCCTTGCGGCGGCCGTCGGTGAGCACGTCGGCGATGGCCGACGCCTCGTCGGGAATGCGCAGGTGGCGGGCCATGTCGTTGCCGCGGCCCGCGGTGACGATGCCCATGGGTGCGCCCGGCACGCGGAGGACGCCGGTGGCGACCTCGCGGATCTGGCCGTCGCCGCCGACCGCGACAGTCAGCGCGCCCGACGCGGCGGCCTCCTCAGCGAGCCGCCGCGCGTCGGTGCTCGACGTCGACTCGACGACGTCCGTGGAGACGTCCCGGCGGGCCAACTCCTCGGCGACGGCGGCCCACCGGGTGCGCGCGATCCCGCCGCCCGAGATCGGGTTGAGGACGGCGATGACATCCGTGGCGGTCACGGGAGCAGGATCCCGGGGTTGAGCACGCCCTGCGGGTCGAGGGCCTCCTTGACCGCACGGAGCGCGGTCACCTGCACGTCGCCGACCTCCTCCAGGTAGGTGGCGCGGTGGTCCGTGCCGACGGCGTGGTGGTGCGTGATCGACGCTCCCGCGGCGCGGATCGCGGCGTTGGCGGCGGCCTTCGCGGCACCCCACTGGGCCAGTGGATCTTCCAGAGCCTTCGCGATCACGGTGAAGTACAGCGAGGCGCCGGTCGGGTAGACGTGCGAGATGTGGCACATGACCACGGCCGGCGTGCCCTGCTCGCCGAGGGCGGTGGTGAGCGCGGCGGTGACGTCGGCCTTGAGCCGGTCGACGTTCGACCAGAAGGTGACGGTCTCCAGCGTCTCGACGAGCGCGCCCGCGTCGAGCAGCGGGTCGCGCAGGTACGGGCCGCGGAACCGCCCGGCGCGCCAGGCCTCCCCCGGCTCCGCGCCGAGGAACTCGCCGCCCAGCTCGATCAGGCGCGCGGAGACGTAGCCGTCGCGGCAGTCGACATCGGGCTCGTCGCCCTCGAAGCCCACCACCATCAGGCACCCGCCGACGGCCGCCTGACCGGCGGCCCCGGGGTTCGCGAGGTTGAGGCCGGTCTCCGCCTCGTCGGACAGGCGCAGCACCGTCGGGCGGACGGAGCTCTGGGCCAGCACGCGCATGGCGTTCGCGCCGGCCGCGAAGCCGGGGAAGCGCCAGCCGTAGAAGCGGCGGACCGTCGGGACGGGGTGCACCCGGACGCGGACGGCGGTGACGACGCCGAAGGCGCCCTCGGAGCCGAGGAAGAGCTGTCGCAGGTCGGGGCCGGCGGCGGACTTGGGGGCGGTGCCGATCTCGGCGACGCCCTGCGGCGTGGCGACGGTGAGCCCGACGACCATCTCGTCGAACCGGCCGTAGCCGATCGAGGACTGCCCGGCGGACCGCGTCACGGCGCAGCCGCCGACGGTGGCCCCCTCGTAGGACTGCGGGAAGTGGCCGAGTTCGTAGCCGTGCTCCACGAGCAGGCGCTCCGCCTCGGGCAGGCGGGTCCCGGCTGCGAGCGTCGCGATCTGAGAGACCGCGTCGAGGCCGATCAGGCCGGACAGGCCGCGCAGGTCCAGCGCGACGACGGGGCGGGTGCGCTCGGGCGCGAGGCCGCCGGTGACGGACGTGCCGCCGGCGAACGGGCTGAGCGTGAGGTCCTTGGCCGCACACACGGCGAGCACCTCGGCGACCTGCTCCGCGGTCGCCGGAACGACGACCGCGTCGGGCGCGTCGGAGGTGTCGCCGGCACGGAACTTCAGCAGGTCCGGCGTGGAGTAGCCGCGCAGGTGCGCGAGCCGGGTAGCGTCGTCGGTGGCGACCGTCACACCCGTCTTCTGCAGGGCCGCGAGGGCCCGGCCGGAGACGCGCGACGGCATGAGGAAGGGCTGCTCGGGCTCCCCGGGACCGCCCTCGATGCCGAGCATCGTGAGGGCGCCGAGCACCGACTCGGACAGGTGCATGGGGTTCGCGGGATCACCCCAGCGGCCGGGCTCGAAAGCGACGACGGGCAGATCCACCTCGGACGAAGTCATGATACATTTGTACACATGATGTCGCAGGATCTCAATCCTCGGGGAACGTCCACGCGCGGACCCGCCAACGCCGTCGACGACGAGCTGATCCTCGACGCCGCGCGCGACCTGATGGCCACCATCGGCATCCGCCGCACCACGATGGCCGACGTCGCCCGCACCGCGCAGGTCTCCCGCGCCACGCTCTACCGCCGCTACCCGAACGTCCAGGCCCTGGCCGCCGCCGTGACCACGCGCGAGTTCGTCGCCGCGCTCACCGGCGTCGGCCTGTTCGACGGCGCCACCGGCCGCGAGACCGTCGCGCGCACCGTCGTGCACGTGACCGCGGCTGCCCGCTCGCACCCGCTGCTGCGCCGCATCATCGAGCTCGATCCCGAGTTCCTCATGCCCTACCTGCTGCACCGCACCGGCCGGACGTCGCGCGCCCAGCTGGAGGCCATCACCGGCGGGATCGCCGCCGGCCAGGCCGACGGCAGCATCCGCGCCGGCGAGCCCGCCGAGCACGCGGCCGTCGTGCTGCAGCTCGCGTGGTCGTCCGCGCTCACCGGGCCCGTGTTCACCGAGTCCGCCGACCTGCTCGACGCCCAGCTCTTCGACCTCATCGACCGGTACCTCGCGCCGTGACCGCCACCGTCGAGTCGATCGATCCCGCCTCCCGGCTCTCCGCCGCCCGCCGCTCCGCCGACCTCGCCGCACTGACGGCCGACCCCTCCGTTGACCTGCTTGTCATCGGCGGCGGGGTCACCGGCACCGGCGTCGCGCTCGACGCCGCGAGCCGCGGCCTGCGCGTCGCGCTGGTCGAGAAGCACGACCTCGCGTTCGGCACGAGCCGCTGGTCCTCGAAGCTCGTGCACGGCGGCCTGCGCTACCTCGCCTCCGGCGCAGTCGGGATCGCCTACGAGAGTGCCGTGGAACGCGACGCCCTGATCCGGGTGATCGCTCCGCACCTCACCCGGCCTCTCCCCCAGGTGGTTCCACTCCTCGGCGACGTCCGGCGCCGCGACGCCGCGCTCACCCGGGTCGGCTTCCTCGCCGGGGACGCGCTGCGCCTGGCCGCCCACACCCCTTCGTCCGAGCTGGCCCGGTCGCGCCGCATCTCCGCGGGAGAGGTCATCGCGATGGCCCCCACCGTGCGTCGCGCGGGCCTGCGGGGTGGCCTCCTCAACTGGGACGGCCAGCTCACCGACGACGCCCGGCTCACCGTGGGCATCGCCCGCACCGCCGCGAGCCACGGCGCGGCGATCCTCACCCACTGCGCCGCCTCGCAGGTCACGGGCACCGCCGCCACGATCACCGACGAGCTGACCGGCCATTCGGTGACCGTCCGCGCGAAGGCCGTGGTCAACGCGACCGGCGTGTGGTCGGGCACCGTCGACCCGGCGATCGCGTTGCGGCCCAGCCGCGGCACGCATCTCGTGTTCCGGCAGGAGACGTTCGGCGGGCTCACCGCGGGCCTGACGGTGCCCGTGCCCGGCGCCTTCGGTCGGTACGTCTTCGCGCTGCCGCAACCGGACGGGCGCGTCTACGTGGGCCTCACGGACGAGGAGGCCGACGGTCCGCTGCCCGACGTGCCGACGCCGTCCGACACCGAGATCGACTTCCTGCTCGCGACGGTGAACCTGGCCCTCGGCACGCCGCTGACCCGCGACGACGTCGTCGGCACCTTCGCCGGTCTGCGCCCGCTGCTCGATTCCGGCGAGGGGCGGACGGCCGACGTCTCCCGCAAGCACGCGGTGCTCACCCGCGGCGACGGCCTCGTGACCGTGGTCGGCGGCAAGCTCACGACGTACCGCCGGATGGCGGAGGACGCCGTCGACGCCGCCCTCGCGGCATCGGGCCTGACCGCCGGCCCCTGCGTCACCCGGACGCTGCCCCTGGTCGGCGCCGCGACGCGGGACGCCCTGCGGCGCGTCGACGCCCCGGAGCGGCTGGTCCGAGCCTACGGCACCGAGGCTCCCGTCGTCGTCGCGCTCGGCGCGGCCGACCCGGCGCTCGCCGCGCCGGTCGCCGACGGCACCGAGATCACCGGCGCGGAGCTGGCCTTCGGCGCGCTCGTCGAGGGCGCGATCACGGCCGAGGACCTGCTCGAGCGCCGCACGCGCCTAGCGCTCATCCCGGAGGTCGCCGCGGCGGCGACGGGTGCCGCCAGGCGCGCCCTCACCGCTCAGTGACGGTGTGCCGGAACGTTCCACGCCGGTAGCCGGTCCGGGTACTCCACCCACGCTGCCGGCCCCTCGGCGACCTCGTCGTCGGTGAGCAGCGCGCGGTCGAGCAGGGCCCGCATCCGCTCGGCGTCGAGGCGCACGCCGATGAAGACCAGCTCCTGCTGCGGCGCACCGTCGACCTGGGACCAGTAGGCGGCGGGCTCGATGGTGAGGTTCGGCCCGGCCTGCGACCAGACGCCCACCAGGTCGGGACGGCTCGCGATCCAGCAGAAGCCCTTGCTCCGGAGCACCGCCCGCACCTCCGCCAGCGACTCGAGCAGCCGCTGCGGATGGAACGGCCGGTCGGCCCGGTAGGCGGTCGAGGAGATGCCGTACTCCTCCGTCTCGGGCGTGTGGCCGCCAATCACCTCGTCGTCCCATCCGGCGACAGACGACGCGGCCTCGTGATCGAACAGGCCGGTGCCGATCACCTCGGCGACCGCGATCTCGCCGCGCGGCAGCGGCCGCACCCGCGCCCGTGGATTGAGCCGCCGCACGGTCGCCTCGACCGCGCCGCCGGCCGCGGCGGAGACCAGATCCAGCTTGCTGATGAGCACGACGTCGGCGAATTCGACCTGGTCGATGAGCAGGTCGGCGATGGACCGCTCGTCGCCCGCGGCCGCGCCGAGGCCGCGCTGCGCGAGGCTGGAACCGCGCGCGATCTCGCCGAGGAACGTGCTGGCGTCGACCACGGTGACCATCGTGTCGAGGGCGGCGAGGTCGCCGAGACGGCTGCCGTCGTCGAAGGTCCAGTCGAACGTCGCGGCCACGGGCATGGGCTCGGAGATGCCGGTGGATTCGATGACGAGGTGATCGAAGCGGGGCAGCCCCTCGGGGGTGCGCTGGCGCGCGATCGCCCCGACGGCGTCGACGAGGTCCTCGCGCAGGGTGCAGCAGATGCACCCGTTGCTGAGCTCGACGAGCTTCTCCTCGGTGCGATCGAAGCCGCCGAGATCGACCAGCGCGGCGTCGACGTTGACCTCGCTCATGTCGTTGACGATCACCGCGACGCGCAGGCCGTCGCGATTGGTGAGCAGGTGGTTGAGGAGCGTGGTCTTGCCGGCGCCGAGGAAGCCGGAGAGGACGGTGACGGGCAGTGGGGCTGAGTCGGTCATGCCACTAATAGTAATCGTTTTCATTAGTGGCGCGAGGGCGGCCCCGTCACTCGCCGCCGTAGTGCACCGACATCGCCGGGAAGTAGTCGCCGAAATCGGGTGTCGCACTGCCGGTCTCGGCGGCGACGAGCGCGTCGAGGTAGTACTCCCAGCCCGGCCCCACCTCCGTGGCGTTGGCCGCGGCATCGAGGTGGTGGACGAACGTCAGCCGGGTGCGGTCACCGTCCCGCTCGACGAGCGCCTCGAGGTTCCACTCGCCGTACTCGTCCTTGGAGTGCACGCCCAGCCTGCGGGGCGGCTCGCACGCCGTGATGGTCATCGGCATGACGGGAGCGCCCTCCTCGAAGCCCATCGTCACCTGCACGACGGATCCGACGCCGGGCTCACCCGTCCAGGGGCCGAACCACCGCGCCGTCCGCTCCGGCTCCGTGATCGAGGCCCAGACGTCGTCGACGCCCGCGTCGAAGTACCGCTCGAGAATCAGGTCGCGTCCGCCGTCCGTCGGCTCCACGCGCCCCGTCGCCTGCTTGGTCATGCCGTTCCCCGTTCTCGTGGTCCGTCGATCTCAGTGGTCCCGCCCGCGGCGCGGGCGTGGTCGCGCCGGGTGCGGCGCACCTCGGTGTCCAGCGCGGGCGAGGCGAGCAGGCCCGCGAGCCGGGCGGGGCCGCGAACCCGCGCCAGCCAGCCGTCGACTTCCTCGAGAGCGGCGAGCCGCAGCGCGTACGAGCGCTCGCGCCCGTCCTCGCCCGACGGTCCGCCCTCGACGACGCCCGCGTCGCGGAGCACGCGCAGATGCCGGCTGACAGCCGGCCGGCTGATGTCGAACTCGGCGGCGATCTGCCCCGCGGTCATCGGAGCCGCGCTCAGCAGCAGCACGATCCGCCGACGCACCGGGTCGGCGATGGCCGCGAAGACGCTCACCTCAGAAGCGTAACGCATTGGTTACGCACCTGTCTAGAAGAGCGACTCCTGCAGGTCCGGCGCGGCGGAGCCGTGGACCCGCGGGGTGCGCGGCGCACGCTGCGGCGGGCTCGCATACGGATCCTCCAGGCGCAGCAGCCCGAACTCCTCGAGCATCGGCGTGACGCGGGCGCGCAGGTGCGTGCGGTAGTCGGCCGAGACCCGGCCGGTGGAGCCGTACAGCTGGCGGTAGCGCCGCACCAGCATCGGATGATTCTCCGACAGCCACCCGAGGAACCAGTCCCGGTACCGCCCCGTGAGATTCAGCGCCATGACCGAGGCGCTGGCCGCCCCGGCATCCGCGAGCGCCGCGATCAGCGCACGCAGCGAGACGGCGTCGTCAGTGAGATACGGCACGACCGGCGCGACCATCACGTGACAGTCGAAGCCCGCGTCCGCAATGGCCCGAATGAGCTCCAACCGGGCCTCGGGCTTCGGCGTCCCGGGCTCGAGCGAGCGCTGCAGCTCAGGATCGAGCAGCGCCAGCGACACCGACAGCTGCACCGGCACGCGCGTCGCGGCCGTGGTGAGCAGCGGCAGGTCGCGCCGCAGCAGCGTGCCCTTGGTGAGGATCGAGATCGGCGAGCCCGCGCCGGCCAGCGCCCCGATGACGCCGGGCATGAGCCGGTACCGGCCCTCGGCGCGCTGGTACGGGTCCGTGTTGGTGCCGAGCGCCACCGGCTCGCCCTTCCACGACGCGCGGCGCAGCTCCTTCTTGAGCACCGAGACGAGATTCGTCTTCACCACGATCTGCGAGTCGAAATCGCCGCCGGCATCGAACTCGAGGTACTCGTGGCTCGACCGGGCGAAGCAGTACGTGCACGCATGGGTGCACCCGCGGTACGGATTGACGGTCCAGGAGAAGGGCATCGCCGAGGACTCCGGCAGCTTGTTCAGCGCACTCTTGCAGAGCACCTCGTGAAAGGTGATGCCCTCGAACTCGGGCGTCGTGACCGTGCGCCCCACGCCCTCGAGGCCGGGCAGCGCACGCACGCCCGAACCGGCATCACTCAGCAGCTGACCGTCCCATCGCACACCGCTAGTCGAACATTTTGTTCGAGCGCAGTCAAGCGTTCGAACACCGCGCGTCTACCACGGCGGCCGGGCGATCTCGTCCACCTCGTCGGCCGTGAAGACCAGCTCCTCGGCGCCGCCGACCTCCCGCGCGATCCCGGCCGCGCGGAACAGCGGGCGGTCGCGCATCGGCGTCGACGAGGCCTGCGACCTGGACTGTTCCGCGAGCACCCGCCCGATGTCACGCACCTCCGCGCGACGGTTGCGGTCCAGCGCCTCCGCGAGCCGGCGGGTGCCCAGCATCGGCAGCTCGCGGCCGCGCACCCGGCCCCGGCCGGGCCCCTCGTACAGGGCGACCGGGAGGCGCACCGTCGTCCTCCCGTGCCGGATGCGCAACGACACCTGGGCGAACCGCGCCACCTCGGCGACGAGGTCGACCTCGTCGGCGTCCATGAGGTTGACCCGCTGCGTGCGCAGCGTCCGCCGGGTGAGCACGCGGTGATCGAGCACCACGCGCCGCCGCGCGACGCCGAGGTACCCGCCCAGGCCCGGCGCGGCACCGGCGAGCAGCACCGCGGTGCCCCACACCGGGCCCGCCACAACGGTCACGACGACGGCGACCACGACGGTAACGAGAAGCCCCACCGCCACCGCGCGGCGCACCTTCGGCAGCACCACGCGGGGCGGGATCAGATCCACATCGACGGCGTCCTCCGCGCTCAGCTCCCGCGGGTCGCGGGCGCCGGGCTCGGCGGGACTGGACGACACGCGGGCTACCCTGCGCTCTCGGCGCTCTCGGTCACGATCACGTCCACGACGGTATCGATCGGGAGCGCGCGCTGCTCCCCCTTCGCCAGATCCTTGACCATGACGACGCCCTGCTCGAGCTCCGCATCACCCAGGATCAGCGCGAAGCGGGCGCCCGAACGGTCCGCGGCCTTCATCGCGCCCTTCATGGCGCGGTTCCCGTAGGCCATGTCGGCCGCGACGCCGGCCAGGCGCAGGCGGCCGAGCAGCGGCACCATGGCGTCGCGCGCGGCGTCCCCGAGCGGCACGCCGAAGGCCACCACGCGGGGCGCCGCCGGTGCGCGCTTCCCCTCCGCCGTGAGCGCCAGGAGCGTGCGGTCGACGCCGAGCCCGAAGCCGACGCCGGTGACGCCCTCGCGGCCGCCGAGCTGCTCGACGAGGCCGTCGTACCGGCCGCCGCCGCCGATGCCCGACTGCGCGCCGAGGCCGTCGTGGACGAACTCGAAGCAGGTCTTGGTGTAGTAGTCGAGCCCGCGGACCAGCCGCGGGTTGACCACGTAGGGCACGCCCAGCGCGTCGAGGTAGCCGAGCACCTTCTCGAAGTGCTCCTTCGGCTCCGCCGTGAGGTTGTCGATCATGAGCGGCGCATCGGCGGTCATCGCCTTGACCTCGGGCCGCTTGTCGTCGAGCACCCGCAGCGGGTTGATCTCGGCGCGACGCCGGGTCTCCTCGTCGAGGTCGAGCGCGAAGAGGAACTCCTGCAGCTTCTCGCGGTACTGCGGGCGGCACGTCGCGTCGCCGAGGCTCGAGACCTCCAGCCGGAAGCCGTCGAGCCCGACGCTGCGGTAGGCCCGGTCCGCCACGGCGATCACCTCGGCGTCCAGCGCCGGGTCGTCCACGCCGATGGCCTCCATGCCCACCTGCTGCAGCTGCCGGTAACGCCCCTCCTGGGGACGCTCGTAGCGGAAGAACGGGCCCGCGTAGGCCGCCTTCACCGGCAGCTGGCCGCGATCGAGGCCGTGCTGCAGCACCGCGCGGACCACGCCCGCGGTGCCCTCGGGGCGCAGCGTCACCGAGCGGTCGCCGCGGTCGGCGAAGGTGTACATCTCCTTCGCGACCACGTCCGTCGACTCGCCGACGCCCCGCGCGAACAGCGTGGTGTCCTCGAAGATCGGCAGCTCGATGTAGCCGTATCCCGCCTCGGCGGTCGCCCGCAGCAGCGCGGTGCGCACGGCGAGGAAGTCGGCGGAGCTGTTCTTCTCCCCCGACGGCACCGGGATGTAGTCGGGAATGCCCTTGGGAGCCTGGAAGCTACCGGCGCTCACAGTCCGTATCGTCCTTTCCGCTCACCCGGCGTCTGCGTGCCGGTGAGGCCCTGCAGGAACGGGTTCGACGCCCGCTCCCGTCCGATGGTGGTGGCGGGGCCGTGCCCGGGCAGGACGACGGTGTCGTCGCGCAGGGGCAGCAGCTTCGCCGCGATGGATTCGAGGAGCCGCTCGTGGCTGCCGCCCGGCAGGTCCGTCCGGCCGATCGAACCCTGGAACAGTACGTCGCCGTCGAAGGCGACGGTGACGGTCTCGCCCTCGACAGGGGTTCCGGCACCGTCGACGGCGGGGGCCTCGACGGTGAAGACGATCGAGCCCGCGGAGTGGCCCGGCGCATGGTCCACGCCGAACGTGATCCCGGCGAGGGTGACGGGCTCGCCGTCGACGAGGTCGATGACCTTCTGCGGCTCGACGAAGACCTGGTCGCCGATCATCGCGCCGAGCGCGGCGCCGATGCCGACGGCGGGATCCGCGAGCATCGCCCGGTCGCCGTCGTGGATGTGGACGGGGATGCCGTACTCGTCGGCGAAGGGCTGCGCGGTCCACGTGTGGTCGAGGTGACCGTGCGTGAGCAGGACCGCGACCGGGTTCAGGCGATGCTCGGCCAGCAACTGCTTGAGCGGCGCGACGGCGTCCTGACCGGGGTCGATGACGACGGCGTCGGAGTCCGGACCGGCCGCGACGACGTAGCAATTGGTCTGGAACACCCCCGCGGGGAATCCGGTGATCAGCATCCGACCATTGTGGCACCAGACCCGGTGACGGCGTCTATCAGGTTTAGCTGGCAGACTTGGCGATCAGTTGTGCCCGCCGGATGTCGGTAATGAGGAGGTCGTCACACCGTGCCGAGCAATGAAGAGCGCCGCCAGGCAGCCCGCGAGAAGCTGGCCAAGCAGAACGAGCGGCGTGAGTCCGACGCGCGCAAGCGCAAGGTGAAGGCCATCGGAGCAGGTGTCGCCGTGGTGGCGGTGGCCGCCGTCGTGGCCGCCTACATCTGGGTCCCGGCGGGTCCCCGCGCTCCCCTGCGCGTGGCCGCGGAGAACAAGTACAAGTCGCTCCACGTGACCTGTGACTTCGGCGACCGCGACCCCGCGGCCGATGCGCGCAAGAACCTCGACGCGCAGAAGAAGCAGATCGCGACGATGCGTACCCAGATCGCCGACGCGCAGAAGCGCCTGCCGACGATGCCCGCGGATCAGCAGGCCTCCTTCAAGCAGCAGATCGACGCGGCGATCGAGCAGACCGACGCCTCGGAGAAGACGATCGCGGAGGCGGAGAAGCAGCTGCCGCAGCTGGACAGGCTCGCCGAGCGCAACAAGTCGCTCACCAAGCCCGAGGGCAAGGACGTCCCGAACACCGGCACCATGACGGGCACCATCACCACCAACGCGGGCCCCATCGGCTTCGAGCTCGATCGCTCGAAGGCGCCGTGCAACGTGGAGACCTTCGTCGCACTGATGCAGGCCAAGTTCTTCGACGCCACGACCTGCCACCGCGAGACGGCCAGCGAAGCCGCCGACAAGAAGAGCGGCCTCTACGTGCTGCAGTGCGGCGACCCGTCGGCCACCGGCCTCGGCGGCCCGAGCTGGACCTCGCCCGACGAGGCGCCGAAGTTCCTCAAGCCGGCGACCGCGGAGGCCAACCCGATGGCGGCCTCGCAGAACGTGATCTACCCGGCCGGGACGATCGCCGTCGCGAACGCGAACCAGCAGTCGAACCCGCAGACGGGCCAGGAGGGCACCTACAACACGGGCTCGAGCCAGTTCTTCCTCGTCTACAAGGACACCACGCTGCCCGCGAACTACTCGGTGATCGGCAAGACGGATGACGCCGGCCTGACCGTGCTGCAGATGATCGCGAAGAAGGGCATCGTCCCGAAGCCGGGCGACCCGGCCCCGAAGCCGGGCACCCCCGTCACCGACGGTAAGCCCAAGGACCCGGTGAACATCACCACCATGGCCCTCGCCGGCCAGTAGTCCGACGTACGAGGAAGGCCCCCGCTCCGGCGGGGGCCTTCGTCGTTCGGGGCGCGCCGCGACCGTGCGGTGCCGGCGGAACGCTACTGCGCCGAGGTCACACGGTAGACGTCGTAGACGCCCTCCACGTTGCGCACGACGTTGAGCACGTGCCCGAGGTGCTTCGGGTCCCCCATCTCGAAGGTGAAGCGCGACACGGCGACCCGGTCGCGCGACGTGGTCACCGAGGCGGAGAGGATGTTGACCTTCTCGTCGGCGAGCACCTTCGTCACGTCCGAGAGCAGGCGGTGCCGGTCGAGCGCCTCGACCTGGATCGCGACCAGGAACACCGACGACGCGGACGGCGCCCACTTCACGTCCAGGAAGCGCTCGGGCTCCTTGCGGAGCTCGGCGACGTTGGTGCAGTCGGTGCGGTGCACGCTGACGCCGCCGCCGCGGGTCACGAAGCCGACGATCTCGTCGCCCGGCACGGGCGTGCAGCACTTGGCGAGCTTCGCGAGCACGCCCGGCTGCCCGGTGACGAGCACGCCCACGTCGGTCGTCGCGGTCGGACCCGAGATCGTCGACGGGGTGCTGCGCTCGGCCAGCTCCTCCGTCGCCTCCTCGATGCCGCCCAGCTGCTCGAGCATCCGCTGCACGACGGTGTGCGCGGACACCTGGTGCTCGCCCACGGCCGTGTACAGCGCGGAGACGTCCGCGTAGCGCAGTTCCTTGGCGATCCCCGCCATCGACTCCGCGTTCGTCAGGCGCTGCAGTGGGAGGCCCGAACGGCGCACCTCCTTGGCGATGGCGTCGCGGCCGTTCTCCAGCGCCTCCTCGCGGCGCTCCTTGGCGAACCACTGCCGGATCTTGGCCTTGGCCCGCGGGGAGACGACGAACGTCTGCCAGTCGCGCGACGGGCCCGCGCTCTCGGCCTTGCTGGTGAAGACCTCGACGACCTCGCCGTTCTCGAGCTTGCGCTCGAGCGCCACGAGCCGGCCGTTGACGCGGGCGCCGATGCACCGATGACCCACCTCGGTGTGCACGGCGTAGGCGAAGTCCACGGGGGTGCTACCCGCGGGCAGCGTGATCACGTCGCCCTTGGGGGTGAAGACGAAGATCTCCTTGACCGCGAGGTCGTAGCGGAGCGATTCGAGGAACTCCCCCGGGTCCGCGGCCTCCCGCTGCCAGTCGAGCAGCTGGCGCATCCACGCCATGTCGTCGACCTCGGTCAGGTCCGAGCCCTTGGCGCCGCCGCCGGAGCGCCCCTTGGTCTCCTTGTACCGCCAGTGCGCGGCGATGCCGAACTCGGCGGTGCGGTGCATCTCCCGGGTGCGGATCTGCACCTCGAGCGGCTTGCCCTCCGGGCCGATCACCGTGGTGTGCAGCGACTGGTAGACGCCGTAGCGCGGCTGCGCGATGTAGTCCTTGAACCGGCCGGCCATCGGCTGCCACAGCGAGTGGACCACGCCGACCGCGGCGTAGCAGTCGCGCACCTCGTCGCACAGGATCCGCACGCCGACCAGGTCGTGGATGTCGTCGAAGTCGCGGCCCTTGACGATCATCTTCTGGTAGATCGACCAGTAGTGCTTGGGCCGTCCCTGCACGTCGGCGACGATCCGCTGGGCCGACAGCGCGCCGTTGATCTCGGCGCGCACGGCCGCCAGGTAGGTGTCGCGCGACGGTGCGCGGTCGGCGACGAGCCGCACGATCTCGTCGTACTTCTTCGGGTGGAGGATGGCGAAGGCCAGGTCCTCCAGCTCCCACTTCACCGTCGCCATACCCAGGCGGTGCGCGAGCGGCGCGATCACCTCGAGGGTCTCGCGGGCCTTGCGGGCCTGCTTCTCCGGCGGCAGGAAGCGCATCGTGCGCATGTTGTGCAGCCGGTCCGCGACCTTGATCACCAGCACCCGCGGGTCGCGGGCCATCGCGATGATCATCTTGCGGATCGTCTCGGCCTCGGCGGCGTTGCCGAGCGCCACCTTGTCGAGCTTGGTGACGCCGTCCACGAGGTGCGCCACCTCGGAGCCGAACTCGGCGGTGAGCTGCTCGAGCGTGTACCCGGTGTCCTCGACGGTGTCGTGCAGCAGCGCCGCGACCAGCGTCGTGGTGTCCATGCCCAGCTCGGCGAGGATCGTCGCCACGGCCAGCGGATGGGTGATGTACGGGTCGCCCGACTTGCGCATCTGGCTGGCGTGCCGCTGCTCCGCGACGTCGTAGGCGCGCTCGATCAGCGCGACGTCCGCCTTCGGATACACCTCCCGGTGCAGGGCCACCAGCGGTTCCAGGACCGGCCGGACGTGGTTGCGCGTGCCCGTCATCCGGCGGGCGAGGCGCGCCCGGACCCGGCGGGTGGTCGAGCCCGTCGTCTCGAGGTTGGGCGGGGCCGGCTGCGACGAGGCGACAGGCGTACCCGCGGAGTCGGAACCCTGAGACTGCAGCGACATGGTGCCTCCCCGCCCGGACGACGTGACTGGACTAGGGATTCAGCCTACCGAGATAGCCGACACCGCGATGGCACCGCCGGGCAATTCCTGCAGTCGGGCGCGTCCGCCGAGCGCCTCGAGCTCGAGGACGACCGAGACGCGGTCGACGATCGCGCCCGCGCGCCGCAGCAGCGCGACCGCCGCCGAGACGGTGCCGCCGGTGGCGAGCACGTCGTCGACGATGAGGATCCGCTTGCCCTCCAGCGCGATGCCCTCCGCGGGGATCTCCAGCGCCGCGGAGCCGTATTCGAGCTGGTACTCCTCACGCAGCACGGGCGGCGGCAGCTTGCCGGCCTTCCGCACCGCGAGAGTGCCCACGCCCAGGCGCAGGGCCACGCCGGAACCCAGGAGGAAGCCCCGCGCGTCCAGCCCGGCCACCAGGTCGACGGTGGCGTCGCCGTCCGGCCCGCGACCGGCCGCCGCGAGTCCGTCGATGACGGCGGCGAGTGCGGCACCGTCGGCGAAGACCGGCGTGAGGTCCGCGAAGACCACCCCCGGCTCCGGGAAGCCGGCGACGTGCCGCGTGTGCGCGGCGACGGCCGCGCGGGCCGCGTCAGTCACGACGACGGCTGCGCTTGGTCTGCGGGCGGGCCGGCGCCTTGTCGAGCTGCACCGCGCCCGAATCCGTCGCGGCCACCGCGTCGGCGGTCTCCCCTGCCTCGGCGCGCGCCCGGCGGGCCAGCACCTTCTCGTTGTGCGCCTTGTACTGCGGGCGGCGCTCCTTGAGCGTGACCAGCAGCGGCGCCGCGAAGAAGACCGACGAGTAGGTGCCGACCACGACGCCGACCAGCTGGATCAGGCCCAGGTCCATGAGCGTGCCGACGCCGAGCATGCCGGCGGCGACGACCATCAGCGCGATGATCGGCAGCGCCGAGATCACTGTGGTGTTGATCGAGCGCATGAGCGTCTGGTTGATCGCGAGGTTCGCCTGTTCGGCGTACGTGCGCCTACTGGTGTTGAGCACGCCGCGCACGTTCTCCTCGACCTTGTCGAAGACGACGACCGTGTCGTACAGCGAGAAGCCGAGGATCGTGAGCAGGCCGATCACCGTCGCCGGGCTGACCTCGAAACCGGACCAGGCGTACACGCCGGCCGTGACCACCACGTCGAAGAACAGCGACGCGAGCGCGGCGAGCGCCATGTCCCACTCGCGGAAGCGGACGGCGATGTACACCGTGACCAGCACGAGGAAGACCGCGAGCGCCAGGAGTCCGCGCTGGGTGATCTGATCGCCCCAGGTCGAGCTCACGCCCGAGAAACTGATCGTGTTCTCGGCCGGCTTGCCGTCCTGCGCGGGCGGGTGGAAGGTCTCGAACAGGGCGTCCCGCGCCTGGGTGATCTGGTTGTTGCTCAGCTCGGACAGCGCCACCTGGTAGGTCTGCGCCGCGCCGGTGCCGGCGGTCTGCACGGCCGAGGGCTCGACGCCCGTCGCCTCGCGCACCGTCTCGCGCACCTTGGCCGTGTCGACCTGGGCGTTCCCCACGGGGAACGAGATCTGCGTGCCGCCCTCGAAGTCGATGCTGAACTTGAAGCCGGGGATCAGGATGCCCAGGATGGCGATCACGATGATGACACCGGTCGCGAGGTAGTACCGGTTGCGCTTGCCGACGATGTCGAAGGCGCCGGTGCCGGTGTAGAGCTTGGTGAAGAACGAGGCCTTCTTCTCGCTCTCGATGCTGGTGTCGGTCATGCGGACGCCTCCCCGGTGGTAGCTGCGGCGCGCTTGCGCTCACGGCCGATCGCGGCCACGGCGCCGAGGCCGTTCATCGACGGCTTGGCGAAGAACTCGGTCTTCGATGCGAAGTACACGAGCGGGTGCGTCACGAGGAAGACGATGACGACGTCGAGGATGGTCGACAGGCCGAGCGTGAAGGCGAAGCCCTGCACGTCGCCCACCGCCAACACGTACAGCACGACGGCGGAGAGCAGCGAGACCGCGTTGCCCGTCCAGATGGTGCGGCGGGCGCTCGCCCAGCCGCGTGGGACCGCGGACCGGAAACTCCGGCCTTCTCTGATCTCGTCCTTGATGCGTTCGAAGTAGACGACGAAGGAGTCGGCGGTCATGCCGATGCCGATGATGATGCCGGCGATGCCCGCGAGGTCGAGTGAGTAGCCGATCCACCGGCCCAGCAGCACGAGGAGGCCGTAGAGCAGGGCGATCGACAGCGCCAGCGACAGCGCGACGAGCACGCCGAGCGCGCGGTAGTAGGCCAGCGCGTAGATGAGCACGAGGACCAGGCCGATCGCGCCGGCGATGAGGCCGGCCTTGAGGGACTCGAAGCCGAGCGTCGCGCTCACGGTCTGCGCGGTGCCGGGCTTGAACGAGAGCGGCAGCGAGCCGTACTTGAGCACGCCCGCCAGGTCGCCGGCCGTCTGCTGGTTGAAGTCGCCCGTGATCTGGGTCTGGCCGCCGGTGATCGGGCCGTTGATGTTCGGCGCGGTGATGACCTGCGAGTCGAGGACGAAGGCGGCCTGCTTGCCGACGTTCTTCGAGGTGAAGTCCGCCCACACCCGGGAGGCCTCGCCGGTGAACTCAAGGGTCACGACGTACTGGACCTGGTTCTGCGGAATACCCGAGGAGGCGTTCTTGATCGACTGACCGTCGATGATCGCGGGGCCCAGCGTGTAGACGGCGCTGGGTTGCCCCTCCTTGCGCTCGTCGGGCCGATCGCAGGTGATGAGGGGCTTCGACGGGTCGTCGTTGCCGGCCAGCGGGTCCGACGGGGCGTTGCAGTTGAGGGTCTCGATCGCCTTCTTCTGCACCGCGGGGTCGGTCGACTGGCGCGTGGCGCGCGCCTCGTCGATCGCCTTCTTCGCGGCCGCCGGATCGGTCAGGTCGGGCGCGGGCGTGTTGACCGCGGGAGCCGCCTGCGTCGCCAGCACGGGGCGCACCTTGAGCTGGGCCGTCTGGCCGAGGGTGCGGGCCTGGTCGCCGTCGGAGCCGGGCACGGTGATGATCAGGTTCCGCCCGCTGATCTTGACCTCCGAGCCGGAGACGCCGAGACCGTTGACGCGCTTGTTGATGATGTCGCGCGCCTGCTCCATCTTCTCCGCCTCGGGCGCCTTCCCGTCGGGCGTGACGGCCTGCAGCACGACGGAGGTGCCGCCCTGCAGGTCGATGCCGAGTTTGGGCGTCGGCTCGCGGTCACCGGTGAAGAACACCAGCCCGAAGACCGCGATCAAGATCAGCCCGAAGGCGATGAGGAGCCGCGACTCGGTGCGGTCGCTGCTCGATGTTTTCCTGGCCACGGGCGGTTACGACTCCTCGGCGTGGAGAACTTCCCCGGCGGAGGTCCGCCGGAGAAGTTCGTCGGTGGTGACGGTGATGCGGGTCAGCGGTCCTCGGAGCGCTTGTCCAGGTCGATCTGGCCCTCGTCCTCGGTGATGGTCTCGATCGACGGAGCGTCGAGCTCCTCCGGGGTCAGGACCTTGGCGACGGCGCGCCGCACCCAGGTGGTGCTGATGCCGGGGGCGATCTCCAGGTCGATCGTGTCCTCGCCGAGGCCGACGACGGTGCCGTACAGGCCCGTGCTGGTCATGACCTTGGTACCCACGGTGAGGGCGGCCTGCATCTCCATGGTCTCGTTCATCTGCTTCTTCTGCTTCCGGAACTGGAAGAACATGAAGACGAGCATCAGGACGAGCAGAAGGGGCAGCAGCAAATTGCCCATGATTGGTTAATCCTCCGTGGTCGGGTCGCGGTAGGCCCGCATATGCGGCCACCCAGTGTTGAGCGGCACTCGGTGTTCCAGTGTTCCACATCTCGCGCGGGTCAGGCGGGACGGTGCACCACCAGCGGCAACACCACGGCCGCTCCGGCCTCCCGGAGCCGGGCCGCCGCGACGGTCACGGCCCAGCCCGTACCGGACTCGTCGACCACGAGGAGCACCGATCTGCCGCGGACCGCCTCCGCGGCGGGAGCGGCGTCGATCGCGTCCAGCCAGTGCGCGGCCTCCTGTGCCCCGGAGGCGTCGCGCCCGGGCGCCGGGCCGCGCGGCACCGGCAGGCTCACGCGGTCCAGCCGGCCCACCTCGGCGATGCGGTCGGCGACCGGCTCGACGGGGGCCGGGCGGTCGGTCAGCTGCAGGGAGGCGACGACCTCGGGCCGGGCGCGCCACTGGTCGCGCCACCGCGAGAGCGCCGCGACGGCGGCGTCGGCGAGGTCGGCGATCGCCTGGGAATCGCCGGAGCGCGCCGCCCCGACGGTGCCCGTCCACTCCGGGGCGTCCGCGAAGACCAGCACCCGGCCGGGCTCGGCCGCGAGGTCGGGCTGGATCCGGCCCTTGCGGCCCGCGACGCCGCCCGGCCACATCTTGCGCGGCTCGAGCACCTGGCTCTGGGAGCGCAGCGCCCCCGCGACCGCCCGCGCGGTGTCCGGCGGGACGGGCTCGCCCAGTCCGTCGGGGACGTGCCCGAGGCAGACCGAGCAGCGGCCGCAGGGCGCGGCCTCGGGATCGTCGAGCGATTCGGTGAGCAGCTGCATCAGGCAGCGCTCGCCGCGCGTGTAGGCCCGCATGATGTCCGCCTCTCGGCGGCGGGTGGCGACGATCCCGTCGTAGTGGGCGCCGTCGTAGTGCCAGGGCGCGCCGGTGGCGCGGTAGCCGCCCTCCACCCGCTCCACGGCGCCGTCGACCGCGAGCTGCTTGAGCATGAGGTCGATCCGGGTGCGCCGGATGCCGGTCGAGGCCTCGAGCGCGATGGCGGACTGCCCGCCCCCCGTCTCGTCGTCGGCGAGGGCCGCGAGCACGCGGTCCATCAGCTGCGGATCGGGAATGGTCGCGGTGGCGAAGTAGTCCCAGACGCCCGCGTCGGACTCCGACGGGAGCAGCGCGACGACGGCGTGGTCGATGGCGCGGCCGGCACGGCCGACCTGCTGGTAGTACGAGACCGGCGAGGGCGGCGAGCCGACGTGCACGACGAAGCCCAGGTCCGGCTTGTCGAAGCCCATGCCGAGCGCCGAGGTGGCGACGAGCGCCTTGATCTCGTTCGCGCGCAGCGCATCCTCGAGGCGGGCGCGGGTGTCCGGGTCGAGCTTGCCGGTGTACGCGGCCACGGGGTACCCGGGGCCGTGGACCGCGCGGATGCCGTCGACGAGCCGTTCCGCGTCGGCCACCGTCAGCGCGTAGACGATGCCCGAGCCGGGCAGGTCCGGCAGGTGCCGGGCGACCCACGCGTACCGGGTGATCGGCGCCAGCGCCGGCAGGACGTTGAGCTGCAGCGACCGGCGCGCGAGCGGCCCGCGGAGCACCAGCGTGGCGTCGCCGAGCTGGGCGGCCACGTCCTCGGTGACGCGGGCGTTGGCGGTGGCGGTGGTGGCCAGCACCGGGGTCTGCGGGTGCAGCCGGGTGAGGACGTCGGACACGCGGCGGTAGTCCGGCCGGAAGTCGTGGCCCCAGTCCGAGACCGCGTGCGCCTCGTCGATCACGAGCAGGCCGAGCGAGCCCTCGAGAGCGTCGAGCACGCGCCGCCCGAAGGACGGGTTCGCGAGTCGTTCCGGCGAGACGAGCAGCACGTCGATCTCGCCGGCGGCGAGCGCCGCCTCGATCGTGTTCCACTCCTCGAAGTTGGACGAATTCAGGGTGGCTGCGCGCAGGCCGGCGCGTTCGGCGGCGGCGACCTGGTCGCGCATGAGCGAGAGCAGCGGCGAGACGATGAGCGCGGGGCCCGCCCCCTCGGCCCGGCGCAACGCGGTGGCCACCCAGTACACGGCGGACTTCCCCCAGCCCGTGGCCTGCACCACGAGCACGCGCGCCGCGGGCTCGAGCAGCGCCGAAACCGCCGTCTCCTGGTCGTCCCGCAGCGCGGCGCCGGGCCCGGCGAGGGCCTCGATCACCCGCCGGGCCCGCTCCGCCCGTTCTCCCGTGAGCATTCGTTCCGTCATCGCCGCGACTCCCCTGATCGGTTGCACCCCGAGGCTAGACGGACCCACCGACACGCGCCGCCGCTGCGGTCCCGCAGCGACGCGATCGGCCTATTCGCCGTCCGGGGCCGCTCCGCGGTCGCCGGAGGCGCGCTCCCGTGCCTCCAGCTCCTCCATGAGGATCGGCGCGCCGACGTTGATCGAGTGCACGCCCACCGTGGTCGCGAGCTTGAGCACCTCGAGGATCTCGCGCGGCTCGACGCCCAGGTCGAGCGCCGCCCGCATGTGCCGGCGGACGCCCGGCGCGTAGAGGTGCGTGCAGGCCGCGTCGACCGCGATGCACAACAGCTCCACCACCTGCGGGGTGAGGACCCCGCCCCGGTAGGTGCTCATCGTGGTCCGCATGAAGGACTCCGTCCACTCCGGGTCGAGCTCGGCGACGCCGTCCCACATCGGATTCCAGTGACCGGCGTCGCGCATGGCGCCGACCACCGACTCCGTCACGACCGGCTCCCGGCGGCGACGAGCTCCGCGACCAGCTCGTCGATCAGCGGCCACTCGCCGTACCCCGACGCCGGGTTGAGGTGCCCGGCGTCGCCGAGGTCGACGAGCCTGCTCCCCCACGCCTCGGCCAGCCCGGCGGTCACTCGGTACCGCGCCAGCGGGTCGGTCCGGCTGGCGGCGACGACCGACGGGAAGGGCAACCGCCGCCGTGGGATCGGCTCCCAGCCGGCCGCGGACAGCTCCGCGGGCCGCGGGTGCGGTTCCGGCCAGTCGACCCCGAAGTCGGGGGGCGTCGCGAGCACCGCGCCCACCACCCGGCCGAGCTCGGGCGCACCGTCGGGCAGGGAGCGGATCCACCGCACCGCGGCGAGCACGCCGGCGCTGTGCGCCACCAGGACGACCGGGCCGTCGACGGCGGCGACGGTCTCCCCCAGCAGCCGGGTCCGCTCGTCGATCGAGTGCCAGTCCGCCTCGGCCGGGAAGGGCACCGTGACGGCGCCGTCGGTCCGGGCGGCGTACAGCTCCTGCCAGTGCGACGGTGCGCTCCCCCGCAGGCCCGGAACGATCACGGGCACGGGCCCGGTCACCGCGCCGGCTCCGCGTTCAGGGCCTGCAGCTTCGCGAGCCCGCGCGGGTGCAGCCGTTTGCCGAAGACCATGAACAGCACCGCGGGGACGTAGACGAGCGGGGCCAGCTGCAGCGCGCCCAGAAGGCCCATCCGGTCGGCGAGCGCGCCGATGAGGATGGGCGCGAGCGCGAGCCCGAGCAGGTTGTTCGCCAGCGTGAGCGTGCCCATGGCGGAGGCCTGCACCGAGCGGTGCGTCAACGAGGCGACCATGGCGGCCGCCGTGCCGGAGCTGCCCGCGGCGAAGAACGCACCGATGCCGAGGAGCACGAGTTGCGCGGTGCCCGTGGGCATCCGGAAGGCGATCATGAGCGCGACGAAGGCGATGGTGCAGTAGGCGATGCCCGCCGTCCACTTCCGCGTACCGTCACTCAGGCTGTACCGGTCGGCGAGGAAGCCGCACACGATCATTCCGGAGCCCACCAGCAGCACGAACATCGCCGCCGCGCCGCCGGCCTTGTCGACCGAGAGGTGGTAGGCCTCCTTGAAGTACGTGGGCAGCCAGGTCAGCATGACCGCGGCCATGAACATCTGCAGGCCGCTGCCGATGTAGGCGCACACGACGGGCGAGTTCGTGAACAGGCTCGACAGGGGGGCGCGGGCCACGCGGATGGGTTCCGCGTTCTCCCACGACGGTGCCGCGCCGGCCTCGTCGACCTGGTTCCGCTTGACGCGGGCCTCGGTGACCACGACCTTGAACACGGCGACGAGCAGCAGGCCGAGCACGGCCATCGCGCCGAGGGACCAGCGCCAGCCGAAGTGGACGGCGATGAGGCCGCCGAGTCCGGTGCCGACCATGGTGCCGAAGGAGCCGCCGGCCATGAAGGACGCGGAGAGCGCGGCGTGCACGCGGGGCGCGAACAGGCTGAGCACCAACGCGATACCGACGCTGCCGTACGCGGCCTCGCCGACCCCCACCATGAAGCGGGCGGCGAGGAGCTGTTCGTAGTTCTGCGCGAACGCGCACGCCAGCGTGGCGACGGACCAGATCACGGCCATGAGAACGAGGCTGCGGACGCGGCCCCAGCGGTCGGCCAGGATCGACACGGGCAGCGTGAGCACGCCGACCATGAGCGCCACCACGGAGATGAGCGAGCCCTGCTGGGCCTTGTCGAGGTGCAGTTCCTGCCCCAGCGGGACGAAGACCGCGGCGAGCACCTGGCGGGACATGTAGTCGGACAGGAGCAGTGCGAATGCGAGCGCGAAGACCACCCACGGGTAGATCCGCCGACGGGACCGCGCGGGTCCCGTCGGCGTACCGTCGGAGTCCTCGATGTCACCCGAGCGGGTGGTCATGAGGGCCATTGTCATTCATCCGTTCAGGCGTGCTGCGTGAATCCGAGCTGACCGAGCTGCCGGTTCGGCGCGTAGCCCAGCTTGGCGAGGGTCTCGTCGACGGAGCCGTACTGCTCGCCGATGTGGTAGATGTCGCGGGCCTCCTTGCCGGTGGCGACGTCGCGACCGAGCTCGTGGCTGATCCGCACCAGCTGCTTGACCTGGTCGACGGACTTGATCTTCTCGCCGGGACGGCCCCAGATGGTGTCCTCGTTGCCGCAGCGGGTGTGCAGGCCCATCGCGATGGCCATGGTGTTCACGGGGAGCACCGAGCGCATCAGGGTCTCGAGGGTGAGGATCGCGCCGTCGGGGACGCGGTTGATGAAATTCATGATGTTGTACGGGTTCGGGCCGTCGAAACCGCCGCCGATGCCGACCCAGGTGAGGTTGAGCGGGCCCATGTACTTGCCGCGGCGGATCAGGCGCTCCACGGTCTCCAGCTGTGGGATCGAGCTGAGCTGGAAGTGCGGCTGAATGCCGTTGGCGGTCAGGCGGCGCAGGTGCTCCTCGACCCACTCGGGTCCGGCGGGCACCGTCATCTCGCGGTAAGTGTCGTACAGCTCGGGGCGCTGCATGGAGGTGCCCTCGATGTCACCCTCGGTCATCAGCTCCATGATGTTCATCTGGCTGGTGTTGATGGCGATGGTGACCTGGTCGGGCTTGGGGTCGAGCTCGGCCAGCATGTGCCGGGTGTCGTCGGAGAGCCACTTGGCGTCGGCGCCCTCGCCCTCGGGGGCGAAGGAGATCGAGCCGCCGACCTGCAGGATCATGTCCGGCACGGCCTCGCGCAGGCCGGAGAGCAGCTCGTTGAACTTGGACAGCCGCTTGGAGCCGTGGCCGTCCTCCTCGCGGACGTGGATGTGCAGGACGGTGGCGCCGGCCTCGTAGCAGTCGACGGCCTGCTGGACGTGCTGCTCCATGGTGAGCGGCAGGTCCTCGCGGAAGTCGTCGAGCTCCCACTCGGGGCCGTACGGCGCGACGGTGATGACCTGCTTCTCCTGAACCTCGGGGAACAGGGCGTCGTCGTGGAAATGCATGATGGTTCTCCTCGTGCGTGGTTGTGGGGCTGGGTGTCTCGGTGTGTGGGGGTCAGTACGGGCGGTCGCCGACGATGCCGGCGCGCTCCATCCGGCGCACGGCCGGCCAGTAGTCCTGGACGGCGTAGTGCTGGGTGCAGCGGTTGTCCCAGATCGCGAAGCTGTCCGGGGTCCAGCGCCAGCGCACCTGGAACTCGGGCACGGCGGCCTGGCGCTGCAGGTACTGCAGGAGCTCGCCGGCGCCGGGCGCGTAGTCGAAGCCGAAGCGGACGTTCGCGTCGTTGTGGAAGTTCGTGAAGTGGGTCGCGAAGGAGTTGACGAACAGGATCTTCTCGCCGGTCTCCGGGTGCGTGCGCACGACGGGGTGCTCGGCGTCCGGGAACTTCGCGTGCAGGGCGTGCCGCTGCTCGATCGGCAGGCGCGCCCCGAAGCTGGATTCGAGGGAATGCCGTGCGCGCAGGCCCTCGATCCGCTCCTTGACCTCCGCGGGGAGGGCGCTGTAGGCGGCCACCATGTCGACCCAGATGGTGTCGCCGCCCACCTCGGGCCCCTCGACGCAGCGCAGGACGGACCCGAAGGGCGGGCACTCGCGCCAGGTGGCGTCGCAGTGGAAGGAGTTCTCGTACGCCTCGCGGTCGCTGTCGAGGTCCTTGTAGATGCGGACCAGGCCGGGGTGCTCGGGGTCGCTGCCCAGCACGGGGTGGTCCTCGAGGTCGCCGAAGCGCCGAGCGAGGGCGACGTGATCGGCGCGACTGATCGGCTGATCGCGGAAGAACAGGACCTTGTGCTCGACGAGCAGGGTGCGCAGCTCGGCGAACCGGGCTTCGTCGTGCGCCACCTCGGCGAGGTCCACGTCGGTGACTTCGGCACCGATGTGGGCGGTGAGGCGCTGGGCGCGCATGGTTCCGGTGGTCCGGGGGGCGGAGGTGACGGTCATGGTGCTGCCTGGTTTCTCGTTCTCGGAGTTCGGGTTCAGGGGAGAAGGATCGACGATCCGGTGAGAGCTCCGGACTCGAGCTCCTTGTGTGCGCGGGCGGCGTCGGCCAGCGGGTAGGTCTGCCCCACCTGGATCGTGATGCGGCCGGCCGCGATGTGGCCGAACAGCTCGCCCGCGAGGTCGGCCCGCTCGGCGGGGTCGGCGATGTAGTCGGCGAGTCCCGGCCGCGTGACGAACAGCGAGCCCTTGATGGCGAGCTGCATCGGGTCGATCGGCGGGATCGGCCCGGACGACGTCCCGAAGCAGACGAGCAGGCCGCGCTTGGCGAGGCTGTTCAGAGACGCTTCGACGGTGGCCGCGCCGATGCTGTCCAGCACGACGGGAACGCCCGCCCCGCCGGTCAGCTCGCGGACGCGCTGCGCGGTGTCCTCGCGGCGGTAGTAGATGATGTGGTCCACGCCGTTCGCGCGGGCGACCTCGGCCTTCTCCTCGGTGGAGACGGTGCCGATCACGGTCAGGCCCAGCAGCTTCGCCCACTGCGCGACGATCAGCCCGACGCCGCCTGCGGCCGCGTGCAGCAGGATCGTGTCGCCCTCGCGGTACGGGTGGATGCGCCGCATCAGGTACGCCGCGGTGAGGCCGCGCATCGTGCAGGCGGCGGCGGTGGTGAAGTCCACGCCGTCGGGCAGCTGGATCAGGTGCCGCGCCGGGAGCACGAACTCGGTGCTGTACGCGCCGAGCGGCGTTCCGGTGTAGGTGTACGTCACGCGGTCGCCGGGAGCGAAACCCTCGACGCCCGGTCCCACCTCCTCCACGACGCCCGACGCCTCGACGCCCATGCCGTTCGGCAGGGGCACCGGGTACAGGCCGGTGCGGTAGTAGATGTCCGCGAAGTTCAGGCCGATGGCGTGGTGCCGCACGCGCACCTCGCCGACACCGGGTGCGCCCACCTCGACGTCGTCGAGCCGCAGCACGTCGGGTCCGCCGGTCTCGTGGAAGCGGATCGCGTTCGCCATGTCGTGGATTCCTCTCGCCGGAGCGGTTCTCGGGATGTGATGCAGATGACAGTACGAGCGAAGTTCGGCGTAAACTGTTCCCTACGGGACGGATGACTATTCACATCGGGACACGGAGGTGATGGTGGTCACAGCCAAGCGACCCCTGGCGCGCTACGCGTCGCTGGCCAACTTCTCCGAGCTCACGCGCACCCTGGGCGCCGACCCGCGCCTGCTGCTCCGCGCGAGCGGGCTGGACCCGAGCGGCGTCACGGTCCAGGACCGCTGGATCCCGGCGGACGCGGTGAACGACCTGCTCGAACGCACCGCGGCGGTCACCGGGCGGGACGACCTGGGGCTGCGCCTCGCGGAGCTTCGGCGGCTGTCGCACCTCGGCCCGCTCAGCCTGGTGCTGCGGGAGGAGCCGGACGTCCGCAGCGCGCTGCAGGTCCTGATCCGGCACGAACGGATGTACAACGAGGCACTGCACACCCGGTTGTCCGTCGCCGACGGGATCGCCACCGTGCGCGTCGAACTCGACCTCGAGCGCCCCGCACCCGACCGGCAGGCCGTCGACCTCGCCGTCGGCGTGGTGTACGGCGTGCTGCGCGAGCTGCTCGGCCGGGACTGGACTCCCCTGTCGGTGTCCTTCGGCCATCCCCCGCCGGTGCGGGTCGAGACCGCGCGGCGGATGTTCGGCGGCGCCCTGCACTTCGACGCCGACCACAACGGGATCCGGCTTCCCGCGAGCGATCTCGACCACGCGACCGCGACCTCGGACCCGCAGCTGCGCGAGTACACCCGCAGGCTCCTCGACGGCGGCGACGCCCGCGGACGGGACGCGACGGCCCGCATCCGCGAGCTCGTCGACCTGCTGCTCCCCACCGGGCGGTGTTCCGCCGAGCAGGTCGCGCGCAGCCTCGGGGTGGACCGGCGCACCGTCCACCGGCGGCTCGCGGCCGAGGACACGACCTTCACCGAGGTCGTCGACGACGCCCGCGCCGCGCTGGCCCGACACCTGGTCGCCGGACGCACCTACTCGTTCGCCGAGATCGCCGGCATCCTGGCCTTCTCCAGCCCGTCGAACTTCTCCCGCTGGTTCCGCGGCCGGTTCGACACCACGCCCCGGCAATGGCGCGCCGCCGCGGCGGGCGGCGACCGATGAACGACGTCTCCCAGCAGGTGCACAGACCGCCCGCAGGGTAGCTCCAGCGCGGCGACCGAGGGTTGCTGCCATGACAACCGAGACCGCACCCGACCGCACGGTCGAGACCGGAGCCGCGCTGCCCGGTCGCTCCGGGACCCCCGTCCTCGACATCGTGATCCCCGTCTACAACGAGGCCCACACGATCGCGCACTGCGTGGAGACGCTCCGCGAGTACCTCGACGCCGAGCTCGACATCCCGGCGCGGATCACCATCGCCGACAACGCCAGCACGGACGACACCCTGCGCGTGGCGCACTCGCTCGCCGCCGCGATCGACGGCGTGCGCGTCGTGCACCTCGACGCCAAGGGGCGCGGCCGCGCCCTGCGCCGGGTGTGGGCGGATTCCGATGCGCGCGTCCTCGTGTACATGGACGTGGACCTCTCGACCGACCTCAGGGCGCTGCATCCCTTGGTCGCCCCCCTGCTCTCCGGCCACAGCGATCTCGCGATCGGCACCCGCCTCGGACGGGGCGCGAACGTCGTGCGCGGGCCGAAGCGCGAGCTCATCTCCCGCGGCTACAACCTGCTGCTGCACACCACCCTGCGCGTGCGGTTCTCCGACGCGCAGTGCGGCTTCAAGGCCATCCGCACCGACGTCGCCGGCGCGCTGCTGCCCCTGGTCGAGGACGGCGAGTGGTTCTTCGACACCGAGCTGCTGGTGCTCGCCGAGCGCGCCGGCCTGCGGATCCACGAGGTCCCCGTCGATTGGACCGACGACCCCGACAGCCGGGTCGACATCGTCGACACCGTGAAGAAGGACCTCAAGGGCGTGATCCGGGTCGGGCGGGCACTGGGCCGGGGCGCTCTCCCCCTCGACAACGTGCGCCGCGCCCTCGGCCGCGAGGAACCGCAGCTGGCGGGCGTGCCGCGCAACATGGTGGGTCAGCTGGCCCGGTTCGCCGCGGTCGGCGTGGCGAGCACCGTCGCGTACGCGATCCTCTACCTGATGCTGCACCCGCTGATCGGGGCGCAGGGCGCGAACTTCGCGGCCCTGCTGATCACGGCGGTCGGCAACATCGCGGCCAACCGCTCCTTCACCTTCGGTGTGCGGGGCCGGGAGGGCGCGGCGCGGCACCACCTGCAGGGCCTGGCGGTCTTCCTGCTCACGTGGGCGCTCACCTCCGGCAGCCTCACGGTCCTCGCTCATGTCGCCCCCGATGCCGGGCGCGGCGTGCAGCTCGCCGTGCTCGTGGTCGCGAACCTGGTCGCGACCGTGACGCGGTTCCTGGGCCTGCGCCTGATCTTCCGGTCGGCGACCTCGGCGAAGGCCGGGCTCCAGTGACCAAGAGCCGCGAGCGCATCGCGGTCGCCGTCCTCCTGGTGGGGACGGCGATCGCCTACCTGTGGTCGCTCGGCCGGGCGGGGTGGGCCAACGCCTTCTACTCGGCCGCCGTGCAGGCGGGCACCGTCAGCTGGAAGGCCATGTTCTTCGGCAGCTCGGACGGCGCGAACTCCATCACCGTCGACAAGCCGCCCGCCTCGCTGTGGGTGATGGAACTGTCCACCCGCCTGTTCGGCGTGAACTCCTGGGCGATGCTGGTTCCGCAGGCGCTGCTCGGCGTCGCGTCCGTCGCGCTCCTCTACGCGACGGTGCGCCGCCGCTCCGGCCCCGGCGCCGGCCTCCTCGCCGGCCTCCTGCTCGCCGTCACGCCGGTGGCGGCCATGATGTTCCGGTTCAACAACCCGGACGCCCTGCTCGTGCTGCTCATGATCGCCGCGACCTGGGCGATGCTGCGCGCCGTCGAGGACGGCCGGTGGCGGTGGCTCATCGCGTGCGGCGCCTTCGTGGGCCTGGGCTTCCTCACCAAGCAGCTCGCCGTGATGCTCATCGTGCCAGGGCTGGCGCTGACCTACCTGGTCGCCGGGCCACCGAAACTCGGCAAGCGCGTCGCGCAGCTGTTCGCCGCGGGCGCCGCGATGGTCGTCGCCGCCGGGTGGTGGCTGCTGACCGTCGAGCTGTGGCCCGCCTCGTCCCGGCCGTGGATCGGCGGCTCGCAGAACAACTCGATCCTCGAGCTCACGCTCGGCTACAACGGCCTCGGCCGGCTCAACGGGAACGAGAAGGGCAGCGTCGGGCCGGGCCGTGGCGGCATGGAGATGCCCGCGGGCTTCGAGCTCCCCGCCGGCATGGAGATGCCCGGGCACCGCGGAGGCGGGATGTTCGGCGACGCCGGCGTCCTGCGCATGTTCCAGCCCGAGCAGGCCGGACAGATCGCCTGGCTGCTCCCCGCGGCGTTGATCGCGATCGTCCTGGTGCTCGTCCTGCGCGGTCGTTCCCCGCGCACGGACGGTGATCGCGCCGCCGTGATCGCCTGGGGCGGATGGCTGCTCGTCACAGGGATCACGTTCAGCTTCATGGCGGGCATCTTCCACGCCTACTACACCGTGGCCCTGGCGCCCGCGATCGCGGCGCTGGTCGCGATCGGAGTGGCCGTGGGCTGGCGGGAGCGTGACCGGGCCTGGGTCCGCACGGTCGCGGCCCTCGCCGTCGCCGCGACGGGCGCGACGGCCTGGTACATCCTGGACCAGACACCGGAATGGAATCCGTGGCTGCGCTGGGCGATCGCCGTGGCGGCGGTCGCCTCGACGGTGGCGATCCTCGCGACCCTGCTCCCCGCGGTCGCGCGCACCCGGCGCCTCGCCGGGGCGATCGCCGCGACGGCCCTGTTCACCGCGCTCGCCGGTCAGGTGGCCTTCACCGTCGAGACCATCGCGACGCCGCGGCAGGGCGCCATCGTCTCGGCGGGCCCCTCGAGCGGGCACGGCTTCGGACCGGGCGGGGCCAAGGGCCGGATGGAGCGGCCCATCGGTGTCGGCGGTACGGCCGGCGGCACGCGGCCCGACGGTGCCCGCACCGGTGGGCCGGGCGGGGACGAGCGGGGCGGCGGACCGTCGTTCCTGATGGGCAGTACGGCCGGCCCCGAGGTGACCGCGCTCCTGCTCGCCGACGCGGACCGCTACACGTGGGTCGCGGCGACGATCGGCGCGAACGCCGCGGCGGGCTACCAGCTCGCCACGGAGAAGCCGGTGATGCCCATCGGCGGCTTCAACGGCACCGATCCCTCCCCCACGCTCGCGCAGTTCCAGGACTACGTGCGGGACGGCAGGATCCACTACTTCCTGGCCGAGTCCGGTGGCGGCTTCGGCGGCTTCGGCGGATCCGGGACGGCGGCCGAGATCCGGTCGTGGGTGGAGGCGACTTATCCGTCGCGGACCGTCGACGGGGTCACGGTCTACGACCTCACCGCGCCGAAGGCGTGATCAGTCGCGGCGCCCGGCCCAGCTGTCGGGCCGGGTGCCGTCGACGTCGGTGATCCCGTAGGCGGCGGCGAGCTCCGCGGAGCTGACGGACCGCTGGTTCCATCGATCCCGGCCGGGATCCGCCGCGAGCGCGGCGATCCCGCGGCCGACGAAGCGGGGCGACTCGGAGAATCCGAAGGCCGGCGGCGCGGTGGGTCGGCCCGGACGCTCCGCGAGGGCGGTCCGCCAGTCCTCCTCGGTGACCCCGTAGGCGTCGAGCATCATCTCGGAGCGCAGCCATCCCGGGGTCACTGCGACCGCGGCCGCGCCGTACTCGGCGAGCTCGTGCCCCTGGGAGAAGGCGAGCCTGTTCACCGACGCCTTGGCGAGGTCGTAGAAGACCGAGATCCGGTACGTGTCGGCGTTGAAATCAGCGGTCCCGTCGGTGATCTCCACGAGCGATCCGCCGGGGCGCTCGATGAGGAGCGGTGTCAGGAAGTGGGCGGTCACGATGTGCGTCTCGACGGCGAGGCGGAGCAGGCGCAGCCCGGCATCGAGGTCCTGTCGCCACAGCGGCGTGTTCCACGTCGGCGGCGGCCCCTTGAGCAGCTCGCCGCCCCAGATGTCGTTGACCAGCACGTCGATCCGCCCGTACTCGGCACGCAGGCGGTCCGCGAGGCGGGAGACCTGCTCGTGATCGAGATGGTCGACCTGCACCGCGACGCCGGTGCCGCCGAGCGCGTCCACGAGCTCGGCCGTCTCCTCGATCGTCTCCCGCCGCGGGTAGTCGGAGGTGATCGACGGGTCGCCGTCGCGGCTGCTGCGGCCGGTGCACACGACGGTCGCGCCCCGTTCCGCGAGGCCTGCGGCGATGCCGCGGCCGGCGCCGCGCGTCGCCCCGGCGACGACCGCCACGCGGCCTCGCAGGTCCTTCCCGACCGGGTCCACCTCCCCTGTCTACCCGCTCGACCGCGCCGCAGGCCGGGAACAGGCGTCAGAAGAGGCGTTCGTCCGGGTCGACGTCGGCGCGGACCTCGATGCCCGTGGCGAGTGCCCCCGCCGGAGGCTCCAGGCCGAGATGGTGCCAGGCGGCCATCGTCGCGACGCGGCCGCGCGGGGTGCGGGCCAGCATGCCGGCGCGCACGAGGAAGGGCTCGCACACCTCCTCGACGGTGCCGGGCTCCTCGCCGACGGCCACGGCCAGCGTCGAGACACCCACGGGCCCACCCCCGAAGCTGCGGATCAGTGCGCCGAGCACGGCGCGGTCGAGGCGGTCGAGGCCGAGCTCGTCGACGTCGTAGACCTTGAGCGCCCCGCGTGCGACGTCGACGGTGACCGTCCCGTCGGCACGGACGTCGGCGAAGTCGCGGACGCGGCGGAGCAGACGGTTGGCGATGCGGGGCGTACCGCGGCTGCGGCTGCCGATCTCCGCGGCGGCCTCCCGGTCGATGGTGATACCGAGGATCTTCGCGCTGCGCTCGATGACCTGGACCAGATCGGCCGTCTCGTAGAAGTCCATGTGGGCGGTGAAGCCGAACCGGTCGCGCAGCGGGCCCGTGAGCGCGCCGGACCGGGTGGTGGCCCCGACCAGCGTGAACGGCGCCACGTCGAGCGGAATGGAGGTGGCGCCGGGGCCCTTGCCGACCACCACGTCGACCCGGAAGTCCTCCATCGCGAGGTAGAGCATCTCCTCGGCCGGGCGGGCCATGCGGTGGATCTCGTCGATGAACAGCACGTCGCCCTCGACGAGGTTCGACAGCATCGCCGCGAGGTCGCCGGCGCGCTCGAGCGCGGGGCCGGACGTGACCCGCAGTGCCGTACCCAGCTCGCCCGCGATGATCATCGCGAGGCTGGTCTTGCCCAGGCCGGGCGGGCCGGAGAGCAGGATGTGGTCGGGGGTGCCGCCGCGGAGCTTCGCGCCGTGCAGGACCAGCTGCAGCTGCTCGCGGACCTTGGGCTGCCCGATGAACTCGTCGAGCGACTTCGGGCGCAGCGACTCGGTGTCGTCGCCCGTGAGCGCCGCCGGGCCCATGATGCCCTCGGCCTCGTCGAACTCGCTGCCCACCTCGTCGTCGTAGTGCATCTACCCGCGTCCCAGGGACTTCAGGGCGTCGCGCAGCAGTTCGGAGACGGACTTGTCGGGCCCGGCCTCCACGGCCGCGGCGACCGCCGGTTCGGCTTGCTTCGCAGTGAACCCCAGGCCCTCCAGGGCGTCGAGGAGCTGCTGGGAGACGCCGCCCGCCGGCACCGTCGCCCCGGTGGCGCCGCCGCCGTCGGACGGCGCGGCCGAGACCTTGTCCTTGAGCTCGACGTGGATGCGCTCGGCGACCCGCTTGCCGATCCCGGGGATCAGGCACAGCGTCTTGAGGTCGCCCGCCGCGATCGCGGTCTGCATCTGCGCGGGATCGAGGACCGCGATGGCCGCCATGGCGAGCCGGGGCCCCACGCCCTGCACCGTCTGCACCAGGTGGAACAGCTCCTGCTGAGGTCCATCGGTGAAGCCGTAGAGGGTCTGCGAGTCCTCGCGCACGACCATCGACGTGAGCAGGAAGCCCTCGTTGCCCCGGGTGAGCGCACCCGCGGTGTTCGGCGCGACGAGGACCTTGTAGCCCACGCCGCCGCACTCGATCACCACGTGATCCAGACCGATGTGCCGTACCTCGCCGCGCAGCGACGCGATCATCGCACTCCCCCCGTCACCTTCTTCGCCGCGCGGCGCTGCGCCGCGAGCCGTTGCTCGAAGACCTTCTTCTGTTCCGCCGCACGACGTTCCGCCTCGGCCATCCGCGCGATCATCGGCGCCCGCCAACTGTGGCAGACGGCGAGGGCGAGGGCGTCCGCGGCGTCCGCGGGCTCCGGCGCCTTCTGCAGCCCGAGGATCCGGGTGATCATCGCCGTCACCTGCGCCTTGCCCGCGTTGCCGTTGCCCGTGACGGCCGCCTTCACCTCCGACGGGGTGTGGAAGTGCACGTCGATGCCGCGGCGCGCAGCGGCGAGCGCGACGACGCCGCCCGCCTGCGCGGTGCCCATCGCCGTGGAGACGTTGTGCTGCGCGAAGACCCGCTCGACCGCGATCACGTCGGGTTCGTGGGTGTCCATCCAGAACTCCGCCGCGGTCCACACCGCCAGCAGCCGCTCCGCGAGCGGCATCGTCGCGGGCGTGCGGACGACGTCGACGTCGAGCGCCGTGACCTTGCGGCCCGCGCCCGTCTCGACCACCGACAGGCCGCAGCGCGTGAGCCCGGGGTCCACCCCCATCACCCGCATCGCCGTACCTCCGCGCACCGTCGAACAGTCAAACCTTTGTTCGAGAGCATACCCGCCCGCCCGATGCCGGGAGGCAGCGACGCGCCCGCTACTCGCAGATGACGGTGGGCACCGGGTCGTACTTGACGGTGCGGGTGTGCCGGGAGATGACGTTGCCGCTCCGGGCGTCGGTGATCGTGCGGGTGTTGCTGGTGGTGAAGCCGGGCTGCCCGGTACTGGCGACGCAGTGCGGCCCCTTCGCGAGCCGGATGGTCGACGGCTGCGTCGGCAGGCTGCGGGAGCCGGTGCTCGACGACACCTCGCGGGTCTTGGTGCTCCACATCCGCACCGACACCGACGACGAGCCCGCGCTGGATTCGATCACGATGCCGTAGGGGGTGTCGTTGCGGAACTGCAGGTCGATCGCGCCCTCGAAGACGGTGGCCTCGCGTGCCTCGGGGTACCGCGAGATGTAGTAGCTGTGCTCGGTGTGGCCCGCGTCCTCGAGGCCGGCGAAGTAGGCCGCGTTGTACAGCGTGGTCGCGAACTGCGAGATGCCCCCGCCGACGGCCTTGTCGGGGCGGCCGTTGTTGATGATGCCGGACTCGACGTAGCCCTGCGCGGTGCCGCGGGGGCCGGTGTAGCCGTTGAGGGAGAAGGTCTCGCCGGGCAGCACCACGGCGCCGTTCACCTGCTGCGCGACGCGGCGGATGTTCACTCCCGAGGCGTCGCTGAAGCCGCCGGTGGAGAACTCGCTGACCACCTCGCGCACGCCGAGTTCCTTGGCCTTCGCGGTCGAGACCTTGGGCTCGACGGCCTTGAACTGCGCGGTCGCCGTGCGGCCCTGGGTGGACTGCTCGGTGACCGCCTTGGTGACGGCGTCGATCGTCGGATCCCACACGACCTCGCGGCCCGGGACGGCCTCGGTCACCGTCGGGGTGCCGCCCGAGAGGTCGAAGCTCGCGTCCTTCGGCTTGGCGACGGCGGATTCGAGCCGCGAGCCGAGGACCTTCTTCGCGGCCTCCCGGTCGACCTTGGGCGCGAGGTTGCCGGCACCGTCGGGCTGGAAGGACAGGAACGTGCCGATGTCGGCCCCGGAGACGCGGCCGACGGTGCCAGCGGCCACCTGTCCCGCGGCGTCGCGCCGCAGGACGACGTCGGAGGCGACCGCCTGTGCGGCGGCCCCGGTGGCGACGGAGCGCACCACGTCCGCGGAGACGGTGGGCGTCACGGCCTGCGTGGGGACGGTGATGTCGGTGGAGTCGGGCCAGGCGGCGGCGACGGCTTCGGCCGCCTTGCCCAGGTCGATCCTGTCGCCGGCCTTGGGCTCGACGGCCACCGGCTTGCCGCCCCGGTAGATCACGGCGCCGTCGCCGGCCTCCGAGGTCAGGGCGCCGGCGGCCTTCGTGATCGCGGCGTCGAAGACCTGCCGGTTCAGCGTGGACGCGGGGTGCACGTGCCGGTCGCTGACCAGGCCGATCAGGTCGCGCAGCGGCGAGCGCTCGTCGATCGCGCGCTGCACGGTGCCCGGCACGTCCATGGTCAGCCCCAGCTGTGCGGGCTGGAGCCGGACCTCGCCCTTGGCGGTGCGGAGCGTGATCGGCTCCGCGTCCACCCGCTTGGCGGCGCCGTCGAGGCGGTGGGTCGCATCGTCGCGTCCCAGCGCCCCGAACTCCACGCCCACCGCGGTGGCCCCGTGGACGGTCTCGGCGCGCCCCGACTCCCAGACGGCGGCACCGCCGGCCCCGAGCAGCAGGGCCGCCACCAGAGCCAGGGCCGGGGCGCGCCGCAGCGCTGTTCGGGTGGAAGTCACAACCTGAGAATATCCTGACGCATTATTACCGCACAGTAGGGGCGATGCGATACGGCAATCTCAGGGCACTCAGTCCTCGTCGAGCTCCGCGAGGACCTCGTCGGAGATGTCGACGTTGGTGTACACGTTCTGCACGTCGTCGCTGTCCTCCAGCGCGTCGACCAGCTTGAACACCTTGCGTGCACCGTCGGCGTCGACGGGGACCTCGACCGACGCGCGGAAGCCGGACTCCGCCGACTCGTAGTCGATGCCGGCCTCCTGCAGGGCGCTGCGGACCGCGACGAGGTCGGTGGGCTCGGAGATGATCTCGAACTGGTCGCCCAGGTCGCTGATCTCCTCGGCGCCCGCGTCGAGCACGGCCATGAGCACGTCGTCCTCGGCCTGGTCGTTCTTGTCCAGGGTGACGATGCCCTTGCGGGTGAACAGGTACGAGACCGAGCCCGGGTCGGCCATGTTGCCGCCGTTGCGGGTCATCGCCACGCGGACCTCACCGGCGGCGCGGTTGCGGTTGTCGGTGAGGCACTCGATCAGCACCGCCACGCCGTTGGGGCCGTAGCCCTCGTACATGATGGTCTGCCAGTCGGCGCCGCCGGCCTCTTCGCCACCGCCGCGCTTGCGGGCCCGCTCGATGTTGTCGTTGGGGACCGAGGTCTTCTTCGCCTTCTGGATGGCGTCGTAGAGCGTGGGGTTGCCGTCGGGATCGCTACCACCGGTCCGGGCGGCGACCTCGATGTTCTTGATCAGCTTGGCGAACAGCTTGCCGCGCTTGGCGTCGATCGCCGCCTTCTTGTGCTTGGTGGTGGCCCATTTGGAATGGCCGCTCATCGATCCCTCGATTCCGTTCGGGTGCGCTGCATCAACCCTGCGAGTTTACGTGAAAGCCTTCTCCAGCTCCGTCAACGCGTCCTCGAGGTGGTGGATGAGGAGCTGCACGTGCGGGACCGACGTCCGGCACGCGGTGATCCCGAACTCGAGATTCCGGTTGTTCGTGCAGATGGTGATGTTCACCGCCTGGCCCTCCCACGGGATCGACGCCGGGTACACGCCGTCGAGGTGCGCGCCGTTCCAGTACATCGCCTCGCGCGGCCCCGGGACGTTCGAGATGACCAGGTTGAACGGCGGACGCGCGACGCCCCGGTACCCGGGCAGCATGCCCGGCGCGAGGCCCGCGATGTTGGCCGCACTCAACGCCAACACCTGCAGCGGGGACAACTCCCCCATCACCTTGCGCGCGGCGCGCACCGAGTCCTGGATCGCGGTGACGCGTGCGGCCGGGTCGGTGAGGTCGGTCGCCAGCGTCGAGATCACGGCGCCGACGGCGTTCGACGACGACTCGGCGCCCTCCTTGTGCAGCGAGACCGGCACCATCGCCGTCAGCGACCGGTCCGGCAGCTCGTTCAGCTCCAGCAGGTACGCCCGGAGCGCGGCACCGCACATGGCGAGGACGATGTCGTTGACCGTGGCGCCGGCCTTCTTCCGGACCGCGTCGATCCGGTCCAGGGAGTACGACTGCGCGACGAACCGCCGCGCGCCGCCGATCGGCACGTTGAAGATGGTGTGCGGGGCCTGGAAGGGCGCCTTGTAGTCGTGGTCGCGGATCGACGTGCCCGCGACCTTCATCGAGGCGGGCAGCATGCCCAGCACCTCGCCGGTGAGGCCGCCGATCTGCTTCGCCGCGCTGAGCGGGTTGAACGGCAGGCCCCCCTTCGACGGTGCCGCCGCCGTCTCCGGCTTCCGGCGGCGCCCGAGACCGGGCTGCCAGACGACGCGGCCCTCGCGGTCGTCGGGGTCGGGCGAGAGCGCCAGGGTCATGTACCGCAGCGCGGAGACCCCGTCGACCAGCGAGTGGTGGACCTTGGAGTAGACCGCGAAGCGCCCGTCCTCGAGGCCCTCGATGACGTGCACCTCCCACATCGGACGGTGCCGGTCGAGCAGGGTCTCGTGCCACAGCGAGACCTGCTGGAAGAGCTCGCGGATGCGGCCCGGCTGGGGCAGAGCGGAGTGCCGGACGTGGTACTCGAGGTCGATGGAGTCGACCTCGGACCACCAGGTGTTGCCGAGGATCCCGACGGGGTCGGCGGGCCGGCGACCGAACTTCTCGCTCACGGCGACGTGCGAGCGCATCGTCTCGACCACGGAGCGCACGAAATCGGGTCCCGCGCCCTCGGGCGGCGTGAACAACTGCAGACCGCCGACGTGCATCGGATGCTCGCGGGACTCCGCCATCAGGAACATCGAATCGGTCACCGGCATGTAGCTCACGACGCCACTCCCCTCTGCGGCGGCGGTGTCATCCCCGCCGGACGATGTCCACGAAGCGACGGTGGATCCGCAGATCGCCCGTGACCTCGGGATGGAAGGATGTGGCCATCGTCACACCCTGTCGAACAGCGACAACCGTACCCGCCGTCGGGCCGGCCTCCGCAGGCACCCTCGCCAGCACCTCGACGCCCTCGCCGACCCGCTCCACCCACGGCGCGCGGATGAAGACCGCGCGCACGGGATCGCCGTCGACGCCCTCGACCGCGAGGTCGGTCTCGAAGGAGTCGACCTGCCTGCCGAAGGCGTTCCGACGCACCGTCATGTCGATGGCGCCGAGGCACCGGGCGTCGGGACGGGTGTCGAGCACCTCCGAGGCCAGAAGGATCATCCCCGCGCACGAGCCGTAGGCCGGGAGCCCGCCGGCGAGCGCCTCGCGGAGCGGGTCGAACAGGTCGAAGACGCCGAGCAGCCGGCTGATGGTGGTCGACTCCCCACCGGGGATGACGATGCCGTCGACGGCGGCGAGGTCCGCCGCCGTCCGCACCGTCGTCGTGGCGGCTCCCGCCGCCTCGAGCGCGTGGCGGTGCTCGCGCACGTCACCCTGGAGAGCGAGGACTCCGATCCGTACGGTCACGGGGAGCCAGCCTAAGCGGCGGCGCGGTCACGCCCGGAAGCGGTGCAGGCCCTCCTGGATGACGACGGCGACGAGCGTGCCGTCCTGGGCGAAGATCCGGCCCGCCGTGAGGGCGCGCCCACCGCCCGCGGACGGGGATGTCTGGTCGTAGAGCAGCCACTCGTCGGCGCGGAAGGGGCGCAGGAACCACATGGCGTGGTCGAGGGAGGCGACCTGGGTGTCGACGCCCGGGTGCGCAACCCGCGCGGAGCCGAGCAAGGTCATGTCGCTCATGTACGCCAGGGCGCTGACGTGGATGTTCAGATCGTCGGGCAGGCGCTTGATATGCCGGAACCAGACCTGCTGGTGCACCGCCCGGCCGACGTACGGGACCGTCTCGTCCTGCGGCACGATCCGGATGTCCCAGTCGCTCCACTCCTCGAACAGCCCGAGGCTCTCGCGGGTGGCGTTGGGGTCCTCCCGCGGGCTCAGCACCGACTCGGGGTCCTGCGTCGGCGGCATCTCGTCGGCGTGCTCGATGCCCTCCTGCCCCGGCAGCTGGAAGGAGGCCGACATGGAGAAGATCGCCTCGCCGTTCTGGACGCCGTTGACGCGGCGCGTGCAGAAGGACCGGCCGTCGCGAATGCGATCCACGAGGAACACCGTGTCGGCGTCCGGGTTGCCGGGGCGCAGGAAGTAGCCGTGCAGCGAGTGCACCTGCATGGCGTCCGGGACGGTCTCGATCGCCGACCGCAGGGCCTGGCCGGCCACCTGGCCGCCGAACGTCCGGACCAGCACCGACGGTGCGTGAATGCCGCGGAAGATGTCGCGGTCGATCTGCTCGAGACTCAGCAGCGCTTCGATGTCAGCCACGAGGGATGACTCTACTCAGGTCACCAGTCCGGATCGGTCGGTTCCGTGGTGGCGTCCACCACGATCACCGTGACGTTGTCGCGGCCGCCGGCGTTGAGCGCCGCGGCGACGAGCTGGTCGGCGCACTCGTCGATCGGCACGTCGCTCTCGAGGATCTGCCGGATCTCGTCGTCCGTGAGCTCGCCGTTGAGGCCGTCGGAGCACACGAGCAGCTTCTCGTGCGGCTGGGCCGGCACGATCCAGAAGTCCGCGTCGGGCTCCATGCCGGCACCCAGTGCGCGGGTGATGACGTTGCGGCGCGGGTCGACGCGGGCCTGCTCGGGGCTGAGGAAGCCGCCGTTGATGAGCTCCTGGACCTGCGAGTGGTCGACCGTGAGCTGCTCGAAGTAGCCCTCCGCGAGCCGGTACGTGCGCGAGTCGCCGATGTTGACCACCAGCCAGTGCGGCACGCCCTCGTAGGTGGTGAGCAGGACGCCGGTCACCGTGGTGCCCGCACGCTTGCCGGTCTCCGAGTCGATGGCCTCGATCGCGGCGTGCGCGTCACGCAGCCGGTCGACGACCTGCTCCATCACGACCTGAGCGTCGGCCGGCTCGGGGCCGAAGACCTCGGCCAGCGCCTCGAGCGCGGCCGCAGAGGCCACCTCGCCGGCGTCGTGGCCGCCCATGCCGTCGGCGAGCAGGAACATGCCGGGGCCGGTGAGCGCACCGTCCTCGTTGGTCAGGCGCACCCGACCGGGATTACTGATGGCGACCCACTTCATGGAGACGCCGCCCTGCACCCCGTAGACGATCTCGGAGCGCGCCTCCCCCGCTTCTGCCGTCATCCGCCGAACACCTTGAAACTGCGCTGACCCATGTGCACGACGCTGCCCTTCTCCACGGCGTACCTGACTCCCTTGGTGAGCTCGGTCCACGAATCGCCGAGGGCGATCGCGGATCCGTTGGTCGAGCCCACGTCCTCCACCCACAGTTCACCGCGGGTGATGCCGAACAGCAAGTGGGTCTTCGACACCGAGGCGGTGTCGTCGACCAGCACGTGCTTGGTGACCTTCGCCGGGTCCGCGCTGGGCGGGACGACCGGCTCGCGGCCGATGATGCCGTCGCCGCGGACGTCGACCGAGTGACCGTCGTCGAAGCGCAGGACGATCGGCGCCCCGCCCGCGGGGGCGGGCGCCGCCGGGCGCGGCTGCTGGGGCTGGCCCTGCTGCGGCTGCCCCTGGAGCGGCTGACCGCCCTGGGGCGCGACCGGCCGGCCGGCGGGCGGGCCGACGGGCGGCTGGCCCTGCACCGGCCCGCGCGGCTGACCGCTGGGACCGGTGGGCCCGCTGGGGCGCGGGGCGAACTGCTGGGGCGGCTGCGGCTGCGAGGCCTGCGCCGGCGGGGGCGCGAAGGCCGCGGCGGGCGGCAAGCCGGTCGTGGGCTCGTCGCCCTCGGTGGGCGGCGGGCCGAAGCGCGGCGGGATCGGGCGCAGGCCCGGCACGTCGTCCGGGAGCGGCGGGAGCGACGGCGGCTGCAGCCGCTCGCGCGGCTCCCCGGTCTCGACGACCTCGGTGGCCGCGCCGGCGGCGACCGCGTCGACGCGGGTCTCCTCCGGCAGCGGGGTCGGGATGCGCTGCAGTGTGTTGTCGGAATCGCCGGTCACGAGGCCGCCGAGCGGGCCCGACGGTGCGGGTGCCTGCGCGCGGGCCGGGATCGCGACGTCGGCATCGTCGACCACGGTCGACGTGGAGGCCTTCTCGTGGACACCACGGCGGCCACCGTCGGCGAGGATCGACCAGGCCGGGAGGTAGACGAGCGGCGCCAGGACGTTGAAGACGACCGAGCGGATCGCGGACGACGGGAAGCCGATCGGGCGGTGGGAGTTCGCGTCGACCACCTTGAGGCCCGCGAGCAGCTTGCCGGGGCTGGCGCCGTAGACGCCGTGCAGCACGATCGACGCGATGATCGCGACCGCGGCCCCGACGCCGAGGAACACCCAGCCGAGCTCGAGCCCGGCCACGACGTTGACGATCAGGGCGATGGCAACCACCGCCGATGCGAGACACAGGTCCGCGATGTACGCGAGCACGCGCAACACGTTGGGCGCGGCCTCCACCTGCGACCCGCCCAGGGACGTCTGGGCCCCGTACCCCCGGGTGGCCCTGGCCGTTGCTTGGTCTGACATCCTCCGCCTCACTGCTTCCACTTCGATCCCGCGTCTGCCCGACACGCGCATCTCGACGCTAGCGCGAATCGTCGGACACCGGCGGGCGACATGCCGTTACCAGCCGCGTTCCGCCAGGCGATGCGGCTGCGGGATGTCGTCGACGTTGATCCCGACCATCGCCTCGCCCAGCCCACGGGAGACCTCGGCGAGCTTGCCGGGGTCGTCGTAGAAGGTCGTGGCGGCGACGATCGCCTTGGCGCGCTGCTCCGGGTTGCCCGACTTGAAGATGCCGGAGCCGACGAAGACGCCCTCGGCGCCCAGCTGCATCATCATCGCCGCGTCCGCCGGGGTGGCGATACCGCCCGCGGTGAACAGGGTGACGGGCAGCTTGCCGTTCTTGGCGACCTCGACGACCAGGTCGTACGGGGCCTGCAGCTCCTTGGCCGCGACGTACAGCTCGTCCTCGGGCAGCGAGGTCAGGCGGCGGATCTCGTCGCGGATCTTGCGCATGTGCGTGGTCGCGTTCGAGACGTCGCCGGTGCCGGCCTCACCCTTGCTGCGGATCATCGCCGCGCCCTCGGTGATGCGGCGCAGCGCCTCACCCAGGTTGGTCGCGCCGCAGACGAAGGGCACCGTGAAGGCGAACTTGTCGATGTGGTTGGCGTAGTCGGCCGGGGTCAGGACCTCGGACTCGTCGATGTAGTCCACGCCGAGGGCCTGCAGGATCTGCGCCTCGACGAAGTGGCCGATGCGGGCCTTCGCCATGACCGGGATGCTGACGGCCTCGATGATGCCGTCGATCATGTCCGGATCGGACATGCGGCTGACACCGCCCTGCGCGCGGATGTCGGCGGGCACGCGCTCGAGCGCCATGACCGCGACCGCACCGGCGTCCTCGGCGATCTTCGCCTGCTCGGGGGTCACCACGTCCATGATCACGCCGCCCTTGAGCATCTCGGCCATGCCGCGCTTGACGCGTGCGGTGCCGGTGACGGGTGCGGTCTGGGGATCAGTGGTCACTGATGGGTCTCCTCGTAGCTGGGACATGTGGGGCTCCAGTATTCCCGATGACGGTGCGCGCTTCCCAGCCCGGGTCGCCGGGGCGCGCTCACCCGGACAGTGCAGACGACATGCACTTCACGACATCGTCGATACAGTGGCGGCATGTGTAGGCATCCACGCAGGGCTACGCCGCGTCCATGAGCATCACCGTCGGCGTACTTCCATTCCTCATCGACACGGATCTTCAAGTCGGACCGGGCTTCGCGCCCGAGGCCGTCGAGGACTTCGTGAACCGCTGGTCCCTGGCGCCGTCGCCGGACGGCGAGGACGAGTACCTCACTGCGGACGACATCGCGCACGGGGCGCTCCCTCGGATCAGCGCATCAACCGAGGAGTTCGTGATCCACGGTCCGGTCGCTGACGAAGTCGACATGGCGATCGACTGGATGTTCACCGTCGGGGGCACCTTCATCGACCACTCCGGCCGATTCATCTCGATCGATGCTGGGTGGCTGGAACTCGAGGACCCGCACGCCTTCGAGCTGTTCGTCGTCACAGACGCGGCAACCGCACGTGACGCCTTCGCCGCTCCTGACTGCCCTCCGGGGATCTGGGACATCCGGGACGGCTGGCAGACGGTGCCTGTGATCGTGCGCCGGCCGGTGTCTGACTGGTCTCCCGAGGTCAGTTGGAACGGATGGCGCGTGATGCTCCACGACCACGAGATCGAGGTGCAGACGGTGCCGGACCACGCCTTCTGGGGAATCCCGGTCCGTGATGTGGTGCCCGGCTACACCTATTGGGCGGAGAACTGGGCGGTGCGCGACACCGACGGTGTGCTCACGGCCGCGCACCGCGACGGCCGTGTCGTCACCGTCGAAGCCGGGGCAGGCGGCCCGGTCGTCCGATCGGAATAGGACGTCGTCGGGATCTCCCGTTTCGCGTGAGCGCATCAGGCTTCTATGCCGGGCCTGTACTCGACCAGATCACGCGCTCCTCGAGGCGAGAGTTCATCGTCGTCACGACGAAAAGCGGGTTCGCATCGAAGAAGCACTCGTAGGTCGCGGTAGCACCCTCCGAACGGAGCGTCGCGCGGTATCCCCGCGGCGTGCGGTCGGCCGGCATGTACCCACCGACACTCCTGCTCAGCCGCTGCCCCTGGTACCACAGGGACTCTCCCGCGTCGCAGATGACGAATCGAGAGCCGTTCCCTCCCTTCTCCGGGTCCGGATCCGTGACTGCGCGGTAGACGACGGTGCCACGCGATTCGCAGTTCGGGCCGTCGACGAATCCGGACCGTGTCAGCGTCGAAGCGATCGATTCGGGCGTTGGGGTGCTCGATGACGTTCCGCTTGCTTTGTCGGCGACATCGGGGCGCCCGCCTTCGTGCCATCCGGCAAGATGGCCGACGACTCCCGCAAGCATGGCCATCACTGCCGCCAGCGCCACCATCGTCAGGCGGTCGACACGCGGCGTGTGGATTCGCAAGTCCCACAGCGCGAGCCCGATCGTGGCGACCGGACCCACGAAGGTCACTAGCAGCCAGACGACTAACGGGTCGAACTCATGCCCGGTCACCGCCGTCTTGGTGAGCGCCTCCACGAGTCCGAACGCGCCCGTCGCAAGGATGCACACCGATGCCAGCGACGGATGGGCCTCGCCGAGACGGAACTGGTACGCCGCGCCCAATCTGGCTGCGTTGATCACGGCCCCCAACCAGAGTGGCAGCCCCAGCAGCAGAAGTAGTGACACGGGGCCGAGGGCGGAGGCGACGACAGGCACCGTTACGAGTGCCACCAGTGCCACGAAGGCGATCAGTGGTCCCCCGAGATTGCGCATCAACCAGAAGGGATCGACCGACGCGCGCCCGCGCGGAAGGAAGAACGACGCACAGCTGCACAGCAGGACGATGCAAGCAGCGATAAGCGCGACCTTGACGACGCCCATCACTGCGGCCTGGAAGAGCCTGTCGACTCCGATCGACGAAGAGTTCCAGTACCACGACGAGAGGGCGGCCGCGAGGCTCCCAACCACCGCCGCCGTCGTCCTCAACCGACTCGGCGTCGGCCCGTAGCGCGGCGCCATCGGACCGAACGCCCAGTTCCAACCGGTAGTGAATTGCCTTCTCAGCAACGTCGCATCCCCCGATGTGATCGAACTGCGGCCCCCACGCCGCTGCACGTAGCCTAGGCGGATGCCCCGGTCGCCGGGTCCGCGGGCTGGCGAAAGCCGCTGCCGACTATGAATCCGTGTCCACCGCGGACAGGGTTTCATAGGCGGTCAACCGCTCAACAGTCGAACATCGCGTCCAACACCATCGGCCTCACCACTGACCGGGGGTCAGCGGGTCCAGACGGAGCGGGCGGGCTCCGACGAGACGGCGCGGCCGTCGCCGCGGGTGATCACGAGGCCACCGGAGCTCACGGTGTAGATCGTGTCGTCCTTGTCCTTGCCCTTCGCATCGCGATTGACGGCGCGGAAGACGCCGGCACCGTTTCCGGTCGCGGTGAGCGTGATACCGCTGTTGTCCCCGGAGATCTGCGCGCCGCGGTAGGTGAACTCACCGGCGGAACCGCAGATCACGACCCGGGAGCCGCCGCCGTTCGCCTTCGACGTGAGCAGCGCCAGCTGCAGCGTCTCACCTCCGGCGCACCGCGCCGGGCTCCCGACGAAGCCGTAGGCGTCCGTGCCCGGGACCGTCGGCGCCGAGGCGGTTTCCGAGGCGCCCGTCGGCGCTGCCGACGTGGCTTGCGCAGACGTCTCCGCTGGCGCGGTAGTGCCCGACGGGACAGGCGCGCCCGTCGGATCGGCCGACGCGGAGTCCCCACCCCGGCCGAACGCCAGGTAGCCGACCACCAGGAGCGCGATCACCAGCACCGCCGCCAGGGCCGCCAACGCCCACACGCGGCCGTTGCGCGCCGGAGCCGTCCCGGCGCCCACGCCCCCGACGGCCGTCGACGCAGGCACCGGCGTCCCCGCGAGCCCCTGGGCCGGCACGGGAGGCGCGGCGTGCGTGTACGCCGGGGGCGGAGTGGGCGGCGGGGTCGGCCGGATCACGGTGGGCCCGGCCCCCACGTGCGGTGTCGGCGCCGGCGCCGAAGACGGGGCGGTCAGCGCAGCCCGGAATGCCCGAGCGAAGGCGGCGTTGTCGGGGAACCGGTCGCGCGGCTGCTTCGCCAGCGCCCGCTCGAAGACGCGGGCCAGCCCGGGCGGGATGCCGGCCACCCGCGCAGCCGGGTCCGGCACGGGCGCCTGCAGGTGCGCCATCAGAACCGAGCTGGGCGAGCCGGGGCCGTACGGCGGTGTGCCGGTGAGCAGCTCGAACGCCGCGCAGGCCAGCGAGTACTCGTCGGCCCGGTTGTCCAGGGGATTGCCCTCGATCACCTCGGGCGCGAGGTAGGCCATGGTCCCGACGGCCACGCCGGTCGCCGTGAGCGAGCTGGCCTCGTCGCTGGCCTTGGCGATCCCGAAGTCCACCAGCTTCACCCCGACGGGCCGTCCGGGCCGCACGGGCGCGAGCAGGATGTTGCCGGACTTGACGTCGCGGTGCGTCAGGCGGCGTTCGCTCCACGCCCAGTCCAGCGCGCTCCCGACCTGCTCGATCACGTCGGCCACCATCGCGGGCGGCAGCGGGCCCCGCGTCCGCAGGTACTGGGCCGCGTCCTCGCCCTCGACGTACTCCATCGCGAGCCACAGCCGACCCTCGTACTCGCCGCGGTCGTGGATAGTGACGATGTTCGGGTGCCGCAGGCCGGCCAGGATGTCGGCCTCGCGGAGGAAGCGCGTCGCGAAGCTCGGGTCGTCGCCCAGTTGCGGTCCGAGCAGCTTCAGCGCGTCCTGCCGCGGCAGCCGCGGGTGCTCGACGAGGAAGACCTCGCCCATGCCGCCCGCGCCGAGGCGGCGCACCACCCGGTATCCGGAGATCTCCTTCGGTTGCATCGCGCCTCCCTACTCGATCACGGCCGGCTCGCCCGGCGCCTTCCCGGACGCGAACGCGCTCCGCACATCGGGGATCAGGTCGGCGAGCGCCGCGGGGTAGACGGGGTCCGCGAACACCCGGATCTCGTCGGGGGTGCACCAGCGCATCTCGTCGAGCGTCCGGCGTTCCAGGTCCGTCCAGCCCGACGGTGCCGGGTCGAACCGCTCGCACTCGACGGCGAAGAAGTACTCGACGGAGTCGATCACCTCGCCGTCGAAGGAGAAGACCGCCTCCCGGCGGTAGAGCGGGCCGACGAATTCCGACGGCGCGAGCACCCGGCCCGTCTCCTCCCGCAGTTCGCGGGCGGCGGCGGCGCGCAGGTCCTCACCGCGCTCGACTCCCCCGCCGACGGTGAACCACCAGTGGCCCGCGGGCCGCGTCCCCTCCGGGACGGGCTCGTGGCCACGGACGACGAGCACGGCACCGTCGGGGTCCACGACGATGACCCGGGCCGAGACGCGCCGCTCGTCGTTCACGGCGAGCAGCGCGGCCGGGAGGATGCCGCCCCGGTCGACGATGTCGAAGTACTGGGGCATCGGCGCGGTGCCGCCCAGGTACAGCCAGCGCACGAACCGGCGGCCGCGCAGGGCGCGGGTGTCGCGGACGGCGTCGTTGTGGAACCGGCGCGCCATCGTCACGCGGGTGTCGGCGTCGGCGATCTCCGCGACGAGCGAGCGCGGCAGGGTCTCGATGTCGATCGCACCGATGGCTCCGGAGAGCCTGTTCTCCATCGGCATCCGGTCCTCGGGGGCGGCGTTCTCGGCGCGGTCGGCGGCGGCGCGGAGCATCTGCCCCTGCTCGGGCGGCAGCGTGGCGGCGACCGCGCGGGCGACGGCGGACCGTCGGGCGAGGGCGGCGTCGAGCGCGGCGAGCGAGAGGTCGACCCGCACGTGCAGCCGGTCCAGACGGTGCGCCGTCTGGTAGGCCAGGGCCGCGACGATCAGCACGGCCATCACGATCAGGCCGATGACGAGCACGGTGGTGGCGGTGAGATTCAGCACTGCGGCCCCCTTCAGTCGTCGATCGACACGACCACGCCGGGCACGGCGACGGTCTCGTACACGCGGATGACCTGCTCGGCGACGACGGACCAGTCGTAGCGCCAGACCACCTCGGAGGCGTGGGTGACCAGCTCGGCGCGGCGGAAGTCGTCGTCGAGCAGCTCGACGATCGCGCGGCCGAGGGCAGCACCGTCGCCGACCGGGAACAGGCGGCCGGCCTCGCCCCCGTCGAGGACGCGCTCGAAGGCGTTGAGGTCGCTCGCGACGACGGCGGTGCCGGCGGCCATCGCCTCGACGAGGACGATGCCGAAGCTCTCGCCGCCGAGGTTGGGCGCGACGTAGACGTCGGCGGAACGCAGCGCGGCGGCCTTCTCCTCGTCGGTGACGGCGCCCATGAGCCGCAGGTGCTTCGCGTACGGGCCGGCGTCGCGCAGGAGCTTCTCCGAGTCGCCCCGGCCGATGACGAGCACCTCGATGTCGGGCTGGGCCGCGACGATCGCGGGTAGCGCCTCGAGGAAGACGGCCATGCCCTTGCGCGACTCGTCGTACCGGCCGAGGAAGAGCACCGTCTTACCCGGTCGCGGGTAGCCGGGCAGCGGATCGCCGTCGGCGAAGGCGCGCACGTCGACGCCGTTGGGGATCTCGATGGCGTCGGAGCCGAGCGATTCCATCTGCCAGCGACGGGCCAGCTCGGAGACGGCGATCTTGCCGCGGATCTTCTCGTGCGACGGGCGCAGCACGCTCTGGAAGACGGAGAGCACCAGCGACTTCTCGGTCGACGTGTGGAAGGTGGCGACGATGGGACCGTCGGCGATCGCCAGCGCGAGCATGCCGAGGCTCGGCGCGTTCGGCTCGTGCACGTGGAGCACCTCGAACTCGCCCTTGCGGATCCACTTCCGCAACCGGCCGAACGCCTTGGGCCCGAAGGAGAGCCGGGAGACGGAGCCGTTGTACGGGATCGCGACGGCCTTGCCCGAGGAGACGGCGAAGTCGGGCAGCACCGTCTCCTTCGACGACGGGGTGAGCACCGAGACCTCGTGGCCGCGCTCGATGAGCACGCGGGCCAGGTCCACGACGTGAGCCTGCACCCCGCCCGCGACGTCGAAGGAGTACGGGCAGATCATCCCGATCCGCATCAGCGCACCTCGGGACCCTCGCCGAGGATCCGGTCGCGCCGCGCCTGCGACCAGTCGGACTCCCACAGGGGCTGCAGCATGTGCCAGTCCGCGGGATGCTCGGCGATGTTGCGCTCGAAGGCCTGCGCGAGCTGCTGCGTCGCGTCCTCGATGCCGCCGGAGACGTCGATCGGAGCCTCGGACCGGAAACCCCAGGCGTCGCCCTCGAACCAGCAGTGCACCGGCAACAGCGGCGCGCCGGTGTCGATCGCGAGCTTCGCGGGGCCCGCGGGCATCCGGGTGCGCTCGCCGAAGAACGTGACGGGGACGCCGTGCCGCGTGAGGTCGCGCTCGGCCAGCAGGCAGATCGGGCGGCCCTCGCGCAGCCGCTGCGCGAGCGCGGGCATGGGCGGCTGCTCGCCGCCGGAGAGGGGGAAGATCTCGAAGCCGAGGGACTCGCGGTACTCCACGAACCGCCGGAACAGCGATTCCGGCTTGAGCCGCTCGGCGACGGTCGCGAACCGGCCGTACTTCTGCGCCAGCCACACTCCGGCCATGTCCCAGTTCCCGCTGTGCGGCAGGGCAAGCACCGCGCCGGTACCGGCGGCCATCGCGTCGTGCAGGCTGGGCGTGTCGACGTACTCGTCGAGCCGCGCACCGAGCTCGACCAGGTCCATGGACGGCAGCCGGAAGGACTCGCGCCAGTAGCGCGCGTAGGAGCGTGAGGACTCCTCGATCAGGCTCTGCGGCACCAGGTCCGGGGTGGTCCCGAGCACGCGCGCGAGGTTCTTGCGGAGCTGTGTGTTGTCGCCACGCGCGCCGATCCGCCCGCCCACGTCGTCGATGAGGAACTTGGCGGCGAACTCCGGCATCCGCTTGGTGACGGCCCAGCCGGTGCGGTAGGCGAGGTCGGCGACCTCCTCGCGCGGATCGATCACGCCTGGTCCTCCTCGTGCTGCGCGGCCGCCTGCGGCAGCGGCAGCAAGTCGGTGGCGCCGGGCGAGCGGCGCACGGTCAGGGCCCGCTGGAGAACGGTGACGACGCTGGTCACGGCGAGCACCCACATCGCGACGTGGATCGCCCACCAGACACCCAGGCCCGTGATGCCGGCGCCCACGAGCACGATGATGAGGCGCTCCGGGCGCTCGATCCAGCCACCGTCGCCCTTGAGACCCGAGGCCTCGGCCCGCGCCTTGGCGTAGCTGATCACCTGCGAGGTGACCAGGCAGATCAGGGTGGCGATCAACAGGTTGTAGCGGTTGTCCTCGGTGAACACGGCCCACCAGGCCAGGCCGGCGAAGATGGCACCGTCGGCCACCCGGTCGCAGGTGGCGTCGAGCCAGGCCCCGAACCGGGTGCCGCCGCCCCGCACCCGGGCCATGGCACCGTCGAGCATGTCGAACATCACGAAGAACCAGATGATCAACGTGCCGACGAACAGGTGGTCCGTCGGGAAGAGCCACAGCGCGGCGGTCACCGAGCAGGCGGTGCCGAAGAGCGTCACGGCGTCCGGCGTCAACCCGGTCCGGATCAGCACCTTCGCGATCGGGTGGGTGACCTTGGAGACCGCCTCACGACTGAAGATCGACGACACTGCTAGACCTCCTCCCAGGCCTTCGCCATCAGCGCCCGGGTCTGTCCGAGGAGCTGCGGCATCACCTTAGTGCCCGAGAGCACCGTGATGTAGTTCGCATCGCCGGGCCACCGCGGCACGATGTGCTGGTGCAGGTGCTCGGCGATCGAACCGCCGCCCGACCGGCCCAGGTTGAAGCCCACGTTGAACGCCGCCGGCCGCGAGATCCGCTTGATCACGCGGATGGTCTTCTGGGTGAGCTTGATCAGCTCGAAGGCCTCGTCGTCGGTGAGGTCCTCCAGCTCCGCGACCTGCCGGTACGGCACCACCATGCAGTGGCCCGGGTTGTAGGGGAACAGGTTGAGCACCACGTAGCAGTGCTCGCCCCGGGCCACGATCAGCCCGTCCTCGTCGGCCAGCTTGGGGATCTCGAGGAAGGCTGTGCTGCCCTCCGGGACGGGAGGGGAATCGACGAGGTAGCGCATCCGGTACGGCGTCCAGAGCCGCTCGATGCTCTCGTCACCGTCGCCGACCCCGAAGTCGGTGTGCGCGCCGCGCGCGTCGCCGTCCGTGGCGTCCGTCATCGATTCCTCTCCCCTGTCGTCCCTGCGGTCCCGGTCAGGCGATGCCGACGGTGGCCTCCGCCGGGCCCAGCAGCTCGGCGGTCGGGGACTCGTTGCGGCGCGAGTGGACCCAGTGGACGATCCGCTGCACGGCGTCGTCGACGGGCACCTGGTTGACCTGGGTTCCGTCGCGGAACCGGAAGCTGACCGCGCCGGCGTCGCGGTCGGTCTCGCCCGCGAGCAGCATGAAGGGCACCTTCTGCGTGGTGTGGTTGCGGATCTTCTTCTGCATCCGGTCGTCGCTGTGGTCGACTTCGGCGCGGATCCCGTGCTTCTTCAGTTCGCGGATCACCGTCTCGAGGTGGTCCCCGAACTGCTCGGCGACGGGGATGCCCACCACCTGCTGGGGCGCCAGCCACGCGGGGAAGGCACCGGCGTAGTGCTCGGTGAGCACACCGAAGAAACGCTCGATCGAACCGAACAGCGCGCGGTGGATCATCACGGGGCGCTGCTTGGTGCCGTCGGGCGCGGTGTACTCGAGCTCGAACCGCTCGGGCAGGTTGAAGTCCAGCTGGATGGTGGACATCTGCCAGGTACGGCCGAGCGCGTCCTTCGCCTGGACGGAGATCTTCGGGCCGTAGAAGGCGGCGCCGCCCGGGTCCGGCACCAGGTCGAGGCCCGAGGCCTCGGCGACCTGCTGGAGCGTCTTGGTGGCCTCCTCCCACACGTCGTCGGAGCCGACGTACTTCTGCGGGTCCTTCGTGGACAGCTCGAGGTAGAAGTCGTCGAGGCCGTAGTCCTTGAGCAGCGAGAGCACGAACTCGAGGGTCGTGGTCAGCTCCTCGTGCATCTGCTCCTTGGTGCAGTAGATGTGGGCGTCGTCCTGCGTCATGCCGCGCACGCGGGTCAGGCCGTGGATCACGCCGGACTTCTCGTACCGGTACACGGAGCCGAACTCGAAGAGCCGCAGCGGAAGCTCGCGGTACGAGCGGCCGCGGGCGTCGAAGATCAGGTTGTGCATCGGGCAGTTCATCGGCTTGACGTAGTAGTCCTGGCCGGGCTTGGTGACGTTGCCCTCGTCGTCGTACTCGGCGTCGAGGTGCATGGCCGGGAACATCCCGTCCTTGTACCAATCCAGGTGGCCCGAGACCTCGTAGAGCGTGCTCTTGGTCAGGTGCGGGGTGTTGACGAAGTCGTAGCCGGCGTCGATGTGCCGCTGCCGCGAGTACTCCTCCAGCTCCTTGCGGATGATGCCGCCCTTGGGGTGGAAGACCGGCAGACCGGAGCCCAGCTCGTCCGGGAAGCTGAACAGGTCCAGCTCGGCGCCGAGCTTGCGGTGATCGCGCTTCTCCGCCTCGGCGAGCAGCTCGAGGTACTCGTCCATCGCCTCGGGCGACTCCCACGCGGTGCCGTAGACGCGCTGCAGGTCCGCGTTGTTCTGGTCGCCGCGCCAGTACGCCGCGGAGCTGCGGGTCAGCTTCACCGCGGGGATGTACTTGGTGGTGGGCACGTGCGGGCCGCGGCACAGGTCGCCCCAGATCAGCTCGCCGGTGCGGGGATTGAGGTTGTCGTAGGCGGTGAGCTCGGCGCCGCCGACCTCCATGACCTCGCTGTCGTCGGCCGCGCCCTTGTCGTCGATGAGCTCGAGCTTGTAGGGCTCACCTCCCAGCTCGGCGCGGGCCTCGTCCTTGCTCGCGTAGACGCGGCGGCTGAACTTCTGCCCCGCCTTGATGATCTGCTTCATCTTCTTCTCGAGGCTCTTGAGGTCCTCGGGAGTGAAGGGCTCGGCGACGTCGAAGTCGTAGTAGAAGCCGTCCTTGATCGGCGGGCCGATGCCCAGTTTGGTGCCGGGGAAACCGTCCTGCACGGCCTGCGCGAGGACGTGCGCCGCCGAGTGGCGGATCACGCTGCGTCCGTCCTCCGTGTTCGCCGCGACGGCCTCGACCTCGGTGTCGGTCTCGGGGATCCAGCTCAGGTCCTTGAGGGTGCCGTCCGTGGTCTTGACGACGACGACGGCCTCGGGGCCCTTGTTCGGCAGGTCCAGATCGCGCATGGCTGCCCCGGCGGCGATTCCTGCCGGGACGACGAAGGTGGTGCTCACAGTGCTCCTAGTCATGTAGCGGGCGGCATACCTGGCCGCACGCGGTTGTCAGTGGATCCGATCCTATCGGTCACCGCGCGTGCCGCTCGCCGGAGGCGACGCTCAGGCGAGCCTCGTCCGCCGCTCGTCCGGCGTCTGCCGAGGGCAGCTGAGGCACTTCGCCATGCCGGGGCACAGGTAGAGCAGGCAGCACGAGCCCCGTCGCACGACGGTGCCGCGCCCGGGCACCTCCTCGAACCGCGCTGGTGGGGCCTCGGGACCGCACGCGCGCAGCAGCCCGTCGGCGACGGTCCTCGGATCCGCCGTATCGAGCGATGCGGAGGCGATCGAGTCGGTCGCGATGGCCCAGAGGGACCGCTGCGAGGCGCCCGACTCGCGCGCGATCTCGGGGATCAGGCGGCGGCAGGCGCGCGCGAGACCGCCGCCGGGGTCGTCCGACGGTGCCGTCTCCCTCACCTCGGGCCAGCCTCCGGCCCCGGACCGGACGACCGCCGCCCCGGCGTCCCGGCCGGCGACGGCCACGCGGGCGAGCGCTCCCGACAGGGCGTACCAGTACAGGACTCCGGCGACGCGGTCGTCGGGGGCGGCGACCGAACGCCGGAGGTCCGCGATCACCCGAAGATCGGGCTGGCGAGCCAGGGCCAGTGGATGCCGAACCAGCCGCCGATCATCGCGGCCGCGCCCAGCAGCCACACGGTGGCCAGCACGATGAGGCAGGTGCCGACCCCGAAGGCGCCCTTGACGACGATGTTCTGCCGAGAGAGCCACGCGGCGAAGCGGTCGTAGCGTTCGCGGGCGAAGCGCAGAAGCCGGTGCGCCCACTCGAATTCCGTGGCGAGGATGCCGAGCCCGGCGAAGACGATCAGCCAGCCCGGCCCCGGATACGGGATCGCGATGATGCCCGCGATGAGCACGACGCCGCCGACGACGCCGACGCAGATCCGCCAGGCGAGCGAGCCGTGCCGGGACGCCTTGATCCGTGCGCGCCACGCGCGCGGACCGCTCCGCGGCAACTCCTTCTGCTGGTCATGCATGGTTCCACGGTACCGGCGTCAGCCGGCGACCTCCTCGAGCAGCGGGAGCGCGACGGCGTCCGCGATCGCGGGCGCGACGGCCTGCAGCTCGGCGTCGAGGATCTGCACCGCGACGCCGAAGGCCTTGGCCACGGCGCCGGTATCGCGAGACCCGGTCTCGGTGACGCGGATCCGATCACGGTCCGCGGGCTCGAGGTATCCGGGCGGAGCGCCGGTGCGGGCGCCCGCGAGCGCGATCAGTGCGTCGCGCAGGCCGTCGAGGGCGAGCGCAGCTGCCGGTCCGTCGCCGCGGAGCAGCGCCGCGCGGGTGCGCAGCGCGGCGAGCCAGGCGGGTCCGACCAGGTCCGGGTGGCCCGACGGTGCCGTCGCCTGCGGCCCGGCGGGCCCGAAGACCTGATGGAAGGGCTCGCCCGGCCGGGGGCCGAACCGCGCAGCCGGCACGACCGCGATCCGCGCCGTCAGAAGGTCGGGAAGCAAATAGACGGTGCCGCCCGGATCCGCGGTGTGGTGGATCGCGCCGAAGTCGCGGTACATCAGCTCGGTCCATCGTTCGCGGAGGTCGGCTATCGCGACATCCGCTGCGGCGGCGAACATCAGGTCGATGCCGGTGAACGCGTCGAGTGCTCCTGCCGCCGCGGCGCCGACCACGGCCCCGGCATGAACGCCCTCCGTCGCCTCGGCGGCGGCGATGAGGCGGTTGCCGACATCCTGTCGTTGCATCGCAGTGAACATGACGTTCACGATAACGGGTCGATCGGAACGTCGCGAAACAGTGGAGGACAGCTCGCACATCCACTTGTGCGGATCGGATCTTTAGCGTGCCTAGATTGCCATTCATCGCGCTTGCGCTCGTCATTCACGGCGACCCCAATCGGTTACGAATACATCGATTGAGCAGCGGCCTTTGATCGCAAAGGAGTGGAACGGGTTCTGTTAGAACTCATTGGATTTCGCTACTGCGTAGTAGCCAGAATCGCTTTGAACGAATAGCTTCGAAAGCTATTGGGAAACCGTGGAAATACTGATAACTTCAGAACTCCCAGGAGATGCACAGGCGCCGCTTCAGGCACTCGCACCGAGCGCAGACGCCTCTATTTTCTGCTGGGTCCACATCCCTACCGACCGGCGCGCTCGATCGAGCGTGCCGAACCTTCATGAACCGGAGGTCCTCCCATGTCCCCTACCTCACCCAAGCACGCCCGGAAGACGGTGCGCCGCAGCGCCGTTGCCGCCACCGCCGTCGCGGCCGCCGCAACACTGACCGTCGCCACCCCGGCGACTGCGAACGCGGCACCGACCGGCATCCCGCAGGTCGACGCGATCCTCGGCGCCGCCCCCCTCCTCCCCGGCGGCATTCCGCTGGTGACGATCCCGATCGTCGCGCCGCAGATCAACCAGGGCGTCGCCGCCTGGAACCAGATCCCCGTTCTCAGCGGCCTGATTCCGGTGAGCAACACGTCGGGCCCGATCGTCTCGACCGCTCAGGTGCCGGGCGCGCCGGCCGGTTGGGTCGGCCTCGGCCAGCAGGACACCTTCACCGTCGGTGCTCCGCTGGGCCTCGGAGGCCTGTCCAGCACCACCTACGGCCTCGTCGGTCTCGGCCCCGGGCTCGGAGTCGGCAGCGTCGGCGGCAACATCACCAACATCAACGGCCCGCTGGGCAGCTCGCTGGGCCTGAACACCTCGCTCAGCGCGATCACCGCGGGCGGTCTCACCACGTGGACCCCGTCGCTCGGGCTCAACGCCACCGCGCCCCTGGGCCTCGGTGCGGCGAGCGCGACGATCGTGCCGGTGAAGGTGACCTACGGTGCCAACACGTTCATCGTGGGCCTCCCGGCGATCAACCTCGGCCTGACCACCCCTCTGGGCGGCGGCAACCTCGTCCTGAACCTCGGCAGCATCGGTTTCCAGAACGGCCAGCTCGTTCTCGTGACCCCGAGCCTCTCGGGCGCGATCACCACGCCGCTCGGCGGCGGCACCGTCGGCGTGACGCCCGGCACGATCACCGTCGGAACCGGCGGCCTCACCGTCGACGCTCCGGACGTGACGGCCGGCGTGAACGTCGGCAATGTCGTCACGGCAGGGCTCAACGTCAACGGTGGCGGCGGCAGCATCACCCCGGCCGGCGTCTCGGTGACCGGTCCGTCGGGAACCGGCACCGTCTCGACGCCGGTCGGCGGCGGCACCGTCACGGCCAGTACGGGCAGCGCCTCCGCAGGCGCGAACGGCGTCTCGGTGACCGGCCCCGCCGCGAGCGGCTCGGTCACGACCCCCGTCGCCAGCGGCGAGGCCTCGGTCTCGACGGGGTCGGCAACCGTTGCGCCCAACGGCAACACCACGGTGACCGGCCCGAAGGCCGAGGCCGAGGTCACCACGCCGGTCGGCAGCGCGAGCGGCCACGTCGAGACCGGCAGCGCGTCGGTGAGCCCGAGCACCGGGTCGGCTTCGGTGACCGGCCCGTCGGGCGGTGTCGAGACGACCACGGCCGCGGGCACCCACGGCGTCGAGGCCGACACCGGCTCGGCTACCGCCAGCTCCAGCGGCGTCAGCGTCACCGACACCCCCTCGGTGGACGTGCACTGATACCGGCATGACGACCGCACGGCGGCCGGGGCGTCCACGCCCCGGCCGCCGTCGGCGTACCTTTCGACCATGAGCACCGACTGGCGAGAGCGCACCGTCGAGCAGATCCGCGGCCTGATCCTGGAGGCCGAGCCGGACGCCGTCGAGGAAGTGAAGTGGCGCAAGCCGTCCAATCCCGATGGCGTGCCGACGTTCTCGCTCGGCGGCCTGCTCTGCACGGCGGAGACCTACAAGGACAAGGTCAAGGTGACCTTCGCCAAGGGCGCCTCGATCGACGATCCCGACCGGCTGTTCAACGCGAGCCTCACGGCCGGCACCCGCCGAGCCATCGACATCACGGAGTCCGACGTGCTCGACGAGACAGCCTTCCGCGACCTCGTCACCCGCGCGGCGGCGCTGAACCGACCCTGACCCGCGGGCCGGTGCGCCGCTACGACTTCTGGATCTCCTCGGCGAGCATGACAATGATGCCGCTCGGTCCGCGGACGTACGTGAGCTTGTAGATGTCTTCGTAGACGCCGACGCCGCGCAGCGGGTGACAGCCGTGCTTGGCCGCGATCGCCAGGGCCTCTTCCAGATCGTCGACGGAGAACGCGACACGGTGCATGCCGATCTCGTTGGGCAGCGTCGGCTCCGTCTCGATCGCGTCGGGGTGGATGTACTCGAACAGCTCGATCCGCCCCTGGCCGTCCGGGGTCTGCAGCATCGCGATCTTGGCGTGGTTCCCGTCGAGGCCTACGGCGGTGTCCGTCCACTCTCCGCTGACCGTCTGCCTGCCGATCACCGTGAGTCCCAGATCGGTGAAGAACGCGATCGTCGCTTCCAAGTCGCGCACCGCGATCGCGACGTTCTCGAGTTTGATGGCCATGGTTCCGAGGCTATCGATCGTCGGCGCCCACCGCAGGTGACATGGCAAGCTCACCAGGATGGATGTCGAGCACCGACTCAGCGGGTCGCGGACTGCGCTCGTCATCGTCGACGTCCAGGGCGCTTTCCCTCGGATCGCCTACGCCGCGGACGGCGTCCTCACTCGCCTTGCTTCCGTACTCGCGAGGGCCCGCGCGGGCGGTGCACACGTCGTCTTCACGCGCCAGCGGTTCGGCGACCGCATCCCGGACATCGTCCCGGCAGTCGCCCCCACCGACGGCGAGGTGGTCATCACCAAGGATTCGCCGGACGCCTTCGGCGGGACGGGCCTGCCCGAGATTCTTGCGGCTGCGGACATCACGTGCGTCGTGATCGCCGGGTTCGCGACAGAGGCGTGCGTCGACTCGACTACGAGGAGCGCGCTGTCCAGGGGCCTCGACGTTGTCCTCGTATCGGACTGCCACACGACGACGATCGACCGTGGAATGGATCCGGTAGAGGCACCGGATGTGATCGCGCACTACAACGCGACCTTCGCCCGTCTCGACTACCCCGGCCGCTCGATCGTCGTCGTCCCCGCCGAGCGGATCCGCTTCACCTCGTAGTGCGGTTCACCGCAGGGTGCGGATGACGCTCGTCGCGGTGGCCGTCGCCACCGTCGTTCCCTTGGCGTCGACGAGATGTCCTTCGAGGAAAGCGATCTCCCGTCCCCTCTTCACGACCCGCCCGTGGCCGACGAACGTGCCGGGCAGTGCCGGCGCCAGGTACTGCACCGTCAGGGACACCGTCGGCGCGAACTGATCCGGCTCCAGCGTCGCGACCAGGGCCGGCCCCAGGGTGTCGTCGAGCATCGCGGCGACGAAGCCTCCCTGGATCGACCCCACCGGGTTGGTGAAGCGCTCGTCGAGCGCGAACCCGATCTCCAATGTCCCCTCGTCCGGATCGACCGCCCGGAACGTCCACCCCATGAGCGCCGCCGCCGGTGACGGCGGGGTCTTTCCGTTGATCGCGTCCCAGAGAATGCCCTGTCGGTCGAATGTCATGCGGTCACCGTCTCACGACGGTACGACATCATTGCTCCCGGCAATGATCAATCCCGGGGCGGTGCGGCAGCAATATCGCCCCGAAGCCCGTCCGCTCCAGCCACCATGGCCCGGGGTCACGATATATTCTCTTTAAAGTTTCACGGCCAATGGCGACAGTAGGAGGCGGGTGTGGCCCCGATGAACAACATCCCCACGCGTGGGCGTCCTAAGCGGCGCCAGCTGCCCGACGAGGTGGCCAGCTACGTACGCGAGCAGATAATGTCCGGCATCATGCGCCCTGGCGACTTCCTCCGGATGGAACCGATCGCGGAGGCCGTCGGGGTCTCCATCACGCCGGTGCGCGAGGGGTTGCTGACACTGCGCAGCGAGGGATTCGTCACCCTGGTTCCGCGCCGAGGCTTCCAGGTGGCGAAGTTCACCCGGCAGGACGTTCGGGACCTGTTCTGGGCACAGAGCCGCCTGGCGGGAGAACTCGCCGCCCGCACCGCGAAGAAGGCGACCCCCGAGCTCGTGGACAGACTCAGGGAGATCAACGCCGCGACAATGGAAGCCGCGGCCGCCGGTGACACTGAGCGGGTGGCCGATCTGGGCCACTCCTTCCACCGGGAGATCAACGTGGCAGCGGACTCCGACCGGCTCGCACGAGTCCTCGCCGGGGTGGTCAATCACCTGCCCAACCAGTTCTACGCCTCCATCGAGGCGCACGTCGAGGCTGCTCGTGCGCAACACCTTGAACTACTCGACGCTTTAGAGGCACGGGATGCCAAGAGCGCGCGCAAGGTCATGGAGGCGCACCTCGTGGACAGCGCCGACCACGTGATCGCGATGCTCGAGAAGGCCGGGCTCTGGGCGGAAGTAGCTCCCGAGTGATCCGGCCCCACGGCTGCCCGGGCTCGTCGCCGTCGTAGCCGTCCACATCCATCCGGGCGCCCTGCAGCTCGACGTTGAAGAAGGAGCTCGCACGGCCCGGGTTCGCGGATGGACACGTGCAGTCCGGAGTGATCACCGGCGCGACGACCCGGCACTACCGCCCCGTGCGGGCAAGGAATTCGACCACGACTTCACGACGGGATTAGGCACACAACTCTCGTCGGTGGGGTCACAAGCGGGTCACGCTCCGCCCGAAAACGAAAAAACCGCCTGTCACCAGGCGGTTTCTCGGTGGTCCTAGCTGGGATCGAAACGTACAGTACAGGTCGCGGGCACATCGACCCGACCAGGGCGAGTAGGCGATCTAACTGCATATTTGCGGCGTTCTCCCCGGCAACCCGATGGTCAGGTATTGACAGGTTGCCGCCACTCCAGGTGAAGACATCGAACCATTTCAGGCCCGCGTTTGCGTCGACTGGGACGACGATCTCAGCGCCGGGCCTACCGTTGAGTTCGATGAACCACGCCGTCATCGCCGCGATGAGCGGGGAGGAGCGGTTGTAATCCGCGGCGACGCGGATCTGCCGGCCGGTCGCCAGTCGTATCACCAACTCCTGCATAGAAGTTCCGCGGACCCAACCTACCGGATCAGGACGGCGATCACCGTCCACGTCCACAGCCCCCAAGTCCAGACAGGTACTTGTGTCGCTGCACGCGGACACCGGCGGATCCGGATACCCCGGATCCGCAACTGCAGACGACGACACCACCTCCGTCCCCGCAGCGTGACCTACCTCGGCACACCCCGGCACCAGACAGGCACCGACACAGCCGCAACAGCTACTACCGCGTCACGAAGAACCGACCCACACCGCTTCATGCCGAACCGACCTCATTATCCTCGTAACGCCAGCACTGTGGGCGCTGGCTCTTGTTCGCTCTAGGTGGCATTGGCTGTCCGACGTGCATCTCGTTAACGCTCGCTTTGAGGTTAGCTACGAACGGAATGACCCTCTGATCCTCATCGCCATCAGCGCGGGCCGCCGAGGGGCCGGAGAGTCGTTCAGCGGCCCGGAAGCCCCTCGGAATACAGGGCGTGAAGCCCGTCGTAGGACTAGCGCTCAGCCGTGTGTACTCGCGACGAGACACACCTGAGACTATTCTTGCAAACCGTCCAGAGTTCGCAAGAGCTCGCGTCGATACTTGGCCTGCATCATCAAGGGATAATCTGAGTGGTTGCGAACTCATTCGGGAGGGTGCGTAGTGCACTTATGAGTCCGCTACCCAGTATTCAGCCGTCGTCGACAGACACGATCTCGCTGCATTCACCCCCGCTCGAACGGCGGCGCACCCAGATCTCTTGAGTCTTCAAGCCAGTCTTCGGGTAGAGCAACCGAATCGAAGGCGCCGCCGAAGAGTGACACGAGGTATGCCACCAACCCCGCGGGTTCATAGTCGATCGCAGACAATTCCGTGAACACCACCGGCCACTTGTTCGGGTCGGCGTCGGTCACCCGCCAAAACCCTGTTTGAGTACCGCTCGCGCCACCCCAGGCCAGATACTGGTCGGATTCCGTGCCGACGGCAGCACGTCCATCGGGAGCGCCTGAGAGATTTACCGATTCAGGTCCGCGATTTGCAATCCGATGGAGGATTTCCACCAGATCATGCTGCGTCCCAGACTCTTCAATCCACTCAGGTCCGTTGACTGTCAGGTCACCCCAGAATGTTCCGGGCCCGTAGGTGCTAATCAATTCCTTGTAGTCGTCTGGGAGCTTTCCGATTCGAGCTTCGACCTCGTCCCAGCGGACAATCTCAGCCGGCTCAATCGGGGGAGGGACTAGCCGTGTCAGTTGAGTGATATCCATTGATTCTCCTAGGGGATGTTCTCGATCGGGTCATCGATGTCAAGACCACCGCCGCGGGCTGTAACTTCGATGCTGGTTGGCGCCGAGTCCTCGCCATTGCCATAGATCGGGGTAACTGAATACTTTACTGGAATCTCAAAATCAACTATCTCACGGACATCGTCCTCGTGCTGCCGCATCCTCTTGTTCGCTGTTTCGGTGATCGTGAATATGTTACGTCCGTCGTCACCCATACCTCCAAGTTGCGCCGCGTGTGCGTGGCCTCGCTGCAGTTCGCCCTTGGTCCATGCTTTGGCTGGGTCCCAACCAGGGGGAAGTACCGTACGCTTCGCCGCGGTCCCTTGTTTCACCATATCCTTGGTTACGAGCGCCTCGATGCCGGTCGCAGCTCGTCCGTTGAGGGCCTTGTACGTGACGTACCCGCCGTCGGCCCAGGTGACTGTTCGGTTTCCGTGTGCGTCAACGATGTCACTCACAACGTTCGGGTATTTCGGATCTCCGACGAGAGTTTTCGGCAGGGGGTAGCCGTTCAAAGGTCCGGGTGCGCCAGACCGATCATCCTCTCCGTCACCGTCTCCCGCGACGTCAACGTCTGCGTTGCCGCCGCCACTGTCTCCTGGGGTGCCGTCCCCGCCGTCTCCGGTGCTGGCGGTGATGTCGAGGCCGGGTTTGCCGGGTGTGGTGGTGAAGGGTTTGTAGGTTTCGCTGGGCTGGGGTTCGGTGGGGTTGGTGGTTTCGCTGGGTGGTGTGGATCCGGTTTCGAGGGGGTTGTTGTGTCCGGGGATTCGGATGCTCTCGCCGGGTTGGTCAGGGTTGGGGACGGTATTGGGGTTGGTGGAGGGTGCGGGGATGGGTCGGACTGGTGTGCCCTTGTCCTTGTCCTTGTCGGGGGGTGGGGTTTGTTCGTCGGGGGTGGGCGTTCCGGCGGGGTGTCCGCCGGGAACGCCTCCGGGGACTTGGTTGGGGTCGTTTCCAGGGGGACCTGCGGGGTCCCCGTTCGGGGTGCCGCCGGGGCTGGTGTCTGGGATGGCTCCGGGGATCCCTGCGGGAATGCCGGCGGGGAGTCCTCCGGGCTTGGTGGGGGTGTCGTCTGGTTCGTCGGGGGTGACGCGGTCCGGAGAATCCGGGGTGTCGCGGTCGGGGGTGTCGGGAGCCGCGGGCGCGGGTGTCGACGGTCGCGCCGGTGTGGCAGGTGCTGTGGGTGCGCCGACGCCGGGGCGGGTGGGGGTGCCGATCTGGGGCGGGGCGGGTGTGTTGGGGCGTGCGGGTGCGGTGACGAACGGCGCGGACGCTGCGGGCGGGACCGGTGGTGCGGGCGCGGTCGCTGGGGGTTGGCCTCCGGGTTGTGCCGGCGCCGCGGGTGCTGGTGCCGTCGGTGGCTTCGGGGTGCCGGCGCCTGGGGCGGGGACAGCTTGACCTTCGATGACCTTGGTGGCGACGTTGCGTTCGTACCATCCGCGGAACGCGCTGCTGGAAGTGTCCCAGGCTGCGCCGATGCGATCTCTGACGTCCTTTTCGAACGCTGCGAAGCTGTGGCGGGCTTCGGGGTTCTGGGCCAGGACGAGCAGACTGGTCGCCACGACCACGACCGACCCGACGATGACAACATCGACGACGGTCACTGCGGCGATTGCGGCGGCGATTAACGGGAAAACCACTTGCTGCATGTCCGGCCGGCCTTCACCGGGGCGGTACACGCCGTCCGCGTATTGCGGGTCCTGGCCCCGGTAGACGCCGTCGATGAATCCCCAGCCAGGCTTGTTCTTGTCCTGGTCGGGAAGGGAGGACCCGCTGCCGGTCCCAACGCCGCCGCCGCTCCCGCCGATTCCATACCCGCCGGACGGTGGTGTGATCGGCCCGGAGCCGTCGTCGATGTGTGCGCCGCCGTCGAAGACACCGGAGCCGTTGTCGATGCGAGCGCCACCGAACCCTCCACCGGCGCCAGTGCCGCTGTCGGTGCCTGTTCCGGGGTCCTCTCGCACGCCGATGTCGCCTTGGCTGCGGTCATCGCCGGGGGAACTCGGATCCGCAGGCGGCGGCGGTGGCGGCGGCGGAGGAGGTGCGACGGGTGCGGTGCGAGCCGGAGGTGGGTTGCTGCTCGAGCCACGACTGGGACCGGAACCTGAAGCGGAGCCGCTGCTCGGGCCAGCGCTCGCAGCTGGGAGATTCGAGGGTGTTTGATTGTCCTTCGAGTCCACCGGTGGGGTATTCCCGCTGGTCATCTCGCCGCCACTAGTGACGGAGACAGGGTCCGCCACCAACGGATACAAGGCGTTCTTGTTCGGGGCGATGTGCTGGGTGATCGTCGACGTCACATCGTCGACCTTGTCGATGGAGTACCAGGTGGGTTGATCCCGACCGAGTGCGTCTTTCGCCCAGGGCGTTTTGATGGTGCGGACGATCTGCCCGGTGGCGGTGTTGACCAGGACGACGGAGCCGTCGGCGCGTTCGACGAGTTCTTGGTCCGGGGCGGTGGGAACGTTGGTGGTGAAGTTTCCGGGGCTGTCGGGGGTGGCGAGGATGTACCAGGCCTTGGGCTCCCCGCCTTCGAGGTCGGGGAGGGTGAAGGTGACGTACCCACCATGATCGAGGGCGTGAACGTCCACATCGGAGGTGGTGACCTGCACCTGACTCGTGTTTGCCGTGGCGCGGGCGGCGGTGTCCTGCAGGTGCTGCTCGGTGGTCGCGTCGAGGGATTGATCGAGGGTCTTCTTCGCTTCGATCCGCGACAGGAGGCCGGGGCGCAGGAGGGTTTGGGCGGTACCGAGGGTGAACGTCAACGGCAGGGTGACCACCCACGCGAACGGGACCGCCGCGATCGCGGCGTTCGTCCCCCACAACGCTGCCGCACCGGCTGCGTACACCGGATCAGCGGCGGCTTCCAATGGTGACGCCGCCACCGCGAACCGGGACGCCCCCTTGACCGGGTTGAGCACATTCCACGCGAGGCCCGACCAGGCTCGCACCGGGTCGCCCCCGACGCCGAGCAGGGCGGCGGTGCCCGAAATCCCGTCGGTGACGATGGAGGCGTACCCGCTGATGAACCGGCCCGGCACCGAAACCAGCTGCCCGACCGTAGCGTCGGCAACTTTGGCTGCAGCGTGCGGGAGCTGCCCCGCCGCTGTCTGGGTTGCCGCCCACGAGGTGAGGGCGGCGAGCTGCTCGACGTTGCCGGCCACTTGCGTGACGCGTTGTGCGGCTTGGGCGATCTGTTCCCCGACGATCCACACACCCCGGCTGTTACGGGCGACACCCGCCGAGCCCTCGCGGACCGCGCCTGCACGGTCCCGCACCGACCCCGCCGCACCAGCGGCACCGGTGAATACGGTGGACAGTGCCGACCGCCTCCGCTCCGCGACCACAACAGACGAGGCGGCGGGAACGGCAGTGGTGTCGGCGATCCGGGATTGCCCGGCCCCGGACGCGGTGGTCCACCGCCGGCCCGCGTTACGCTTCTTCGGTTCCTGTTCGCGGATGAGGGTGTTCGGTGAGGCGAGCATCAGCATCGCCGTCGGAACACCCGTGGGGTCGAGGCCCAGGATGTTGGTCGCGCGACCCTCCCGGACCAGGCGCTGCGCGGCCTCGCTACGCGGATCGGTGATCAGCTGATCGCCCACCCGAGGCCCGTAGGAGGTGAGCTCCGCCGCGTGGTAGGCGAGCTGCTGCCCGCGGACGGTGATCTGCTGCGGAACCGAGGTGACCGCGCCGGCTGCGACACCCAGCCCGTCGGCGATCGCCTTCACCGCGCGCCCCGGAGCACCGGTCACACCGCCGGCAGCCGTAACCGCACGCGAGGCGGTCGACCGCACACCCTGCGCCACAACACCACCCGCCACCGCTCCACCAGGCAGCGTGGAGAAGTAGTCATTGACCGGCACCATCGCCTCGGTGCCCGCGGTGATCGCCGCGGCCGCCTGCTGCCCTGCCACCGCCACCCGCTCGTGCACCACACCGGCGGCCCGGACGAGCTCATCCCACTCGCTGCGCAACCCGCTGTACTCGGTGAACGGGACGTTGACCTTGATCCACACCTTCTGCATGTGCTCGAACACCGCCCGCGCCCGCGCCTCGAGGGGCTTCAAAGCTGCTTGGGAGGCGTCGAGTTCGCGGGCGAGTTCCTTGATCCCCGAACCGACTCGGGAGTACGACTCCACCGCCGCGCCGAGTTGCATCGCCAGCTCGCCGGGGACTCGGCCGCGGAAGAACTCACCCTCCACACCCACGAATTCAGGGATCTCGAGTCCACGAACCCGCGAGTGCGCCGCCTGCGCGGCCTCCGCGAATCCCAGATACAGGCGCGCATGATCGAGCACCTCATCAACGCTCACCCCCGGCAGCGTGAACACGGCCTCCGGGAACCCGCCGACGATCAGGTCACCGAGCAGCTCCAGCTCCCCGACGAGGCCGTCACCAGGAGTGATGTCGAAACTCATCGCGAAGGCCTCTCTAGGCAGGGGTCGTTGGCTCGGCGGGAACTGGTGGGCAGTGGATCAGCAAGACAGCTGAGACAACTCAAGGGAATCTGATCGCTGTCGTTCCGAACACGGGTCCCCCGTTGCGGGAGATGCATCGTCGGTGGGCGAGGAGGTCACGGCGGACGCCGCGATCGCGACACCGGTGAGGGCCGCGACCGATAGCCGCTCGATCAAGGTGACGACGATGGAGTTCATCGGTGGGTCCGTTCCATGCAAGTGTGGGAAGCGCTCCGGCGGGCGCGGCATGCCGCCACCGCAGGGACAGCGGCGAGGTCGTTGAGGGATTCAGTTGCGCGACAGGGCGGAGCGGACCTGCGACCGCATGTCACGCACCTGCTCAGTGTTCGTACCGAGCGCGGTCTTCATCTGCCCCAGGATCTCGCTCACCGACGCCGCGGCGTTGTTCCACTTGGTCTGCACACCGCGGTAGAGCACCTGCTCATCCGCGTTCCACTGCGACTCCACCGACGCCACGTACCCCTGCAACTGCTCCAGGTTCGCCTCCAACGCGGCGACGATCGACGCCAGATCATCACCGGCGGTTTCCGCGCCACCCTCGTCGTACGCATACATCTCAGACATGATCATCTCCTCATAGGAAGGCTCAGACGCAGCTCACGGGAGTCCGTGGCTGCAGATAAGAAGTCGGCTCGAAAACCCCGGAGTCAGCGGAACTTCGCCTGATCCCAGGCCATGCCCCGAGCCGCCTGCTCAAGGTTCGCGGCCTGCTGCTGCTCACCGGAGGTGTACAGCTGCCCGGCCTGACCCACCGACTCGCGGATCGTCGTCAACGCCGCGTTGAGCTCCTTGAACGAAGCATCCCACCGCGTCGTCAACTGATCCCACGCGATGAACGACTGCCCCTTCCACGCCGCCGGCAACGCCTCCACCGCGGAGACGAACCGCTTGCCCTGAGCATTCAACGCCCCGGACACCTGCTCGATGTTGGTCGCGTGCGTGGTCACCGCATGATTGGCGACTGAGAAACGAGTACCCATGGCCGTCGTGCCCCTCCAGGAGTGTCCCCGGCAGCTGGTGCGACGGGGGTTGGATTTGGGCAAACCTTATAGGCGGTTAAGTGTGGCCGCAATAGTTACCGCAACGAACGTACGCTTCGTCACATCAACTAGCGAACACGGCTGTCCTGCGCTTATCTTCCCGCTCATCTTCCGGCCTCAGCCTCCCAGGGCGGAACCGCCACAAGATCGTTGAAGCTCCTAGTTGCGGTGTTGCTGCTGGCGGCGCTGCCCGCGGACTGCGACATCGACATCGGCCGGCAACACCCAGCGGCGGCCATGCCCGACGGTGTTACGCAGGTCGAGCTGCACTGTTGCCTGGCTCGAATCAGCGGTGTCGAGAAGCGTGATCGAATTCACCAGCCAGTACTCACCGCGGTACCACGCATGCTCACCCACAACCACATCCCGGCCACGCTTACGCGCCGATGCGAACAACGGCTGCTGAGGCGACATGCAGCAGACAGTACCGACCGCGACCCTGACATCAACCGAAACCGCAGGAGGCGACAACCCGGCCCGGCCGCAGATCCGCCAGAACAATCACGCCGCCGCCGCGTCACAATGAGCGGTATGCCGTACGTCCCTGCACCCAGCGAAGACGAGATCCGCGAACTCCTTGAGCCGATCCGGGCAGCCGCCCAGCGCAAACGTGCCGCCGAACAGGACTACCGCGCCGCGATCGCCCACGCACACCGCCGCCAGATGCGCCCGACCCACATCGCCCCCTACGCCGGCACCAGCCCACAAGCCGTCACCAAAACCCTCGCCCGCATCCAAGCCCGAGCGGAGGCCGAACGCGTCGCCGCGACGGACACCTCCCCATAGCGCGCTCCGGACCTTCCCGCCGGCAGACAGGGTCGCGTAGGTGCGTGAAGCCGCCCCTGGTGAGCGAGCATGACTATGCGCGCTAGCCATGCCGGTCACAAACGGGGCCGGACATAGGTGTACGCCTCCAACGACAGCTTCGGCGCCTGTCCAGGCGTGACCCACCGAATAGCGCCCTACTAAAATACCGCCCTCCGCCAGTAGGGCGGTGCACCACCGCCGGTCAGCCACTTCCCCGCGGCCGCCGCCAGGTCGGCGTCGGTGTCGGTCGCGCTCCACCGGTACGCGCACTGCCTCTGCGTTGTCGAGGTCCATCGCCCGTCCGGGCGCAATGAACTGCAGCCACACGGCATCGTCCGTGTCCCAAGTTCGCATCCGCCCGGGCATAGGATTGGGTGCAAGGCTGCTCGGGTGAGCAGCCGGTGCGGGGTCTCCGCCGAGCTGTTCCCGCATCTCGTAGAGGGCGCGCCTCCAGAACGCGAACTGCTCGGCCAGGAGGGCATGTACTGCGTTGGCCTGCTCGCGCTGCGCGTCGAGGACCATCGTCTCGATGTCGAGGTTCGAGGTACTCGCGGTGACGGTCAGCGCGACCGTGCCGCCGCCGGGGATCAGATCGGTCAGGGTGCGGCTCTCGGTCACGACTTCTCGTCGGTGTCGGCGGGCCAGATGGCTCCGTGCTCATTCGCGGCGTACCACGCCGCGGCGGTGTAGCTGCCGCTCTGCGTGTAGACGGTGCCGCGGCCGCGTAGTGCGCTGCCAGAGAGGCGGACTTGTCCTCCTGCTACGCCCCACAGCTTCAACGCCGCGGTCAGGATCTTCGGCCCCTCCCGGCGCCAGTCGTCGAGCGGGTAGGTGGTCTCGATCGGCGTGGGCCCGCTGCGCTCGACGAGGACGACGCGGTCTGCTCGCTCGGCGAGCTCGGCGGGATGCAGCTCGAAATATCCGAGCGCGGTGTCGACGGCCTCGACGAGCTGCTCCAGGTGCATCGAGACCTGCATCCGCACGGTGAACTCGTCCTCGGGCAACCCCTTCCGCATCAGAGCCATCACCTGCTCATGGACCGCCATCATCTCCGCGTCGACGGCGTCGAGCAGCTCGACGCGTCGACGGTAGCCCTCCGACTCAGCCACGATCGGCCATCTCGTCCGAGGTGCGCTTCGCCTGCGCGAACGCGGCGTCCACCGCGGCCGTCAGCCGGAGCATGGCATCTGCCATCACCAGCGCGGTGATCGCACCCCGCTCCCGCGTCGGGATCAAGGAGAGGATCAGGGCCTCGACGGCGTCCATCTGCGCCACGACCTTCGTGGCGACGGCGAGGGCGTGACGGGCCCAGGCGGCGTCGACCGGATCCTCACGTTCCTCGGCGTCGGTGAGCATCTGGCGGAGCTGGGCGATCACATCGGGGGCATCGTCGGTCATGCCGGCAGTATCTCTCCAGGCACTGACGAGTACCGAATGAGCTTGAGCGGCTGCAGGTTCCGATGCAAGTGCAACCGTCGGCGGCATCGGAAACGCTGTCGACACTGTCAGTTCTCCGCGCGATGATCGGGGCCTGGACGACGAGGACCAGTACCCCGCGCTGCAGCCGATCCTGCGCAGGATCCCCGAGGAGTGGGGCCGGAACATCGACATCGGCCCCGGCTGGTATCCGGTACTCGTCGACCTCGACCGGCAGCTCGCCGCAATCGATCCGGACTACGTGCTCAAGCAGGTGAAAGAGGAGGCGGGTGAGCTCGACGTCCGCTTCGACACCGTCCACGGCGAGCGCTACCAGCAGATGCGCGCACTGGTTCGGGACGCCGCGCAGCCGGCGGCCCACCTGTGCGAGGAGTGTGGTGCAGCCGGATCGCTAAATCAGTCGTGCGAGGGCAGCGTGCGCCGGCTCTGCTCCGCCTGCGCCGCCGCAGCGCAGGAGGGGTACGAGGCGACGAGCAGCGATCTCGACACCCGCGCGAGTCTGCACCGCATCGCGATGCAGGCCGCGGCGCAGCATCGACTCCTCACCTCGCTGCCGGCGCGCAGCAGGCCGGTTCCGTAACCCTGCCGCAGCGGGTGCACGCCTGGTGGCGGAGCACCCCCACCGGCGCGACGCAGCCCACGGCGGGCCGCCACGTCGACACCCCGTTGCTTCGCGACGAGACACCCGTGACGCAGCCGGTCGAAGCCCCGGCGACGCGCGACGCGCGACGCACCGCGACGCAGAACGCCTCCGTTCGCGATGCGGAGCTCGCGACGCACACCGCGACGTGCGCCAACGCGAACCGCGACGCGACGCCCGAGGAACCCGCGACGCGGCCCGACGCACTTCGCGACGCAGACACCGAGGAACTGTCCGTGACCAGCGCTGATTCGCGCGACGCAGCCGCGAAGCACGGCGACGAAGCACCCACGTCGCGGCGGCTCGCCGCGGTGCCGACTCCTCGACCCGCCGCGGCGCACGCCGCCGCTTCGCCCTCGACGCGGACCGCGACCGATCGCGACGCAGACGACGCGGAGTACTTGCTTCGCGCGCAGCAGCTGGTCGACGCGGGCCGCACGAAGGCGCCGGTCGAGGTCGTGGTGCGCGTGCTTCGCGGGAAGGCGAACGGCATGTCGAACCGCGATCTGGCCGACGAGACGGGTCTCTCGGAGTCCGCTGTGCAGCGCATCGTCACGGCCGCCCGCGAGCTGGAGGCCGCCTCCGAGGAGCCCGAGCCGGCCTTCGCATAGACCTCCGCGACCCACCCCACCGACACCCAGGGTGCATCCCCCTCACCTCGTCCACGAAAGGGACAACATGAACAAGAAGAAGTACCCCGCCCTCGCCGCGGCAATCGCCGCGGCGACCATCCTCACCGCGTGCGACACCACCACCGAGACTGCCTCGACGCCGTCGACCTCCTCGGTCACCGCCTCGCCCAGCGACAGCGCCGTCCGCACATACCGCAAGGCGCAGGCCGAGGAGGCCAAGCGCGAGATGAGGCGACACGTCGCGGCTGGTATTCCCGAGGCGGTCGATCGCCTGTACGCGGAGGCCGCCTCGACGGATGGCACCCCGTTCGCGTTCGGCTACGGCCCGGGCTGCTCGTGGGTCCGGCTCCCCGACGGAACGCTCTGGCCCCTGCACGCGGCGGGCGGCCCGCTCACCCGGGACACCGCAGCCGAGCAGCGCTTCGGTTCCTGGCCCGGCGCGGGTGCGAGTGAGAGCCACCCCTGCTCGCCCGCGGTCAACGTGCCCGCCGCAGATGACCTCAGCTCGCCCGGCCCTTACCTGTGGACCAACGAGCGCGGCGCATTGCTGCTGCGGTGGAACGCCGCCGTGTACTCGGTACCCGTGAACATCCCCGAGACCGGCACGGCTCTGCGCGACGCGGTGAGCCATGGGCCGGCGCCGACGCTCGGCGAGACCGTGCCCGGCGTCAACGGCGCCCCGATCCCGACGCCCACCACCATCCCCAACTGAACCAAGGAGAACAGTCACGAACATCCTCGCTCGCCCGGCCACGCGCTCGGGCCTCATCGCCGCGCTGGCGCTCGTCATCGGCGTGCTGCTCGCGCTCGCCTTCACCTCGCAGCGATCGGCCGGGGTGGCCCCGCCGGCCACCGTCGAGCAGCGCAGCGTCGACGGGGTTTGTTCCCAAGTGGTCACCTCGTTCGACAGCACCACCACCTGGGCCGCCCCGATCGGCGAGAGCAAGCTCCGTCGAGTCGATCGCGATCAGCTCGGCCTCACCGGCTGCCGAGTCGACCCCGACCCGAACCGTCGCTGAGCCGGCCGCCAGGGTGCGGCATCCGCCACCGCGGGTGGCCGGGCCTTGTCCGCCGAACCTGAGCTGAAACAAGGAAAAACATGACCGAGGAAGCTTTCCGCCACGCCGCGCACACCATCACCCGAGACCACGCCGCGCCCGCCGCGGTCGCGATCTACTCGGGCGCCGTCGCCGCCGCGATCCGCCGCAGTCAGCGCGCAGCTGTCGCCGATGCTGCTCGACGAACTGAGCGGCGATCGCGTCGCCCACCGGGCCGCCGTGGAGATCGGCCCGGTCGGCTGCCTGGCACTGGAAACGTGGGTCTGCGAGATGTGGGAGCGCATCGAGGAGCTCGCCGCGGAGGCCGTTCCGCCCACCCTCACCAACGCTGAGCGCATGTACCGCCGCGCGACGATCGAGCTGCTCACAGAGGCCGAGCCCGACACGTCGACCGCCACGCTCGCCTTCGCCGCCACCCTCGCCGTCGCGTTCGTCCGCTGGAACTCCGCACGATCGGATCCCGCAGCAGGCGGCTTCGTCAGCAGCGTCCTCGAGGAGGATCCGGTCGCGGGCATGGCGCGGGAGCACCTGGATGAATCGACCCGCGCGAGCATCGCGCTCAGCGTGGGAAACCACTGGGCGGAGATCATGGAGCGCGTCGCGGTGATTGAAGCGATGGCCGCAATCGAAGCCACCGCCTGACCCGACGCAAGCACCCCGCCACCGTTCCTGGTGGCGGGGTGCGTTGGCTGTTCGGCTCAGGCGCGGCGTGGCTCGACCGGCACACCGACCGCGTCGAGGTCCGCCACCCGGATCGAGAGGCTGCCGGTCGGCAGCTTGCGGGCGGGCAGATCACCGGAGTCGATCATCCGACGGACGCTGCGGTCGCTGACGCCGAGCATGGCGGCGGCCACCGGGACGCTCACGGCCTGCGCGGGGATACCAGCGATGGTGGGCGGGATCAGCGCGGCGGGCATTCGCCAGCTCATGCGATGGGCGCCGGCGGGGCGGCGCTTAGGGGTTGGGGTGGGCACGGCAGTCTCCTAGAACCGCCGGTGGCACCCCCTGCAGCCCCATCCACGGCGGGGGTCAGGCGGACCGGCGTTGGGAGCCCGCACGAGCCGATACGCGGCGGCGAGGCCGCTTCGTACGCCGCGCGTGGATCGCGGCATGTCCACATTCTGCCAGGCGTGGCCAACAGCGGCCTAGATTGCCTGCCGAGGATTGTGCGCACTTCGTGCGCGAACCGCTCCAGAAACGAAGAAAACCGCCTGTCACCAGGCGGTTTCTCGGTGGTCCTAGCTGGGATCGAACCAGCGACCTTCCCCGTGTGAAGGGGACGCTCTCCCACTGAGCCATAGGACCGAACTCGTGCGCGTCTCCGTGTTACCAGGGAGGCGAACGAGAGAGAACACTAACACGACGGGTGAGCGAAAGGGTAATCGGGTATCCCACCAGCGACTACTGTCCGAACGCGTAAGTCGACGCTGTTCCAGGGTGCGCCCCACCACGCCGACTGCGCACGAAACACAGGGTGACCAGGCGATTTGGCAGAGCGCGCGATGTTCACGTAGTGTTCTCTCTCGCACCGGAAAGGCGCTTTCGAGCGCCGGTCCGGACGAATGCGGATGTAGCGCAGTTGGTAGCGCATCACCTTGCCAAGGTGAGGGTCGCGGGTTCGAATCCCGTCATCCGCTCGAAGTGGGCTTACCGTGGCGGTGTGGCCGAGTGGTGAGGCAACGGCCTGCAAAGCCGTGCACACGGGTTCGATTCCCGTCGCCGCCTCCAACACGCTCAGCCACTCCGCAACGGAGCGGCTGAGCGCCACTTCATGTAAGCGCGATTAGCTCAGTGGGAGAGCGCTTCCCTGACACGGAAGAGGTCACTGGTTCAATCCCAGTATCGCGCACCATCAAGAAACCCCCTGTTCGCAGGGGGTTTCTTGCGTTATCCGGACCTCTCGCCACCACCTGACACCGAGTCAGCCCGTGACGGGCAGCCCGTGGCACGAGCACCGAGCAGTCGGCGCCGCTGTCGAGTCAGCAGATTCTTCGGATCCTGCAGCACCGTCCACGGGCTCGGGCTCGGGCTCGGGCTCGGGCTCGGGCTCGGGCTCGGGCTCGGGCTCGGGCTCGGGCTCGGGCTCGGGCTCGGGACGAGCCTGCACCGCGACAGGCTCCGCGACAGTCGACGGGGCAGGCTCTGCGGCGCTCGCGTCCGCCGGCACGGCATCCCGGGCGGCAGTCGGATCCACCCTCTTCGACGAGCTCGAGGTGCGCCACCCCGCGAGGAGGTGGGCGATGCACAACAGCACCCCGACCAGACCCGCCACCACGCCGAGGGCGCACAGCCCGATCGTCACCTCGACCGGGATCGCGTCGATGAACCCGGTGGCGACGGCGGCGGCGATCAGCGCTATGCACGCCCCGTTCCAGGGCAGGGCTCGGTCAGGGGCACGCGAGGGGACTCGAGTCGACACGGGCACTCCCACCGGTCACTCAGTGCACGACGGGCCGAGCTGCTGCAGCCCCTGGAACGACGTTCGATCTGATCGACACCATCTCCAGCCGGACATGATGCGCACCGCCATCCTAGCCGGTCAGCCCCACCATGACACCCGAGCTTGCACCCCCTGAGCGCGAACCAGCCTGCGCCGCAGCACTATCGATGGTTCCGCCACCGGACCGGGCGCAGCATACATTTGCGATCACACGATCATCGCCACGAAACGCCTTGCGCCGCAACCTCACGTGACCACCGCACGACGCGCTGCTCTACTGCGGGATGCAACCCCGCGCAACCCCGGGAAAACGGCCTGCCACCCCTCGCGCGAGTGGATATTCAGCAGCGGCGGCCCGTCAGGTCGCGAAAGAGGTTGAGGGAGAATGCAAATGCGAACACCGGACCAAAGCGACGAAACACCCCGACGCCCCCGCAATCCCCGCCGCGCGCGCACGGGCGCCGTGGCGGCACCCAAGTGGGATACGTGGGCCCGCCCCGCCGGCTTCCCGAGCATCCAGGCGGCACTGATCTGGGCGGCCCGCCAGTCGGTCGGCGGATCCGACCCGATCCGGCTCCTCGCCACCCGACTCGGGGTGCCGTACCGAGTCCTGCTGTCCGCCGACGTCGTCCAGCGGTTCCTCCATTCGAGCGCCCTCGCCGACGCCCGACGCAATCTCGGACACCCCAGGAAGTAGCCGGACCCACCCGCCTTGTTGACACTGCTTACATCGCGTCATACCCTCGCATGTAAGCACCGCACACATCAACGAGGCGAGGATCGCTCACATGACCGCAGCAACCGACGGCGTCCAGGTCGACCTGGGCGGGCGTACCGTCACCGTCCCCAAGGACGGCCTCTACGACCGGTATCGGATGGACACCCCGCTCGACGAGGTCGCCGCCGACCCGCGCGTCCCCGGCGTCGACTTCTTCCGCACGCTCCCCAAGACGCGGGTCGACTCCCCCATCGGCGCCACCCGCACACCGAACTTCTACTACGCGATGTCCTCCGCGCGACTCACCATGCTCGCCCCCACCCGCGCGATCCGCCGGCGCCTCCCCGAGGAACTCTCCCCACTGGAGGTCGCACCAGGACTGGGCCTCGCCTCGGTCATGTTCTTCCGTTACGACGTCTGCGACATCGACTTCTACACCGAGGCCGCCGTCGGGGTCGCGGTCCGCCCGGCACGCCACGGCGGCCCGGGCGTTGCGGACCTCACCTCCGCGCTCGGCGGCGACCACCTGCACTCCTACGTCCTCTCGCTCCCCGTCAACACCGAGATCGCGCAGGTTCGCGGGCACGACGGCTACGGCTTCCCCAAGTGGGTCACCGAGCTCGACGTCGACATCACGGCCGAGAACGCCTCAGCCCGGGTCGCCAACGCCGACGGTGGCGTCGACGTCGCCTTCGCGGCCCGCACCCCGCGACAGAAGCGACACCCGAGCGGCGCGAAGGTCTCGACCCTCACGTCCTACACGCGGCGCGGGGGCGCCTGGTTCTCGACGCTGAACCAGACGAACCTGCTCGCGACCGGGACCTCGCTGTTCCCGCGCGGTTTCGACCTCACGCTCGGCGAGGGCCGCATGTCCGACGACCTGCGTTCGCTCAAGCCGCTCCGCGCCATCGCGCTGGACGTGAACACTGGAGCACAAGCGGCCCTGCACATGCCCGTCCCGTTCTCCGTCCGCTGACCGTCGTACCCGACCGAAAGGCTCCCGCCATGACCTCCACCCCCACCACCATGCGCGCGATCGTCGTCGACGACCAGAAGAACCTCGTCGTCGACGAGATCCCCACCCCCGTCCCGGCCGCCGGCGAGGTCCTCGTCCGCATCGAGGCGGCCGGGATCAACCGCGCCGACCTGATGCAGCGCCAGGGCCTCTACCCGCCGCCGCCCGGCATCACCGACGTCATGGGCATGGAGATCTCGGGCACCGTCGTCGCCCTGGGCCCCGAGGTCGGCGGCCCCGCCGTGGGCGACGAGGTGTGCGCACTGATGGCCGGCGGCGGCTACGCCGAGTACGCCGTCGTGCCGGCCGCGCAGCTGCTGCCCGTCCCCGCCGGCATCTCGCTCATCGACGCGGCCGCACTGCCGGAGGTCGCGAGCACCGTGTGGTCCACGATCGTCATGGACGCCGGCCTCAAGGAAGGCGATCTCCTGCTCGTGCACGGCGGCGGCAGCGGCATCGGCACCCACGCGATCCAGGTGGCGAAGGCGCTCGGTGCACGGGTGGCCGTCACGGTCGGCTCGGAGGGCAAGGCGCAACGCTGCCGCGAGCTCGGCGCCGACATCGTGATCAACTACCGCGAGCAGGACTTCGCAGCCGAGCTCGCCGGCCAGGTCGATGTGATCCTGGACATCATGGGCGGCAGCTACCTCCCGCGGAACATCGACGCGCTGGGCGTCGGTGGGCGCCTCGTGATCATCGGGATGCAGGGCGGGTTCACCGGCGAGGTGAACGTCGGCGCGCTCATCGGGAAGCGGGCCCGCATCATCGGGCTGAACGTGCGGAACCGGCCGCTGACCGGGCCCGGATCCAAGGCGGAGATCGTCGCCGCGGTGGCGGCGGACGAGTGGCCGCTCGTCGAGCGCGGCCTCATCGCGCCGGTGATCTCCGCGCGCCTGCCCCTCGCCGATGCCGCGCAGGGACAGGCCCTCCTCGAATCGAAGGACTCCGTCGGCAAGGTCCTGCTCCTGCCGCGGGAAGCCTGACGCCACCAGCCGATTCGCGCCCGGGCGCAACCTTCGTGTAACTTGTTGCTCGCCCGATGGGCACGCGGATGTAGCGCAGTTGGTAGCGCATCACCTTGCCAAGGTGAGGGTCGCGGGTTCGAATCCCGTCATCCGCTCAAGGAGCCCCGGCCGCGTACGCGGCCGGGGCTTCAGCCATTTCTCCCGTACTGTGGCTGGCATGACCGCCGACCTGCTGAGGAGACTCCCCCGCTGGGGCGACCTCTCCGCGCCGTGGATCGCGGTGGTCGCGCTGTTCGTCGCCGGCGTCGCCCTGTCCGACGGTGCCGCCGCCCTCGTCGGCATCGCCCTTGCGATCGCCGTCGCCGCGCTGTGTCGTGCGGCCACGGACCGGGACGAGCACGCCCCGTCTGGTGCGAGGACCGGACGCGAACCGGACCAGCGACTGCGCGGCGCCTATCGCCGCAGCTCCATGCCCAACGGGGCCGGGCGGCCCCGTCGACCTCGAGCACCCGGCTTCGCCGCCTCCGCGGCGTAGCCCCTTCCCTCCCGGCACACGCCGCACACGCAGACCCTTCCCCTGCGCGTCGCGGTCCCTCGCGCGCGCCCCTGCCTGTGAGGTGCCTCCGTCATGCTCGATGTCGTCTACTACCCGATCTCCGCCGTCCTCTGGGCCTGGCACCGCGTCTTCGGCGCGGTCCTCGGCGCCGACAACGGCGTCGCCTGGGCCCTGTCCGTGATCTTCCTGGTCTTCACCGTCCGCGCGCTGCTGCTGTGGCCCGGCATCGTCTCCGCGCGGACCGGGCGCCGCCTGCAGAAGCTGCGCCCGCAGCTCGATGCGCTGCGCCGCAAACACGGGAAGGACAACCAGAAACTGGCCCTGGAGACGCAGAAGCTCCAGCGCGAGCACGGCGTACGCCCCCTGCTCGGCTGCCTACCCGCGCTCGTGCAGATCCCCGTCTTCTTCGGCCTGTACCACGTGCTTCGCTCGTTCAACCGCACCGGAACCGGGCTCGGCCAGCTCGGTCTCACGCCGGAGCAGAACGCGACCACCGCGAACTACCTCTTCTCCGCGCACGACGTCCAGTCGTTCCTCAGCGCCCGCCTGTTCGGGGCGCCCATCTCGGTGTCCATGTCGAGTTCCGACACCGTGCTCGCCTCGTTCGCGCAGTTCGGCGGCGTGCCGAGCATCGCCTCGATCGCGGCCGTCGCGATCCCGCTGATGCTCATCGCGTGCCTCGCGACGCACGTCAACGCGCGCTTCTCACTGAGCCACCAGATCACCGATCCGGGGAACGCGCTGCAGGCCGACGTCATGCGCAAGCTCATGCTGTGGGTGATGCCGGTGGGCAGCATCGTCGCCGGGCCGGTGCTGCCGGTCGCGATCCTGCTGTACTGGGTGTCCAACAACCTGTGGACCTACGGCCAGCAGCATCTGACGCATCGCGTGTTGGAAAGGGACGAGTCGCGCGCGGCGCGCGCAGTAGCGTGAGGGCGGGGGAATCCGACCAGCGCAGGAGCGGCCCGTGGGCACGACGGTGACGGACGAACAGATTCAGGACCTGGTGAGGACCGCGCAGCCGTTCAGCCTGCTGATCCTCCGCTGGGGTTTGCGGCGCGATCAGGCCGGGGCCGGCGCGATCGAGCTCGAACACCAGCGGCGCATGGTGTCGCTGCGTGCCGACGGCGTGATCGCGATCCTCTGCCCGATCCTCGACGACGCCATGGCCGGCATGGCGGTCATGACCGTGCCCACCGAGCGGGCCGAGGAGATCATCGCCGAGGACCCGTGCGTGCGGGCGGAGATGATGCTCAGCGAGGTGTACCCGTGCATGAGCTTCCCCGGGGACTCCCTGCCGGGTTGACGATCGCGACTCCCGGACCGGCGGGAATGGACGGAACACGGCCAGCTGTCCACCGTGCCGTGGTCACCTGCTAGCTTCCGACTGTGAGTGAACCCACGCCGGAACAGGCCCTGAACGACCGCGTGCGCGCCGCCTACCGGGCGGTCTCCGACGAGGCACGCGCCGAGAAGGTCGCCAAGCAGCACGCCCGCGGCAAGATGACCGCCCGCGAGCGGGTGGCACTGCTCGCGAACGGCGGATTCCACGAGTTCGGCGCGCTGGCCGGCCCTGGCCCCGCGCAACAGGGCGCCGCTCCCCTCGTCGCGCCGGGCGACGGCGTCGTGACCGGCGTCGGGTACATCGACGGCCGGCCGGCGGCGATCGCGGCGTTCGACTTCACCGTGCTCGGCGGTAGCAACGGCGCCACCGGCATGGCGAAGCTCGACCGCTGCGCCGAGCGCGCGCTGCTCGACGGGATCCCGCTGATCATGCTCATGGACGGCGGCGGCCACCGGATGCAGGAGGCGCTGGACTCCCGCCTCGCCGCCCCGGGATCGCGGCTGCTGCTGCGCCTGGCCGACCTGTCCGGCCACGTGCCGCTGGTGGCAGCGATGATGGGCCCCGGATTCGGTGCGCCGGCGAACATCTCGGCGTGCTGCGACTTCGTCACGATCGTCCGGGGCATGGGCACCATCGGCATCTCCTCGGCGCCGCTCGTGCAGGCGGCGACGGGAGAGAACCTCTCCAACGACGAGATCGGCGGCGCCGATCTGCAGGCCGAGCGCGGCGTCGTCGACGTGGTCACCGACACCGAACAGGAGTCGGTCGACGCGATCCGCGCCTTCCTCAGCTACCTCCCCGCGTCCGCGGCCGACGAGCCACTGGTCGCGCCCGGCCCGTACGAGCCCGGCGACACGGCCGACGGACTGGACACGCTGGTCCCTTCATCGATGCGCCAGGCCTACGACGTGGTGGACGTGATCGAGGCGCTCGCCGACATCGACACCGTCTTCGAGCTCAAGCGGCTGCACGCCCCGAACATCGTGACCGCCTTCGCGCGGATCGACGGCCGCCCGGTGGGCGTGGTCGCGAACCAGCCGCGCTTCCACGCGGGCGCGCTCGACGCCAACGCCTGCGAGAAGGCGGCGCACTTCATCGCGGTCTGCGACACCTTCGGGCTGCCGCTGCTGATCCTGATCGACCTGCCCGGCTTCCTCGTCGGCGCGGGCGCCGAGGAGACGAACCTGGTGCGGCGCAGCGCACGGCTCGGCTACGAGCTGGCCGCGGCGACGGTGCCGCGCTTCGTGATCGTGACCCGCAAGGCCTACGGCGCCGCGTACATCGCGATGGGCGGCGGGCGCAGCATCGAGGCCGATCTCTCGCTCGCCTGGCCCACCGCGGAGATCTGCGCGATCCCCATCGAGAGCGCCGTCGACCTCGCCTTCCGCTCGCAGTACGAGGCGGCGCCGGACCCGGCGAAGGCGCGCGGCGACCTCATCACCCTGTTCCAGGCGAACGTCGACCCGCTGCTCGCGGCCGACGGCTTCGGCATCGACGACGTGGTGCTCCCGTCGGCCACGCGGCCGATGCTCGCGGAGGCGCTGGGGCGCGTGCGCCGCCGGCCGCCCCGGGTGCCGCAGAAGCGGCGGTCGATCTCCCCGATCTAGTGCCGGGTCCGGGATTCGGTCAGGCCCGACGATGCCGGCGCACCGCGTCGGTGTTGGCGCAGCGCGGCGAGCAGTACGACTGCCGACCGCCACGGCTGGTGTCGGCGAACACCTTCGGGCAGCCCTCGCGGGCGCAGGCGCCCAGCCGCGCCCCCTCGGCCTCGGTGGTGAAGACGGCGAGCCCGCCCGCGGTGACCGCCTTGACCCGGCTCAGCAGGGACTCGGTCTCCGGGGTGAAGTGCAGGTGCGGCCGCCAGTCGTCGTGGGCCGTGAGGTAGATCCCGGCGGTCCCGTCCGCGAGGAGCCGGTTCACCGCGGCGCACCGGTCCTCGATGTTCGTCGTGAGGAAGGGCGGGCGCAGCAGCTCGGCCCAGTCATGGAGACCGCTCACCGCGTCGTCGTCCAGCTCGATCCGGCGGATCTCGTGGTCGCGCAGCACTGCGGCGACAGCGTCCTGGGTCCACTCGCCGTCGGCCCGAAGATTCACCAGGTCGACGGAGAGCCGTACTCCGGTCATGTTGTCGTGGTCGAACTGCACGCGTCGATCATCCCGCTCGGGCGGTGATCTCGGGCTGCGACACGGGCACCTCGGCGGTTCGACCGACGAGTTTGATCCGCCACGCGCCGCAGGCGCAGCGCTGGTACATCACGACCCCCTCGCTGGTCGGGTGGTGGGATTCGGTCTCCCAGGCGTGGATCCGCGTCTCGTTCTCGTTCATGCCGTTCAGCGTGCGACCGGCTCATTCGACGTTTCAACCATTACATCGCGAGCGTCCGCGCGACCACGTCGCTCGTACCCTAGGGGGGTATAGTAGGGTGTACCGATGCGAAAGGCGGGCGAGGCGATGAATCCCCTGGTGACGATAGGCGCGTTCGCGGCGGGCCTGGCCGTCGTCTTCGGCGCCGCGTTCGCCGTGGGAGCCGCCGTCGGGCCGTCGGCCGAGGGACCCGGGCCGCACGCCGGCGCACCGTCGACGGCGGAGGGAGGTCACGGTGGCCACTGAGGCCCGGTCGTCCGAGACCGCGGTCGACCTCGCGATCGAGGGCATGACCTGCGCGTCGTGCGCGAACCGTATCGAGCGCAAGCTGAACAAGCTCGACGGGGTCACCGCCACGGTCAACTTCGCCACGGAGAAGGCGCACGTGCTCGCCCCGGCGGGCACCGATGCCGCCGTCCTCATCGACACCGTCGAGCAGGCGGGGTACGCCGCACACGTGCCCGCGCCGCCGGGCGGCGGCGCCGAGGACGAGCCCGCCGGACGCACCCATGAGCCCACCGACGCACTGCGCCGCCGCCTGCTGATCAGCGCCGCGCTCACCGTCCCCGTGATCGCCATGGCGATGATCCCCGCGCTGCAGTTCGACTACTGGCAGTGGCTCTCGCTGACATTGGCCTCGCCGGTGGTGGTGTGGGGCGCGCTCCCCTTCCACCGGGCCGCGTGGGCCAACCTCAAGCACGGCACCGCCACCATGGACACCCTCGTGTCGATCGGCGTCCTGGCCGCGTTCGGGTGGTCGGTCTACGCGCTGTTCTGGGGCGCCGCCGGCGTCACCGGCATGACGCACCCCTTCACGTTCACTATCGAGCGGATGGACGGCACCGCGAACATCTACCTGGAGGCAGCAGCCGGCGTCACCACGTTCATCCTGGCCGGACGCTACTTCGAGGCGAGGAGCAAGCGGCAGGCCGGGGCGGCGCTGCGCGCCCTGCTGGAGCTCGGCGCCAAGGACGCGACGGTGCTCCGGGACGGCGTCGAGACTCTCGTCCCCATCGGCGCGCTCGCGGTGGGCGACGAGTTCGTCGTGCGGCCGGGCGAGAAGGTCGCGACCGACGGGGTCGTCGTCGCCGGCCGGTCCGCCGTCGACGCCTCGATGCTCACGGGTGAGGCGACGCCCGTCGAGGTGCGCGCCGGCGATCCGGTGACCGGCGCGACGGTCAACGCCGGCGGCCGCCTCGTGGTGCGCGCCACCCGCGTCGGCGCCGATACCCAGCTCGCGCAGATGGGCCGCCTCGTCGAGGACGCGCAGGCGGGGAAGGCCAAGGCGCAGCGGCTCGCCGACCGGATCTCCGGTGTCTTCGTGCCGATCGTCCTCGCGATAGCCGTCGGCTCCCTGGGCTTCTGGCTCGGCACCGGGCAGCCCGCGTCGATGGCGCTCACGGCCGCCGTCTCGGTGCTCATCATCGCGTGCCCCTGCGCCCTCGGCCTGGCCACTCCGACGGCCCTGCTCGTCGGCACGGGCCGCGGCGCCCAGCTCGGCATCCTCATCAAGGGCCCCGAGGCGCTGGAGCACACCCGCGCCGTCGATACCGTCGTGCTCGACAAGACCGGGACCGTCACCACCGGCGTCATGACCCTGCAGGCAGTGCACGTCTCCCCCGGCGAGACCGATGACGACGTGCTCGCCGTCGCCGCCGCGCTCGAGGCGGCCTCCGAACACCCGATCGCCCGCGCCGTCGTCAGGGCCGCCCCCGCACCCGTCGGCGCCGTGGACGACTTCGTCGCCGTGCCCGGGCTCGGCGTGCGCGGGGTCGTCGGCGGGCGCGCCGTCACGGTCGGGCGCCCGAGCCTGCTCGACGAGGCAGCGATGCCCCTGCCCGACGACCTGCGCGCCGCGTTCGACGAGGCCCAGCTCCGGGGACAGACCCCGATCGCCGTCGGCTGGGACGGCGCCGCCCGCGGCGTGCTCGTGGTCTCCGACGAGGTCAAGGCCACCTCGCGCGAGGCGATCGCGCGGCTCCGCGGCCTGGGGCTGCGCCCGATCATGCTCACCGGCGACAACGAGCCCGCGGCGCGGTTCGTCGCGGCGCAGGTCGGGGTCGACGAGGTGATCGCCGACGTGCTGCCGGCGCAGAAGGTGGACGCGGTGCGTCGGCTCCAGGCACAGGGCCGGGCCGTGGCGATGGTCGGCGACGGCGTCAACGACGCTGCGGCCCTCGCGACCGCCGACCTGGGCATCGCCATGGGCACGGGCACCGACGCCGCGATCGAGGCGGCCGACCTCACCCTGGTCAGCGGCGACCTGAGCACCGTCGTCGACGCGATCCGGCTCTCGCGCCGCACGCTAAGCACCATCAAGGCCAACCTGTTCTGGGCCTTCGCCTACAACGTGGCGGCGCTCCCCCTGGCCGCGGCCGGGTTGCTCAACCCCATGCTCGCCGGCGCCGCGATGGCGCTGTCCTCCGTCTTCGTGGTCAGCAACAGCCTGCGGCTGCGGAGTTTCCGACCCCAGAAGGGATACTGAACCCCATGACCACCGACGCCGGCCACGCGCACCACGGCTACATGTCCGACAAGGACGAGTACCTCAAGCGGCTGCGCCGCATCGAGGGGCAGGCCCGGGGCCTGCAGCGGATGGTCGAGGAGGAGAAGTACTGCATCGACATCCTCACGCAGGTCTCCGCCATGACCAAGGCGCTCCAGGCCGTCGGGCTCGGCCTCCTGGAGGACCACATGAGCCACTGCGTCGTGGACGCGGCCCGCTCGGGCGACGAGGCGGAGACCGCGGCCAAGCTCAAGGAGGCGACGGACGCGATCGCCCGGTTCACGCGCTGAACCACTCGCGCACGTTGCGGAGTCACAGTTCCGCCCGTCGGAATGCGCGAACCTTCTTCCCCGCAGCAAAGCGTTCCCGTACAGTGACTGTTGTCAGCGAAGTGAGACGCGTCTCACACTCCGACACCCTCACCCATGCACCCGCCCGGCCCACACATCACCGGGCGGGTGTTGGTGTGTTCGGGGCTATCGCCCGTCGCTTCGGGCTGGAGCCCGCCGGCTTCGGGCTATCGCGGGCTTCGGGCTATCGCGCGTCGGCGGAGGCGAAGCGCGACAGCGCGAGCAGGCGCGACGTCGCGCGCAGGTACTTCTTCCGGTAACCGCCGGCGAGCATCTCCGGGGTGAAGATCTCGTCGAGCTTCGCGCCCGAGACGAGCACCGGGATCCCGGCGTCGTAGAGCCGGTCCGCGAGCACCACGATGCGCAGCGCGACGGTCTGGTTGTCGGCCGGATGCACCCCGCGGATGCAGACCTTGGAGATCCCCTCCACCAGCTGCTTGTACCGCGACGGGTGCAGCTTGGACAGGTGGTCCGACAGCGCGTCGAAGTCGTCGAGCGTGGCGGTCGGATCGGACTCGGCGACCGCGACGAGCTCCTCGTCGGTGAGCGGGTCGGGCGCGGGCGGCAGGTCGCGGTGCCGGTAGTCGGGACCGTCGACGCGCACCGACTGGAACACGGAGCTGAGCTTGTTGATCTCGCGGAGGAAGTCCTGCGCGGCGAACCGGCCCTCGCCCAGCTGCCCGGGCAGCGTGTTCGAGGTGGCCACGATCGACACGCCGCGGGCGGCCAGCTCGGTGAGCAGTCGCGACATCACCATCGTGTCGCCCGGATCGTCGAGCTCGAACTCGTCGATGCAGATCACGCTGTGGTTCGCCAGGTACTCGACGCACTGGTTGAAGCCGAGCGCTCCCACGAGGTGGGTGTACTCGACGAAGGTGCCGAAGGACTTCGGCGACGGGACGCTGTGGAAGATCGACGCCAGAAGGTGCGTCTTGCCGACGCCGAAACCACCGTCGAGGTAGAGGCCCACGCCGTGCGGCGGGGTGCTCTTGCGCCCGAACAGGCCCTTCTTGTTCCGCTGCTTCGAGAGCTTGACCACGTCCGCGACGAAGGCCCGGCCCGTCTGGACCGCGGCGGCCTGGGTGGGCTCGTTCGGGTCCGGGATGTAGCTGTCGAAGCTGACCTCACTGAACATCTCCGGCGGAACGAGCTGCTCCACCATCTGCTCCGGCGTCACCGTCGGGTTGCGATCCACGAGATGCAGCGTCATGAGTCGTGATCATATCCGCTGGTCGTCGCGGTCGAAAAATCCCGCGCTACGGTCGTGACGTGATCGACTCACTGCCCGCGGACGACGCCGCCCTCGCCCTGGCCTACGCGCACCCGCTCGCGGAGGGCCGACCGTACGTGCGCGCCAACATGATCAGCTCGCTCGACGGGTCGTCCACCGCGGCGGGCAGGTCGGGCGGCCTGGGCGGGGACGGCGACCGTCGGGTGTTCGCGGCCCTCCGCGCCGCCGCCGACGTGGTCCTCGTGGGCGCGGCGACGGTGCGCGACGAGGACTACGGCACACCCGCGCACCCCGCGCTGGCCATCGTGACGCGCGGGAGCATCCCGCGCACCGAGCGCCTGTACCCGGCGGGCGGCGCGGAACCGATCGTCTACTCGGGGAACGGTGGATCCGTCGACCTGCGCTCGGTGCTCGACGATCTGTACACCCGCGGCCACCGCCGGATCCTCGCGGAGGGCGGTCCGGGCGTCCTGGGCGCGCTTCTCGCCGCGGGCCTCGTCGACGAGCTGTGCCTGACCGTCGCACCCGTGCTCGTAGGCGGCGACGGCGCGCGGATCGTCCGTGGACCCGACCTGCCGCTCGGCCACTGGCAACGCGGCCCGGTCCTCGGCGACGACGAGGGCTTCCTCTACACGCGGTGGGCGCGCTGACGGCCCGCGCCCCGTGATCTGGTTACTGTGAACGGCATGCCCTCCGCGCGCACCCGAGCCCTCGCCGCCGCCGGGATCGCCGTCGGCGCGATCGTCGCCGTGTCCGCCTGCGCCCCGGTCCCGGCGCCCACCCCGGACTACGTCACCGACTTCGGGAAGGGCGGCGGCGCACCGTCGGCCTCGGCGAACACCACGCCCCAGGGCCCGGAGTGGAAGGCCTCCGCGAAGGATCCGCTCGCCTGGCAGGACTGCACGAGCCGGATCGCCACCCGGTACGGCACCCCGCCCGCGGCGAACGCCACCCTGGAGTGCGCGACGCTCACCGTCGGCGTCGGCCAGGCCGAGGCGCCCCTCAAGCTCTCGGTGACGCGGGCCAGCGTGCCCGGCACCCCCGACACCGCGGCCCCGCTCGTCCTGGTGGGCGGGACGGAGTTCACCGGCCAGCGCGCCCTGGCGACCCTCGCCTCCGGCGACAGCCCCGTGCTGGCGAACCGCCCGGTGGTCGCCGTCGAACGCCGCGGCATCGGGACGTCGGGGGCGCTCACCTGCCGTACCGCCGGCGATCAGGCCGTGCTCCGTACCGGCGGCACCGCGGGCCAGAGCCTCGAGGCACGGGTGGCGGAGATCGGTGAGTCCGCGCAGAAGGCGTCGACGACGTGCGGCGATGCGTACGCCGACACGATCTCCGACTTCACCGCGCCCGCCGCGGCCGAGGATCTCGAGAAGCTGCGCACCGCGTGGAACGTCCCGGCGCTCGGGCTGCTCGCCGTCGGCGACGGCTCCACCACCGCCCTCGCCTACGCGGCCGAGCACCCCAAGCAGGTCGCGCGCCTGATCCTCGACTCCCCCGTCCGGTACGGCGGCACCGAGCTGCAGCGCGCCGAGGACGCCGCACGCGGCACCTCCGCCACCGTCGACGCCTTCGCTGAGCAGTGCGGACCGGCGTGCGCCCTCGGCGCGGATCCGGCCGGCGCGGTGCGCGGGATCATCGACGACGCGGCGGCGGGCCGGTTGGGCTCCGTCACCGACTCCGATGTCCGACGGGCCGTGGTGGTCACCCTCGGCATCGGCCCTGGCGACCGCGACGCGCGCATCACCCGCCTCGCCACCGCGCTCCAGGGCGCCCGGTCCGGCGACGCCGGGCCGCTGCGCGCCCTGCTCCGCACGGCCGACGAGGCCCTCGGCACCGACGGCCAGTTCGTCGGACGGTGCTCGGACGCCGTCACCAAGGCCTCCCCCGACCAGATCATCGCGTCCGCGCGGAAGTGGGGCCCCGAGTTCCGGCTCGGCGCCGCCACCGCGCTCGACCTCGGCACCTGCGCGGCGTGGCCGACGATGACGGCCCCGCCGAAGCTCACCGACCTCGGGGTCAAGGCGGCGGTCGCCACCTCCGCGGCCGACCCGCTCACCGCGCGCACCGCGCTCGACACCCTGACGGGCCAGCTCACCGTCGTCGGCGCGCAGCCCTCGGCCGTCACCTGGGCCGGGATCGGCGACGGTGCCGTGATCCGGTCGTCGTGCGTGCAGAAGTCGCTGATCGGGTACCTGGACCGCCTCGACGCCCCGTCGACGCGCGCTTGTCCCGCGTGATCTGCGCCCCCGCGCGCCGCGTGAGGCGGGCGGGCCTCCCGGCGGCCGCCGCGGCGTTGGGTACGGTTTAGCGGTGTCGTCAGTCGCCCTCGCCCGGATGAAGTCCGATCCCGGCCTCGTGGTCAAGGCCATCCTGTGGCCGCTCGCCCTGCTCACGCTGCTGCAGCGGCTGATCGTCCTGGTCCCGAACGGGAACAAGACCGACGATTTCACCACGGTCTACGCGGCCGCGGTGCGCTTCCTGCGCCACGAGGCGGTCTACACCGAGAACTACGACACGGTCGATCCGCACTACCTGTATCCGCCGTCGGGCACGCTGCTCATGGCGCCGTTCGGATACTTCGATCCGGAGACCGCGCGCTACATCTTCGTGGGACTGAGCGCGATCGCGCTGCTGCTCGCCCTGTACATCCTGCTGCGGATGTTCGGCTACGGCCTGAACTCCGTGGTCGCGCCGGTGGTCCTGTTCTTCGCGGTGACCACCGAGGCCGTGACCAGCACGCTGGTCTACACGAACTTCAACTGCTTCGTCCTGCTCGCCGAGGTGGCCGCGATGGCGCTGCTGCTCAAGCGGAAGGACCTGTGGGCGGGCGTCCCGCTCGGGCTGTCCTTCGCGGTGAAGCCGCTGCTCGCCGTGATGCTCGTCCTGATCATCGTCAACCGGCAGTGGAAGACGCTGATCACGGCGATCGGCATCCCCGTCGTCCTGATGGGCGCGGGCATGGCGCTCTCCGCGGACCGCACGGAGTTCTTCCACAAGACGCTGCCGTACCTCAGCGGTGCACGCGACTACTACAACAGCTCGATCGCCGGGAACGCGCAGTACTTCGGGCTGCCCCCGTGGCTGGACTACTTCCTCCGCGCGGCCGTGGTCGTGATGGCCCTGGTCACGCTGTGGCTGCTCTGGAAGTACTACCGCAAGAGCAACGAGCTGCTGTGGCTGGCGACCTCCACCGGCACTCTGCTGACTATGTCGTGGCTCGTCGGCTCGCTGGGACAGGGCTACTACTCGATGCTGCTGTTCCCGATGCTGATGACGGTGGTCTACCGCAGTTCGGTGATGGGCAACTGGGTGTCCTGGGTCGCGGTCTACGGCTTCCTCAGTTACGACAACTGGCTCTCCGGCAAATGGCCCGCGTTCGGGCGGTCGCTGGCGTATCTCAAGTGCACCCTCGGCTGGTCGCTGCTCATCATCGTGCCGTTCTGCGTGCTGCTCTTCCGCTACCTCGACGCGAAGGCCGAGAACCGGCTCGACGAGGGCATCGACCGGCCGCTCCCGCCCGACGAGGAGCCCGGCAAGCACGAGCTGGCACCATCCGCCGCGCGCGGTTAGCGTGGAGGCATGAGTGAGGCCAGTACTCCCAAGCCCAAACTGCAGCTGAGCGATTCGGAGTGGCGGCAGCGCCTCTCGGCGCCCGAGTTCCGCGTGTTGCGGCAGGCGGGCACCGAAGCGCCGTTCACCGGCGAGTACACCGACACCAAGACGTCCGGCGTCTACCGCTGCCGCGCGTGCGGCGAGGAGCTGTTCCGCTCCGACGCGAAGTTCGAGTCGCACTGCGGCTGGCCGTCGTTCTTCTCGCCGCTCGCGGGCGACAAGATCATCGAGCGGGTGGACACCTCGCTCGGCATGCGGCGCGTCGAGGTGCTGTGCGCCAACTGCGGCAGCCACCTGGGCCACGTCTTCGAGGGCGAGGGCTACGACACCCCCACCGACCTCCGCTACTGCATCAACTCGATCTCCATGCGCCTGGAGCCGGACGAGGCGTGAGCCCCGCCCGGCCCACCGTCACGGCAGAGCGGTGAGGAGCGCGCGGACGTCCGTTCGCGGCCCGGAGAAGAACGGCGTCTCCTCGCGGGTGTGCCGGCGGGCATCCGTGGCGCGCAGGTCGCGCATGAGGTCGACGATGCGGTGCATCTCGGGGGCCTCGAAGGCGAGCAGCCACTCGTAGTCGCCGAGGGCGAACGCGGGCACGGTGTTCGCGCGCACGTCCGGGTAGCCGCGCGCGGCGCGGCCGTGATCGGCGAGCATCTTGCGGCGCTCCTCGTCGGGCAGCAGGTACCACTCGAGGCTGCGCACGAACGGGTAGACGCAGATGTACGCGCCGGGGTCCTCCCCCGCCAGGAACGCGGGGATGTGGCTCTTGTTGAACTCCGCGGGACGGTGCAGCGCGGTGTTCGACCACACCGGGTCGCTCGCGCGTCCCAGCGCGGTGCTGCGCCGGAAGTCGTTGTACGCGGCCTGCAGGTCCTCGAGCTTCTCGGCGTGCCACCAGATCATGAAGTCGGCGTCGGCGCGCATCCCGGCGATGTTGTACACGCCGCGGACCACCAGGTCGCCCTCCTGGATCTTCGCGAGGAAGGCCTCGGCCTCGGTGGCCGCCGCGGCCCGCTGCTCGTCGTCGCCCAACTCCCCCGGCGAGATCGAGAACACCGAGAACATGAGGTATCGGACGGTCGAATTGAGCTCCGCGTAATCCAGTTTGGCCATGCCGTCGATCGTAGTCCCGCGCGCGGGACCGACTCAGGACAGGTCGGCCAGCACCCGCTGGGCCGCGGCCTCCGCGCGGGCGATGCACGCGGGCACCCCGACACCGTCGAAGTACGCGCCCGCGAGGGCGAGTCCCTTCGGCGTGGCCGCCTCGATCGCCGCGAGGGTATCGCGGTGGCCGGGAAGGTAGACGGGGATGCCCTCGTACCAGCGCTGCACGTGCGTGGCGGTCGGCTCTGCGGCGATCCCCAGCACGTTCGCGAGGTCGTCCCGCGCCGCGGCGACCAGGCCCGCGTCGACGTCGTCGACGATCCGGCTGACGCCGAGCCGCCCGAAGGACAGCCGCACCGTGCCGCCGGGGAGGTGATCCCACTTGCGGCCCGACAGCGTCAGCGCCTTGGCGCTGACCTGCTCGCGGCTCGCCACCAGCACGCCGGAGAGGTCCGGCAGCTCGACGTCCTCGGGCAGCCGCATCGTCACCAGCGCCGAGCTGGCCGCCGGGATCGACCCCACGGCCGCGCCGAGCTCCGGCAGGCTCAGCCCGACGAGGCGACCCACCTGCGGCGCGGGCACCGCGAGCACGACCGCGTCGAACATCGAGCCGCGCAGGCTCCAGCCGGGCCGCACCTCGGGCACGGGCGCGCCGAGCATGATCCGGTCGCCGAGCCGCTCGGCGAGCGCATCCAGCAGCTGCTGATAACCGCCGCGGAAGGCGCCGAAGACGGGGCTGTCGTCGGGCTCGCCGAGGACGTCGCGCACGGCCTCGCCGAGCGATGCGGCGCCCTCGTCGAGGCGGGCGGCCAGCGCGGGCAGCGCGGCGCGCACCGAGACATCGTCGGCGTGGGCGGCGAAGACGCCCGCCACCATCGGGTCGACGCTGCGCTCGACGACCTCGTCGCCGAGCCGGGAGCGGACCAGCGCGCCGATCGACGCGTCGGCGCCGGGGTTCCAGCGCAACGGGATCCGCACTTCGTCGGCGTCGCCCGGGATGCCCATCACCGTGCGGCCGAAGCCTCCGCGGAGGGCACCGTCGGCGAACAGGGCCGGGCGGCGCCCGGCGGGCTCGACGAGCTGGTCGGCGAGACCGAGCTCGGTCGCGAGGTCGATCACCTCGGGGCGGCGGCGCACGAAGGCCTCGGCGCCCACGTCGAGGCGCTCCCCGCCGATGGTCTCCGAGCGCAGCTTGCCGCCCACGCGGTTGCCCGATTCGAAGACGGTGACGCGCGCGCCCGCCTCCTGCAGGCGCAGGGCCGCGACCAGTCCCGAGATGCCCGCCCCGACGACGGCGACATTGCTCATAGCGCGTGCACCAGTTCCACGACGCGGGTGAGAGCGTCCGGGTCGGTCGACGGGAGCACTCCGTGACCGAGGTTGAAGACGTGCCCGGTGGCGCCCGCAGCGAGGGCCGCGTCGGCGTCGGCGACCACGCGCCGGACCTGCGCGTCGATGGTGTCGCGGTCGGCCATCAGGGTGGCGGGGTCCAGGTTGCCCTGCAGCGCCTTGCCGGGGCCGACGCGGCCGGCGGCCACGTCGAGCGGGACCCGCCAGTCGACGCCCACGACGTCGGCGCCGGCCTCGCCCATGGCGCCGAGCAGCTCGCCCGTGCCGACCCCGAAGTGGAAGGCGGGCAGCGTCGGAGCGCTCTCGCGGAGCGCCGCGAAGACGCGGGCGGAGTGCGGCTGAACGTACTGCCGGTAGTCGGCGAGCGAGAGCGCGCCGGCCCAGGAGTCGAAGAGCTGGAAGGCCTGCGCGCCGGCGTCGGCCTGGACCCGCAGGAAGGTGATCGCGATGTCGGCGAGCGCGTCGAGCAGCGCGTGCCACGTCTCGGGCTGGGTGTACATCAGCGACTTGGTGCGCTCGTGGTTGCGGCTGGGCCCGCCCTCCACGAGGTACGAGGCCAGCGTGAACGGCGCGCCCGAGAAGCCGATGAGCGCGACGCCCGCGGGCAGGTCGCCGCGCAGCATCCGCACGGCCTCGGCGATCGGCTCGACCTGCGCCGCGTCGAGCTTCGGCATGGCCGCGACGGCCGCGGCGTCCCGGATCGGCTGCTCGATGACGGGGCCGATCCCGCTCACGATGTCGAGATCGATGCCGGCCGCCTTGAGCGGGACCACGATGTCGGAGAACAGGATCGCCGCATCGGTGCGGTGCCGGCGCACCGGCTGCAGCGTGATCTCGCACACCAGGTCGGGGCGGAAGCACGACTCGAGCATGCCGACCCCCTCGCGCACCTTCCGGTACTCGGGCAGCGAGCGCCCGGCCTGCCGCATGAACCACACCGGGCGGTGCTCCGGAGTGCGCCCCGCCGCCGCGTCGAGCAGCGGGTACGCCGTCGCCGCGGCCGTCGTCGATCGATCCTCGTTACTCATCGTCAACGATCATGTCATGACCTCCGCGCCCGCAGGCCGAGGCCCGCGGCGCGCCTCCGCCTGTGAGGCCTTCCGAGCGGCTACGGTCACGGTTTGTGAGCCAACCAGGAACGGGTGACGAAGCGGCGGGCGGTGCGGGAACGCGCGGCGCCGAGCCGGAGTCGTTCCGCGTCGCCGTCGAGTCCCTGCACACGGCGACGATCCGCCCCGAGATCGAGATCGGCAGCATCCGGCCCCCGCAGAGACTCGCCCCGTACAGCTACGCGCTCGGCGCCGAGGTCCGCGCGCCCGAGACCGATGTGGTGCCCGAGCACTCCGACGGCGAGACCTTCGGGCGCCTGATCCTGCTCCACGACCCGCACGGCCACGAGGCGTGGAACGGCCTGATGCGGCTGGTCGCGTACGTGCAGTCCGAGGTCGACGAGTCCCTGGCGTCGGATCCGCTGCTCCCCGAGGTCGCCTGGAGCTGGCTGACCGACGCGCTCGCCGAGCGCGGCCAGGAGGTGACCGCGCTGGGCGGCACCGTCACCGCGACCGCGTCCGTGCGCTACGGCGACATCGCCGGCCCCCCGCGCGCCCACCAGCTCGAGCTGCGGGCCTCGTGGACGCCGCTGGGCGACGACCTGTCGGGCCACGTCGAGGCCTTCTGCGCGGTGCTCGAGACCGCCGCCGGGCTCCCCCCGGCCGGCATCACCCGGCTCGGCTCGGCGTAGGCGCCGCCGTGGGCAAGGCCTCGTCGGAACCGGTCCCCGGCATTCCGCTCACCGAACCCGCCGAGGGCGTCCCCGAGCCCCTCACCACCGTCGAGGAGTTCGCGGAGTGCGCTGCCGCACTGCGCCGGGGGACGGGCCCCGTCGCAGTCGACACCGAGCGGGCGTCGGGCTTCACGTACTCCTCCCGCGCCTACCTGATCCAGATCAAGCGGTCCGGCTCCGGGCTGTTCCTGCTCGACCCGATCCACGAGCCCGAGGGCCTCGCGCCGGTGATCGAGGCGATGCGCGGCGTCGAGTGGGTGCTGCACGCCGCCGACCAGGACCTGCCGTGCCTGCGGGACGACGGCTTCGAGTGCGACGAGCTGTTCGACACGGAGCTCGCCGGCCGCCTGCTGGGCGCGCCGCGGGTGAACCTCGCGGCGATGACCTCCGAGTACACCGGCTACGCGCTGGCGAAGGGGCACGGCGCCGCCGACTGGAGCACCCGTCCGCTGCCGCACGACTGGCTCAACTACGCGGCGCTCGACGTCGAGGTGCTGGTCGACCTGCGCGACGAGGCCTACGAGCGGCTCGAGGACGCCGGGAAGCTGGAGTGGGCGCTCGAGGAGTTCGAGTACGAGCGCACCCGCCCGGACCCGGCGCCCAAGCCCGATCCGTGGCGTCGCCTCTCGGGGTTGAGCACGCTGCGCAACCGGCGCCAGTTGGCCCGCGCGCGGGAGCTCTGGATGGCCCGCGACGAGATGGCCGAGCAGCGCAACGTCGCTCCGGGGCGCACCCTCCCGGACGCCGCGATCGTCAACGCCGCCGCGAAGAATCCCACCACCGAGGCCGAGCTGACCGCGCTGCCGGTCTTCGGCGGACCGCGGATGCGACGGTCGGCGAAGCGCTGGCTCGGGGCGATCCACCGGGCCAACGCGCTCCCCGATGCCTCACTCCCCCCGCTGCACGGCCCCCGCAACGGGGTGCCCGCGAACAACCGGTGGGCGAAGTCGAACCCCGAGGCCGCCGAGCGCCTCGCCAAGGTCCGCGCCGCGTTGGCCGAGATCTCCGACGAGGTGGCGGTGCCGGTGGAGAACCTGCTTCCGACCGACGCCGTCCGTCAGTTGTGTTGGGACGGCACGGCTCGCGGCTCCGACGCCGTCGAGGACGCCCTCGCCGCCTCGGGCGCGCGGAACTGGCAGCGGCGGCTGACGGTCGCCGCCGTCGCGGCCGCGCTCGCCTCCGCCTGACCGATCCGGACCCGCGTCAGCGCACCTGTTCCGGCGTTGCCTGCGCCTTCTCGGCGGGCACCGTCACGTGCGCGCACGCGGTGGCCCAGCCGGTGATCCGGAAGGCGATCTCCGACGGGGTGAGCCCCAGGTCGGTGAGGATCTCGCCGCGGGAGGCGTGATCGAGGAAGCTCTGCTCGATGCCGAGGACGCGCGTCGGCACGTCGACCTCGGCGCGCTGCAGCGCGGCGGTCACGGACGCACCGATACCGCCCGCGACGCCGTTGTCCTCGAGCGTGACGACCAGCTGGTGCGCACGGGCCAGGTCGACGATCGACCCCGGCACCGGCAGCACCCACCGCGGATCGACGACGGTCGCCGAGATGCCCTGATCGCGCAGGCGCGTCGCCACGTCGACCGCGACGTGGGCGAAGGCACCGACCGCCACGATCAGCACGTCCGCGGCGCCGTCGCCGTCCTCGACGAGCACGTCGGCACCGTCGGGCAGGCGGCGCACGGCCTCCAGGTCGGCGGGCACCGCACCCTTGCCGTAGCGGATCAGGGTCGGAGCATCGTCGACGGCGAGGGCCTCGGCGAACTCCTCGCGGAGACGGGCCGCGTCGCGGGGCACCGCGGCGCGCAGGCCGGGGACGATCGCGGCGAGCGAGAGGTCCCACATGCCGTGGTGGCTCGCGCCGTCCGGTCCGGTGACGCCGGAGCGGTCCAGGACGACGGTGACGCCCTGGCCGAGCAGGGCGACGTCCATGAGCAGCTGGTCGAAGGCACGGTTGAGGAACGTGGCGTACAGGGCGACCACGGGGTGCATGCCGCCCAGCGCGAGGCCGGCGGCGGAGGTCAGGGCGTGCTGCTCGGCGATGCCCACGTCGTACATGCGGTCGGGGAACTTGCGGCCGAAGTCCGCGACGCCCGTCGGCTCCGCCATGGCGCCGGTGATGGCGACCACGTCGTCGCGGCGCTCGCCGTGCGCGACCAGCTCCTCCGCGAAGACCGAGGTCCAGTCGCGGGCGCCGGCGGCACCCCCGACCGGCAGGCCGGTGGCGGGGTCGATCACGCCGATACCGTGCATCTGGTCGGCCTCGTGGTTCTCGGCGTGCTCGTAGCCGTTCCCCTTGCGGGTGAGCGCGTGCACGACGACGGGGCCGCCGAAATCCTTGGCGCGGCGCAGGGCCGCCTCGAGGGCCAGCTCGTCGTGCCCGTCGATGGGGCCGACGTACTTGAGGCCCAGGTCCGCGAACAGCGCCTGCGGGCTCACCATGTCCTTGATGCCGGCCTTCATGCCGTGCAGGAACGAGTACGCGGGCTCGCCGACCACGGGCATCTTCCGCAGTCGCGCCCGCGCCTCGCCGAGCAGTCGCTCGTACTCCGGCTGCGTGCGCAGGCCCGACAGGTGCGTCGCGAGGCCGCCGATCGTGGGCGCGTAGGAGCGGCCGTTGTCGTTGACCACGATGACGACGGGGCGGTCCGACGCCGCGATGTTGTTGAGCGCCTCCCAGCACATACCGCCGGTCAGAGCGCCGTCGCCGACCACGGCCACGACGGTGCGCTGCTCGCCCTTGAGAGCGAAGGCCTTCGCCAGGCCGTCGGCGTAGCTCAGGGCCGCCGAAGCGTGCGAGGACTCGACCCAGTCGTGCTCGGACTCCGCGCGACACGGGTACCCGGACAGGCCGCCGGCCTGACGCAGGGTGTCGAAACCGTCGCGCCGGCCCGTGAGGATCTTGTGCACGTACGCCTGATGACCCGTGTCGAAGAGCACAGGGTCGGTCGGCGAATCGAACACGCGGTGGATCGCCATCGTCAGCTCGACGACGCCCAGGTTCGGGCCGAGGTGCCCACCGGTCGCCGAGACCTTCTCCACGAGGAAGTCACGGATCTCCCCGGCCAGCTCGGTGAGCTGATCCTGGTCCAGCCGACGCAGGTCGCGTGGGGACTCGATGGTGCGCAGCAGGTTCATATCCCTCGTGTCTACTCCCGTGAGAGGTGCCTTTGCCACTTTACCGGCCGCGACGGTTTTCGCGCCCCGGCACCAGCACCGCGAACGCCTCGAGGTGATGCGTTCCCGGGAAGGCGTCGTATGCGTCCAGCTCAGCGACGCGATAGCCGTTCTCGCACGCGGCGCCGACGTCGCGTGCGAACGCCGCCGGATCGCAACCGACGTGCACGATCGCCCGCGGACCGGCCGCCGCGATCGCCGTCACGACCGTTGCGCCGGCGCCTGCGCGGGGCGGGTCGAGGACCACGACGGAGGGCGACGGGAGGCCCTTGAGGCGGGACGAGACGTCGCCGCGGTGGAACGCCACGGGCTCGTCCGCGAGGGACTGCCTGCCGGCCGCGATCGCACCGCCGGAGGTCTCGACCACGTCGACCGCGAAACCCTCGTCGACCAGCGCGCCGGCGAGGACGCCCGCGCCGCCGTACAGGTCCCAGGCGCGGCCGGGCTCTCCCCCGTACCGTCCCGTGTAGGCGGCGACCCATTGGGCGTACCGGGACGCCGCATCGCGGTGCGCCTGCCAGAAGCCCCCGACGGGGATCCGCCAGGACCGCGCGCCCACCCGGTACTCGGCCAAGGGCGCGCCGGCGAGGACCTTCGCTGGGCGGCCGCGGCGCGCGGGCACCGCGGCGTGCGCGGCGCCCGCGTCGTCGAGGACGAGGGCGACCTCGGTTCCGGGCTCGGCGCGCAGCCCCGCCGCGAGGTCGGTCAGCGCGTCGGGCAGCTGCGCACACGGCGCGACGATCACCGCGGTGCTGCGGTGGGCGTGCTGCCCGAGGCGGCCGTCGGCGTCCGCGACGAGGCGGGCGCGGTGCCGCCAGCCGGTGACGAGCCCGTCGGACAGGGGCTCGACGGTCGGCTCGAGCGCATCGGGCTCGAAGCCTCCGAAGCGCACGAGGAGGTCCTGCAACACGGCCGCCGTGAGCTCGCGCTGGTAGGCCGGGGCGGCGAAAGTCAGGTCGCAGCAGCCGGCGCCGGCGGCCGCCGCGGCGCACGCCTCGGGTACGCGGTGCGGCGAGGCCTCGAGCACCTCGACGGTGCTCGCGCGGGCGTAGGACTTCTTGACCTCGGTGACCCGGGCGCGGACGGTCTCCCCGGGGAGCGCTCCGCGCACGAAGACGGCGCGGCCGTCGTACCGCGCGACGACGAAGCCGCCGTGCCCCGGTGCGCCGCAGGTCAGCTCGAGCAGATCATTCGGCGCGAGCATGCGTCGTCCTCCTGGCCACGAGGAAGGTGATAAGCAGGCCGACGGCGAACATGGGCCAGCCCATGGCGATACGTGCGACGCCGAGCCCGCCGACGTCGTCGTTCTGGTACAGCGCGAACTGGACGGCGAACCGCACGACGAACATGGCGAACCACAGCACCGTCAGCCACGCGAAGGCGCGGTACTGCCGCCGGTCGGCGCGCCAGTCGTGGCCGGCGCCCGCACCCTCCGCGCCGGGCGCATCCTTCTTCCGCTCGTCGAAGAGGTGCCAGAGCACCCCGACGAGCGGCCACCGGACGACCAGCGAGACCGCGAAGACGACCGCGAAGACGGCCTGCATCACGATGCCGTACAGGAAGTAGCCCTTGCCGTTGCCGCCGACGATCATCGCGATCACCACGCAGACCGCGACGCCGAAGAATCCCGAGATCGCCGGTTGGATGGAGGTGCGGGTGGCGACGCGGACCACGGCCACGAGCGCCGCGACGGCGAGGGCCGCAATGGCACCGCCCTTGAGTCCCCAGACCGCGTTCGCGGGCACGAAGGCCATCACCGGCAGCGCGGAGTACACCATGCCCTGCCAGCCGCCCATCTGGTCGAGCACCTGATCCTTGATCGAGGGCTCGGGGGCGTCGTCCGCCGCCGTGTCCGGCTCCTGCTCTGCACCATCTTTCACACGATCACACTACGCGGCGGCGGGCCGGCGGCCGTCCGCCGTCGGTGCCCCCGCCGCGGCGCGGCGACATCCTGGCATGCTCGGCGCATGCAGTTCCCCGCGCACACCACCGCCGTCCTGTTGCCGGGCTCGGGCTCGGACGCCGACTTCGCGCTCCGCGCGTTCGCGCCGCTCACCGCGCTGTGCGCGCGCACCATGGCGGTCGACGCGACGCCGCCGTCGGTGGTGGCCGGATACCGCGCGGCGCTGGACGCGGCCGCCGCCGACGGACCGCTGCTGGTCTGCGGGGTCTCTCTGGGCTCGGCCGTCGCCGCGGGCTGGGCGCTCGAGCACCCCGACGCCGATGCGACGCTCGTCCTCACCCTGCCGCCGTGGTGCGGCGCGGCCGGGCCGGAGGTACCCGCGGCGATGTCGGCGCGGGTGACCGCGGACGTCGTCGACGAGGTGGGCGCGGCCGAGGCGATCGCCCGGATGCGGGCGGGCAGCCCGCCGTGGCTGGCGCGGGAGCTGAGCCGCTCCTGGGCCGCGCACGGCGACTTCCTCGCGCCCGCCCTGCGGGAGGCGGCCGGGTTCGCCGCGCCGACGGAGTCCGCGCTCGGCGGACTGGTCGCGCGCACCGTCGTGGTCGGCGCGGAGGGCGACCTGATCCACCCCGTCGCCACGGCGCGCACGTGGGCGGCGGCGATCCCCAACGCCTCCGCGGTCGTGGTCGACCTCGCGGACCTCGGCCCCGACCCGGCCGTCCTGGGCCGGGCGGGGCTCGACGGCCTTACTGCTGGTTGTTGAGCCGGGTCAGCGCGGATCCCTGGGTGAGCCGGTCCTGATTGCTCTGCCGCAGGGCTGCGGGGCCCTCGGCGGCGGCGCGCTGCGCGACCTGCGCGGCGATCGCCGCAGCGGCCTGCTCCTGCTGCGCCTGCTGGGCCGCCATGGCCTCCTGCAGCTGCTGCACCAGCTCGGCGGGGAGCTCGATCTCCAGGTGGTCGCGGGCGGGGCGCGGGTCGATGCCGCGGCGGATCACTGTCTCCGCGAGCATGGCGCGCGCGAGCTGAGCGGCCTGATCGGCGTTCTCGAGCGGCGCGGCGACGACGATGCGGACCATCCACCGCGGGCCGTCGACGCCGATGAAGCGGAGCACGCCGTCGGGCTGGGTGCCGACGACCTCGCGGCCCCAGTGGCCGTCCTCGATCGCGACCTGGGCGCCGTTCTCGCGGAGTGAATCGGCCAGCTCGGTGACCACCTCGCGCCACTGCCCGCCCGACTTGGGCGCCGCGAAGACGCCCGGCGTGATCCGGCCGACGGGGGTGTCGAGGTGCACGCCGACGGGAACGCCCTCGGGGCTCATCTCGACCTGCAGCTGCGACTCCGGCGGCATGGCGAGGATGATCGAGCCGAGATCGAGCCGGCCGTCGTCGAGGCCCTCGGTGCTCTCCAGGGAGTTGAGGTCGTACGGGCCGGCGCCGGTGCCGAGCTCCTGCGCCTCGTCGTCGTCCGCGGGGACCGGCGCCGTGTGGTGCTCCGGCTGCCCGATCGTGGCGTACGGGTCGACACTCGCGGTGCTGCGCTGCTTGGACTTGCGGCGGCCGAGGGCCATGAACGGTGCTCCTTGGGTCTTCGGGGGTTCGGTGGTGAATCAGTGGGAGGACTCGAGGCTGGCGTGGCCGCCCGACGAGCCGTAGCCGCCGGCGCCGCGGACCGTCTCGTCGAGGAACGAGACCTCCTTGAAGTCGGGCAACTCGACGCGCTGCACCAGCAACTGGGCGATGCGGTCGCCGCGCTTGATGTCGACGGCCGTCTCGCGGTCGGTGTTCAGGAGGCACACCTTGATCTCGCCGCGATAGCCGGCGTCGATGGTGCCGGGCGTATTGACCACGGTGAGACCGTGTTTCGCAGCCAGGCCGGACCGGGGGTGGATCAGGCCGACGGTGCCGTGCGGCAGCGCGATCGCCACGCCGGTGGCGACGAGCGTGCGGGCGCCGGGTTCGATCCGCACGTCGGTCGTCGAGTACAGGTCCACGCCCGCGTCGCCGGGATGTGCGCGCTTGGGGAGTGGGAGGCCCTCGTCGAGCCGCAGTAGGGGTATCTGGCTCACCATGGGATGCAGACTACGCTGAAGCCGTGTCGGACGATCGAACAGTGAAGACCTCGAAGCCGGAGAACGGCTACACCGAGAGGCTGACGGTGCCGTGGTACTGGTGGCTCGCGGGAGCGGTCGTGGCGGGTCTGCTGTGTTTCGAGGTGACTCTCGCTGCGAAGTGGGGGGACTGGATGATCGGCGCGTTCGTGCTGATCGTCGCCGTGATCGCGGTGCTGCTCTGGTCGATGGGCCGCGGCAGCGTCGGCGTGCGCGACGGTGAGCTGTGGGCGGGCAACGCCCACCTCCCGCTGGACCTGATCTCCCGCGCCGCGGCCGTGCCGGCGGAGGCGAAGAGCGCGGCGCTCGGCCGCCAGCTCGATCCCGCGGCGTTCGTGTACCACCGCGGCTGGATCAAGACCATGATCGTCGTGGTCCTCGACGACCCCGACGATCCGACGCCGTACTGGATGGTCTCCACGCGGCATCCGGAGAAGATGCTCGCGCTCATCCCCGCCGCGACCACGCTCGGATAGCGAGCGGGCCGCCGCGGAGAAAGTAGCCGTCAGGCGCAGTCGATGCAGATCAGCTCGGTGCCGTCCGGATCGGCGAGCCGGCTGCGGTGGTACACCAGGAAGCAGCTGGTACAGGTGAACTCGTCAGCCTGCTTCGGCACCACCCGGACGCTCAGCTCCTCGCCCGACAGGTCGGCACCGGGGAGCTCGAAGGACTCGGCGGTCTCGCCTTCGTCCACGTCCACCGTGCCGGACTGGCCCTCGTTGCGACGGGCCTTCAACTCCTCGAGCGAATCCTCCGAGATCTCATCCGCCTCGGACCGCCGTGGAGCATCGTAATCAGTTGCCATGCCGTGTCATCCCCATCCTTGCTCGTACCCCTGGGCCTCAGGGTTTCCGAGACCGCCGGGCGCGTTGTTTCCCGCGCGAGCGGCCAGAGTGTAGCGCACTCGAAATCGGATGTCACGGACTTTCCGTGACGGTCCGGATTCCACCGCTCGTTGCCCCTCCAACGCACGATGGGCCCGGATGATTCCCGCGCGACTCCCGCGCCGCCTCCCCTGCCCGGGCGACGCCCTCCCGTACAGTCGGGGCCGTGGTTTCCCAGCTCACCGGCACGGGCCGGCGATTCGACCGGAACGGTGAACCGTTCCGGCGGCGCAACACGCTCCCGATCCTCATCGTGATCGCCGTCCTCGCCGTCGTGGCCATCGCGACCTGGGCCCGCGCCATGTCCTCCCAGGAGGAGACCGCAGCGCCCGTGTCCTGCCCGCCGCCGCCGGCCCCGTCGGCCTCGGCGGCGCCGACGACGGGCGCCGCGGCGCGCGCGGGGGCCACCGCGCCGGCGCCCGCGCCCGCGTCGGGGAAGTTCGACGTCGTCTCCCCCGATGACCTGGTCTCGGTCCGGCCCGCACCGCTCGCCGCGTCGACGGTGCGCGTGCTCAACGCCTCGGGCCAGGCGGGCCGCGCGGAGACCACCCTGAACAAACTCGCCGACTACGGGTTCGGCGCACCCACCACCGGCGCCTACGGCAACGACCCGGTCTACCCCGAGATGGCCTGCCAGGCGCAGCTGCGGTTCGGCGACTCGGGCCGGGCAGCGGCCGCAGCGGCCTGGATCATCGCCCCGTGCGCGGAGCTGGTGGACGACGGGCGGCGCGACAACTCGGTCGACCTGGTCCTGGGCACGTTCTTCACCGATCTCGAGCCCAGCACCGATGCGCAGGAGATCCTGCGGATCCTGCGGGCGGCTCCCGCGGGTGCGGCCGACGGCGGGGCGAACCCCGCCCTCGTCTCGGCCGTGCACAGCCAGTCCTGCAACCGCTGAGCCGCTCCGCTCACCACTGATCCGCCCCGCGGCCGGGTGCCGCCGCCTTAGAGGGCCTCGAGCCCTCCGGCCTCGCGCAGGAGTGCGATCAGCCCGTCGGCGATGCCCGGCGCGGCCGCGAGGGTCAGGGCGCCGTCATCGCTCGTGGAGTCCGCGGCGGGCACGATCACAACCGCACCGGCCTCCTGCGCGACGAGGGCGCCTGCGGCCCAGTCCCACGGGCTGAGGCCGTGCTCGAAATGCGCGTCGGCGCGGCCGGCGGCCACCATGCACAGGTCGAGGGCGGCGGAGCCGATGCGTCGCACATCGCGGACCGCGGGCAACAGCTGCGCGAGAACCCGGCCCTGCTTCTCGCGGCGCTCGCGGGAGTACCCGAAGCCGGTCGCGACCAGGGCCAGCGCGGGGTCGGTGATCGGGTTCGCCCGGAGCCCGCGGACCGTGCCGTCGGGGGCGATCTCGCGCGCACCCTCGCCCAGGGCGGCGGCGTAGACGGTGCCGTGCACCACGTCGGCGACCGCGCCCGCCACGGACACGCCGTCGACCTGGGCGCCGAGGGAGACGGCGTAGGCGGGCACCCCGTAGAGGAAGTTGACGGTGCCGTCGATGGGGTCGACGATCCAGCGGACCGCACCGGGCTCCCCCTGCTCACCACCGAACTCCTCGCCGAGGACGGCGTCGTCGGGCCGCAGCTCCGCGAGCCGCTCCCGCACGAAGCGCTCGGTCTCGGTATCGACGACGGTGACCGGGTCGGTGGGCGTCGACTTGGTGGTCACACCCTCCGGACGCGTCCCGTCGGCGCCATCGAATGCATTGGCGCCGAAGACCTCCGCCCGGCGGGCCACGACGCGTTGCGCGGCCTCCGTGACGACGGCGACGGCGATCTCGGACAACTCCCACCGGTTAAGTTGCACGCCCACCACAGAACCACAATCCGCGGTACTTTGTCAGCGCCGGGGGCACCCGGGCGGAGGACTGCGGTCCGGCACCTCAAGGAATGCGGAGTAGGCAATGGCGGAGAATCTGGGGTTCGGCGTCGACATCGGCGGCAGCGGCATCAAGGGCGGCATCGTCGATATGGACACGGGCGACTTGGTCGGCGAGCGCTTCAAGGTGCCCACGCCGCAGCCGTCCACGCCGGGCGCGTGCGCCGGCGCGGTCCGCGAGGTCATCGAGCACTTCGACTGGGCCGGCCCCGTCGGGATCACCGTCCCCGCGGTCGTGACGAACGGCACGGTCCGCAGCGCGGCGAACATCGATCCCGGCTGGATCGGCGCCGACGCGAGCGAGCTCTTCACGTCCACCCTCGATCGTCCGGTCACTGTGCTCAACGACGCGGACGCGGCGGGGCTGGCGGAGGACCGGTACGGCGCCGGCCGCGACTTCGACGGGGTGATCCTGCTCCTGACCCTGGGCACCGGCATCGGCTCGGCGCTGATCTATCGCGGGACCCTGGTGCCCAACACCGAGTTCGGCCACATCGAGGTCGAGGGCAAGGAGGCCGAGCACCGGGCGGCCAGCTCGATCAAGGACCGCCGCGGATGGAGCTACGAGAAGTGGGCGGGCCAGGTCAGCCGCGTCTTCCGCGAGTACGAGAAGCTGCTCTGGCCGGACCTGATCATCGTCGGCGGAGGCATCAGCCGCAAGGCCGACAAGTGGGTCCCGCTGCTCGAGGTGAAGACTCCGGTGATCCCCGCGAAGCTGCTGAACACCGCCGGGATCGTGGGCGCGGCGATGGCGTCGCAGCGCGGCTGATCCGTCCGGTTCGGGCGCTTTGACCGCAGGTGAATGCGGGCGGAGCGACCGGATCGTTACAATGGGGTGCCGGCGTCGAAACGCCGGAACAGACGCCGGTCTCCCTCGCCTCCGGTCGCCTCAGCCACCACCGACGCCGCGCACGGCTCGGAACAGGTGTTGTTGTCGCGCCCGGGAAGCGGTTCCGGCGCATGCAGGCACAGTAGGAAAGGGCGTACGTGGCAGCGACGCAGACCAGCTCCAGCGCACCGTCGGCAGACGGCGTGGACGGTTCGGCCACCTCGGCGGAGACCCCCGCCAAGAAGACCACCGCCAAGAAGGCTCCCGCGAAGAAGGCTCCCGCGAAGAAGGCCCCGGCCAAGAAGGCCCCGGCCAAGAAGGCGGTGGCGAAGAAGGCCCCCGCCAAGAAGGCCCCGGCCAAGAAGGCGGCCGCGGGTCCGGCGAAGCGCACGGCGAAGAAGGCCGCGGGCAAGAAGGACGCCTCGGCGGCCGGCTCCGAGGGCGGCGCCGAGGACGAGGTCGATCCGGAGCTCGACGGCGATCCCGATCCCACGGAGCTCGCGGACGAGGAGGTCGCGCTCGACGCCGACGACACCGCGGACGACACCGCGGATGCGAAGGCGAAGAGCGCCGTCACCAAGCCCGCCCCGGCGGACGCGGAGGACGAGGAGCCGTCCGAGCAGGACAAGGCATCGGGCGACTTCGTCTGGGACGAGGAGGAGTCGGAGGCGCTGCGACAGGCCCGCAAGGACGCCGAGCTCACCGCCTCGGCCGACTCCGTGCGCGCCTACCTCAAGCAGATCGGCAAGGTCGCGCTGCTCAACGCCGAGGAGGAGGTCGAGCTCGCCAAGCGGATCGAGGCCGGCCTGTTCGCCGAGCAGCAGATCAACCGCTGGCTCGAGCGCGGCGAGAAGCCCGCGATCGGCATCCGGCGCGACATGAACTGGATCGCCCGCGACGGCAACCGCGCCAAGAACCACCTCCTCGAGGCCAACCTGCGCCTCGTGGTCTCGCTGGCCAAGCGCTACACCGGCCGCGGCATGGCGTTCCTGGACCTGATCCAGGAGGGCAACCTCGGCCTGATCCGCGCGGTCGAGAAGTTCGACTACACCAAGGGCTACAAGTTCTCCACGTACGCCACCTGGTGGATCCGTCAGGCGATCACCCGCGCGATGGCCGATCAGGCCCGCACCATCCGCATCCCGGTGCACATGGTGGAGGTCATCAACAAGCTCGGCCGCATCCAGCGCGAGCTGCTCCAGGACCTGGGCCGCGAGCCCACCCCGGAGGAGCTGGCGAAGGAGATGGACATCACGCCGGAGAAGGTGCTGGAGATCCAGCAGTACGCGCGCGAGCCGATCTCGCTGGACCAGACCATCGGCGACGAGGGCGACAGCCAGCTCGGTGACTTCATCGAGGACTCGGAGGCCGTCGTCGCGGTCGACGCGGTGTCCTTCACGCTGCTGCAGGACCAGCTCCAGTCCGTGCTGGACACCCTGTCCGAGCGCGAGGCCGGCGTGGTCCGCCTGCGGTTCGGCCTCACCGACGGTCAGCCGCGCACTTTAGACGAGATCGGTCAGGTCTACGGCGTGACGCGGGAGCGCATCCGCCAGATCGAGTCGAAGACGATGAGCAAGCTGCGGCACCCGTCGCGCTCGCAGGTCCTGCGCGACTACCTCGACTAGACGTCTCCCACCGAACGGCCCGGCGGTCTCCGCCGGGCCGTTCGGCGTTCTAGCCGAGTTCCTCGACGAACGCGAGGAGGTCGCCGGCGTAGTCCTGCGGCACCTCGAGGGCCGCGAAGTGCCCGCCGCGCGGCATCGTCGTGTAGCGGATCACGTTCGCCGCGCGCTCGCACCAGCTGCGGGGCGACTGGGCCTCGCGCGGGTAGATAGCCATCGCGGTCGGCACGGTGATCCTGGTGGCCTCGCCGCCCCACCCGTCCGCGGCGTAGCTGTCCGCGGCGGTGGCGGCGGTCTGCGTGAACCAATAGATGCTGAGATTGGTGAGGAGCTCGTCGCGCCCGCCGAAGGCACCGTCGACATCATGATCCTGGGACCCGGTGTCGATCAGCCCGATCATCCAGGCGGCGAGCCCGGCGGGACTGTCGTTGAGCGCGGGGCCGACGATCTGCGGCTTCGTGGACTGGACGGCCGCGTAGCCGCCCTGGGTGGCCCACCAGTACTGGATGAACTCGGCGTAGGCGCGCTCCTCCTCGTCCAGATCCGTCTCCGCGCCGGTCGGGTACTCCGCGTTCGTCAGGTGCAGGCCGGCGACCCGGTCCGGGTGCCGCCGCGCGAGCTGCGAGCCGACGACGGTGCCGACGTCGCCGCCCGCCACCACGAACTTCTCGTAGCCGAGTACCTCGGTCATGAGACGCTGGAACAGGTCCGCGGTCGCGGTGCTCGAGAGCGCGTGCCCGCCGGTGAACGCGAAGCCCGGCAGCGAGGGCACGACGCAGTCGAAGCCGCGGGCGGTGAGGTCGTCGAGCACGCGCCGGTACCGGAAGGGCGTATCCGGCCATCCGTGCAACAGCAGGATCGCGCCGCGGGAGTCGGCGGCGACGCGATGCAGGAAGTGGAGCGGGCGACCGTCCACCTCGGCCCGGAACTGCGGTACGGCGTTGAGCCCCGCTTCGGCGCCGCGCCAGTCGAACCCGTCGGCCCAGTACGCGACGAGATCGCGCAGGTACTCGCCGGACGTACCGCGGGCGAAGTCGGTGTTGGGGGCGACGTCCGGGAAGCGGGTCGCGCGCAGCCGTTCCTGCAGCTGGGCGATCTCCGCGTCGGGGACGTCGATGGTGAAGGCGGACACGGTCATGGCATCTCCGATCAGAGGGTGATCCGAATCACCTGGGAGTATTCGCCGCTTACGTCCGCTTCGCATCCTGAAAGGCGCCTGCCCGCGATCCGCCCGCGTGATCACCGCTCGGCGGTCTCGCCGCGGCCCGTCACCCACAGCGGTCCGGTGACCAACCAGATGACGGTGATCACGCCGAGGGTCCCGAAGACGCCCATCAGCGCCTCGCGCTGGGTGTCGTCGGCGACGGTGTAGCCCAGCCCCAGCGAGACGGCGCCGGCGATGGCGACGGCCCCGAGCCACCGGTAGAAGTCCGACCACTCCTTGCGGGTCCGCTCGGGCCCGAGCTTGGGCACCTTCCGCGGCGCGGGCCCGCCGGCGAAGCGGTGGGCGAAGCGTTCGTCCGCCCAGGCGATCATGCGGTGCCCGAACATCACGGTGCATCCGAGGTAGATGCCCGCGAGCCGGTGCGCGAAGCCCACCTCGCCGCCGCGGTACAGGTCGATCGCGACGGCCGCGATCAGCACCACGTCGAGCAGCGGCACGAGCGCCAGCGCGATCATCCCCGGGCGGCGCCAGCGCAGGATGTACCGCATCGCGAGGCCACCGACCACGAGGACCCAGAAGCCGATCTCGCACGCGGCGATCGTCCACAGCACCGGATTGTTCAGCTCTCCCATGCCGCCCACTGTGCCGCGCCCGCGCGCCGTCGTCGTCCCCCCGGTGGCCCGTGGGCCCTCCCCCTTTCGGTGGACCCGCCGGCCGCGGCGATGTGCTGCAATGGGCGCATGAGGTCGGTGCTGAGCGGGTGGTCGTCGGAGTACGCCGCCGTGCCGGCCTTCGGCATCTGCCTGGTGGGCGCGGTGCTCTGGGGCGCCGGCGGGTGGTCCGTCAACTCGCGGACCGAGGACTTCTACCCGTGGCAGGTCAAGCTCGGGCTGCTGGGCGGCGCACTGGCGATCCAGCTGCTCGCCCGGCGCCGCCCGGCCGCGGCCTTCGGCCTCATGCTGGCCCTGGTCGCCTGGGACTTCACCTTCGGGCCGTCCGTGGTGCTGTGGATCGCCCTGTCGGACGTGATCTACCTCGCGGTGGCGACGGGGTCCGAACGGCTGCGGGACGTCGTCTCGGTGACGGTGCTGGTGCTCACGGTCGTGCTCGGCGTCGGCGCGACCGCCTTCGTCGGGGTGAAGGCCGGCATGTACGCCGTGCTGATCCTCATCGCCGTGATCTGGTCGCCGATCGGCTACGGCCGGGCGGTGCTCGCCTACCGCCGGCTCGCGGAGCTCGAGCGCGAGGAGGGTGAGTCCCGGCGCGCCACGGCGCTCGCGGACGAGCGGCGGCGCCTCGCACGGGAGCTGCACGACACCGTCGCCGGACACCTCTCCGCGGTCGCGATCCTCGCCGACGCCGCGCAGCGCACGCCCGAGAATCCGGCGGTGCTGCAGTCGATCCGGTCCGGCAGCCTCGCCGCGCTCGAGGAGATGCGGGCCACGATCAACCTGCTCACCTCGCCCGACGACGCCGCCGTCCGCACCACCCTCGAATCCCTCGAGCCGCTCATCGAGACGGCGGGGGCCGCGGGCGTGTCCGTCCGGCTCCGGCTGCCCGACGGTCCGCTGCCCACCGCCGTCGAGGCCACCCTCACGCGAATCCTCGGTGAGGTCATCACGAACGCCACCAAACACGCCCCCGGCGCCGCGCTGGAGGTCGACGTCGACGTCACCGAGGAGCACCTGACCATGACCGCCGCGAACGCCCTGCTACCCGGCCCGACCGGCTCCGGAGACGGCCTGCGCAACATCGCCTTCCGCGCGGAGTCCATCGGCGGGTCGGCGACCGCGGGACCCGACGACGGGGCGTGGGTGGTCCGGGCGACGATCCCGATGGAGGTGGCGCGGTGACGGCCACCGTCGTCCTGGCGGACGATCACGCGGCGATCCGGGCGGGCCTGCGCCTGCTCCTGGAATCGACCGGGGAGGTGCGGGTGATCGGCGAGGCGGCCGACGGTGCCGCCGCCCTGCGGCAGGCGCGGGCCCTCAAGCCGGACGTGGTCGTGATGGACGTCCGCATGCCGCGGGTCGACGGGCTCGCGGCGACGGCCTCCGTCGTGGCCGAGACCGACAGCGCCGTGCTGGTGCTGACGACCTTCGACCTCGACGAGTACGTCCTCGGCGCGCTGAGCGCCGGGGCGAGCGGCTTCCTGCTCAAGTCGGCGGGCGGCGACGAGCTGATCCGCGCGGTCCTGGCCGTCGCGGCCGGCGACGCCGTACTCGACCCCAAGGTCACCCGGGCGGTGATCGCGGCGATCCCCCGTCCCGGCGCCGAGCCCGCGGCCGTCGACCTCAGCGCGCTCACCGACCGCGAGCGCGACGTCCTCGCCGGGCTCGGCGAGGGCCTGTCGAACCAGCAGATCGCGCGGCGTCTCGACATCGGCGAAGCCACCGTGAAGACGCACGTCTCGCGGGTGCTGATGAAGCTCGGCGTGCAGTCACGGGTGCAGGCAGCAGTCGTCGCCGCACAATCCGGTTTGAATTAGGGCTTGACCTCAACAATGCTTCGGGTTATTTGATGGACTCGTTCCGGAAAACGACCCGAGGAGACATCATGACCGCCATCGACACCGCAGCCCCGTCGACCTTCCGCCCGACCCGCACGACCGCCGTGCTGGGCGCCGTCGGCCTGTCCCTACTCACGAACCTCGCCCTGTGGCTGATCGGCCTCGTCGCGGGCGGCGACTTCACCATGACCGACGAGGCCGGGGTCCGCGCCTCGGTCGCCCCCGGCGGCGTCGTCCTCATGACGGTGGTACCGCTGGCCGTCGGCATGACCGTGGCCGTGCTGCTCTCGAAGCTGTGGGCCCCGATCCTGCGGGTCGCCGCCGTGGTCGGCGCCGCGGCATCGCTCGGCACCATCGCGGGCACCCTGGCCGCGGACTTCGACGGACCGTCCACGGTGATGCTCTCGCTGATGCACGTGGTGATCGCCGCGGTGCTGGTCATCGCCCTGGAGGCGCTGTTCCGCCGCGTGCGCTGATCACCGCGGGACCCGCGGTCGCCGGCGCGGCCGGCGACCGCGGAGGATCCGTACCCTCACTCCCTCACCGGGTGAGGGTACGGATCCAGTTCCGGGTGGCGGCGGGGTCGATCACGTCGTCCAGCTCGAAGGTGGTGGCGGCGTGCAGCGCCCGGCCGCGTTGGTACGCGAGTGCCAGCAGCTGGTCGAAGAGCTCGGCGCGGGCGGCCTCGTCGGGCGCGGCGGCGAGTTCCTTACTGAAGCCCAGCCGCACCGCGCCCTCGAGGCCCATCCCGCCGATCTCGCCCGTGGGCCAGGCGACGGTGAACTGCGGGGCGTGGAAGCTGCCGCCGGTCATGGCCATCGCGCCGAGGCCGTAGCCCTTGCGCAGCACGATCACGCCGAGCGGCACCGTGAGCCGCGCACCGAGCACGAACAGCCGGGAGAACCGCCGGACGGTGGCGTGCTCCTCGGCCTCGGGCCCGACCATGAACCCGGGGGTGTCGCACAGCGAGATCACCGGGAGCCCGTGCGCCTGGGCCAGTTCCAGGAAGTCCGCGAGCTTGTCCGCCGCCTCGCCGTCGATCGCGCCGCCCAGATGGCGGGTGCTGTTCGCGATGAGCGCGTACGGCTTCCCCTCCACCCGGACCAGCGCGGTGATGATGCCGACGCCGTAGTCGCGGCGCAGCTCGAGCGTCGAGTCCTCGTCGACGATGGCGGCGATCGCGGCGCGGACGTCGTAGGCGCGCAGCCGGTTCTCCGGGACCACGTGGCGCGCGGCGCGCGGATCGGGCGCGGTCCAGGCGTCGACGGGCCCGGCGAAGTAGCCCAGGTATCGGCGCGCGCGATCGACCGCGTCGGCCTCGTCGTCGGCGACGACGTGCACGACGCCGTTGCGGCGCTGCACGTCGATGGGGCCGATGGCCTCGGGCGGGAACTCGCCGAGCCCACCACCCGAGATCATCGCCGGCCCGCCCATGCCGAGGTTGGCGTCCGGCGTGGCGATCACGACGTCGCAGATGCCCGCGAGCGCCGCGTTCCCGGCGAAGCAGCGGCCGGAGACGACGGCGATCAGCGGCACCCGCCCGCGCAGCGCGCCGAGCGACCGGAACGTGGGGACGTCGAGGCCCGCCACGATGTCGAGATCGGTGTCGCCGGGGCGGCCGCCGCCGCCCTCCGCGAACAGCACGATGGGCACGTTCCGGCGGTCCGCGACGTCGATGAGCCGGTCGGTCTTGGCGTGGTTGCGCCAGCCCTGCGTGCCCGCGAGCACGGTGTAGTCGTACGAGATCACCATCGCCTCGGCACCGCCGATCGTCGCGAGGCCGCCGATGAGCCCATCCGCGGCGCCGGTCGCGATGAGCTCCTCCTCGGAGCGGCGGGCCCGCTGCGCCGGCAGGAGCAGCGCGCCGTACTCGGTGAAGCTGTCCGCGTCGACGAGGTCCTCGATGTTCTCGCGCGCGGTGCGCCGGCCGATCCGCCGCCGCTTGGCCACAGCCTCCGGGCGGCCCTCGTCGAGCGTGACGCGGTGCCGCTCGCGCACCTCGTCGAGGTCCGCGCGGGGCCGGTCGAGATCGAGCGCGTCGGCCGCGTCGTCGGCGGCCGCCGCGCCGTCGGCGGGGGCGTACGTCAGGAGCGGGGTACCCGCGGTCACCGTCTCCCCCGGCCGCACCAGCACGTCGCCGACGGTCACCGACACGGGCAGCGTCTGCTCGTGCTCCATCTTCATGGCCTCGAGCACGACCAGGGCGGTACCGGGTTCGGCGGCCGATCCGGCCTCGGCGACGGCGACGACGGTGCCGGTCAGCGTCGCGGTGAGTACGTCCCCGTCGAGCTCGACTGCGGGCGTCGATGCGGGGGCGGCGGTCTCGGGCACGAGGTCACCGATCCGGCGCGCGAGGTAGCCGGTGTCGACGGGGCCCGAACGGAATTCGGGATCGGCGAGGACGGCGCGCAGCAGGGCGACGTTGGTACCGGGGCCGTCGATCACGAACTCCCCCAGCGCCGCGTCGGCCTTGGCGTAGGCGCGCGCCGGCGTGGCGGCCCGCACGATCACCTTGGCGAGCAGGGAGTCGTACCGGGCGGAGGTGGCCAGGCCCGGCCGACCGTAGCCGTCGACGCGCACGCCGGGACCGGTCGGCGGCGTGTAGCCGGCGAGGACGCCCGCCGAGGGGAGCACGGTGCCGTCGCGCTGCGGCACCTCCAGGTTCACGCGCGCCTGCACGGCGGTGCCGTGGGCGCCGGCGGGCGTTCCGCTGACGGCGCCGTCGCGGCATCCGATCGCGGGCGGCAGGCCGAGATCGCCGAGCGGTGCGCCCTCGGCGAGGGCGAGCTGTGCGGCCACCAGGTCGACTCCGGTCACCTCCTCGGTCACGGTGTGCTCCACCTGGATCCGGGGGTTCACCTCGAGGAAGACCGCCCGGCCGTCGCGGACCAGGAACTCGACGGTCGCGAGGCCGCGGTAGCCGGCGGCGGCGCAGAGCCGGGCGGCGTGGCCGTGCAGCGCGGAGCGCAGGCCGGCGTCCAGCGCCGGCGCGGGCGCGACCTCGACGAGCTTCTGGTTGCGGCGCTGCACGCTGCAGTCGCGGTCGCCGAGCGCGACGGCGGTGGTTCCGTCGCCGATGACCTGGACCTCGATGTGCCGGGCGCCGGTCTGCAGTTCCTCGGCGAAGACACGGCCGCCGCCGAAGCCGAGCTCGGCCTCGGAGACGCAGGCGCGGTAGGCGGATTCGAGGTCCTCGTCGTACCGGGGGCCGGGCAGTACGGCGCGCATGCCGCGGCCTCCGCCGCCCGCGACGGCCTTGATCATGACGCCGGCCGCGCGGCCGGCGGCGAAGGCGCGCACCGCCTCGAGGTCGGCCCCGCCGTCGGTGGCGGCGGGCACCGGGACCCCCGCGGCGACGGCGGCCGAGCGCGCCGCGGCCTTGTCGCCGAAGGTGCGGAGTACGTCGGGGTCGGGGCCCACGAAGGTCAGGCCGGCGACGGCGCAGGCCGCAGCGAAATCGGCGTTCTCCGCGAGGAAGCCGTAGCCGGGGTGCACCGCGTCGGCGCCGGTGCTCGCGGCGGCCGTGACGATCGCGTCGCGGTCCAGGTAGGCAGCGGGGCCGGAGCCCGCGAGTGCGACGGCGTCGTCGGCGGCGGCGACGTGCGGGGTGTCGGCGTCGTCCGCGGCGTAGACCGCCACGGTCGGGATGCCGAGTTCCCGTGCGGTGCGGATGATCCGCAGCGCGATCTCCCCGCGGTTGGCGATGAGCAGCTTCACTTCGACTCCCCCTGGTGGATCGCGGCCGCCACGTTCTCCGCGGCCACCGCAGGACTTCCTTCTGATGCCGCGCCTGCGATCTGCGCCGCCCTCTCGAACAGCACGCCCTTGCGCACCTTGCCCGTCGCCGTCATCGGCAGCGCGTCGACGACCACGAAATCGGGCACCTTGTAGCCCGCCATGTTCTCCCGCGCCCACGCGGTGAGCTCGGCGACGTCCACGGGCCCCGCCGAGACGACGAAGGCGAGCGGCACCTGCCCCTTGCGCGCATCGGGCCGCGGGACGACCGAGACCGAGCCGATCGACGGGTGATCCTTGAGCAGCGCCTCCACTTCCGACGGGAAGACCGACATGCCGTTGACCTTGATCATCTCCTTCGTCCGCGCGAGGTAGTGCACCGCGCCCCAGTCGTCGATCCTCCCCACGTCGCCGGTGTGCAGCCAGCCGTCGCGGATCGCCTCGGCGGTCGCGTCGGGCCGGCGGTGGTAGGCGGTGAGGATCGACTCGCTGCGTACCACGATCTCGCCGGTCTCGCCGAGCGGGACGGGCGCACCGTCGGGGTCGACGACGAGGATGTCGGTGCCGGGCACGGGAAGCCCGCAGAAGACGGGGTCGGCGGTGAGGTCCCGGTCGCCGTCCTGGAAGCCGAGCGTGAACGTGTCAGCGGTGTGCGTCTCGGTCATGCCGTAGGAGGCCTCGCGTAGGACTCCGCCGGTCAGGGCGCGCCAGCGGGCCCGCAGCTCCGGGGTCAGCTTGAGCACGAAGGAGACGGCCAGCGGGTTGACGACGGTGCGGAAGGCGGCACCGTCGAACCCGGGCAGGTCCATGAGCTCGACGTAGTTGTCCACCGTCGCAACGGTGTCCGTCACGCCGTACCGGGCGATGAGCGCGGCGGCGACGGCCGGGTCCCACCGGGTCATGAGCACGATCGTCTGGCCGTTGAGCAGCGGCTTGAGGATGCCGAAATCCTCACCGGCGATCCAGAACACGGGCAGGAAGTTCAGCCCGACGGGGGCGCTCTCCCCCACCGCGGTGCCGCCCGCCACGGTGGCGGTGGCCGCCGTGTAGGCCATGTGCCGCTGGGTGTGCTCGCAGCCCTTGGGCAGACCGGTGGTGCCGCCGGTGTAGTTGAGCGCGGCGAGCGCATCCGGGTCGGAGTCCCGGACCGGCGCGGGCGCTGCGACGACCACACGGTGCCAGTCGCTGCGCGGGTCCGGCGCGATGTCGAAGGGCGCCGGGGCGTCCGGGAGCGGCGCGGTGTCCGCGAGGAGATCGCCCAGGGCCGTGGCGAAGACGGTGCGCACCGGAGTCTGCGCGCGCACCGTCTCCACCAGGTCCAGCAGGTCGGTCTGCGCCAGCAGCACGCCGACACCGGCGTCGTCCAGCTCGTGCTGCAGCTCGCGCCCCTTGAGCAGCGGGTTGACCGGAACGTGGACGGCGCCCAGCTTGAGGATGCCGAGCATGGCGATCGCGAACTGCGGGCAGTTGCCCAGGTAGACGCCGACCGCGTCGCCCGCGCGGACCCCCGCGTCGAGGAGCAGGCCCGCGAACCGGTCCGAGAGCTCGTCGTACTCGGCGTAGGTGACCTCGCGGCCGTAGAAGGCCATCGCGACGGTGTCGGGCCGGTGCCGCGCCCAGTACCGGAGGTGCTCCACCATTGCGGGCGTTTCCGCGGGGTACTCGACGGTGCGCGGCACCTGCGCCGGCCAGTTCCGCAGGCGCAGTGCGCGGATCTCGTCGGCGGTGGCGTCGAGTGCGGCGGCGACGGCGGTGTTCCGGTCGGTCATGGGGCTCCTTCGGTGCGTCGGCTCCGTCAGAAGCCGATCAGTCGTTCGGCCACGCGGATCTGATCCGCGATGAAGCGCTCGCGCGCGGCGGGGCTGTCGCGCGCCACGCGCTTCGCGCCGTGGTGGATGGTGTCGTTGAGGATGGTGACCAGCGTCGCGGGCGGCAGGCACAGGTCGACGGTGGAGGGATCGAGGGATTCGAGGTAGGCGGTGTAGCGCCGGTGCGTGCGCCGGGTGGTGCGGTCCCAGATCGCGGCGACATCCTCCCGGACCGGGGCCATCGCGTCGAACAGGGCGACGAGCCCGCCGTTCGCGAAGACCGCGTCGGCGTAGGCCCGCATCGTGGCCGCGATGACCTCGCGCGGCACCTCGGTCTCGATGCCGTCGAGCATCTGCGTCGCCTCCAGCTCCGCGCCGATCCGGTCCACGAGGGCGAGGAGGATCTCGTCCTTCGACCGGAAGTACGCGTAGAAGGTGGGCCGGGAGGTCTGCGCGCGGGCGGCGATGAGCTCCACCGTGGTGGCCGCATAGCCGAGGTCGTCGAAGCAGTCGGCCGCCGCCCGGAGGAGTTCCTCCCGGCGGGCGCCACCGGCGTCCTTGCGGTTCGCGCGGGCCCGCTCCTGTGATTCGCTGATCGTCACGCTCACGAGTCTGCTCGGCTCCGCTCGGACCTTCAAGGACGCCGGTGCCGGCTCACACCGACGCGGGGATCCCGGGCACCGCGTTCGGATCCTCGCGCACCGCCCGGCCGTTCGTCTCCTTGAGGAAGTAGGCGCTGGCGAGGGTCACCAGGCCCATGGCGGCGAGGTAGACCGAGACGAACGTGGAGGACTGCGTCTCGGCGATGATGGCGGTCATGATCAGCGGGGCGACGCCCGAGACGGCGACCGCTGCCAGCTGGTAGGCCAGCGAGGCACCCGAGTAGCGGATCCGGGGCTCGAAGAGCTCCGCCATGAACGCGGCGAGCGGGCCGTAGGTGAGCGCCTGCCCGAAGCTGGAGACGAACATCGCGACCAGCAGCAGCCCGATGTTCGTGGTCTCCGCGAGCCAGAAGAACGGGAACGCCCAGGCGATGAGCACGGCGCCGCCGACCAGGATCAGCGGGCGGCGACCGACGCGGTCGGACACCGCACCCGCGGCCATGATCACGAGCGGCATGACGACCGAGGTGGCGAGCACGCACGCCAGGATCGAGTTGCTGCTCATGCCCAGGCCGCCCGCGGAGGGCTTCTTGCTGCCGTAGCTCACGAAACCGGCGATGGAGACGTAGAACGCGGAGTTGGTGCCGGCCAGCAGCCCGGCGCCGAGCAGGATCTTTCCCCAGTGCCCCCGGATCGCCTCGGACAGCGGCGCCGCGGCGACCGTCTCCTTGCCCGCGTTCTTGGCCGCGACCTCGCGCTGGAGGGCGAGGAACTCCGGCGAATCCTCGATCTTCTTGTGGATGTACATGACGACCGGCACCAGGATCGCGCTGGCCCAGAAGGGCACGCGCCAGCCCCAGCTGAGGAACGCGGCGTCGTCGAGGACGCCGTTCATCAGGATCATCATCAGGTTGCCCAGCAGCAGGCCGAGCGGAACGCCCATCTGCCCGAAGGTCCCGGCGAATCCCCGCTTCTTCGGTCCTGCGGACTCGGTGAGCAGGAGCACCACACCGCCCCATTGGCCGCCGCATGCGAGGCCCTGGACGAAGCGCAGGGACACCAACAGGATCGGGGCGAGCGAGCCGATCGCGCTCGCGGTGGGCAGGCAGCCGATGAGGAAGGTGGCCGCCCCCATCGCGGTCAGACACCAGATGAGCATCGGCTTGCGGCCGATCTTGTCGCCGAAGTGCCCGGCCAGGATCCCGCCCAGCGGCCGGGCGATGAAGCCCACCGAGAACGTCGCGAAGGCCATCAGCGTGCCCATCAGCGGCGAGAGGTCCGGGAAGAAGACCTTGTCGAACACCAGGGCTGCGGCGGTGCCGTAGACGAAGAAGTCGTACCACTCGATCGAACTGCTCACCAGTCCGGCGGTGAGCAGCTTGCCGTGCGACTTCTTCTTCACCGGCGCGACGGCACCGGGCTCGCTGGTCTGTGTCATGGATGGCCCTTCGTGAAAGTTGTGATCCCCGACACAGAGAATGCTTGACGTTGACGTTCGTGTCAACCGATTCCGAGAAATTGCTAAGCGTTTGCTTACGCAGCTGGGAGACCGTTTCCAGTGCTTCGGACCCGTTCGACACCGGCTCCGGCCCCGATCACGTACAAAGAGCACATGGCACTCCTCGAACCCGATTTCCCGTCCGCCAACGGCCGCGACACCGTCCACGCCTGGATCTACACGCCGGTCCGCGAGCCCCGCGCGATCGTGCAGGTGATCCACGGCCTCGGCGAGCACTCGCGCCGGTACCTGCGCCTGATCACGGCGCTGCTCGACGCCGGCTTCGTGGTGGCCGCCGAGGACCACGCGGGACACGGCGCGACGGCGATGGACTCGGGCGTGTGGGGCGACGCGGGCGAGGACGCGGCGCACGTCCTCGTCGCCGACGCCGCCGCGCTCCGCGCGAAGGTCCGGGAACTCCACCCGGGCCTGCCCTACGTCGCCTTCGGGCACTCGATGGGCTCGATGATCGCCCGCGGGCTCGCCACCGCGCAGCCGGACGGGATCGACGGCCTGGTGCTGTGCGGGATCGCCGCGCAGATCGCCGGGATCGACGGTGTCGTCGACCGCGCGGCGCTCGCTGCTGAGCCCGATCAGGCCGGGCCCGCGCCCGCGCACTACGTCGGAGAGCTGTTCGACGGCTTCGTCTCCCGGTTCGGCGCGGGCGCGGGCCCCACCGACTGGGTCGCGCGGGACGCGGACGTCGTGCGGGACCACGCGGTCGACCCGTTCAACAACTTCGGCGCCCCGCTGTCGGCCCGGTTCCTGCGCGGCTTCATCGAGTTGTACGACGCCGCGAACGGCGACGCCTTCTACGCCGCACTCCGTCCCGAGACCCCCGTGCTGATCCTCGCCGGCGACCAGGATCCGGTCGCCAACTACGGCGAGGGCGCGTACCACGTGGCCAACGCCCTCGTCGCGTCCGGACACCCCGACGTGCGGACGCGCGTCTACCCCGGTGTGCGGCACGAGGTGCACAACGAGCCCGAGACCCGCGACGACGTGACCGCCGAGCTCATCGCCTTCGTCGAGCGCGTGATCGCCTGACGTGACTTCCGGTGATCTCCAGCGGGTCGACCTGAACCTGCTCGTCGCGTTCGACGTCCTCATGGCCGAACGGAGCGTCACCCGCGCCGCGACTCGGATGCACCTCGGGCAACCCGCGATGAGCGCCTCGCTGGCGCGCCTACGACGACTCTTCGACGATCCGCTGCTCGTCCGCGAGGGCCGGACGCTGGTGCCGACGCCCGTCGCGGAGTCGCTCATCGCGCCCGTCCGGCAGTCCCTCGAGCTCATGGCGGGAGCGCTCCGCCAGAGCAGCGTCTTCGACCCGTCGACCGAGGAGCGGACCTTCACCATCCTCGCCACCGACTACTTCCTCGTAGTACTGCTGCGTCCGTTGCTCGCCGGCCTCCGGCGCGAGGCGCCGGGCGTGCGGATCCACGTGCGCCAGATCGGCGAGGACTACGCCGACGTGCTCCGGCGGGGCCTCTTCGACCTGTGCATCGTTCCCCGCGAGTCGCAGCGTTCCGACGTCCCGATGCACAGCGAGGACCTGTTCGGCGACCGTTTGGTCTGCGCTGTGGATTCCGAGAATCCCGAGGTGGGAGAACGGTTCTCCATGGAGCACTTCCGATCCCTGCCGTACGTCGCCTTCGCCGGCGGCGAGACCCTGCAATCGACGGCACAGGGTCGGCTGCGATCGCTGGGGATCGACCGGCCCGTGGACGTCTCGGCCCACGGCTTCGTCGCCGCGCTGCTCATGCTGCGTGACACTCCCCTGTTCACGCTCGTCCACGAGCGCCTCGGACGGAGCCTCGCCGAGCCCGCCCGCCTCAAGCTGCTCGATCCCCCCGTGGATTTCGACCCGATCACCGCGGCGATGTACTGGCTGCCCCGACAGGACGACAGCCCCGCACACCAGTGGCTGCGCCTCCGGCTCCGCGAAGCCGCAGCCGCCTTGAACACATCATTCTGATCGATACTTGACATCGATATTCATCGGTAACCCCTGTGCCTCCGGCGGCGCTAGCGTCGAGGGAGATCGACCGCGAATCCGTCGAAATCCACCGGAAAACAGGAGCTCTCATGAAGTTCGTCACCTTCCACCGCCCGGGTGACCCCCGCCCGCGCCTGGGCCTCGACAACCGCGATGAGTACAGCTACACCGACCTCACCGGCCGCTTCCCCGACGATCCGGACTTCGCATCCATGCTCGCCCTGATCGACGGCGGGCAGCCCGCCCTGGACAAGGCCTGGGCCGCCTACCTCCGCCTCGACGCCGACTCGATCGTTCAGCGGGATGTGGTGACCCTGCTCGCGCCGTTCCGGCCCCGCCGCCTGCGTGACTGCTCGCTCATCGTCGCGCACCTCCGCCCGAGCCTGGTCCGGACGGTGCAGTGGCTCGGCACGCACGGCGACGAGCGTCCGCTCCCGACCGCCATGGCTGCGACCGATCGCCTGATGTCGGCGCTCTACGACCCCGCCGCCTCGATCGGCTTCGCCGACCGCGACCCCGACACCGGCGCGGCGCCTGGTGGCGTTCTCACGTGGCCGAGCGCCAGTGAGATCCTCGACTACGAGCTCGAACTGGCCGTCGTGATCGGCAAGTCCGGCCGGGACGTCACCGCGGAGGACGCCGAAGCCCACATCTTCGGCTACACCGTCTACAACGACTGGTCCCTCCGCGACGTCCAGGCCCGCAACATCCTCGGCAGCGGCGATGTCCACGGCGACGCGAAGGACTTCCCGCACAGCAACGCGATCGGCCCCTGCGTCGTCACCAAGGACGAGGTCCCCGATCCGCGTGGTCTCGCGATGACGGTCCGCGTCAACGGACAGGTGTGGGGTCGCGGCTCGTCGTCGGAGATGGTCCACGGCTTCGACGACGCCGTGGTCGAGCTCAGCCGAGGCGCCGATATTCGGGCCGGCGAGGTCTGGGGTACCGGAACCGTTCCCGGCGGTTCGAGTTTCGAACTCGGCCGCCGCCTGCCCCGTCCGGCCCTCGTGGAGCTGGAGGTCGAGCGCATCGGCACGCTCGCCCACTACGTCGTCCCCGAATCCTGATCTGTCCGCTACGGAGAAAGGTCCACCATGACCACCCGTCCCGCCCTCCTCGATGATCCCCGGCTCATCCGGCTCACCGACGAGGTCTTCGTCTTCGGCACCTACCCCTACAGCGGCCTCGTCGTGACAGACGAGGGATGCATCGCCGTCGACGGCCCGATGTCGCCGACCATCTGTGCGCCCTGGAAGGCATTCATCGACTCGAAAGGCCCGCTGCGGTATCAGGTGTACTGCGAGCACCACTCCGACCACACCATCTCGGCCCCCTACCTGCGACCCGAGGTCCTCGTGTCGTCCGAGACGACACGCGGGGTGATGGACACCGATGAGATGGCCCAGGAGGCCATGCGCACCTGGGGTGCCTACCCGGACGTCGACGCCGCCGTCATCGACGCGTACACGATGGCCTACCCGACGCTCACCTACCGCGGCCGGATGACGATCGAGCTGGGCGGCAAGCGGTTCGTACTGTTCGAGGCACCCGGGCACACCATGGGATCGACGGTCGTGCACGCGATCGACGATCGGGTGGCCTTCATCGCGGACCTCGGCATGACCCCGGCGATCCAGTCGGGCGACCCCGTCGCATGGCTCACCACGATCGCACTGCTCGAGACGCTGGACGTCGACTGGTACGTGCAGGGCCATATGGACCCGATGCGTCGCGAGGACCTGCACACGTGGCGAACGGCCCTCCTCGAAGCACTGGACATCGCGCGCCGACGTGATCGCGCGGGCCTCACTGCGGATGAGATCGTCCAGCAGGGCGGCGTCTTCGATATCGCAAGCATTCTCGGGGGAAGGACCTTCCTGGGGCGTGGTGACATCCCGCCCGGCCTGCTCACCTTCGGTGCGAGCACGCTGCAGACCGTCGGGGCCGAGCGGATGGCCGAGGCCGTGCACCGCCATCCCACCGATTCGCTCTCGGCCGCAGTCGGCCCCGTCAGCACGCAGGAGTGAGTTCGATGAGCCAGGACGTCTTCATCATCGGTGTCGGCATGACGCCCTTCGGTGTGCACGAGGCCGAGACCGTCCCGACGATGACGGCCCGCGCCGTACGGGAGGCCCTCGCCGATGCCGGCATCGCGCCGTCCGCGGTGGACGGCGCCTTCTTCGCCAACACCACACAGGGCCCGTTGGAGGGGCAGGCGATGATCGCCGGTCAGATCGCGCTCCGCGGAATCGGTTTCGAGCGGCTCCCGATCTTCAACGTCGAGAATGCCTGCGCCAGCGGATCATCAGCGCTGAATCTCGCGATCACCAGCGTGCGGGCCGGCGAGGCGTCCGTCGCCCTCGCGGTGGGCGCCGAGAAGATGAACACCGGCGACAAGGCGAAGACGATGGGCGTCTTCGACGGCGCCTACGACCTCTCGGACCCCGTTGCGCTGGAACGCACCCTCGCCGCGCTCGGCGGCGAGGTCGACACCAGCGGCGCCGGGCAGCGCAGCATCTTTATGGACATCTACGCCGCGTTGGCGCGCAACCACATGGTGACCTTCGGCACTACGCAGGCGCAGATCGCCGCTGTCTCGTCGAAGAATCACCGACACTCGGTGGACAACCCCCTCTCGCACTACCGCAAGACGATGAGTGTCGAGGAGATCCTGGCGGCGCGGGCGCTCGCCCACCCGCTGACCGTCCCCATGTGCTCGCCGCTGACCGACGGCGCGGCTGCCGCGATCGTCTGCACCGCCGAGGTCGCCGCGCGGATCGCCGGGCGGCGGAACGTCCGGGTCCTCGCATCCGTCGCCGGGACGAGCGTCGAGCGCGAGACCGGCGACCACCTCAGGCACGTCACGCGGCTCGCGGGCGAACGTGCGTACGAGCGTGCCGGCATCGCGCCGAGCGACGTGGACGTCGCGGAGGTGCACGACGCCACGGCGTTCGGTGAGCTCGCGATCAGTGAGCACCTCGGCTTCGTCGAGCCCGGCGGAGGCGGCGCCGCCGCCGAGGCCGGGGAGACGACCATCGGCGGCCGTATCCCGATCAACACCTCCGGCGGGCTCGAGTCGAAGGGCCATCCCCTGGCCGCGACCGGGCTCGGACAGGTCTTCGAGCTCGTCACGCAGTTGCGCGGCGAGGCCGGGGCCCGGCAGGTCGACGGTGCGCGGCTCGCCCTCGCCGAGAACGGCGGAGGCTTCAGCCCGTTCGGCACCGGCGAGGAGGCCGTCGCCGTGGTCACGATCCTCGAGGCGCCCTGATGGCCGTCATCGACTTCTTCGACCGCGGCTGGGCCGGCAACACCGACGGGGACGCGTTCGTGATGGGCGAGCGGCGCTGGACCTACCAGGAGGCCGGCGAACTCACCTGCCGCATCGCCTGGGGCCTGCTCGACACCGAGGTCGCCCGGACGGGCAACACGGCGGTGCTCGCGCCGAACGACCCAGTGGCGTGGATGTGCGTGCTCGGCATCTGGCGGGCCGGGCGCACCTGGGTGCCGCTGCACCCTGGTGAGCCCGCCGCCGCCTCGGCGCAACTCATGCAGCGCTTCGACTGCGAGGCCCTGTTCTTCCACAGCTCGATGCGCGCCGAGGCGGAGGAGATCCGGTCCGCTCTCCCCCACGTGACTCTCATGGTCTGCATCGACACGGACTGCGGCGGCGCCCATGTGGCGCTGGAGCAGTGGGTATCCGCACGCGCGACGACACGGCCCGCCGTCGCGTACGACATGGACGACGTCGTGATGATCTCCCCCACCGGCGGGACCACGGGCGTGCCGAAGGGCGTGATGAACACGCACCGGACCCTGGCGAACTCCTGCGCGCACATGATGATGGCCTTCCACTACGACGCCGGCGAGCGCATCGTGAATCTGGCCGCGGCGCCGCTCACGCACTCCGCGGGGATCGTGAGCCTGCCGGCTACCGCGCGGGGCGGCACCGTCGTCCTCGTCGAGCGGCCCGACCCCCCGTCGGTGGTCGCGGCGATCGAGCGGTATCGCGTGACGGACCTGTTCCTGCCCCCGACGGTGATCTACCGGATGCTCGATTGGGTCCAGGGGCGCGACTGCGACTTCAGCTCACTGCGCTACTTCGTGCACGGGGCCGCGCCGATGTCGGTCGAGAAGCTCAGACGAGCGATACAGACCTTCGGCCCCGTCATGACGGCGGCGTACGGACAGACGGAGGCGTTCGCGGCGATCGCGTACGCCCGCCCGGACGAGGTAGCGGGGTCGGATGCGCGCCTGCGGTCCTGCGGTCGGCCGTACCCGCTGATCTCGGTCGAGATCCGCGACCGTTCCGGCGCCGCGGTGCCCCGGGGCGAGACGGGCGAGATCTGCGTCCGCGGCGATCTCGTGATGAAGGGCTACTACAAGCAGCCCGACAAGACCTCCGAGACGCTCGTCGACGGCTGGCTCCACACCGGCGACGTCGGCCACCTCGACGAGGACGGCTACCTCTACATCACCGACCGGACGAAGGACGTGATCATCTCGGGCGGCTTCAACATCTACCCGAGCGAGATCGAGCAGGTGATCTGGGGCCACCCCGCAGTCGGCGATTGCGCCGTGATCGGCGTCCCAGACCCTGACTGGGGCGAGAAGGTGATCGCCGTCGTCGAACTATCCCCCGGCGGCGCGGTGACCGAGGCGGATCTCCTCTCCCTGGTGAAGGCGTCGCTGGGGAGCGTCCGGACCCCGAAACGGGTCGACTTCGTCCCCAGCCTGCCCCGCAGCGGCACGGGCAAGGTCCTCAAACGCGCGCTGCGGGACGACTACTGGTCCGATTCGGACAGCAGGATCTAGGGACCCGGTACGACGAGATCCCGTTGTGCGTCAGCGCGAGCCCCGCAGCTCCCGCTTGAGGATCTTGCCGGTGCCGCCCTTGGGCAACTCGGCGAGCAGGTGGATCTCGCGCGGGTACTTGTACGCCGCCAGGCGCTCCCGGCTGAACGCGGTGAGGGCCGCGGCGTCGGCATTCGCGCCCGGGCGCAGGACGACGAAGGCGACGACCTCCTCCCCCAGCCTGTCGTCGGGGCGGCCCACGACGGCGGCCTCGACGACCTCGGGGTGGGCGTAGAGCACCTCCTCGACCTCGCGGGGATACACGTTGTATCCGCCGCGGATCACCAGGTCCTTGAGCCGGTCGACGATGAAGAAGTAACCGTCCTCATCGCGGTAGCCGAGGTCGCCCGTGTGCAGCCAGCCGTTGCGCAGCGCCTCCGCAGTCGCCTCGGGACGCTTGTAGTACCCCTTCATGACGTTGTGCCCGCGGACGACGATCTCGCCGATGTTGTCCTCCCCGGGCGGGAGCTCGGCACCGTCGAGGTCGACGGCCCGCATCTGGACGCCCCAGATGGGCTTGCCGATCGAGAGGACCTTGCGCTGTTCGGCGCTGATGTTGAAGGTCGCCGTCGAGGCGGTCTCCGAGAGGCCGTAGCCCTCGAGGATCGCCAGGCCCGGGAACTTCTCCTCGAAGGCGCTGATCACGCCGCCGGGGATCGACGCACCGCCGGAGACGGCGGCGCGCAGGCTGGAGACGTCGCGGCCGGCCGTGTCGACGCCGAGCAGCGCCACGTACATCGTGGGCACGCCGGAGAGCACCGTGACGCGGCGCCGCTCGATGACGTCGACCACCGCCTCCGCCTCGAACCTCGGCACCAGGGCCACCGAACCGCCGTATCGGACCGCCGCGTTGAGCACGCTGGACAGTCCGAAGACGTGGAACAGCGGCAGCGCTCCGAGCGCCACGTCGTCGTCCCGCATCCCGAACAGCTGCGGCGCGATCGTGCAGTTCATGTAGAGCTCGAAATGCGTGAGCTCAGCGCCCTTCGGCCGGCCGGTGGTGCCTGAGGTGTAGAGCAGCACGGCGGTGTCGTCGGAGCTCGTGGGGTGGATCTCCCCGGAGTCCGGCTCCCCCAACAGGTCGGCGAACGGTGTCGCGCCCGACGGGGTCGGCGCGCCGAGCGAGACCACGACCACGTCGCCGACGCCCGCCTCCGCCGCGCCCGCGAGCGCGGCCTCGGCGGAGAAGTCGGACGCCACGAGCAGCTTCGCGTCGCTGTCACCGAGGTGGTAGCCGATCTCCGGCGCGGTGAACAGCGGGTTGAGCGGCACCATCGTCAGGCCCGCCTTGAGGATGCCGAAGTAGGCGACCACGAACTCCGGCAGGTTCGGCAGTTGGACGGCGACCTTGTCGCCGGGGACGAGGCCGCGGGCCAGCAGCGAGGCGGCGAGACGCCCCGACGGCTCGTCGAGCTGGGAGTAGCTGATCTCGCGATCACCGAAGAACAGCAGGGGCGCGTCGGGCGTCGACGATGCCGACTCGCGCAGCATCGTCGCCAGGTTGAAGGACATCTACGCCTCTCCGGTCAGCACGCGGCGCGGGACGTCCACGAGCATGGTGTCGATCTGGTCCTGGCTCACGCCGCGCTCGAGGACGTACGGGAAGACGTCGTCGAAGACGTGCGTGTAGTGCCACTGGAGCATGCCCGCCTTGACGTTCGGGTCGATCCAGTCGATGTAGCAGGAGGCGTCCTGGGACAACACGATCTTCTCGGTGTAGCCGCGGCGCACCATCTCGATGAGGGTGTCGTTGCGGGCCTCGAATGTGGTCTCCAGGTTGATGCCGAACCGGTCGAACCCCAGCGTGAAGCCGGCGTCGGCGAGCGCCGACAGGTGCTCGACGTCGGTGGAGTCGCCGCTGTGCCCCAGCACGATCCGGCTCGGGTCGACGCCCTCCTCGTCGCACATCACTCGTTTCACCAGCAGACCGGTCTCCGAGCCCGGGTGCGTGTGCACGGTGATCGGCACGCCGGTGGCGGTGTGCGCCTTCGCGACCGCCCGCATCACCCGCTCGACGCCCTCGGTGAGGCCGTGGTGGTCGATCGCGCACTTGAGCATGCCGGCCTTGACCCCGGTCTCGCCGATGCCCTCCGTGATGTCGCGGACGAACATGTCCGCCATCGGATCCGGGAAGTCGATCCCCGTCATGGCGGTCAGGGCGGGACCGCGGTACATGAAGTAGCGCGGCACGTCGCGGTAGGTGTAGACACCCGTCGCCGCAACGATCCGCACGGGCGTGCGCTCGGCGATCCGCTGGATCCGTGGGATGTACCGTCCGAGACCGACCACCGTCGGGTCGACGATCGTGCGCACCCCGGCGTCGTACGCCTTCTGCAATTGTGCGACGGCGTCGTCCACCCGGGCGTCCTCGTCGCCGAAGTCGTCCGGATAGTTCTGTTGGATGTCCGGGGTGAGCACGAAGACGTGCTCGTGCATGAGCGTGACGCCGAGGTCGGCGGCGTCGACGTCACCGGTGACGGTGTGGACGGCTCCCATGGTTCCTACTTTCCGACGGTGTGTTCTTCTCAGGCGGGGAGGTCGATCAGGCCCGCGAGCGCGGCGCGGTGTCGCCCCGGAGTACCGAGGCCGATCTGGTCCGCCTTGGCGCGCTTGAGGTACAGGTGCACCGGCGCCTCCCAGGTCATGCCGATGCCGCCGTGCAGCTGCACCGCCTCCCCCGCCGCCCGGACGGCCAGGTCCGAGCAGTACGCGGCCGCGACGGCCACGGCGATCACGGCCTCCGGGTCCTCGGTCCCGAGCTCCGCCAGGGCGACCGTCGCCGACCGCGCCGCCGCGGCGGCGGATTCCGCATCGGCGTAGAGCTCCGCCAGGCGGTGCTTCACGGCCTGGAAGCCACCGACCACGCGCCCGAACTGCTTGCGCTGCTTCAGGTACTCGACGGTCGTGGCGACGCACCAGCGCGCCACCCCGGCCTGTTCGGCGGCGAGCAGCGCCGCGCCGGTGATCAGACCCGCGCGCACGGCGGCGGCACCGTCGGCCGTGAGGACCGTGCCCCGGGCGCCGTCGAAGGTCACGTCCGCCACCTGCCGCGTCATGTCGAGCGACGACACGGGTTCGATCCGCGCGTCGGCCGCCGGAACCGCCTGCAGGGCACCGTCGGAGTCGAGCACGAGCAGGATCTCGGCGCCGAGCGCGCCGGCCACCGATCGGACGGTGCCGGAGAGGGCGCCGTCGGCGACGGGGACGGCCGGGGCGTTGCCGTGCGGGTCCACCGAGAACGGCACGACCAACGCGGCCACGCGCGCGCCCTCGGCCAGCTGCCCGGCCAGGACCGGGGCGCCCGCCGCGACCGCGACCGACGCCGCGATCGCCGACGTGAGGAAATCACCCGCCGCGCAGGCGGAGCCGAGCTCCTCGGCGACCACGCCCGCGACGGCGGCGCCCGCCCCGGCGCCGCCCAGCTCCTCCGGAACGAGGAGGCCGGTGACGCCCATCTCCGCGAGCTCGGCCTGCAGGCCAGGGGCGGCGGCACCGTCGTAGGCGGCGATCAGGTCCGCCGGCGCGACCCGCCGATCGAGCAGGTCGCGGACGGCGGCGCGAAGATCGTCCTCGATGTCGCTGCTGAGCAGCTGCGGTGTGTAGCTCACTTGGGGACGTCCTTCCAGGGCAGGTCCTTGTCGACCCGGTGCTCCGGCGGCAGGCCGAGCACCCGTTCCGCCACGATGTTCTTGAGGATCTCCGACGTGCCGCCCTCGATGGAGTTTCCCTTGGCGCGCAGGTAGCGGTACCCGGCATCGCGGCCGTAGAAGTCCACCCGGTCGGGGCGGACCATGGTCCAGTCGCCGTACCGCAGGCCGTCCTCGCCGAGCAGCTCCAGCTCGAGGCCGGAGAGCTTCTGATTGAGCCGGGCGAAGGAGAGTTTCATCGCCGCGCCCTCGGGGCCGGGCTGGCCCGAGGCGAGCTTCTGGCCGAGGCGCAGCGCGGTGACCCGGGCGACCTCGCTGTCCACCCACAGGCGGAGCAGGTCGTCGTGCAGGTCGGGCGTGCGAAGCTCGGGCCGCTCGCGCCAGGTGGCGGCGACCACGCCGATCATGCCGTCCTCGCGCTGCGACGCCCGGCCGCCGATGGCGACCCGCTCGTTGTTGAGCGTGGCGTTCGCGACCTGCCAGCCCTGCCCCACCGCGCCCAGGCGGTGCGCGTCCGGGATGCGGACGCCCTCGAGGAAGACCTCGTTGAACTCCGCCTCGCCGGTGATCTGCCGCAGGGGCCGCACGTCGATGCCCGGGTCGGACATGTCGCACAGGAAGTAGGTGAGCCCCTTGTGTTTCGGCTGGTCCGGGTCGGTGCGGGCGACGAGGATCGCCCACTGCGCGTTGTGCGCGCCGGAGGTCCACACCTTCTGCCCGGTGACGATCCAGTCGTCGCCGTCGCGGACCGCACGAGTCGCGAGGCCCGCGAGGTCGGAGCCCGCGCCGGGCTCACTGAACAGCTGGCACCAGATCTCCTCGCCGGTCCACAGCGGCCGCAGGAAGCGGTCGATCTGGTCCTGCGTGCCGAAGGCCAGGATCGTCGGCGCGGCCATCCCGAGGCCGATCCCGTTGACATGACTGCGGTTGTCGGGTGCGCCGGCCGCCGCGAAGCGGGCGTCCACGGCCTGCTGCAGCGATCGCGAGAGCCCCAGGCCGCCGCGCCCCTCGGGGTAGGCGACCCACGCCAGACCCGCGTCGTACCGGGCGCGGACGAACTCGAGCGGATCCGTCGTGGCCGGCGGGTGCGCGGCGAGGAAGTCGTCGACCTTCCGGGCGAGGTCCTCCGGGCCCGGCGCCGTCACTGCGCCTTCTTGGCGGCGACGCGCTTGAGCTCCGCTCGGGCCAGCGAGTTCTTGTGCACCTCGTCGGGGCCGTCGGCGAACCGCAGGGTGCGAATGCCGGCGTAGTACTCGGCGAGCGGGAAGTCCTGCGACAGTCCACCGGCGCCGTGCGCCTGGATGGCCTTGTCGAGGATCCACTGCACCGTCTGCGGGGTGGCGATCTTGATCGCCTGGATCTCGGTGTGGGCGCCGCGGTTGCCCACGGTGTCCATCAGCCACGCGGTCTTGAGCACGAGCAGGCGCAGCTGCTCGATCCGCACGCGCGACTCGGCGATCCAGTCGCGGATCACGCCCTGCTCCGACAGCGGCTTGCCGAACGCGGTCCGGCCCGCCACGCGATCGCACATCAGCTCGACGGCCCGCTCCGCCACGCCGATCGAGCGCATGCAGTGGTGGATGCGGCCGGGCCCGAGGCGGGCCTGCGCGATGGCGAAACCGTCGCCCTCCTCGCCGATCAAGTTGGCGGCGGGGACACGGACGTCGGTGAACCGCATCTCGGCGTGGCCGCCGTGGCTGTGGTCGTCGTACCCGAAGACCTCCATGCCGCGCAGCACCTCCAGGCCCGGGGTGTCCCGCGGCACGAGGATCTGCGACTGCTGGCGGTGGCGCTCGGCGTCGGGCGCCGTCTTGCCCATGACTATGAAGATCTTGCAGTTCGGGTTCATGGCGCCCGTGATCCACCACTTGCGGCCGTTGATCACGTAGTCGTCGCCGTCGCGGACGATCGACAGGCCGATGTTGGTGGCGTCGGAGCTGGCGACGTCGGGCTCCGTCATCGCGAAGGCGGAACGGATCTCGCCGTTCAGGAGCGGGGTGAGCCACTGCTCCTTCTGCGCGGCGGTACCGAACTCGTTGAGCACCTCCATGTTCCCCGTGTCCGGGGCGGCACAGTTGAACACGGCGGGCGCGAGGTGCAGGCTGCGGCCGGAGATCTCGGCGAGGGGCGCGTACTGCAGGTTGGTCAGGCCCGCGCCGTTCTCGCCGGGAAGGAAGAAGTTCCAGAAGCCGCGGCTGCGGGCCTCGGCGCGCAGCTCGTGCAGGACCGGGGCGCTGTCCCAGGCCCAACGGTTCTCCAGCGCGCCGAGTTGCTGGTGGAAGGTCTCCTCCGCCGGGTAGACGTGGCTGTCCATGAAGTCGTTGACCTGTCCGATCAACTCCGTGGTCTTGGCGTCGTACGCGAAATCCATGTCAGTTCTCCTTCAGTGCGTCGAGTCCGGCGTCGAGCAGCGGGTTCACTGCCTCCCCGGCCTCGGCGAAGCCCTCGCCCACGGTCTGGCCGTTGACGTAGCGGTAGTGGATGCCCTCGACGATGCCTGCGAGCTTGAAGCAGGAGAGGGCGATGTAGAAGCCGAAATCCCCGAGTTCCCGGGAGGATCCGGCGGCGTAGCGGTCGATGATCTGCTGCTCGTCGAGGAAGCCGGGCGCCTCGCTCACGTCGCTGACGGTGCCGGCGGAGATCTTCGCCAGCCGCCCGTAGACCACCATGAGCGCGAGGTCGGTGAGCGAGTCGCCGATGGTCGCGAGCTCCCAGTCGACGACGGCGGCGGGCTCGTCCTGCGGCGAGACCAGCACGTTGTCGAGGCGGTAGTCGCCGTGCACGATGCCCGGCACCGCATCGGCGGGCACCCGTCCCTCGAGAGCGGTGAACAGCTCGTCGACCTTGGGCAGGTCGCGGGTGTGCGCCGCGGCGAACTGCTTGCGCCAGCGCTGTACCTGCCGGCCCAGGAAGCCCTCGGGGCGGCCGTAGTCGCCGAGCCCGACGCTCGCGGGATCGACGTGGTGCAGCTCGACGAGGGTGTCGACCAGCCGCTCGGAGATGGCGCGGGTGCGGTCGACGCCGAGCGCCTCCAGCTCCGTCGCCCGGCGGTAGGGGACGCCGTCGATCTCGCTCATCACGTAGAACGGCGCACCGAGCACTTCGGGGTCGTCGCAGTAGGCGTACATCACCGGGACCGGCACGGCGGTTCCGCCGAGCGCGGACATCATCCGGTACTCGCGGCCCATGTCGTGCGCCGACGGCAGGAGCTTGCCGACCGGCGGGCGGCGCAGGATCCAGGACGAGGCACCGTCGGAGATGCGGTACGTGAGGTTGGACTTGCCGCCCGCGATGAGGACGGCCTCGAGCTGCGATCCCGCGCCCTGCACGTGCTGCGGGAGCCACGTGCCGAGGACGTCGAGATCGAGGCCCGGGTGCTGCTCGGCCATCAGAAGACCACCACGGAGACGGTCTCGGCGACGCACGCGGGACGGTCGCCGCCCTCGCGCTCGATGGTCACGCGCGCGACGACCTGCTGGCCGCCGCCGCCCGGGGTGACCGAGACGAGCTCGACCCCGGCCCGCACGCGCGAGCCGACCGGCACCGGCGCGGGGAAGCGGACCTTGTTGCTGCCGTAGTTGACGCCCATCTTCGTGCCCTCGACGGTGTAGATCTGCCACACCAGCATCGGGATGAGGGACAGGGTCAGGTAGCCGTGGGCGATGGTCGAGCCGAACGGCCCGGCCTTCGCCTTCTCCGGGTCGACGTGGATCCACTGGTGGTCCCCGGTGGCGTCGGCGAACAGGTCGATCCGCTTCTGGTCGATCTCGACCCAGTCGCTGTAGCCGAGGTGCTCCCCCACGGCCGCCTGCAGTTCCTCGAGTCCGTTGAGTACCCGCATGTTTCTCGTCTCCTCGTCCTGTCCGGACCTAGTCCTTGGGCCCGCCGGCCACGTACAGCACCTGGCCCGAGACGAAGCCCGCGCCCTCGCTGGCGAAGAAGCTGGCGGCGTGCGCGATGTCCGCGGGCTCGCCGACGCGCTGCACCGGGATCTCCTTGGCGGAGAAGGCCTTGAAGTCCTCGAAGGGCACGCCGATGCGCTCGGCGGTGGCGGCGGTCATGTCGGTCGCGATGAAGCCGGGGGCGATCGCGTTCGCGGTCACGCCGAACTTGCCGAGCTCGATGGCGAGGGTCTTGGTGAGGCCCTGCATGCCGGCCTTCGCCGCGGAGTAGTTCGCCTGGCCGCGGTTGCCCAGCGCCGAGGTCGAGGACAGGTTGACGATGCGACCCCAGCCCTCCTTGGTCTGGTACTTCTGCACCTCGCGCGACATCAGGAAGGCGCCGCGCAGGTGGACGGCCATGACCTGATCCCAGTCCGAGACGGACATCTTGAACAGCAGGTTGTCGCGCAGGATGCCCGCGTTGTTGATCAGGATCGTGGGGGCGCCGAGCTCGTCGGCGACGCGGGTGACCGCGGCCGTGACCTTCTCCTCGTCGGAGACGTCGACGCCGACGCCGATGGCGCGGCCGCCGGCGGCGGTGATCTGATCGGCGACCGCCCCGCAGGCGGCCTCGTCGAGGTCGAGGACGGCGACGGCGTGCCCGTCGGAGGCGAGGCGGCGGGCCACCTCGGCGCCGATGCCGCGGGCGGCTCCGGTCACGATGGCGATGCGCTGGGTCATGGGGTTCTCCTTCAGGGGTGGATGGATGTGCCGGCCAGTGCGGGAACGAGTTCCCGCAACGCCGTCCGGGTGGTGCCGGCATCGGTGTGGTGGATCGCGTGGATGCCCAGGGCGGCCGCGCCCGCGACGTTGGGAGTCGCGTCGTCGATGAAGGCGGCGCGCTCGGGCGGCACGCCGAGGCGCTCGAGGGCCAGCCGGAAGATCGCGGGATCGGGCTTGCGCAGCCCCACCTCCTCCGAGATGATCACCGGCGCGAAGAGCGCCGCGAGACGCTCCCGGGGATAGAGGTTCCCGCCGCCCCAGCTGTTGGAGACGATCGCCACCGGCACGCCCGCGGCGCGCAGGTCCTCGGCGAGCGCCCACATGGCCGGATCCTCCTGGATCCGAGCGAACATGCGGCGCAGGACGCCGTCGGGGTTCACGGGATCGCCCGAGACGGTGCGCAGCGCCGCGGCGAAGGCGGCGTCGAACTCGGGCTCGGGCAGCTCGCCGGTCTCGAGCCGGTGGATGGGGCTGCCGGCGTCGGCATCCCGGCCCAGCCAGGCCTTGAGGGTCGCCGTGAAGCTCGCCGGCTCGATCCCCTCGTCGGCGATCCACGCCTCGATGCTGTGCCGCATCGGCGCGGTGAGGACGCCGCCGTAGTCGAAGAGGACCGCGCCGATCTCGGCGGTCACTGGGCCGCCTGGTAGACCACGCGGCCCACCGTGGTGCCGTCGCCGAGGCGCTGCAGGCCGTCGGGGACGGCGTCGAAGGCGAGGCGCTCGCTCACGAGCGGGCTCACGAGGCCCTGGTCGGCGAGGGCGGTCAGCTCCGCGTGGCACTGCTGCACCGCGGCCGGGTCGTAGGCGTTGTACAGGCCCCAGTGCAGTCCGACGATCGAGTAGTTCTTGATCAGCGCGTGGTTCAGGGCGGCCTCCTGAATGGTGCCGCCGGCGAAGCCCACGACGAGGATCCGGCCCTCGAAGGCGATGCACTTGGTGGAGCGCTTGTATGTGTCGCCGCCGACCGGGTCGTAGATCACGTCGGCGCCGCGGCCACCGGTCTCGGCCTTGACCACCTCGACGAAGTCCTGGGTGCGCCGGTCGACGACCACGTCGGCGCCCAGCTCTCGGGCGACCTCCGCCTTCTCCGCTCCGCCGACGACGCCGATGACCCTGGCGCCCGCGGCCTTGCCGAGTTGGATCGCGGCGCTGCCGACGCCGCCCGCCGCGGCGTGCACCAGGAGGGTCTCGCCGGCCTGCAGGTGAGCGCGGCGGTGCAGCCCGAACCAGCCGGTCTGGTAGCCGATGTACAGCGACGAGGCCTGGGCGTCGTCGAGCGATTCCGGCGCCGGGAAGGCCTGCGCCGCGTTCAGCACCGCGTACTCGGCGAACCCTCCGGACGGGAGCGCCGAGCCGCCGAGGACGCGCTGCCCCACGGTGAAGCCGTCGACGCCCTCGCCGACGGCGACGACCTCGCCGCACAGCTCCACGCCGGGCGTGAAGGGCAGGTCGGGCTTGACCTGGTAGAGGCCGCGGCACATGAGCACGTCGGGGAAGTTCGCCGCCGTCGCGAGAGTGCGGACGGTGAGCTGCCCGGGACCCGGATCGGGCGTCGGGGCGTCGACCTCGCGCAGCACCGCGAGCGGCTCCCCCAGTTCCTGTACCTGCCAGGCCCTCATCGGCCGCTCTCCTTCGTCTCGAGTCGCTGCTGCAGTTTGTTCATGCCGTGCAGCCACTTGTCGGTCGCCGTCGCACGGACGGCGTAGTAGCCCGCCACCTCGGGGTGCGGGAGGATCAGGAACTCGTCGCCGGCGAGGGCGTCGACGGCGAGCGTCGCGACCTGCTCGGGCGTGAGGGCGGAGTCGCGGCTGAGCAGCTCCTCCAGTTCGCCGGAGCGCTCGAGCATGCCCGTCTTCACGCCCTGCGGGCAGATCGCCTGGACGACGACGCCGCGGTGGCGGTACGTCGCGGAGAGCCACTCGGCGAAGGCGACGGCGGCGTGCTTGGTCACGGAGTACGCGGGGGCGCCGAGCATGGTGAGCAGCCCCGCCGCGGAGGCGGTGACCACGAACCGGCCGCCGCCACGCGCGGCCCACTCGGGCACGAGCAGCCGGGCGGCGCGCACGTGGGCCATCACGTTGACGTCCAGCGACAGCGCCCAGTCGGACTCCGGGGTCTCGAGGCCGCGCCCGCGGTCGATGCCGGCGTTGGCGTACCAGGCGTCGACGGCGCCGAGCTCGCGGCGCGCGGTCTCGACGAGGGCGGCGACGCCCTCCTCGGAAGCGGCGTCACCGGGCGCGGCGTACGCGGTGCCGCCGGCGGCAGCGATCTCGGCTACGGTCCGCGCGGCACCGTCGGCGTCGAGGTCCGCGGCCACGACGCGGGCGCCGCGCGCGGCGAGTTCGCGGGCGAGCGCCGCGCCGATGCCGTTGCCGGCGCCGGTGACGACGATGCCCTTGTCCTTCGGGTCGAAGGCGGCCATCGCCTACACCCCGCCCGTGAGCAGGACGCCACCGTCGACGGTGAGCGTCTGCCCGGTCATCCAGGCGGCGTCGTCGGAGAGCAGGAAGGCGACGACCGAGCCGATGTCGTCGGGCACGCCGAGCCGCTTGAGCGGGTACGCGGCGGAGACCTGCTCCTCGCGGCCCTCGTACAGGGCGGTGGCGAAGCGGGTCTTGACGACGGCGGGCGCGACGGCGTTCACCCGGATGTCCGGGCCGAGCTCGACGGCGAGCTCCTCGGTGAGGTGGATGACCGCGGCCTTGGAGACGCCGTAGAAGGCGATGCCGGGCGCGGGGCGCAGGCCGGCGACGGAGCCGACGTTGACGATGGCGCCGCCGTGCCCCTTCTGCCAGGCCGCATAGACCTTCTTCGTCCAGGACAGCGTGGAGAGCACGTTGACCTCGAAGATCTTGCGCGCGGCCGCCGTGTCGATCTCCATGAGCGGGCCGTAGACCGGGTTGATGCCGGTGTTGTTGACGAAGAAGTCGGCGCTGCCGAAGGTGTCGATCGCGGTGGCGATCACCTGGTCCTGATGCGCCTCGTCATCCCCCGAACCGGCCACGGCCACAGCCACCTCGGGGCCGCCCAGCTCGGCGACGGCCGCGTCGAGCGCCTCCTGCTTACGGGCCGTGATGACGACCTTCGCGCCGTCGGCCACCAGCCGCTGCGCGATGGCCAGGCCGATGCCGCGGCTCGCTCCCGTGACGATCGCGGTCTTCCCGGCGAATCGGGTCATGCTCCACACACCTTCCGTTCAAACTGACTAAGCGCTCGCTTAGTTTGTAGCCTACGACACACCGCGCCGTGTGACGACCCCCTTGGGCGCACGAACCCCTGTGACGCTCCTCACAGTACGGACCGTTGCGTGCGCACACCCCCGGAAACGACGGAGCGGCCCGTACGTCGAGGACGTACGGGCCGCTCCGAGGGGCGTCAGACGCGGATCAGCTGAGCCGCTCGATGATCATCGCCATGCCCTGACCGCCGCCGACACACATGGTCTCGAGGCCGAACTGCTTGTCGTGCCACTGCAGCGAGTTGATGAGCGTGCTGGTGATGCGCGCGCCCGTCATGCCGAAGGGGTGACCCACGGCGATGGCGCCACCGTTGACGTTGACCTTGTCGGCGTCGATGCCCAGGTCGCGCACCGACGGGATCACCTGCGCCGCGAAGGCCTCGTTGACCTCCATGAGGTCGATGTCGCCGATCGACAGGCCGGCGCGCTGCAGCGCCTGCTTCGACGCCTCGACGGGGCCGAGGCCCATGATCTCGGGCGACAGGCCCGTGACGCCGGTGGAGACGATGCGCGCGAGCGGCGTCAGGCCGAGCGCCTTGGCCTTCTCGTCGGACATGATCACCACGGCGGCCGCGCCGTCGTTGAGCGGACAGCAGTTGCCGGCCGTGACGGTGCCGTCCGGACGGAAGACCGGCTTGAGCCCGGCGATGCCCTCGTAGGTGACGCCGGCGCGCGGACCGTCGTCCGTGGAGACGACGGTGCCGTCGGCGAGCGTGACCGGGGTGATGTCCTTGGCCCAGAAGCCCGAGGCGATGGCGGCCTCGGCGCGGTTCTGGCTGCGCACGCCCCACTCGTCCTGGTCCTGGCGGCTCACGTTCTTGAACTGCGCGACGTTCTCGGCGGTCTGCCCCATCGCGATGTAGACGTCCGGCAGGACGCCCGCCTCACGCGGGTCGACCCAGGTCTGGCCGCCGCCGGCGAAGGTCGCGGTGCGCGCCTCGGCGTCGGCGAAGAGGGCGTTCTTGGTGTCGGGCAGGCCGTCGGCGTTGCCCCTGATGTAGCGGCTCACGGTCTCGACGCCGCCGGAGATGAAGACGTCGCCCTCCCCCGCCTTGATCGCATGGAAGGCCATGCGCGTGGTCTGCAGGCTCGAGCTGCAGTAGCGGTTGACGGTGACGCCGGGCAGGTGGTCGAGGCCGGCCTCGACGGCGACGACGCGGGCGATGTTGAACCCCGACTCGCCCGCGGGCTGACCGCAGCCGAACATCAGGTCGTCGATCTCGCGGGGGTCGAGCCCGGGCACCTTGTCCAGGGCGGCGCGCACCATCTGGACCGAGAGGTCGTCCGGACGGACGTCCTTGAGCGAGCCCTTCGCTGCACGCCCGATGGGCGACCGGGCGGTGGAGACGATGACGGCTTCGGGCATGGGATGACCTCCGAGTTGAACCATTACTAACTAAGCGCTCGCTTAGCGGTGTACCATCTACTCTGCACCACTGAGAGCCGGTCGTCAACGGACCGATCCCTGTGGTCCCGTTCACACTAGAGACACCGCGTCGACGCGCCGCATCGCGGTGCCGCCGGAGGGAAACGATGACCGAACCCGAAGCGCCGTCCCGCGCGGACGCCACCCGCGCGCGGCTGCTGTCCGCCGCCGCGGCGGCCTTCGCCGAACGCGGCTTCCACGGCACCACTACCCGCGACATCGCCTCGGCGGCCGGCATGAGCCCCGCCGCCGTGTACGTGCACTACAAGTCCAAGGAACAGCTGCTGCACCAGCTCTCGCGCGTCGGACACCAACGGATCATCGACGCGATCGACGCCGTCGACGACGCCGCGGACACCCCCGCCGAGCGGCTCGCCGCCGCGATGCGGGCGTTCGCGACGCATCACGCGTCGTCGCACACCAGCGTCCGCGTGGTCAACTACGAGCTGGACGCGCTCACGGAGGAGCACCGCGCCGAGATCGGCGGCCTCCGCCGCGAGATCACCCGTCGGCTGCGCGCGATCGTCGACGCCGGCGTCGCTGACGGCTCCTTCGACACCCCGGACCCGCGGATGGCGACCATCGCCGTCCTCTCCAGCGGCATCGACATCGGCCGCTGGTACCACGACGGCGGCGAGATCACCCCCGACCGCATCGGCGATTTCTACGCCGACCTCGCCCTGCGCACCGTCGGGGCGAGCACCACCGACATCCCGAAGTAGAGAACCCGAGGAGACCCACCATGCGTCGCACCGTCTACACCGCCGATCACGAAGCCTTCCGCGAGACCCTCCGCGCCTTCATCGAGGCAGAGGTCGTGCCGCACTACGACGAGTGGTACGCCAACGGCATCGTGCCGAAGGACTTCTACCCCAAGCTCGGCGAGCTGGGCGTCTTCGGCATCGAGGTGCCCGAGGAGTACGGCGGCGCGGGCATCGAGTCCTTCAAGTACCAGGCCGTGATCAGCGAGGAACTCGGGCGCGCCGGCGTCTCCTTCGGCGGCTCGAGCGTGCACATCGCGCTGTGCCTGCCCTACCTGACCGGCCTCGCCACCGACGAGCAGAAGCAGCGCTGGCTGCCCGGCATGGCGGCGGGCGAGCTGATGTTCGCCATCGCGATGACCGAGCCCGGTACCGGCTCCGACCTCGCGGGTATGAAGACCACCGCCAAGCTCTCCGAGGACGGCACCCACTACGTGCTCAACGGCGCGAAGACCTTCATCACCGGCGGCGTGAACGCCGACCGCGTGATCGTCTGCGCGCGCACCGCACCGTCGACCCCCGAGGACCGCCGCCACGGCATCTCGCTGTTCGTCGTGGACACCACGCTCGAGGGCTACGCCGTGGGCCGCAAGCTCGACAAGATCGGCCTGCGCACCTCCGACACCGCCGAGCTCTCCTTCACCGACGTCAAGGTCCCCGTCGCGGACCTGCTCGGCGAGGAGAACAAGGGCTTCTCCTACCTCGGCCAGAACCTGCCGCAGGAGCGCCTGTCGATCGCCGTCGGCGCCTACTCGCAGGCCTCCGCCGCCGTGCGCTTCGCGCAGGCGTACACGCAGGACCGCAACATCTTCGGCAAGTCCGTCGCCTCGTTCCAGAACACCAAGTTCGAGCTCGCCGCGTGCAAGGCGAAGGTCGACGCCATGGAGTCCAGCGTCGACCGCGGTCTCGAGCTGCACGACGCGGGCCAGCTGACCGCCGCCGACGCCGCCTCGCTCAAGCTGTTCTGCACCGAGGCCGCCTCCGACGTGATCGACCGCTGCCTGCAGCTGCACGGCGGCTACGGCTACATCAACGAGTACCCGATCGCCCGGCTCTACGCCGACAACCGCGTCAACCGCATCTACGGCGGCACGTCCGAGGTCATGAAGACCATCATCGCCAAGGACATGGGCCTGTAGCCCTCACCCCGCGCGACGGTGCTGTACTGAGCACATGGACCTGCTGATCGGCCTGATCGCCGTCGCGCTCCTCTGGGCGGCCGTCGGGAACGTCCGGCGCGCCGGGCCCGGATCGGGGTGGATGCTCCGCTGGGCCCGGTACGCGCGGGCGTGGGTCGTGGCGAGCCCGGTCGCGGCGGTGCTGTGGCTCGTCGTGACGGTCAACGCCGTGATGCTGCTCGGCCTGCCGGACCGCCTGGCGGACCAGGTCCTGCAGGTGCACAGCACCAATCTCGACCGGTTCGGCACCCACCCACTGCAGGCGCTCATCACCTCCGCGCTGTGGATCGAGCCCGTCGACATCGTCTTCGCGACGCTGATGACGGTGCTCGTCCTCGGTCCGGCCGAGCGCTGGCTGGGGCACATCGGGATGCCCCTGATCTACTTCGCGGGCAGCGCGACCGCATCGCTGATCTCGGTGCTGTCGGCGAACCGCCTACTGGCGCACGGGATCATCACCGACGACCTCGACCTGCGCGGCATGATCGACGTCGGCGTCAGCTACGGCAGCCTGTGCGTGCTCGGACTGCTCGTCTACCGCATACCGTCGTGGCGCTGGCGGCTCGCCGCGATGCTCGCCCTGCCCGTCCTGGTGCGGCTCACGCTGCCCTTCTTCGGCATGTACTCGACGCTCGGCCACCTGCGCGCCGTGCTGCTGGGCTACCTGCTGTGGCCGGTCACCCGCATCCCCGCCGTCCGCCGCCGCGCCGCGGACTGGACCTGGCGGTTCCATCCCGCCGCACCGGGTAGCCCCGCCCAGTCCGGCGGGCCCGGCGGGCCCGGCGGGGAGACCGTCACCACACCGTGACGCGGTCCCGCGGCTCCAGCCACTCCTTGTCGCCGGGCTTGACGCCGAAGGTCTCGACGAAGGCGCTCACGTTCTTGACCACCTGATTCGCGCGGAACTCGTTCGGCGCGTGCGGGTCCGTCGCCAACGACTGGATCGCGGAGGCCTCCCGCGCCTTGTTCCGCCAGATCCGGCCCCAGCTCAGGAACAGCGGCGTGAGGTCCGGGTCGGCCCCCTCCCCCGCGCTCGGCACGGCGCTCGCGCTCGGCCCGGCCGACGGTGCCCCGCTCGCCTGCACGGCCCCCTCGGTCCCGGCGTCGCGGTTGGTGACGGCGATCCGGTAGGCGGCGATGGCGATGGACAGGCCGCCGAGGTCCGCGAGGTTCTCCCCCACCGTGAGACCGCCGTTGACCTTGTTGGTCGGCGGCAGCCCGGCGGGGACCAGCGCGTCGTACTGCGCGATGAGCGCCTTGGTGCGCTTGTCGAACTCGGCCCGGTCGGCCGGCTCCCACCAGTCCTTGAGGTTGCCGTCGCCGTCGTACTTCGCGCCCTGGTCGTCGAAGGCGTGGCCGATCTCGTGGCCGATCACGGCGCCGATTCCGCCGTAGTTGACCGCGGCCTGCGCGTCGGGCGAGAAGAAGGGCGACTGCAGGATCGCCGCCGGGAAGACGATCTCGTTCATGCCGGGGTTGTAGTAGGCGTTCACCGTCTGCGGCGTCATCAGCCACTCGCCCTTGTCCACCGGCTTGGCGAGTTTCGCCAGCTGGTAGGCGTTCTCGAACTCGCCCGAGGCGCGCACGTTGGCGACGATCGACTTCCCGTCGGTCTTGAGGTCGCCGTAGTCGCGCCACTGGTCGGGGTAGCCGATCTTAGTGCGGATCTTCTCCAGCTTGGCGGCGGCGGCCCGCCGGGTGGCGGGGGTCATCCAGTCCAGGTCCTCGAAGCTGGCGCGGTAGGCGCTGCGGAGGTTGTTCACGAGCTGCTCGGCCTGCTGCTTGGCGTCGGCCTTGAAATGCTTCGCGACGTACAGCTTCCCGAGCGCCTCCCCGAGGGCGCCCTCGACCACGGCCACGCCGCGCTTCCAGCGATCGCGCTGCTGCTCGACCCCGCTGAGGGTCTTCGAGTAGAACTCGAAGTTGGCCGTGGCGAAGGGCTCGGAGAGATACGCGGCGTAGGCCCGCACCACCTGGATCCGCGCGTGATCCTTGAGGGTGTTCAGGTCGGTGTCCGCCCACAGCTTCGCCGCGGCGGTGAGGAAGCTCGGCTGCGAGACCACGACGTTCTTGGCGTCGTCGGCCTTGATGCCCACGGCCTTCTGCCAGCGGTCCCAGTCGTAGCCGGGCGCCAGCTTCGCGAGCTCGGCCCACGGGTACGGGTTGTAGGTCGCCGTCGCGTCGCGCGAGCGCACGCGGTCCCAATGTCCCTTCGCCACCGACGATTCGAAGGCCAGCACGCGGGCCGCGACGCCCGGCGCGTCGGCCAGGCCGGCGAGCGAGGCCGTCTTCTCCAGGTACGCGCGGTACTCGTCGCGCACCTCGGCGTACTTCGGATCGCGGTAGTAGGCCTCGTCCGGCAGGCCGATACCCGACTGCAGCAGGCTGAGCACGTACTTCGACGAGTCCTTCTGATCCGTGTCGACGTAGAAACCGACCAGGCCGCTCACGCCCTGCTTCTGGTGAGTGCCGATGACGTCGAGCAGGGCCGCCTTGTCGGCCGCCGTGTCGATCGCGTCGAGATCGGGCTTGATCGGGTCCGCGCCCTCCCGGTCGACGCGGGCGGTGTCCATGAAGGAGTCGTAGACGTCGCGGATCTTCGCCTCATTGCTCCGGGTTCGCGGATCCTTGATGCCCTCGATGATGGCCTTGAGCTGGTCCAGCGCACGATCCGACAGCTCGGTGAAGGTGTTGAACGAGGCCTTGTCCGCGGGGATCCGGTAGCCGTCGGCCCAGGCGCCGTTGACGTGGCGGAACAGGTCGTCCTGCACGCGCACGCCGGGCGCCGCGCCGCTCAGGTCGGGCCCCGTCAGCGGCCGCGCCGGCTTCGCGGAGGAGGACGGCGATCCACCGCCGGGCCCCGATACGCCGCAGGCCGCGAGGACCGCGGTGCCCGCGAGCACGCCGAAGCCGGCGAGGAACCGCCGGCGGTCGAGCCCGCCCGACGGTGCGCCGAACGGGTCGCGATCGGGGCGGGGCGAGTGGGCGGACGAATGGGGGTCACCGGTCTGCATGAACCGAATCTAACCCGATCGGCCGCCGAGATGGTGCGACACGCTAACCACCCGAGTCGGGCGCCGGAGTCCGCCGCGAGGTCAGCGCGATGGCGACCACGACGAGTGCGATGCCGACGGCCTCGAGCCATCCCGGCCGCTGGCCCAGCATCACGGCGCCCACGCCGGTGGCGGTCACCGGGAGCAGCGCCAGCAGCAGCGCGAACCGCTCCCGCCCGACCCGGGTGAGCACCACCTGGTCCAGCGCGTACGGGACGACCGAGCTGAGCAGCCCGAGGCCCAGGCCGAGGACCCACACCTCCCAGCTGAGGAAGGCCTCGGGGCGGCTCACGAGGTCGGGGCCGAGGCCCGGGAGGGCGAGGACCAGCGCGCCCGCGGCCAGGCCGACGCCGAGCCCCTCGATGCCGCCGCCCGCGTCGGCGACCCGCTTTCCCAGCACGATGTACGCCGCCCACAGGGCCGCCGCCAGCAGCGCGCAGGCGATGCCGATCGCGCCGCCGGAGCCGAGACCGGCACCGTCGAGGTTGACGCCCGCGACGCACACCACGCCGACGAGGGCCGCCGCCGCGGCGACCAGATCCACCGCGCGCCGCGAGCCGGCGACCGCCACCGCGATCGGACCGAGGAACTCGATCGCGACGGCCGTGCCCAGGTCGATGTGGTCGATGGCCTCGTAGAAGGCCATGTTCATCGCGACGGTGACCGTGCCGAACAGGGCGGCGGCGCGCAGCCGCGCCGGGGTCCAGTCGGCGCGCCGCGGCCGCAGGGCGAGCAACAGGATGAGGCCGGCGCCCGCCCCGCGCAGCCACGCCACCGCGACGGGCGAGAGCTGTTCGAACAGACCGACGCCCAGGGAGGCGCCGACGTACTGGCTGATCGCCCCGATCACGAACATCGCGGGGATCATCAGCGGCGTCACGCGCCTCACCCTAGGGGACCGTGCGCCGGCCCCGCATCCGCGTTTCCCCGCCCGAAAGTTGTTCACCCTGGGAGAACATGCCGCCCACCTCCCCGGTGTGGTGGAACAAATGGGTACCCTCGGACGTATATAGAGATGTAAGAACGGTTCGTGAGGAACGGAGGAGTCATGACCAACACAGTCACTTCAGAGGCCCCTACGGGCGATGCCTTCGCTCCCCTGACGGCGTCCGACCGCTGCGATCGCTGTTCGGCGGCCGCCCAGGTCCGGGCCGTACTGCCGTCGGGCTTCGAGCTGCTCTTCTGCGGCCACCACTTCAGCGAGCACCGCGCGAAGCTGGAGGCGCAGGGCGCCAGCATCACGGGCGAGCCCGTCACGGTCTGAGTACCACCGACGCGACGGCGCCGTGCACCCGCCCTACTTCCGGGTGCACGGCGCCGTCGCCGTTTCTGCAGGTCGGTGCCCTACCGGCACCCGATCACTTCCAGGTGCGCAGCGCCGCGATCCGCTCGCGCAGCTGATCGGCCGACGCCATCGCGGTGACGGGTCCCCCCAGCCTGCTGCGCAGTTCGTTGTGCACCACGCCGTGCGGCTTGCCCGTGCGGTGGTGATGCATCGCGACCAGCGAATTCAGCTCGCGCCGTAGTGCGGAGAGCTGCGCGCCCGCGGTCGCCCGCTCCTCCACCTGCGCGGGCGCCGCGGGGCGCTCCACCTCGGCCGACCGGGTGTCCACCTGATCCTTCTGCCGCTGTTTGAGGAGCGCCCGCATCTGCTCGGCGTCCAGCAGCCCCGGTAGCCCCAGGTAGTCGGCCTCCTCCTCGCTGCCCGCGAAGGTGGCGGTGCCGTACGAGGAGCCGTCGTAGATCAGCTGGTCCAGCTCGGCGTCGGCGTGCAGGGAGACGAACGCCTTCTCCTCCTCGCCGGGCTCGTCCTTCTGCTTGTTCGCGTCGATGAGCAGCGCGTCCTCGAGTCCGTCGGACTCGCGGTGCGGCTTGCCGAGCACGTGGTCGCGCTGCTCCTCCAGCTTCGCGGCGAGATCCAGCAGGACCGGGACCGACGGGAGGAAGACGCTCGCGGTCTCGCCCGGCACGCGCAGTCGCACGAAACGGCCGATGGCCTGGGCGAAGAACAGCGGCGTCGAGGCGCTCGTCGCGTACACGCCCACGGCCAGGCGCGGGACGTCGACGCCCTCGGACACCATGCGGACGGCGACCATCCACTTGTCCGTGCCCTCGGAGAAGGCGGAGATCCGCTTCGACGCCGTCGGGTCGTCGGACAGCACGACGGTGACCTTCTCGCCGCTGATCTCCTCGAGCAGCTCGGCGTAGTCCCGGGCCGTCGTCTGATCGGTGGCGATCACCAGGCCGCCCGCGTCGGGCATCGCGCGACGCAGCTGCTCGAGCCGCGTGTTCGCGGCGTGCAGCACAGCGGGGATCCAGTCGCCGTGCGGGTCGAGCGCGGTGCGCCAGGCGCGCGCCGTCTGCTCCTTGCTCAGCGGCTCGCCCAGGCGGGCGGTGAACTCCTCGCCTGCGCTGGTGCGCCAACTCGCCTGCCCGGAGTAGGCCAGGAAGACGACGGGGCGGACGACGCCGTCCGCGAGGGCGTCCGAGTAGCCGTAGACGTGATCGGCCTTGGACCGCTGGCCGCCGCCGAACTCCGGCTCATACGTGACGAATGGGATGGGGTTGTCGTCGCTGCGGAACGGGGTACCGGTGAGCGCGAGCCGACGGGTGGCCGGCGCGAAGGCCTCGCGCACGCCCTCGCCCCAGCTCTTGGCGTCGCCGGCGTGATGGATCTCATCGAGGATGACGAGCGTCTTGTAGGCCGACGTACGCGCGTGGTGCTTGTACGGATGCATGCCCACCTGGGCGTACGTGATGACCACGCCGTCGAAGTCCGACGAGGTGCTGCCGCCCGAGTTGGTGAAGTTCGGGTCGAGGTTGATGCCGTTCCGCGAGGCCGCCTCGGCCCACTGGTACTTGAGGTGCTCGGTCGGCGCGACGACGGTGATCCGCTCGACGGTGCGGTCGGCCAGCAGCTCGGCGGCGACGCGCAGCGCGAACGTGGTCTTTCCGGCGCCGGGGGTCGCCACGGCGAGGAAGTCCTGAGGCTTCGAGGTCAGGTACTTCGTGAGCGCACGGCGCTGCCAGACACGAAGTGAAACCGCCATCGAGAAACGCACCCCTAAACCGCGAGAGAAGCCCGTCCGGCGCGAGTCCGCGGCGCGGGCGGGTCGATCGTGAACCCGGAAGCAGTCTACTCGCAACACGCGGCGATCCCGGTTACGGCGTGATCGGCCCCGGTGCGGAAGACTGAACATGATGGACGACGCACACGGCACGCCGGGAGGCCGGCAACCGGGCCCGGCGCAGGACGCCGAGCCGCGCGATCCGGGTCCGCACACCCAGGACCTGGATCGGCCCCGGCGCGCCTCGTTCCCCACGCGCGCGTGGGGCGTCGTCAAGGGCATGCCGCAGGTCCTGTGGCGCACCGTCGTGAAGTCCTGGGACGATTCGATCGTCGGGCACAGCGCGCAGGCGGCCTTCTGGACCACGCTGTCGCTGGCGCCGCTGCTGCTCGCCCTGATGGGCCTCATCGGTTACGTGGCGAACTGGTTCGGCCCCGACACCATCGGGGTGATCCACGACCGGCTCATCTCCTTCGGCCTGCGGGTCTTCACGCCCAACGTGGTGGACGAGATCATCCGGCCGATGGTCGACGGGGTGCTCCAGCAGGGCCGCGGCGACGTGGTCTCGGTGGGCTTCATCCTCGCGCTGTGGGCCGGGTCGTCGGCGCTGTCGTCGTACGTGGACTCGATCAGCATGGCGCACGATCAGCACACGGTGCGCAATCCGGTGTACCAGCGGCTGTTCGCGCTGGTGCTCTACCTCGAGTTCCTGGTGATCGCGGTGTTCACGCTGCCGCTCGTGGCGCTGGGCCCCAGCTTCATCATCAAGTACATCCCCGCGTCCTGGCACCCCGCGGTCGCCCAGCTGATCGACTTCGGTTACCTGCCCTTCGTCGTGCTCATGCTGGTCGGCGGCCTCGCGCTGCTCTACCGGCAGGCGCTGCCGCGGCCGCTCCCCTGGTACCGGCACGTGCCGGGCGCGGCGCTCGCGGCGCTGATCTTCCTCGTCGCCTCGACGGGGCTGCGCGTGTACCTGTCGTTCATCGCGTCGGGGAGCGGCATCTCCTACGGCGCGCTGGCGACGCCGATCGCCTTCCTGCTGTTCACGTTCTTCCTCGGCTTCGCGGTCATGGTCGGCGCGGAGTTCAACGCCGCGCTGCAGGACCGCTGGCCCGCGCGCGAGATCCGCACCGATCAGCTGCGGGACTGGGTCGTCGAGCAGATCAAGGAGGCGGGGATCCCCGATCCCGGCAGGGCGGCCGCCGAGGGCCTGCGCCGCGCGACCGACCCGATCCGCCGGCGCCAGCGGGCGGAGACCGACGAGCCGTCCACCGACACCGAGACGCCGGTGTCCGGCGGGTCGCCCGCCGACGCGCCGAGTGCCGCGGCGCCGCGGCGCACCGTCGAGACGGACGTCCCGGCGCGGCGCACCGTCGAGCCCGAGGCCCCGCGCGTGCCGCCCGCCCGGCCGCCGCGCGAGGTGGAGCCGCGGTGAGCGGCTACTTCTTCATGCGGTCGTAGATCTTCTTGCACTCGGGGCACACCGGCGAGCCGGGCTTGGCGGACTTGGTGACCGGGAAGGTCTCGCCGCAGAGCGCGACGACGTAGTTGCCCATCACGGCCGACTCGGCGATCTTGTTCTTCCGCACGTAATGGAAGAACTTGGGGGTGTCGTCGTCGGTGCCGGTATCGGCGTCGACGTCGACGTCCGGCTTCTCCAGGGTCTTCGTACTCATGACTTTCATTCTGCCAGCCGCAGTGGGACGATCGAAGTGTGGGAAACCAAGGTGAGAACACCTACGTCATCACCGACGCGGAGGACTCGTACGACGAGCAGCACCGGCGGCGCGTCCGCCGCTACCTGATGATCATGGCGATCCGCATTCCCGCCCTCGTCATCTCCGCGTGGATCTACTCCGCCACCGGCAACTGGATGATCGCGCTGGCCGTGCTCGGCGGCTCCATCCCCATCCCGTGGATCGCCGTGATCCGCGCCAACGACCGGCCCAAGAAGCGTAAGGGCGAGCCCGACCGCTTCACCCGCCGCAAGCTGGATCGCCTCGCCCTGCAGGGCCACCCGATCACGACCGTCTCGACGCGCGGCGACTAGGTGCTGCTCTCCCCCGGCCTGGCACCACTGTGCCGTCGGCTCGGCCCCGCGCTGGCCGCCGCCGATTTCTCGGAATCCGCCGTCGCCGACCGCCTGGGTGACGCCTACGGCTGCCTGTCGCGCGGCGAGCCCGGCCCCGTCGAAGCCGCGGCACCCGGCGACGCGCCCCTGGACGTGCTGATCCGCCTGTTCCTCGCCGCCGCGCCGGTCCCCCGCCCGCAGGTCGACGGTGCCCTGGCGCCCGTCACCGTCGACGACGCCCTGGCGGCCGGCCTGCTGGAGGCCGATCCGGAGGACCCGTCGCGGGTGCGGGCCGCGCTGAGCCTGCGGCCACTCGACCTGCCCGACGGTCCGCAATGGTTCCTCTCCGACCTCGACGGCCTCATGCGGCCGCACGCGCAGCACCGCGAGCACGTGCTCGGCGTGGGCCACGCCTCGCAGTCGCTGCTGCGGGCCACGCCGCGCGAGCCGGTGGGCACCGTCCTCGACCTCGGCACCGGCTGCGGCGTGCACGCGTGCGCCGCGACCCGGTTCGCACGCTCGGTCACCGCCACCGACGTGAGCGAGCGGGCCGCCGGCTTCGCCGCCGCGTCCGCCGCGCTGAACGGCGCGGACGTCGAGGTACTGACCGGCGACTGGTTCGCGCCCGTCGCGGGACGCCGGTTCGACCTACTGCTGGCGAACCCGCCCTTCGTCGTGGGCGAGGGCCGCGTCGACCACACCTACCGCGACTCCGGCCTCGATCTCGACGGCGCGTCCGAGTTGGTCGTGCGGGGCGCACCGGATCATCTGGCGCCGGGCGGCACCGCCGCGCTGCTCGCCTCGTGGGTGCACGGCGACGACGAGTCGTGGCAGGCCCGGGTCGCGTCCTGGCTGCCCGCGGACGGCATCGCGGCGTGGGTGCTGCAGCGCGACGTCGCCGATCCCGCGCTGTACGTGGGCACCTGGCTCCGCGACGAGGGGCTCGACCCGCGTGTCGGCGAGGGACGCGCGAAGTCCGACCGCTGGCTCGCCCACCTCGCCGACGCCGGCGTGACCGGCATCGGGTTCGGTTTCGTGCTCCTCCGGGCGATCGACGGCCCGTCGGAGGTGGTCTGCGAGGAGCTGAGCCAGCCCTTCGACGATCCCCTCGGCGACGAGGTTCCCGCGCACTTCGCGCGGATGGCGTGGCTGCGCGACGCCGACCTGGACGCCGCCCGGCCGCTACTCGGCGACGACGTCGCCCTCGAGCGCGTATCGGTGACCGGCGACGAGGGCTGGGACGAGGTGGCGGTGCGCGTGACCCGGATGTCGGGCCCGCGCTGGGTGCACGAGCTCGACGACGCCGGCGCCCGCCTGCTCGCCGGATGCCGCGGGGAACTCCCCGCCGAGGACCTCGTCATCCTGCTCGAGGCGGCGACGGGCGAGGACGACCTCGCCGATCCGGCCCGGCGGTTGCTCGCCGACCTGCACCGGCACGGATTCGTAACCTTCCTCTAAGCAACTTCTCAGAACGCCTCGCTGTTTCCGCAGGTCAGGGGATCCGGGCTCGGGAACTCTGTGCGCCCGTCGTCCGTTGAACCTGATGTACCGGCGAACAGGAGGCAGCCACATGGCACACCGCGTCAACACTGCTAGCACCGCAGCCCGCCCCGCTGATCGGGTGCGGCCCCCGCTGACCGAGGCCGATCTCGATGCACAGAGTCCCGCCGCGGATCTGGTGCGGGTGTACCTGAACGGCATCGGCCGCACCGCGCTGCTGTCCGCTGAGGACGAGGTCGATCTGGCCAAGCGCATCGAGGCGGGGCTGTACGCACAGCACCTCCTGGCCACCAAGAAGCGGATGGCCGCCTCGAAGAAGCGCGACCTGGCCTTCATCGTGCGCGACGGCCAGGCGGCCCGCCAGCACCTGCTGGAGGCCAACCTGCGCCTCGTGGTGTCGCTGGCCAAGCGCTACACCGGGCGCGGCATGCCGCTGCTGGACCTGATCCAGGAGGGCAACCTCGGCCTGATCCGCGCGATGGAGAAGTTCGACTACGCCAAGGGCTTCAAGTTCTCGACCTACGCCACCTGGTGGATCCGGCAGGCCATCACCCGCGGCATGGCGGACCAGTCCCGCACCATCCGCCTCCCCGTCCACCTCGTGGAGCAGGTGAACAAGCTGGCCCGCATCCGGCGCGAGCTGCACCAGCAGCTGGGCCGCGAGGCCACGGACGCGGAGCTCGCGGAGGAGTCGGGCATCCCGGCGGAGAAGATCGCCGATCTCATGGACCACTCCCGTGATCCGGTGAGCCTCGACATGCCCGTCGGGTCCGACGAGGAGGCGCCTCTCGGCGACTTCATCGAGGACGCGGAGGCCGCGTCGGCCGAGTCCGCCGTGATCTCGCGACTCATGCACAGCGACGTGCGCTCGGTGCTCGCCACCCTCGACGAGCGGGAGCAGCAGGTCATCCGCCTGCGCTACGGCCTCGACGACGGCCAGCCGCGCACGCTCGACCAGATCGGCAAGCTCTTCGGGCTCTCCCGCGAGCGGGTGCGCCAGATCGAGCGCGAGGTCATGAGCAAGCTCCGCAACGGCGAGCGGGCCGACCGGCTGCGCGCGTACGCGAGCTAGCCCCGAACCACCCTCGAAGGAACCGCGTCGGCTGTCACAGCCGGCGCGGTTCCGCTTGTTGGGCGAGGACGTCGCTGGCGTGGCCGATGCGGATCACCACGGACAGCACCGAGGCGCCGTCGGTCGTGGCGAGGATCGGCTGGCAGTCGATCGAGGCGATCTCGGGCACCTCGTAGGCGAGGGCCGCGATGCGGGTCACCACGTCGGTGAGCGCCGCGCGGTCCACGCCTGATTCGCCGGCGAAGCCGTCGAGCAGCGGGGCCGAACGTGTGGCCGTGACCAGATCGGCGGCCGCGGCGTTGGTGAGCGGCAGCAGCCGGTAGGCGCGGTCCCCCAACAGCTCCGGCACGGCGCCGCTGAGGCCGAAGGACAGCAGCGGACCGATCCGCGGGTCGTTCTCGTAGCCGACGGCGCAGCCGATGCCCTTGGGCGCCATCCGCTGCACGTGCAGCGTCGACTCCCCCGTCGCCTCCGCGAGCTCGGCGAAGGCGGCCGCCACGGCCTGCGGGCTCGCGAGATCGAGGCGGACCGCAGCGAGGTCGGCGCGCAGGCGCCAGCGCTCCCCCATCGCTTTGACCGCGACGGGGTACCCCAGCCTGTCCGCGGCCGCGGCCGCGTCCTCCGGCGTGGACGCGACGTCGAAAGCCACGACGCCGATCCCGTAGAGCCCCAGCAGCTCCGCGCTCTGATCGAAGCTCAGGGTGACGGCGCCGGTGTCGGAGTCGGCGCTGGGCAGCCACTCCCGGACGCGAGTCCTCGCGGTCTCGACGTCGGTGCGATCGGGCCGCGCGGTGTCGGAGACGGGGCGGGCGCGCCACTGCGCGTACCGCCAGCCGTGGGCGAGGACCCGGGCCGCACGCTCGGGCTCGGGGTACGACGGGACCGACCCCCGGACCCGGACGCCGTCCTCGTCGGTGACGGCGAGCAGTTCGGTGACGCCGTCGAAGGCGAGGAAGGTCGAGACGATCGGCTTGATCTGCTTGCGGGAGGCCTCGAGCAGGACCGCGGCGTGCGCCTCGGGTGGCGCCTCCACCGGCGGCACGAAGACGGCGATGATGGCGTGCACCGCGTCGTCGGCCAGCGCGGCGTCGATCGCGGCGCCGAACTCCTCGGGGGTCGCTGCGGCGCCGAGATCCACGGGCTGCGCGACGTCGAGCCCCGCGCGGATCCCGGTGTGCGTCGCGAGGATCCCGAGGGCCGTCGAGTTGCCGATGACGGCGACGCGGGGGCCGACGGGCAGCGGCTGGTAGCTGAAGAAGGTCGCGCAGTCGAACAGCTCCGGGATCGAATCGACCTGGACGACACCGGAGTTCTCGAACAGCGCCTCCGATCCGCGTCGGCGGCGGTCGGCGTCGATCCCGCCGCGGTGCACGGCGACGATCGGCTTCTGCCGGGACAGCCGCTGGGCGATCCTGCCGAACTTGCGCGGGTTACCGAAGCTCTCGAGGTAGAGCAGCACCACTTCGGTGGCGTCGTCGGTGTCCCAGTACTGGAGCACGTCGTTGCCCGAGACGTCGGCGCGGTTGCCGGCGGAGACGAAGGTCGTCAGGCCCACACCACGTTTCGCGGCGGTGTCGAGGATGGCGATGCCGAGGGCGCCGGACTGGCAGAAGAAGCCCACGTTGCCGCGCCCGGGGACGACGGGGGCGAGCGTCGCGTTGATCCGCACCGCGCGGTCGGTGTTGATGACGCCGAGCGCGTTGGGGCCGATCAGCCGCATCCCGTGCGAGCGCACGGCTTTGAGGAGCCGGCGCTCCGACTCCTTGCCGCGTCCACCGGCGTCGGAGAAGCCGGACGAGACGACGAGGAGCGTGCGGACCTCCTTAGCGAGGCAGTCGTCGAGCACCTGGTCCATGTTGTCGGCGGGCACGGCGACCACGGCGAGGTCCACCTGATCGGGGATGTCGCGCACCGACTCGTAGGCGCGGATGCCCGCGACCGAACGGCGTTCCGGGTGCACCGGGTACACCGGGCCGGCGAAGTCGCCCGCGATGATGTTGCGCAGCACCGCGTGGCCGACCTTGCCCGGGGTGGCCGACGCACCGATCACGGCGATCGACTCCGGCCGCAGTGCGTTGCTCACGCTGCGCGCCTCCGAGGCGAGCTCGCGGGCGTTGCGCACGGCGACCAGGGCCTCCGTGGGGTCGATGCCGAACTCCACGTGCACCACGCTGCCGTCGAAGCTGCGCCTCAGCTCGTATCCGGCGGCCTTGAAGACGTTGACCATGTACCGGTTCTCGGCGAGAACCTCCGCCTCGAAGCGGTGGAAGCCGTTCTCGGCGGCGGCGCCGGCGAGGTGCTCGAGCAGGATCGGGCCGAGACCGCGGCCCTGGTGCTCGTCGGCGACGACGAAGGCGACCTCCGCCGACGTCGGCTTGCCGGAGTCGGCGAGGCCCTCGTAGAGGCCGACGGCGATGATCTTGCCGCCGAGGATCGCCAGCAGGCAGACGCGCTGCTCGTGGTCGACGGTGGTCATCCGCGCGACGTCGCGGGGCGGCATGACCGGGTAGGGCCCGAAGTAGCGGAGGTAGCGGGTGCGCTCGGAGAGTCCGGCGTGGAAGGCGACCATGTCGTCGGCGTCGTCGGGCACGACGGGCCGCAGGTGGACGACGCCGCCGTCGGAGGCCAGCACGTCGGCGACCCAGTGGGCGGGGAACTCGTACGGTCCCGACGGTGCCTGCGGGCTCGGCGCCGGGAACGGGTCGGTGGCGGGCCCCGAGGGGTGCAGGGGGATGTCGTCAGTCACGAGGGTCCTCCGGATCCAGTCCGTGGAGAGGAAAAACCGCGGATCGGGCGCGGGCGATGAAGCGGTCGGCGGCGGCCTCCAGCGGGGCGGCGGTGGGGTCGTAGGAGGAGGGCTCCCAGGGGGTGAACGCGGTGCCGCCGCCCTCGCCCATCGTGTCCGGCAGGCCGCTCACGGCACCGACCTGGTCGGTGGGGAGGCTCGCGGCCAGCTCCTTCCACTCCTCGGGAATCGGTGTGGCCGGGTCGATGTCGACGCCGACGACGGCGCCGATCAGGTGGGTCCAGGCGCGGGGCACCACGTGCACGAGCTGATACCCGCCGCCGCCGATGGCGAGCCACCGGCCGTCGCACACCTCGTCGGCGAGGTCGCGCATGGCCAGGATCGCGGCGCGCTGCCCGTCGACGGTGAGCGAGAGGTCGGTCAGCGGGTCCGTCGCGTGGGAGTCGCAGCCGCACTGGCTCACGATGAGCTGGGGCCGGAACTCGCGGACGATCGACGGGACCACGGCGTGGAAGGCGCGCAGCCACAGCCCGTCGGGGCAGAACGCGGGCACCGGGATGTTGACGGCCGTGCCACGCGCCTCCGGGCCGCCGAGCTCCGTCGGGTAGCCGGTGTTGGGCCACAGGTGCTGGGGGTCCTCGTGCAGGGAGACGGTGAGCACCCGCGGGTCGTTCCAGAACTGGGCCTGCACTCCGTCGCCGTGGTGGGCGTCGACGTCGATGTAGGCGATCCGGTCGAAGCCGTTGTCGAGCAGCCAGGAGATGGCGATGGCCGCGTCGTTGTAAACGCAGAAACCCGAGGCGTGCGAGCGCATGGCGTGGTGCATCCCGCCCGCGATGTTGACGGCGCGGGTGGTGTGGCCGGCGGCGATCGCCTTCGCGCCGGTGAGGGTGGAGCCGACCAGGCTCGCGGCCGCCTCGTGCATGCGCAGGAAGATCGGGTTGTCGTCGTTGCCGAGGCCGTATCCGGTGAGATCGATCCGCGAGCGGCCCGAGCCCGCGACGCGCACCGCCGCCAGGTAGTCGTCGGTATGGGCGCGGCCGAGCTCCAGCGGGTCGAAGTCCGCCGGCGCCACCACCTCGACCCCGTCGAGGACCCCGAGCATCCGCGAGAGCTCCATCGTCAGGCGCAGCCGGACCGGGTCCATCGGATGGGAGTGGGAGAACCGGTAGTCGAGAACCGAGGGGTCCCAGACCACCTGGGAGTCGGGGAACCGTGCCATGTGTCACGACCCTAGTCGTTGCACACCTGCGCCGCTTCGAAGTTAGGTAACCTTAAGTACGGGGGACGGTAGCCCGTCTCGGTTAAGCTCGACAGTGACGAGAAGGAGCTGGATACGTGAACGATCTGGTGGACACCACCGAGATGTACCTGCGGACCATCTACGAGCTCGAGGAGGAGGGCGTGGTGCCCCTCCGGGCGCGGATCGCGGAGCGTCTCGAGCAGAGTGGTCCCACCGTCTCGCAGACGGTGCAGCGCATGGAGCGCGACGGGCTGGTCCGGGTCGCCGGTGACCGGCACCTCGAGCTCAGCGAGAAGGGCCGCCAGTTGGCCATCGCCGTGATGCGCAAGCACCGGCTGGCCGAGCGGCTCCTGGTGGACGTGATCGGGCTGCAGTGGGAGAACGTGCACGCCGAGGCGTGCCGCTGGGAGCACGTGATGAGCGAGGACGTGGAGCGGCGCCTGCTGGAGGTGCTGGGCAACCCCACCACCTCCCCGTACGGCAACCCCATCCCGGGGCTCGGCGAGCTCGGGGTGGCGATCACCGGCGAGCCGGCGCGCCCCGCCCGCCTCACCGACCTGCCGCAGGGCGGTCCGACGGCCGTGGTCATCAAGCGGCTGGCCGAGCACGTCCAGGCGGACACCGACCTGATCGGCCGGTTCCGCGAGGCCGGCGTCGTCCCGGACGCGCGCGTGTCGGTCACCGTCCAGCGCGGCGCCGTGGTCATCTCGGTCGCCGGGCACGAGGACTTCGAGCTCCCCGACGAGATGGCCCATGCCGTCTTCGTCGAGGCGGTGTAGCCGATGCGCCTGGTGGTGACGGGCGGCGCCGGCTACGTCGGCAGCGTGTGCACGCAGGTGCTGCTCGAGCGAGGTCACGAGGTGACCGTGCTCGACGACCTGAGCACCGGCAATCGCGAGGCGGTGCCCGCGGGTGCCACGTTCGTGGAGGGCGACGTCGCGCAGGCCGCGCGCCCCCTGCTCGCCGACGGCGACTTCGACGGCGTCCTGCACTTCGCGGCCAAATCGCTGGTGGGCGAGTCGGTGTCGCATCCGCACAACTACTGGCAGGGCAACGTCGTCACCACGCTGACGCTGCTCGACGCGATGCTGGCGGCCGGCGTCCCGCGCCTGGTCTTCTCGTCGACCGCGGCGGCCTACGGCGAGCCGGAGTCCGTCCCGATCACGGAGGACGCGCGCACCGCGCCCACCAACACCTACGGCGCGACCAAGCTCGCGATCGACGCGGCGATCTCCTCGTACGCCACCGCCTACGGCCTGGCCGCGGTCTCGCTGCGGTACTTCAACGTGGCGGGCAGCTACGGGGGCTTCGGGGAGAACCGTGAGGTCGAGACGCACCTGATCCCCCTCGTGTTGCAGACGGCCCTCGGACAGCGCGGCGACATCGCGGTCTTCGGCGCCGACTACCCCACCGACGACGGCACCGCGGTCCGGGACTACGTCCACGTCAAGGACCTGGCCGAGGCGCACCTGCTGGCCCTGGACCACGCGCGTCCGCGCACGCACGAGATCTTCAATCTCGGCTCCGGTGAGGGCTTCTCGGTGCGTCAGGTGATCGACACGTGCCGCGAGGTGACGGGGCGCGAGATCCCCGAGACCGCTGCCGAGCGCCGCGCCGGCGACCCCGCCGTGCTGGTCGCGTCGTCCCGCCGGGCGATCGAGGTGCTCGGCTGGCGGCCCGAGAAGACGGACCTGCGCGACATCGTCGCCGACGCCTGGGCGTACACCCAGGAGCTGGGCGACCGCGCGCACGCCGCCCGCCGCGCCTGACCCCGTACCCCACTCCGATCCCCCTCGCAGGTCGTCACCCGGCGAGGGGGAACCCGAGGTCCCGGGGCGGGAGGTCCACGCCGAGGCGGCGGGCCACGTCCACGCCGATCTCGGCGGTGATGCACAGCTCCCGCGGATGCATCCCCGCGGCCAGCGCGTGCGCCAGGAGGTGCGCGCCCCGGTAGCGACCGTCGGCGGTCAGCGCCGCGTCGAGGGCGATGCCGGTGAGCGGACCGTCCCCGCGCAGGTAACTCCCGGCGGCCACCAGCGTCGCCGCCGCCGCACGCGGCGTGCCCCGCAGGCGCCGCGCCAGCTCGGCGAACAGCAGCCGGGCCTCGTCCGCCATCACGGTGAGGGCCAACGCCATCGCCGCATCGCGCACCTTCACCTCGAGCAGCGCTCCCCCGAGCAGCGCGACGTCGGCGTCCGAGAGGTCCGCTGAGCGCTGCGCGGTGACGGCCCCGACGACGGCGGCCAACAGCTCGCACGGATCGCCGTCCGCCTCGTAGTCCGCGGCGTCGCGGCAGCGGTCCGCGCCGATCCCCGGGCCCTCCTCCGCGAGCTGGTCCGTCAGCTCCGTGCGGGACCGGTGGATGGTGCGCCCCTCCACGACGGCCACGACCATGAGGGGCGACGACGCCGGATCCGGGAGAGCGCCACTCTCGCCGTGCCGGCACACCCATCGCTCACCGGCCTCCATCCGGTCGAGCAGGACCAGGTCGATGATCTCGAGGTCGGGATCGACCGCGTCCCGGGACCGGGCGGCGTCCTCGAGCAGCCGGAGCAGCGCCGGGGTGACCCGCTCGCGCGGGCGGTCGTCGACCGCGACGCAGAACAGCCGGTCCGCGCCCTGGCGCCGCAGCAACCCCACCGCCTCGGCGATGTGGGTCCGGCAGTCCTTCCGAAGACCGCCGGACGCGGTCACCTCGAGGTCGGTCCGAGCGGTGGCCCCGATCCGGCCGGTCACCTCGTCGTGCGCGAGCAGCACCACCGATCGGGTCGGATAGAAGCCCAGGAGAGCCGGGACGGCGGCGACCAGGTCGCCGAGGGAGTCGATCTTCATGGCCGGGTCCGCGTGATGTTTCGTCATGCTCGAATGCTCGTGGAGGCGACGGACGACGATCGCCGCTGCGCCCCGTCCATCCCCACTTTGGTTACGAAACGTTCTCCACGCTGGGCGTTGTCCACAGGATCGCCCGTACCGGACACCCGCGGACGGGCGCCCGACGTGCGGCACCGGCGAGCGCTACTGTGAACCGCGTGATCGGCTTACCGCGGTTCTCGGACCGCACGCGCGACTGGTTCCTCAGCGGCATGTCTGAGCGGGCCGGCACCCACGTCGGACCCCACGCGAAGGACGCGGAGCACCCGCAGCCGTGGTGGAAGGTCATGTGCCTGACCGGCGTCGACTACTTCTCGACCCTCGGCTACCAGCCCGCGATCGCGTTCATCGCGGCCGGCGTCATCTCCCCCATCGCCACCCTCGTGCTGATCGCGCTCACGCTGTTCGGCGCTCTCCCGGTCTACAAGCGGGTATCGCGGGAGAGCTTCAACGGCTCCGGCTCGCTGGCGATGTTCGAGCGGCTCCTCCCCTGGTGGGGCGGCAAGCTGTTCGTGCTGGTCCTGCTCGGATTCGCGGCCACCGACTTCATCATCACCATCACCCTGTCGTCGTCCGACGCCGCCGAGCACATCGTCGAGAACCCGCTCGTCCCCACGTTCCTCCACGGCGCAAACATCCCCATCACCCTGGGGCTGGTCCTGGCCCTGGGCGTGATCTTCCTCAAGGGCTTCCGCGAGGCGATCGGCACCGCCGTCGTCCTGGTGACGGTCTACCTGTCGCTCAACGTGGTCGTCATCGGCGTCTCGCTGTTCCACGTCGCCGAGCGGCCGCAGAAGGTGCTGGACTGGCAGGACCTGTTGTGGGCCGAGCACTCGAATCCGCTCATGGTGATCGCGGTCGCGCTCATCGTCTTCCCGAAGCTGGCGCTGGGCCTCTCCGGTTTCGAGACCGGCGTCGCGGTGATGCCGCAGATCAAGGGCGACCCGAACGATCCGCCCGAGTACCCCGCCAAGCGCATCCGGGACACCGGGCGGCTCCTGACCACGGCGGCCGTGATCATGAGCGTCCTGCTCGCCACGTCGAGCTTCGCGACCACCGTGCTGATCCCCGCGGAGGAGTTCGGCCCGAACGGCGACGCCAACGGCCGCGCGCTGGCGTGGCTCGCGCACGAGTACCTCGGGAACGGCTTCGGCACCGTCTACGACGTCTCGACGGTCGCGATCCTCTGGTTCGCCGGGGCGTCCGCCATGGCCGGCATGCTCAACCTGGTGCCCCGGTACCTGCCGCGCTACGGCATGGCCCCGCGCTGGGCCTCGGCCGTGCGGCCGCTGGTCGTGGTGCTCACCGTGATCGCCCTCGCGATCGTGCTGATCTTCGAGGCGGACGTGAACGCGCAGGGCGGCGCCTACGCGACCGGCGTCCTCGTGCTCATGACCTCGGCCGCGATCGCCGTGACCATCTCTGCGCGCCGCAAGCGCCAGACGGGGGCCACCTGGGGCTTCGGCCTGATCTCCGCGGTCTTCGTCTACACCACGATCGACAACATCATCGAGCGGCCCGACGGCGTGCGGATCGCCGCGCTGTTCATCCTGGCCATCGCCGTGGTGTCGATCGGCTCGCGCGTGCGCCGCTCGTTCGAGCTGCGCGCCTCGTCGATCACGTTCGACGAGAAGGCCCTCGAGTTCATCCGCGACGACGCCGCCGCGCAGCACGCGATCCGGATCGTCTCGCACGAGCCCGACGTGGACACCAAGAAGGAGTACCGGGACAAGGTCCGCGCGGAGCGCAAGTTCGGGCACATCCCCGGCCGCTCGCGGGTGATCCTGCTCGAGGTGTGGCCGCGCGACTCGTCGGACTTCGAGGAGGACCTGGAGGTCCGGGGCATCGAGAAGTTCGGCTACCGCCTGCTCAAGGTGCGCTCGGGCAGCATCGCCAACACGATCGCCGCGGTCCTGCTGTACATCCGCGACGAGACCGGCGTGGTGCCCGAGGTCTACTTCCAGTGGTCGGAGATGAACCCCGTGCTCAACATGGGCAAGTACCTGGTGGAGGGCTCGGGCGAGGTCGCGGCCGTGTGCCACGAGGTGCTGCGCCAGGCCGAGCACGACTCCAAGCGCCGCCCCACCGTCCACGTCTCCTGACGCCGCGCGCTCACGGCCGGTAGGCGAAGGGCAGCTCGTGGTGGGAAACGGGCAGCGTCTCGACCCGCATCCACGGGTACCGCTGTTCGACGGTGCGCGCCAGGGCCGCGCCGTCGTGGTACCGACTGCGCAGCGCGACGACGACGGTGACGCCGCCCGGGACGGCTTCCAGCGCTTCGAGCGCCGCCGCGGACGGCCTGCGCGGCGGCCAGTACGTCGGACGGGGACCATCCGCGACCGCCGCGGCGAGGCGACCCGACTCGACGGTCGGCGGCCAGTGTCCTCGTGTCTCCCAGAGTGCGAGAGCGCGTTGCCGCGTGCTCGACGGGGCCACGAGCGCCGGTAGCGCCCGGATCAGGACGCTCGGCCGCATGCGGGCGAAGACATCGGTCGGGTCGAGCAGGGTCATCGTGCGCACCCGCTCGGGACGCGCGAGAGCATGAGCGACCGCGATCTGCGCGCCGTAGGAGTGGGCGAGCACCGCGGCGGACGGCGCACCGACGCCGTCGAGGACCTCCCCGACCCACGCCGGCCAATCCGCGCGGGAGTGGAAGGCACGCCGTTCGGTCCCGCCAGCGTCGCCCGGCAGGTCGGGCGCGATCACCCGGAACCGCTGCGCGAGGTCCTCGGCCTGCGCGAACCACACCGCCGCGGTACCACCGCCGCCCGGCAGGCACAGCAGCGGCGGCGCGTCGTCGTCACCCGCGACGAGCACCCGCGTGCGGGCGAGGTCACCGTCGACGACGAGCCGCCGGACGGGGACGCCCCACTGCTCGACCACGGCGTCGTAGGCGTCTTCGAACCGGTCCACGAAGCATTCCTCTCGATCATCGAGATATTTGACCGTCAAGATACCTGATATCGTCACCGCGTGAGCGACAACGAGCACCTCGTGCACGCCCTGCGCGCGGCGGCGCTGCGGTGGGAGCGCGAGATCGCTGCCTTCGGCGCGCGGCACGCGCTCGGCGACACCGACGTACGGGCACTGATCGCGTTGCTCGACCTGGAGCGGGCGGACGCGCCCGCCACCCCCGGTGCGCTCGCGGCGGCGTTGCGGCTGAGCTCCGCGGCGTGCACCGCCCTCGTCGACCGCCTCACGGCCGCCGGCCTGGTCGAGCGCGGCCCCGACCCCGACGATCGCCGCCGGGTCCGGTTGCTCGTCACCCCGGGCGCGCGGCGCCTCGGCGAGGACTTCTTCGGTGATCTGATCGGCCCGATCCGAGTCGCGGCGGCCGCGCTCACGCCCGCAGAAGCAGAGGTCGTGAGGCGTTTCCTCGCGTCCGCCGTTACGCCGTGAGCGGAAACACGCGGCGCGCGGGAATCGACACAGTGCGCGCGAGGTTGTCCCACGTGGAAAACTGGTAGCTCTCCCGCTCGCGCGGGGAGCACTGCGGTTGGAGGTAGCCCATGGACGAGCAGTCCCACATGTACGAGCTGGAGTTCCCCGGCCCGTCGGTCTCGGACACCGACGGCAACGGCCCCGTGCTGGTGCACGCGCTCGACGGCTACGCCGACGCCGGACACGCGCTGCGGCTCCTGCGGCAGCACCTCAAGGACAACCTCACCACCGAGCTCGTCGCGTCCTTCGACGTCGACGAGCTGATCGACTACCGTTCCCGCCGCCCCTCGATGACCTTCGAGGACGGCTTCACCGGCGTCGACGAGCCCGAGCTCAACCTCTACGCGGTGCGCGATTCCGCAGGCAAGCCCTTCCTGCTGCTCGCCGGCGCGGAGCCGGACCTGCGCTGGAACGGCTTCGTCAGCGCGGTCGCCGGCCTCGCCGAGCGGTTCGGCGTGCGCACGGTCGTGGGCCTGCACGCCATCCCGATGGCGGTGCCGCACACCCGGCCCGTGCCGGTCACCGCGCACGGCAACAACCCGGACCTGCGCAGCGAGCTGCGGTCGTGGGACGGCGGCACCATGCGCCTGCCCGGCAGCGCCGCGGGCATGCTGGAGCTGCGCATGGCCGACAAGGGCTACGACACGCTCGGCCTGTCGGTGCACGTGCCCCACTACCTCGCGCAGAACGACTACCCCGAGGCCGTCCTCGGCATGCTCGGCGCGCTGGGCAGCTCCGTCGGCCTGCAGCTCCCCGAGGGCGATCTCGCGGTCGAGTCCGCCGAACTGCGCGAGCAGATCGACGCCCAGGTCTCGTCCAGCTCGGAGATCTCCTCGGTGGTCGAGGCGCTGGAGCAGCAGTACGACGAGGCCGCGCAGCAGCCCCGCGAGCTGCTCATCGCCGACGGCGAGGCCATCCCCACCGGCGACGATCTGGCCAGCGAATTCGAGGCCTTCCTCGCGGAGCAGGCCGGCGACGAGGGCGAGAACGGCACCGCGTCGTGACACAGGTGCGTCAGCGCGTCGCGCTGATCCACGGCCACCACCGGGCCTACCGGATCGGCGGCAGCGGACCCGCTCTGCTGCTCATCCACGGGATGGCCGACAACTCGTCGACGTTCGAGCCGATCCTCGAGCGCCTCGCCGAGCGGTACACGGTGATCGTGCCCGACCTGCTCGGGCACGGACTCTCCGGCCGCCCGCGCGCCGACTACTCGCTGCCCGCGTTCACCAACGCCATGCGCGACCTGCTGCTCTACCTCGGCATCGAACGCGCGACGCTGGTCGGACACTCGCTGGGCGGCGGCATCGCCGGCCAGTTCACCTACCAGTACCCGCAGATGGTCGAGCGGCTCGTCTTCGTCAACACCGGCGGCGTCACCCGCTCCGTCTCCCCCGTGCTCAAGGCGGTCTCCCTCCCGATGTCGGAGGTCGCGATCCGCTCGCTCGCTCTTCCGGGCGTGCTGCCCGTCGCGAGCGCCGCGCTCGGTCTGCTGGGCCGGGTGCCGCTCAAGCTGTTCGTCGACAACGCCGAGTGCGCCCGCGTACTCGCGGGCCTGCCGCACGCGGGGACGCCGCGCGCCTTCGCCCGCACCCTGCGCGCCGTGGTCGACCCGTTCGGCCAGGTGGTGACGATGCTCGACCGCACGTACGTCGCCGAGTCCGTGCCCGTGCTCGTGGTGTGGGGCTCGGACGACCCGATCATCCCCGTCGAGCACGCGCACCTGTTGCACGCCTCGCTCCCGTCGTCCCGCCTTGAGGTGTTCGACGGTGCGGGCCACTTCCCGTTCCGGAGCGACCCGGAGCGCTTCCTCGCGGTGCTGACCGGGTTCATCGACGACACCGATCCCGCGCGGCTGACGACGGCCGACCTGCAGGACGCCCTGCGGCGCGACGCGGATCTCGACGCCGACGTCGACACCGCGGCCGAAACGCCCGCGTAACCGGACGGGGCGCCGCCCGTAATCCGGCCCGCCCACACTGACGAGCAGTCAGTCGTGAGGAGCCGCGATGAGTTCCGAGGTCCTGCCCTTCCGGGCCCGTCCGTACGTGCCCGACCTGTGCTTCGCGACGATCCACGGGCACCGTCGCGCCTACCGCATCGGAGGCACCGGCCCGGCCGTGCTGCTGCTGCACGGCATCGGCGACAACTCCCTGGTCTGGGATTCCGTCCTGGCGCCGCTCACCGACCGGTTCACCGTGATCGCCCCGGACCTGTTGGGCCACGGCCTCTCCGACCGGCCGCGCGCCGACTACTCGGTCGCGGCGTTCGCGAACGGCATGCGCGACCTGCTCTGCTACCTCGGCATCGAGCGCGTCTCGGTCGTCGGGCACTCGCTGGGCGGCGGGGTCGCGGGGCAGTTCGCCTACCAGTATCCGGAGATGGTGGAGCGCATCGCCTTCGTGGCGCCGGGCGGGGTGGACCACGACGTCTCGCCGCTGCTGCGGCTCCTCTCGCTCCCCTTCGCCGAGCAGCTCGTCGCGCTCACGGCGCTGCCGGGCGCGAAGCAGGTCCTCGCCACCGCGCTGCTCGCCGCAGCCGCCGTGCCCAGCCCCGTGCGCCCCGACGCGGTGCAACTGCGCCGCGCGCTCGACCGGATGCCGAACACCGCCTCCCCGCACGCCTTCGCGCGGACGCTGCGCTCCGTGGTCGACCTGCGCGGCCAGGTGGTCACCATGCTGGACCGCTGCTACCTCACGGCCGAGGTCCCCACGCTCGTGGCGTGGGGCTCCGACGATTCCATCATCCCGGCATCGCACGCCGAGGTGCTCCGGGCGGCGCTGCCGTCGGCGCGCGTGGAGGTGTTCGACGGTGTCGGCCACTTCCCGATGACGGAGGCGCCCGACCGGTTCCTGACGCTCCTCACGGACTTCCTGACGACCACCTCGCCGGCGCGGCTGGCGCGGACCCACCTGCGCGACGGGCTGCGGTCCGCCGCCGGCGTCACCGTCGCCGCGCCGGCCCAGGAGCTGGGCTGAGCGGCCACGATCGCGGCCCGTAGAGTGAGATGAGTGAACCTCACCGACCTGCTGCCGTCCGACCCGACGGCCGACGCGGTCTTCGAGGCCTTCCTGGAGTGGACCGAGGATCGCGGCATCACGCTCTACCCCGCCCAGGAGGAGGCCCTGATCGCGGCGTGCTCGGGCGCCAACGTGATCGTGGCGACGCCCACCGGCTCCGGCAAATCCCTGGTGGCGATGGGCGCCCAGTTCGCGGCGCTCGCGCAGGGCCGCCGCACCTACTACACCGCCCCGATCAAGGCCCTGGTCAGTGAGAAGTTCTTCGCGCTCTGCGAGGTCTTCGGCACGGAGAACGTGGGCATGGTGACGGGCGACGCCGCGGTGAACGCCGACGCCCCGATCGTGTGCGCCACGGCGGAGATCGTCGCGAACTTCGCGCTGCGCGAGGGCGCGGACTCGGACATCGCCCAGGTGGTGATGGACGAGTTCCACTACTACTCCGAGCCCGACCGCGGGTGGGCCTGGCAGGTGCCGCTGATCGAGCTGCCGCACGCGCAGTTCGTGCTCATGTCCGCCACGCTCGGCGACACCTCCTTCTTCGAGGAGGACCTCACCCGCCGCACGGGACGGGAGACGGTCCTCGTCGCCGGGGCGGAGCGCCCGGTGCCGCTCCACTTCGCCTACTCCACCATGGCGATCCAGGACCAGATCGTCGAGTTGGTCACCACGCACCAGGCGCCCGTGTACGTCGTCCACTTCACCCAGCAGTCCGCGGCGGAGCGCGCCCAGGCGCTCATGTCGCTCCCGCTGGCGAGCAAGGAGGAGAAGGCGGCGATCGCTGCGGCGATCGGCGACTTCCAGTTCACCACTGGCTTCGGCAAGACCCTCTCGCGCCTGATCCGCTCCGGTGTCGGCGTGCACCACGCCGGCATGCTCCCCCGCTACCGACGGCTCGTGGAGAAGCTCGCGCAGGAGGGCCTGCTCAAGGTCATCTGCGGCACCGACACGCTCGGCGTCGGCATCAACGTGCCGATCCGCACCGTCTACCTCACGGGCCTGACCAAGTTCGACGGGAACCGCACGCGCCACCTCCGGGCCCGCGAGTTCCACCAGATCGCGGGCCGCGCCGGGCGCGCGGGGTTCGACACGATGGGCACCGTCGTGGTGGCCGCGCCCGAGCACGAGATCGAGAACGCGCGCCGGGAGGCGAAGGCGGGCGGGGATCCCGCGAAGCTCAAGCGCGTCCAGCGCAAGAAACCGCCCGAGGGCTTCGTCTCCTGGGGGAAGGCCACCTTCGAGAAGCTCGTCGCGGCGGATCCGGAACCGCTGGTCTCGCGTTTCTCGGTGACCAACTCGATGCTGCTCAACGTGATCGCCCGGCCGCAGAACTGCTTCGAGTCGATGCGTCACCTCCTGGAGCAGAATCACGAGTCGCGCCGGAACCAGCTACGGCACATCAGAACCGCGATCACGCTGTTCCGCGGCCTCGAATCGGGCGGCGTCGTCGAGCGGCTCGCCGAGCCCGACGAGGACGGCCGGCACGTGCGGCTCACCGTCGACCTGCAGCCCGATTTCGCCCTGAACCAGCCTCTCGCGCCCTTCGCGCTCGCGGCGCTGGAGCTGCTCGACGCCGAGTCCCCGGAGTACGCCCTCGACGTGATCTCCGTGATCGAGTCCGTTCTCGACGACCCGCGGCCCGTGCTGCGGGCGCAGCAGAACGCAGCGCGCGGCGCCGCGGTGGCGGAGATGAAGGCGGACGGGATCGACTACGACGAGCGGATGGCGCTGCTCGAGGACGTCACGTACCCGAAGCCGCTGGAGGAGCTGCTCGTCCCCGCGTTCGCGACCTACGCCGCGGGGCACGCCTGGGTGACGCAGTTCGAGCTCTCGCCGAAGTCCGTGGTGCGGGAGATGATCGAGCGCGCGATGACCTTCAACGACCTGGTCTCGAAGTACCAGCTGGGCCGCTCGGAGGGCGCGGTCCTGCGGTACCTGTCGGACGCCTTCCGGACGCTGCGGCACACCGTTCCCGAGGCGGTGCGCACGCCGGAACTCGACGACTACATCGCCTGGCTGGGCGCGCTGGTGCGGTACGTGGACAGCTCGCTCGTCGACGAGTGGGAGGAGATGACCTCCCCGGACCCGGTGAAGGCGCACGCCTCCGCCCCGGAGATCGGGCGCTCCACGTCGCTGACCTCCGACGAGCGGGCGTTCGCAGTCATGGTGCGCAACACGATGTTCCGGCGCGTGCAGCTCGTCGCCGAGGAGGAGTACGACCTGCTCGACGCGATGGACCCCGGCGTCGACTGGTACGCGGCCTTCGACGACTACTACGAGGACTACGACGACATCGAGACCGGACCGGACGCCCGTGGCCCGCAGCTGTTCTCGCTCGATACGTCGATGCCGCGGGCCTGGAAGGTGCGGCAGACGATCGCCGATCCCGACGGCGACCACGGCTGGGCCATCACGGCCGTCGTCGACCTCCCCGCGTCCGACGAGCGCGGCGACGTCGTGCTCGTGGACGTGGAGGTCGTCTCGGGCTGACTAGCCCCGGACGACGGCGTCGAGGCCGGCGAGCGACTGGTCGAGGTACTCCGGCGGGAACGGCGGCATGGAACCGACGAAGTCCCGGAAGGACTGCGGGGTGTCGGTCCAGTCGTAGGTCAGCGTGACCTGCGTGCCGTCGTCCGACGGTGCGAGGTCGTACCGCCACCACCAACCGCCGGCCTCCCAGGCACCCTCTCGACTCGTTCCGGGCAACCACCCGATGACGCGGTCCCGCTCGAAGTCGGTGACCTTGTTCTCCATCACGTAGTCGCCGCCCGCCTGCTCGAGGTACATGTTCACGGAGAACATCTGCCCGACGTGGTCGAGCGGGGCGGGGTCCACCGCGGCGCGGACCCAATCCGTGGGCTCGATGTCCTGGTGGCGTGCGGGATCGGCGAGCGCGGCGAAGACCCGATCGGGGCTCGCGGCGATGACTCGGGTGGTGGACATCCGCTCGGACATGGTGACTCACTCTCTGCTGTGTCTCCACGGCGCGCGTCGGCCCGCACGCCATGTTCACAGCGTACACATGAAGGCCTCCGGCGGCGCCGGATCGCGGATATCCGCCGCGGGTCAGCGTGCGGGCGCGGCCTCGACGCCGCCCTCGTCCGTCCCCTGCGCCGCGGCCGACTCCACGGTGGGGGTCGACTCCACGGCGGGGGCCGACGCCGTGGGCGTCGGCTCCGACCGCGGGGTCTCCGGCGCGCTCGTGCCGGAGACCTCGACCACGGTCGGCGCATCGGTGGGCGATGCGGGAGCCGCCGGCTCGGGCGTCGCCGGGCCACTGGGCGCCGGCTCCGTCGTCGATCCCCCGGAGGCGTCGGCCGGTGCGCTCGTCGCGGAGACGGGCGTCGTCGCGGGTTCGACGGAGACCGGGCGCGCCCCGGACGAGGGGCCGGCCGCCTCGTCCGCGCCGAACGCGGACGAGGTCACCGCGGGCGCCCCCGGCTCCCGGGTGCGCGCCGCGCCGTCCGATGCGTCGCCGGGCGACGCGACCCCGGCCGTGCCGGCCGGCGCGGCGGTCACTGTCGGGCCGGCGGGCCGGAAGACGTCGGCGACGACCTTCTGCACCTGGGTGATCGCGTCCTCGACCGCGATGATCACGATGCGCACCGCGGTCTCGAGGCTGTTCTGCACGAAGTAGACGGCGCGCTCGACCGCGCTCGGGTTGAGCGCGCGCGGGTCGACGCCGGTGCGCACGATGCTGCCGTCGGCGCGGGTGATCTCGAAGTAGCCGATCACGGGCTCGTGGTCGGACACGGGATCCGCTCCCGCGACGGGGATCTGCACCCAGCGGACCTTCGCGCCGCCGGTGGTGCCCACGTAGTCGAGGGTGTCGCGGTAGCCCGTATAGCCCTGTTTGGCGACGAGGGTGTTGGTCACGGAGTCGTAGGTGAAGGGCAGGGCGCCGGGGTCGAACAGGTCGATCCCGCTCCGCGCGACGAGCTGCTGGAACTCCGTGAGTCCCTGGGCGTCCGGCCTCCCCTTCCCGGCGAAGTACTCGGTGTTGAAGTCGCCCCCGTAGATCACGGGCGCGCCGTCCGCGGCGAACGTGTCGACGAAGCGGCGCAGCTCCGCGGCCTGCTTCATGCGGATGTCGTGGGTGCGCGAAGCGCGGTCGTTGATCGTGTCGTCGGCCTGGGTGTGCATTGCGACGACCCAGAACTCCTGGCCGTCCTTCTCGATCCGGGCCATCACCGCGCCCTTGTTCGCGAACATGTCGGGGGCGAGCGGGGCGTAGTTGGTGTAGACGTACTGCTCCGACTGCGCGATGGGGTACTTGCTCACCACGGCGACGCCGCCGTTGACCGACCAGAGCGCGTCGCTGCAGGCACCGAACACCCCGGCGCAGCTCTCGCCGAGGCGCGGCGTCTGATAGGTGTAGCCCTGCTCCCGCAGGCCGTCGAGGATCGCGCGGCCGGCGGTGCCGTTCACCTCGCTGAGCAGCAGCACGTCGGCGCCGCTCGCGGCGAGCTGGTCGACGGACGCCCGCACCCGGGCGTCGGAATCGGCCTGGGTCCCGGAGACCGCGTTGAGGATGTTCGGCAGCTGGTACATGTTCCAGGCCTGCACCTTGACCTCGACGGGTGCCGCCGGCGCGGGTGCCTGCGCGGGCGCGGGCCGCACCACGGGCGGCACCGCCGTGGTCGCCGCCGCGGCGGGAGCCGCCGTCATCGCGCTGATCCCCGCGAACGCCATCACCGCGACCGCCGTCGCCCCGAGCCCGCCTCGCCGTGCCATCGTCCCCGCCTTCGTCCTTGCGATACCAAGGAGAGATTAAACCGGACGTCGCGCCGATCCGGTGGGCGATCTCGTGCGGCGGCGCGAGCGGCAGCGGGCTACTTCCGGCGGGGCCGGTTGCGGGCCGCGCGCGCCTCGATGACCCGCTGCTCCTCGGCGCGCACCGCTTCGAGGCCGGCGCGCTCGTCGATCAACCACTGCGGCGGATCCGCGAGGAGGGCTGTGATCTCCTCGGTGGTCAGCGCCTCGCCCACGCCGGCGCGCTGCAGGCCCGAGATCGACACGCCCAAGCGGGCGGCGACGAGGTTCTTCGGGTGCGGCCCGTTCTTCCGCAGATCCTGCAACCACTGCGGCGGCTCGGCCTGCAGCGCGGCCAGCTCGTCGCGGGTGATCGCCTTCTCCTGGAACTCCGCCGGCGTGGCGGGCAGGTACACGTCCAGCTTCTTCGCCGCGGTCGCGGGTTTCATGGACTGCGTGTTCGGCCTGCTCATGCGGACCAGCCTATCGGTAATCTCATGCCGTGACCTCATCGCTTCCGCCGGGCCTGCGGCTCGGCTACGTCCCCGGCGCCACGCCCGCCAAATGGGCCCGCATCTGGGGCGAGCGGCATCCGGACGTCCGACTGGACCTCGTCCCCCTCCCGGCGGCGGACGCGCCGGACGCGGTCCGGGACGGCACCGTCGACCTGGCGCTCCTGCGCCTGCCCGCGGAGACGAGCGGGCTCGCGACGATCGCGCTGTACGAGGAGCAGGTGGTCGCGGTGGTGCCGAAGGAGCACCACGCCGCGGCCGCCGACGAGCTCGCCGCGGCCGATCTCGACGGGGAGCCGACCCTTCTCCCCCACGACGAGGCCCTGCACTGGGACGGCGCCCCGGGCGCGCCGGTCGAGCACCGACCGGAGACCACCGAGGCCGCGATCGAACTCGTCGCCGCGGGCCTGGGCGTGCTCCTCGTGCCGCAGTCGCTCGCGCGGCTGCACCACCGCAAGGACCTCACGTACCGGCCGGTCATCGACGCACCGCCCTCCCCCGTCGTGCTCGCGGTCCTCGCGGGCGAGCAACCGGAGGCCGTCGCGGAATTCATCGGCGTGGTGCGCGGCCGGAAGGCGGGCTCGTCCCGGGGCCGCGCCGAGCCCGCACCCAAGCGCACCGCGCGGGAGAAGACGCTCGCGAAGCAGGCCGCCCGCGCCGCGGCGGGCAAGAAGGCCGCGACCCCGAAGGCCAAGCCCGGCAAGCGCCCCCGCCGCTGAGCTCAGCCGAGCGATTCGATCCACTCGTCGACGGCCTGCACCTCGGCCTGACGCGGGAAGACCTTGCGCACCAGCACGCGGTGCACCTCGGGATCGTGGTCGGCGCAGGCGTCGGCCAGGACCGTGAGGCCGTAGTCGAGATCGCCCGCGTAGCGGACCGTCGACAGGACCACCCCACTCGTCGAAATGCCTGCGAGCACCAGGTGATCGGCCTGCAGGCCGCGCAGCACCACGTCGAGATCGCTGCCGCTGAACGCCCCGAACCGGCGCTTGACCACGACGGGCTCGCCCGGCAGCGGCGCCACCTCGGGGACGATCGCCGTGAGCGGGGAGACCTCGGTCATCGAATCGCCGCCCTCGCGGAGCATGGCGAAAGCCCGGTTGGTCGGCGGGATCTCGGGATAATCGGGCCGGAAGGCGACGCGCACGTGCACCACCGGCACGCTGTGGTCGCGCGCCGCCGACAGGGCACGTGCGGCGGAGGCGAGCGCCGCGGCGCCGGCGCGCTCGGCACCGTCGACGATGCCTCGCTGGTAGTCCATGAGGATCAGAACGGAACGCGATTCGGCCATGCGTCCAGGCTAGCGCTCAGCGCAGCGCGTCGAGATCCACCCGCACGGCGAACGGTGCCATCGCCTCGAACGCGCCGGTGGCCTCGACGGACTCGTACGCGCCGTCCACCAGCGTGAGGATTTCGAGCCGGACGTCCGCACCGTCGAGGTCGACGATCCAGTAGTGCGGGATCCCGGCCTCGGCGTACTCGTGGCGCTTCATCACCAGGTCGGTCCGGCGGGTGCCGGGCGACAGCACTTCGACCACGAGCACCACGTCCGTGCCGGAGATCCTCCTGCTCGCGACCCCGGTCCGGACGACGACCACATCAGGGGCGCGCACCGTGGCCGGCGTACGGGCGTCGAGCACCACGTCCACCTCCGGGTAGACGTCGAACTGCTCGGGCGCCGCGGCATCGAGCGCTGAGAACAGACGCCCACCGGCACGTTGATGTTCCGGCCTCGGCTTCGGCGACACGATCAGGACCCCCTCCTGAAGCTCCGCGTGCGACGACGAGTCCTCCCCCAAGGCGTCCCACTCCTCCAGCGAGAGGAGGTGTGGGCGGGTCGCTGCGGTCATGGCGCCATCGTACGCCCGGTTCGGCCAGGTCACACGGTAGATCCTGCGGCCGCGCGGGCGATCTCGGCGAGGCGGGCGAAGCCCTCCGTCTTCGCGCTGGACGCTCGGTAGGCGAGGCCGATCCGGCGGCCCGGCGCCGGCGCCGCGAACCGTGCGGTCGCCAGATCCGTGCCGCGCAGTTCGACGGCGACCGCGGGCTCGGGCAGCAGGGTGACCCCTAAGCCGCCTGAGACGCACTGCACGATCGTCGCGAGCGAGGCCGCCCGGGTGTCGCCCATGACGCCGACGCCCGCCTCGGCCTGGCGGCACAGGTCGAGCGCCTGGTCGCGGAGGCAGTGTCCCTCGTCGAGCAGCAACAGCTGCAGCCCGGACAGGTCGTCCGCGGTCAGGTCGTCGCGGCCGGCGAGCGGGTGACCGGGCGGCACCACGAGGACGAACTCCTCGTCGTAGAGCGGGATCTCGGCGACCGACGAGCTGTGCACCGGCAGCGCGAGCACGGCCACGTCGATCCGGCCGGAGCGCAGCGCGTCGAGCAGGCGGGCCGTCTGGTCCTCGACGACGGTGACCGCCAGATCGTCGACCTCGGCGCGCAGCTGCGGCAGGAGACGAGGCAGTCGATACGGCGCGACCGTCGGGATCATGCCGAGCCGGAGCGTCCCCCGCAGCTCGCCGGTGAGGCCGGCCGCCGAGCTCACCAGCTCCGCCGCGGACGCCACGATGACGGAGGCCTGTTCCAGCAGGGCCATTCCCGCCTCCGTGATGAGCACTTTGCGCGTGCTGCGCTCCACCAGCTGTACGCCGAGCCCGGTCTCGAGCGAGGCCAGCGCCTGCGACAGCGACGGCTGGCTCACGCCGAGCGATGTCGCCGCGGTGCCGAAGTGGCGCGAGCGTGCCACTGCGACGAAGGCGCGCAGCTGCGCGAGGGTCGGCTGATAAGGCTGATCGGACATACCTATCAGTCTAGTGCCATCCATCACCTTTGCTTTACAAAGATGTGATTCGCTCGGCACAGTGGTCTCCGAAAGCAACCCCGCCCGCGCGCCCATACCCCGGGTCGCACCTCGGGCTCATCGATACCCAATGAAGGAGTCATCTTGCCTCTCTTGACCATCGGCGACCAGTTCCCCGCGTTCAACCTCACCGCCGTGATCGGCGGCGACCTGTCGAAGGTCGACGCGCAGCAGCCGGACGACTACTTCACCACCGTCACCAGCGATGACTACGCCGGCAAGTGGAAGATCGTCTTCTTCTGGCCGAAGGACTTCACCTTCGTCTGCCCCACCGAGATCGCCGCCTTCGGCAAGCTCAACGACGAGTTCGCCGATCGTGACGCCCAGGTGCTCGGCGCCTCGGTCGACAACGAGTTCGTGCACTTCCAGTGGCGCGCGCAGCACGAGGACCTCAAGACCCTCCCCTTCCCGATGCTCTCGGACCTCAAGCGCGAGCTGGCGCAGGCCTCGGGCGTGCTCAACGCCGACGGCGTCGCGGACCGCGCGACGTTCATCGTCGACCCCAACAACGAGATCCAGTTCGTCTCCGTGACGGCCGGTTCCGTGGGCCGCAACGTCGACGAGGTGCTCCGCGTGCTGGACGCCCTGCAGTCCGACGAGCTCTGCGCCTGCAACTGGAAGAAGGGCGACCCGACCCTCGACGCCGGCGAGCTGCTGAAGGAGAGCGTCTAAACACATGTCGATCGACAACCTGAAGAACGCGGTCCCCGAGTACGCCAAGGACCTCAAGCTCAACCTCAGCTCGCTCGCGCGCTCCACCGAGCTCACCGAGCAGCAGCTGTGGGGCACCTTCCTCGCCTCGGCCGCGGCCACCAAGAACGCGACCGTCCTGCGCGAGATCGCCGAAGACGCCGCCGATACCCTGTCGGCGGAGGCCTACCAGGCCGCCCTCGGTGCCGCCTCCGTCATGGGCATGAACAACGTCGCGTACCGGGCGAAGGGCTTCCTCGGCGCCGACTACGCCCAGGTGCGCATGGGCCTGCGGATGAACATCATCGGCAACCCCGGCGTCGACAAGACCGACTTCGAGCTGTGGAGCCTCGCCGTCTCGGCGATCAACGGCTGCGAGCACTGCGTCGCCGCCCACGACGACGTGGTCCGCAAGGCCGGCCTCACCAAGGAGCAGGCCTTCGAGGCCGTCAAGGTCGCCGCCACCGTGCAGGGCGTCGCGCAGGCGATCTTCGCCGCCGAGACCCTCGCGACCGCTTCGGTCTAGCCTCACCGCTTCACAACACGACGGTGCCCGCCCCTCCTCGCGAGGGGCGGGCACCGTCGTTCTCGTACGCGTAACGAACAGCTCGCGGCCACCGACCTACGGTCATGCGGCAGAACCTGGTGGTGGCGCTCCGCGTCGCAGCCCTCATCGTCCTCCTCACCGCGGCGGTCGCTGCGGCGACCGCCGCGCACCCCCGCGATGCCGACCACACGGAGTTCGCCCACGAACTGGATCGAGGCGCGGTCGTTCAGGTGGCGCTGCCGGATTCCTCGTCGAGCTCGATCGACGACGAGACCGTCTGGACCGCGACGTGGTCGACGGGGCCGTTCCAATGGCGCCGGGGCCCCATCACCGACCGGCTGCAGACCCCCGTCGCCGAGTTCACAACCGCCATGCGGGCTCGCGGGGTCCGCGTCACGACGAAGGACGACGACGCCGAGCTGCTCGCCTGGCCCCTGCGCGGACCACCATGGGTCACGACCGTCATCGGGCTGACCATGCTGGCCACGCTCGTCGCCATGCTGTCCTCACGCCCCATCTACGGCACCCGGTGGGCATGGTTCTGGATGTTCGTCATCGGGCAGCTGGGCGCCCTGCTGTACCTCGTGCTGGAGCCCGCCCCGCTCTGGCGCCGCGGCACGGGCTCCGCGCACGGCCCGGCCGCCGCGGGCGATCCAGAGGGCGCGGGGCCACGGCCACCACGCTCTCGATGGAACGGGCTGCAAGGCGTCGCCTGGTCGATCCTCCTGCTCATGGCCGGCGCGATGGCCTCCTCCGGAATCGGCTGGCTCGCGGCGCGCGTCCTCCCCTGAACGCCCCGGGAGGATTCCGTCACGGTCGCCAGGAGCCGGCCTCCTGGCGGGTCGCGTGGTTGACCCGGTTCCAGAGGTTGATCTGCCCGACCGCCAGGACCAGCGCGGCCAGCTGGTTCGCGTCGAACTCGTCCGCGGCGGCGTCCCACAGCGCGTCCGGCACGGCCTCGGGGTGCCCCGCGAGCGCGGTCAGCTCCTCCGTGAGCTCGGGCGCGATCCGCTCGGCGTCGGAGAAGTAGGGCGTGTGACGCCAGGCGCCGACGGCGAAGAGCTTGTCGTCGGACGCGCCGTGCTTGCGGGCCATCCGCCAGTGCCCGTCGAGGCAGGTGCTGCAGCTGTTGAGCTGACTGGCCCGCATGTTGACCAGCTCCAACAGCTCCGGCGACAGCCCCGAGGCCGCCACCGCCTCGCCCAGCTTCGTCAGCGCATCCAGCGCCCCGGGCAGGGCGAAAGCGGGGTTCGTCATCCGTGCGGTCATGTCGGTCTCCTCTGTCGGTCACACTCGGGGCGGGCGCCCCGTCATACACCTGACGGATCGACGACGGAGGATGTGACACATGGACCTGAACGACTTCGAAAGCGCACGGCCCCGGCTGCTCGCGGTGGCCACGCGGATGCTCGGCTCCCCAGCCGACGCCGAGGACGCGGTGCAGGAGGCGTGGCTCCGGGCCGACCGGGCGGACTGGGACGGCACCGTCGACAATCCGGCCGCGTGGCTGACGACCGTCGTGTCGCGTATCTGCCTGGACCGCCTGCGCGCCCGTCGCGAGACCGCGTCGCTCGACGACGTCGACCCCGCCGACCCTGCGCCCGCGCCAGACGACGAAGCGCAACTCGCGGAGTCCGTCGGTGCGGCGATGGGCGCGGTCCTCGACGACCTCGGGCCGGCGGAGCGCGTGGCCTTCGTCCTGCACGACGTCTTCGCCGTGCCCTTCGACGACGTGGCGGCCATCCTCGGGCGGAGCCCCGCCGCGACGCGCCAACTCGCGAGCCGCGCCCGCCGGCGGGTGGCCGGGACGCCCCGGCCGGACGCGGCGCGGACGGACGCGGTGCGCGCCTTCCTCGCGGCGTCGCGCGACGGTGACTTCACCGCCCTCGTCGAGCTGCTCGACCCGGACGCCGTCTTCCGCACGCACACCGACGGTGCGGCCACGTCAGTGCTGACCGGCGCGCCCGCGATCGCGGAGGCCTTCCTGTTCAAGGCGAAGACGGCCCTGGTCGCGCTGGTCGACGGCGTGCTCGGCTACACCGTGCGGCTGCCCGGCGCGCCCAGCTACCTACTGCTCGGCGACGTGACTTTCACCGCGGACGGCCGGATCGCCGCCCTCGACGTCACCCTGCGCGCCGACGAGGTGGCGGGCAGCGAGGTGGTCCCGCTCTGACACGTGGAACGACGGTGCCCGCCCCCGGAGAGCCGGGGACGGGCACCGTCGAACGCGATGGGCCTAGTGGTCGATGGCCTTCTCGACACCGACGCCGGTGAGCGAGCGGACCTCCATCTCGACCGCCTTGTCGGCGAGATCGGTGTCCGGCTTGCCGAAGAGCGTGCCCAGGATCGCGAGGCCGAAGCCGATCGGGATCGACACCAGGCCGGGGTTCTCCAGGGGGAACCAGTGGAAGTCGAGCGACTTGAACATCGACGTCGACTTGCCCGACACGGCCGGCGAGAAGACGATCAGGACGATGGCCGAGATCAGGCCGCCGTACATCGACAGCACCGCGCCGGTGGTGTTGAACTTCCGCCAGAACAGCGAGAACAGGATCGTCGGCAGGTTGGCGGACGCCGCGACGGCGAACGCCAGGGCCACCAGGAAGGCGATGTTCTGCCCCATGGCGCCGATGCCCAGGATGATCGACGCGATGCCGATGACCACGACGGTGATGCGCGAGACACGGACCTGCGATTCCTCGGAAGCCTTGCCGTGCTTGATGACACCGTTGTAGATGTCGTGGGCGAGGCTCGCGGACGCGGTGATCGCCAGGCCGGCGACGACCGCGAGGATGGTGGCGAAGGCGACGGCGGAGATGACCGCCATGAGGATCGTGCCGCCCAGCGAGAACGCGAGCAGCGGCGCCGCGGAGTTGACCCCGCCGGGGGCCTTCGCGATGACGTCGGCGCCCACGTAAGCGGCGGCGCCGAAGCCCAGCACCAGGGTGAAGATGTAGAACGCGCCGATCAGGCCGATGGCCCAGGTCACCGAACGGCGGGCCTCCTTGGCCGTGGGCACGGTGTAGAAGCGCATGAGCACGTGCGGCAGGCCCGCGGTGCCGAGCACCAGCGCCAGCGCCAGCGAGATGAAGTCCAGCTTGGTGGTCTCGGTCTTGCCGTACTTGAGCCCGGGCTCGATGATCTTCTCGCCCGCAGCGCTGCCGTCGATGGCCTTCTGCAGCAGGTCGGAGAAGTTGCCCTTGACCGCGGCGAGCACCATGAGCGTCATCAGCAGGGCGCCGCCGACGAGCAGGACGGCCTTGACCATCTGCACGTAGGTGGTGCCCTTCATGCCGCCGACGAGCACGTAGACGATCATCAGGACGCCGACGACCGCGACGACGACGGCCTGGCCGGTGGTGCCCTTGATGTTGAGCAGGAGCGAGACGAGGCCGCCCGCGCCGGCCATCTGGGCGATCAGGTAGAAGAGGGAGACGGTGAGCGTCGCGAGCGCGGCGGCCATGCGGACGGGGCGCTGCTTGAGCCGGAAGCTCAGCACGTCGGCCATGGTGAACTTGCCGACGTTGCGCAGCCGCTCGGCGACGAGCAGGAGCGCGACGAGCCAGGCGACCAGGAAGCCGATGGAGTACAGGAAACCGTCGTAGCCCTGGACCGCGATGGCGCCGCAGATGCCGAGGAAGCTGGCGGCCGAGAGGTAGTCGCCCGCGATGGCGAAACCGTTCTGCGGGCCCGTGAACGTGGCGCCGCCGGTGTAGAAGTCCGTGGCCTTCTTGGTGGTGCGGCTGGCCTTGATGACCAGGCCCATCGTGACGCCGATGAACAGGACGAAGACGAGGATGTTCAGCGCGGTGGAGCCGACCTGCTGGCCGACCTCGATCGTGCGGGGCTCCCAGGCGAGGAGATCGGTCACTGGCCCGCCTCCCCGGCCTTGAGCTCGCCCTCGATGTGCTCACGGAGATCCGTCGCCATCGGGTCGATCGTGTTGTTCGCGAACCGCACGTACGCCCAGGTGATGGCGAACGTGGTGACGAACTGCCCGAGCCCCATCACCAGCGCGACGTTGATGTTCCCGAACAGCTTCTGGCTCATGAATTCGTGCGCGTAGGTCGCCAGCAGCACGTACACGGCGTACCAGAGCAGGAACGCCACGGAGATCGGGATCACGAACGTCGCCAGCCTGCGCCGGAGCTCGTGGAATTCCTTGCTGTCGTAGGCGCGCTGGTAGACCGCCGCCGTATCCTCTTCGTTCACGTCCGAAAGTGTGGCACGGACCACATTCACCGCAGGGTTGAATGGGCCACATACGCCGTGCAACCCCTTGCAACCGCCTTTACTCGGCGCTTGCTCCGGTCAGGAGTCGAGCGCCCGCCGCGTCGCCGCGGCGATCTCGGCGACCTGCTCGTCGGTGGTGACCAGCGCCGGCGAGTACTGCAGCGTTCCGAGGCCGGCGGCGCGGCCGGAGACGCCCTGCGCCCGAAGCTTCTTCACCATCGCCATGGCCTCGGCGGGCTCGTGCAACTGCACGCCGGCGACGGCGCCGACGCCGCCCCGCACGTCCTTGACCTTCGGGTGGTCGGCCAGCGTGGCGAGCTCCCGCAGCAGGGTGTCCTGCAGCCGCAGCGCCTCGGCGAGCAGGTTCTCGCGCTCCATGATGTCGAGCACCGCCATCGACGCAGCGGCGGCGGCCGCGTGGCCTCCGTAGGTGTAGCCGTGCCGCCACCACACGCCGCCCCCGTAGAAGGGCTCGGCGACGCGCGGTGCCACGAACAGGGCGCCCATCGGCACGTAGCCGCTGGTGAGCCCCTTGGCCGTGGTCATCAGGTCGGGCTCCAAGTCGAACCGGCTCGAGGCGAACCACGCGCCGCCGATCCGGCCGAAGCCCGTGATCACCTCGTCGGCGATGAACAACACGTCGTGCTCACGGCAGATGTCGCGGACCTCGCGCAGGTACCCCTCCGGCGGGGGCAGCAGGCCGCCGGCGCCGATCACCGGCTCCGCGACGAAGGCCGCGATGGCATCCGCGCCGACCCGCTCGATGAGGCCCAGCAGCTCCTTGGCGTCGTCCCACGCGACCGTCGCGGTGTCGTCGAAGAGCACCCCGCCGTAGCCCTCGGCGTTCACCGGGATGCCGCCCAGGCTCGTGCCGCCCACGTGCATGCCGTGATAGGCGTTCGAACGGCCGACGATGAGCTTCTTCTCCGGACGTCCCTGCTCCTGCCAGTACCGGCGGGCCAGCTTGATCGCCGAGTCGACCGAATCGGAGCCGCCCGAAGTGAAGAAGATCTTGCTGTCCGGCACCGGCGCGATGGCCTGCAGGCGGTTCGCGAGGGCGACGGTCGTGTCGGTCGCGGCATCGCCGAAGCCGGTCACGTGCGCGACCTTGAGCAGCTGATCGCGCACCGCGTCGGCGACCTCGGCGCGGCCGTGGCCGACATTGGCGAACCACAGGCCGGCGGTCGCGTCGAGGTACCGATTGCCGTCGGTGTCGAAGACGTACGCGCCCTCGCCGCGCGCGAAAACGAAGGCGCCGTCGCGCTGCACGGCGCCCATGTCCGCGAAGCCGTGCCAGAGTGCCGATGAGGTCGTGGGTCCCTGTCCGCTCATGGTGGATAAACTAGTCGCAAATGACGAAGCAGGAGACGCGCACCGCACGAGACGACGGCGCGGGCGGACCGTCGAAGCGCGATCTGTACGCCGCGCTCGGCACCGATGCCGACCCGGCGCTCACCCTCCGGGACGAGGCCCGCCTCCGCGGAAGACTCAAGCGCGCCAAGCCCTCCGACCTACCGAAGCTGGCCCGCGAGGTGGAGACCGCGCGGGCGCGCTACGCCGAGCGCACGGCGGCGGTGCCGGCGATCGTCTACCCCGAGAACCTCCCCGTCAGCGCGCGGCGCGAGGAGATCGCCAAGGCCATCTCCGAGAACCAGGTCATCATCCTCGCGGGCGAGACCGGCTCGGGGAAGACGACGCAGCTGCCGAAGATCTGCCTCGAGCTCGGCCGCGGCGTCCGGGGCATGATCGGCCACACCCAGCCCCGGCGACTCGCCGCCCGCAGCGTCGCCGAGCGGATCGCCGAGGAGACGAACACGGAGCTGGGCGACGCCGTCGGCTACGCCGTCCGGTTCACCGACCGGGTGTCGGCGAAGACCTCGGTCAAGCTGATGACCGACGGCATCCTGCTGCGCGAGCTCACCCGCGACCGCCTGCTCCGCGACTACGACACGATCATCATCGACGAGGCCCACGAGCGCAGCCTCAACATCGACTTCCTCCTCGGGTACCTGCGGCAGCTCCTGCCCCGCCGGCCCGACCTCAAGGTGATCGTCACATCCGCGACCATCGAGCCGGAGCGGTTCGCCGCCCACTTCGCGCGGCCCGACGGTACGCCCGCCCCCGTGATCGAGGTCAGCGGCCGCACCTACCCGGTGGAGATCCGGTACCGCCCGCTGGACGAGATGACCGACGACGCCGAGCCGCTCGACCAGGTCACCGGGATCGTGCACGCCGTCGACGAGCTCTCCCGCGAGGCACCCGGCGACGTCCTCGTCTTCCTCTCCGGCGAGCGCGAGATCCGTGACGCCGCGGAGGCGCTGCAGGCGCACGTGCGGCCCGGGACCGAGATCCTGCCGCTCTACGCACGCCTGTCTTCCGCCGAGCAGCACCGCGTCTTCGCCCCGCACACGGGCCGGCGGATCGTGCTGTCCACCAACGTCGCCGAGACCTCGCTGACGGTGCCCGGCATCAAGTACGTGGTGGACACCGGCACCGCGCGCATCTCCCGGTACTCGGTGCGCACCAAGGTACAGCGCCTCCCCATCGAGCCGGTCTCGCAGGCCTCGGCGCAGCAGCGCTCCGGGCGCTGCGGCCGCACGTCCGACGGCATCGCGATCCGGCTGTACTCGGAGGACGACTTCGACGCGCGGCCCGTGTACACCGATCCCGAGATCCTGCGGACCAACCTGGCCTCGGTGATCCTGTCGATGACCGCGTTGGAGCTGGGCGAGGTCTCCGCCTTCCCGTTCGTGCAGCCGCCCGACGAGCGGGCCGTCCGCGACGGCACGGCGCTGCTCGAGGAGCTGGGGGCGCTGGAGGACGCGCACGAGGGACACAAGCGACTCTCCGCGGTCGGCCGCCAGCTCGCGGACCTGCCCGTCGACCCGCGCATGGCGCGCATGCTCGTCGCCGCCCGCGAGTTCGGGGTGCTCCCCGAAGTGCTCGTGATCGTCGCCGGGCTGTCGATCCAGGATGTGCGCGAGCGGCCCGCCGAGCACCGTCAGGCCGCAGACGCGCAGCACGCCCGCTTCGCCGACCCAACCTCGGACTTCCTCTCGTACCTGAACCTGTGGCGGCACCTCGGCGACCGTCGCGCGGAGCTGACCTCCAGCGCCTTCCGCCGCGAGTGCCAGCGGGAGTTCCTGCATTACGTGCGGATCCGCGAGTGGCAGGACCTGCAGGGCCAACTGCGGCAGATCTGCCGGGACCTGGGGTGGAAGCTCGACTCGCTCGGCCGGGAGCCGGCGCCGTCGCCCGACCTGATCCACCAGGCGATGCTGGCCGGACTCCTGTCCCAGATCGGCCTGCGCGAGCCGGACGGCAAGGAGTTCCTGGGCGCGCGGAACGCGAAGTTCCTGGTCTTTCCCGGCTCCGCACTCGCCAAGAAGCCGCCGCGGTTCGTCATGGCCGGTGAGCTCGTGGAGACCTCGCGGCTCTTCGCGCGGACCGTCGCCAAGATCGAGCCCGAGTGGGCCGAGAAGCTGGCCGGGCCACTCGCGAAGCACCACTACTCCGAGCCGCACTGGTCCACGAAGCGGGAGGCCGTGCTCGCCAAGGAGCGCGTCACACTCTTCGGCGTGCCGCTGGTGGCCGACCGCACGGTGAACTTCGGCCGGATCGACCCCGTCGCCGCGCGGGAACTCTTCCTGCGGCATGCGCTCGTCCAGGGCGAATGGCGCACGCGCCACCCGTTCTTCGCTCGCAACCGGGCGCTGCTCGACGACGCGGAGTACCTCGAGGACAAGGCCCGCCGCCGGGACATCGTCGTGGACGAGGACGGTCTCTACGACTTCTACGACCGACGCGTGCCCGAGGGCATCGTCTCGGCGCGCCACTTCGACTCCTGGTGGAAGAAGACCTCGCGGACCGACCCCGGGTTGCTGGACCTCACCGCCGACGACCTCCTCGCCGACGGTGCCGCCGACGTCACGGCGGAGGCGTACCCGACGTCGTGGCTGCAGGGCCGCATCGAGGTCCCGCTGAAGTACCGCTTCGAGCCGGGTGCGGCCGACGACGGCGTCACCGCGCGGATCCCCGTCAAGGACCTGTCCACCGTCCGCGCCGACGGCTTCGAGTGGCTCGTCCCCGCGATGCGCGAGGAGCTCGCGGTCGCGCTGATCAAGTCGCTGCCCAAGCAGCTGCGCCGCGAGGTGGTGCCGGCCCCCGACTTCGCCGCGGCCGCGCTCGCGCGCCTCACCCCGCGCGCGGAGCCGCTCACCGAGGGCCTCGCCCGCGAGCTGACGCAGCTGTCCGGCACCGTGATCCGAGCCGGGGACTTCGCCACCGGCGCGATCCCCGATCACCTGCGGGTGACGTTCACGGTGATCGGCGACGACGGCCGCGTGCTCGGGACCGGCAAGGACCTCGACGCCCTCAAGCGCAAACTCGGGGCCGCGGTGCAGCAGGACCTGTCGAGCCGCGCCGGGGCGTACGAGCGCGCTCCGGCGAAGCAGTGGACCGCGGACACGCTCGGCGACGTGCCGCGGACCATCGACACCGAGGTGCGCGGCAGCCGCGTGACCGGCTTCGGCACTCTCTACCCCGCCGGTGACGCCGCGGGCGTGAAGGTGGTCGCGGCGGAGCCGGAGCAGACCGCGCTGATGGGGGCCGGGCTCGACGTGCTCCTCGCCAACGTCCTCCCGGCGGGGCACAAGTCGGTGCTGCAGTCCGTCGGACAGCGGGAACGGCTGGCGCTGTCGCAGAGCCCGTACGCGACGCCGATGGACCTCGTCGCCGACTGCCGGCGGCGCGCCATCACGGATCTCCGTGTCCGCGCGGGCCTCGCGTGGACGCCGGACGAGTTCGAGTCGCTCACGGCGACGGTGCGCGCCGGGCTCGGCGAGGCGGTCCAGCAGAACTTCGCCGCCGTCGCCGCCGCGGTGGCGACGGCCACCGAGGTTCGATGCGCGATCGCGTCCGCGCCGCCGGCGCTGCGCGACGCGGCGGAGGACATCGCCGAACAGCTCGACGGGCTGCTGTTCAGCGGCTTCGTCGCGGCCACTGCGGACGTCCATCTGCAACACCTGCCGCGCTACACCGCGGGCGCCGCCGCGCGCTGGGCCGCGCTACCCGCGTCGATCGACCGGGACGACCGCGGCATGGCGACGCTGGATCGTGTCTACGGCGCCCTGACCGCGAAGCTGGACACACTGCCCGAGCATCGCCGCGACGCAGCTCTGGACCAGGTGCACTGGCTGATCGAGGAACTGCGGGTCAGCCTGTTCGCGCAGTCGCTCGGTACCGCCGGGTCGGTCTCGGAGAAGAAGGTGCTGGCCGCGATCGCGGCTCTGACCTGAGAGCCGACCGCGCGGGCCGGCGCGGAAACGGGCTACGCCGCGTCGGTGGGGTCCGCCGCGGCGGCCCGGGTGCGGAGATCGCGGATGGCGGCCTCGAAGTCCTCGATGGACGAGAACCCCTGGTAGACGGAGGCGAACCGCAGGTAGGCCACCTCGTCGAGGTCGCGGAGCGGCCCGAGGATGGCGAGGCCCACCTCGTTCGCAGGAACCTCGGCCACGCCCATCGCGCGGATCGCCTCCTCGACCTGCTGGGCGAGCTTGTGCAGATCGTCCTCGGCGACGTCGCGGCCCTGGCACGCGCGGCGCACGCCCTTGACGACCTTCTCGCGGCTGAAGGGCTCGGTGACGCCGTTGCGCTTCACGACGGCCATCACCGCGCTCTCGACGGTGGTGAAGCGGCGCCCGCACTCGTTGCAGGAGCGGCGGCGGCGAATGCCCTGCCCGTCGTCGAAGACACGCGAATCGACCACACGGGTGTCCTCGTTCTTGCAGAACGGGCAATACATCGGTCCACCTCCCGCGCGGCTGCGCTCGGACGTCCGGCGGGGCAGTTGCAGCACGGTGGCCCCTGCCACCGACGTGCCCCGCGATCTCGACTCCGAGAATACTCGGCGCGGGAACGGCACCACGTTGTCGAGGTGGGCGGAGCGCCCGCCCTGCCGGGAATCCACTATCGCCATGCGGGTGGTCATCTGCGTCTCCTTCGCTCGTGGGTGATGGTCAGTAGCGCGGCGTGACGAGGGTCTGCCCCGCGTGCACGCGGCCGCCCTGCAGGCCGTTGATCTCCGAGATCTCCGCGACGACGGCGGCCTGAGCGCGCTCGGGCGCGATCTCACGGGCGATCTGCGCGAGGTCCTGGCCGGCACGGACCGTCACGACCGAGGTGAGGGCGGGCTGCGCCGCACCGGCGGGCGCGGGCTCCGCCTGGGGCGCGCCGCCGAACAGCACCAGCAGCGCGGCGAAGACGCCGGCGGCGAACAGGACGCACGCCGCGACGGACGGGCCGGGGATGCGGCGCGCGCAGCCGTCGGCGCGCGAGTAGCCGAGGGGTGCGCGGCGCCCCGCAGTACGCACGCCCGGGCGTTCGACGGTGCGCCGAGCGGACCCGCGGGCACCGGTCACGCGGACGGCGGTGAGCTCCGTTCGAACAAGACCCTCTGCGGCGCCGTTCGACGAGGTGATCGAGAGCGCCGACACCTCCCGCCCGCGGCTGCGGGCGAGCCGCGGCGAGACCCCGCGGGCCCGGGTCGCGCCGCGCCGGTCGGCGGCCGCCGAACCGTGCCGCACGAGCGCCTGCGCCTCGGCGGCGGCGCTCTGCGCTGCAATGATGACGTCTCGATCGATGATCGCGGTCATGATCTCTCCTTCGTCGGTAGCGGGTCCTTCTCGCTCACCTACTGGTCTATCGGAGGGGACTGACAAGTTTTCAATCCAGCCCCACCAGTCACACCGGAGTGCGTGCAAGTGTTCGAGAGAACTTCTGTTCGATTTCTACCACACCCCTCGAGCGAGCGGAAGACACGCGGACAAATTTCTCGAACAGATGTTTGTCAGGTCGTTCGAGCTGGACTACAGTGGAGTCGGAACCGAACGGGCGTGAGGAGCGACACATGACAGATGAGCGACAGGTTCAACACCGGGACAAGCGCTTCCGCGACGCACAGGGCAACGTCTCCGAGGATCACCTCACCCGTCGCCAGAAGCAGGTCCTGGAAGTCATCCGGCGCTCCGTCCGCGAGCGCGGCTATCCCCCGAGCATCCGGGAGATCGGCGACGAGGTGGGCCTCACGTCCACCTCCTCCGTGGCGCATCAGCTCCGCACCCTGGAGCGCCTGGGCTTCCTGCACCGCGATCCGAACCGCCCCCGCGCCGTGAACGTCCAGGGCGCCGAGGAGCGCACGGCCCAGGTCATCCAGAAGGTCATGGAGGACGAGGACCGGATGCCGGAGCCCGCGTTCGTCCCGGTGCTGGGGCGCATCGCCGCGGGCGGCCCCATCCTGGCCGAGGAGGCGGTGGAGGAGATCTTCCCGCTTCCCCGTGAACTCGTGGGCGAGGGCTCACTGTTCCTGCTCAAGGTGGTCGGCGAGTCGATGACGGACGCCGCGATCTGCGACGGGGACTGGGTCGTGGTGCGTCAGCAGTCCGTCGCCGAGAACGGCGACATCGTCGCCGCGATGCTCGACGGCGAGGCCACCGTCAAGACCTTCCGGCGCACGGGCCGCGACGTCTGGCTGATGCCGCACAATCCCGCCTTCGACCCGATCCACGGCAACGACGCGGTGATCCTCGGGAAGGTCGTCACCGTGATGCGTCGGATCTGACCGCACCCGCACTCGCCTCCGGCCGCGCCGGCTCGTCGACCGCTCGGTCGGGGGCCGGCGTTCGTCGTCCACCGAGGGACGCCAGCGCGCACGCGGCGCCGCCGAGCACCAGCCCGGCGAGCACACCCGGATGAAGGGCCTCGCCCAGCATCAGGAAGGCGAACAGCGCGGAGACCGACGGGATCACGGCGAAGAGCATCGCGGCGCCGCTCGCCCCGGCGATGCCGATCACGCGCAGGTACAGCGTCGTCGCCGTCATCGAACTCAGCAGCACCATCAGCACGAGCACGAGGGCGCCCTGCACGGGATCGCTCACCGTCGCGCCGAACAGTACGGTCAGAGCGCCGGCCGGCACGGCCGCGACCACCATGCCGATCGCATTCCCGGCCAACGGATCGACGCCGCGGCAGAACCGCTGCTGGTACACCCCGCCCACGGCGATGCCCGCCAGTCCCACCAGCGTGAACCCGATCCCCGCCCCGGCATGGGCCAGGGCCGGCACCGTCGACCAGCACGCCGTGACGACCGCTGCGAGCCCCAGCAGAGCCGCCAGGGCGCGGCGGGCCGTGAGTCGCTCGCGGAGCGCTATCCGGGCCACCACCGTCGTCACGGCCGGGTTGACACCGATGATCAGGGCCGCGACCCCCGCAGGCACGCCCGCCTGTAGCCCCAGGTAGCAGCCCAGGAACTGCGTGGCCTGCGTGAGCAGCCCGACGACGACGGCGTGTCCCAGGTCGGCGCCCCGCGGCAGGCGCCGGTCGGTCGCGCGCACCAGGCCGAGCATCAACACCCCGGAGACCGCGAACCGCAGGAAGAGCAGCAGGAACGGGCTCATCGCCGCGATCCCGAGGGCACCCAGCGGATACCCGAAGGCGTACAGCACCACGACGGAGAGCGCGAGCATCGGCGGAATTCTCATGACTCGATGGTCGAACGCGCAGGCCCCCGCCGTCCAACAATGATTGACGATCACGATCGATCGGTTCTATCGTTCAGTCATGCCGGATCCGATCCTGGACATCGTCCCACTGCGCAGCGTGGTCGCCATCGCCCGCTGCGGCGGAGTCCACCGCGCCGCCGAGACGCTCCACCTCACGCAGTCGACCGTCAGCGCGCACCTGCGCAGGCTCGAGAAGTCGACGGGCGGCACGATCGTCGAGAAGGCGGGCCGCGGAATCCGGTTCACCGATCACGGCAACCGGCTCCTCGGGCACGCCCAGACGATTCTCGACGCGCACGACGCCGCCGTCCACGCTCTCGCCTCCCCCACGACCCGCACGCTGTCGGTCGCCGCGACCGAGCACGGCGCCGACCGGCTCATCCCCGAGCTCAGCCGCGGCTTCGGCGCCCTCCCGGGAGGATGGGCCGCCCAGTTCCGGTTCGATCGCAGTGCGCAGATCGCGGGCGCCGTCGACCGCGGTCTCGCCGACGTGGCGGTCTTCCTCGCCGCCGGCGATCACCCGGACGCCGTCGGCCCCATCGACCTGCAGTGGTACGCCGCCCGGGAGTGGGAGCGCCCCGCCGGAACGGTGCCCGTCCTCCTCTTCGACGACCCGTGCGTGCTGCGCGCGCCCGCGGCGGACGCGCTCGCGCGCAACGGGATCGACTACACGATCGCCGCCGAGGCCGCGAACCTCGCGGGCCTGTACTCCGCGGCCCGCAGCGGCCTGGGGGTCACGCTGCTCCCCGCCATCGACGCGACCGACGGCCTGGTCACCGTCGACACGATGCCGCACCTGCCGCCGATCGCTCTCGCGGTCACCGTCGGGCCGCGCGTGCCGGCGACGGTCCGGGCCGCCGTCCGCGGTGCCGCCGCCTCACTGACCACTCCCCGCTAGACCGCGCTCGCCTCCGCCGCGTCCACCGTCTGGCTGAGGAGGACTGCGATGGTCATGGGTCCGACGCCACCCGGCACCGGGGACGCGGCGCGGGCGCGCGCGGCCGCGCCCGGGGCGACGTCCCCTGGGGTGAAGCCCGCGTCGACGATGACCGCACCGGGGCGCACCATGTCGGCGGTGATCAGGCCCGGCCGGCCCGCGGCAGCGATGAGGACGTCGGCGCGTCGGGTGTGCGCGGCGAGGTCGCGGGTGCGGGAGTGACACACCGTGACCGTCGCGTCGCGCTGGACGAGCATCGCGGACAGCGGCTTTCCGAGGATCGCGCTGCGCCCGACCACGGTCACGTCCGCGCCCGCGAGCACGACTCCGTGATGGTCGAGCAAGGCGACGATTCCTGCGGGCGTGCAACTGCGGTGGCCCGGCCTGCCGAGCGCGGCGGCCGCGAAAGCGGCGCTCGAGGTGCCGTCGACGTCCTTCGTCACAGGGATCGCGTCGAACGCGGCGCACTCGTCCACCTGCGGCGGCAGTGGATGCTGCAACAGGATGCCGTGCACGCCGTCGTCAGCCCCCAACTCGGAGAGCACACTGATCAGCTCGGCCGTCGTGGTCTCCGCGGGCAGGTGAACGAAGCGGGAGTCCAGGCCGTGGTCGGAACACCGACGGCGCTTCATCGCCACGTACGTGGCGGATCCCGGGTCGTCGCCGACCAGCACGGTGGCCAGGGTCGGGGTGAACGGCAGCGCCGCGGCGCGTGCGGCGGTGCGGCCGTTGAGCTCTGCGGCGAGCCGGGTTCCGGAGAGAACGATGGGCACGGACATGGCGACCTCCTGGGACTTCGACGCCCAGGCGCGCGGCTCACGGATACTCCGGTGGGCCGCTCCCCCGGGGTGCTCCCCGTCAGCGCCAGTCACGGCCACCCTCGAGGCTACCCGCCCTGCGCGCTCGCCTCCGCGTACCGGTGCAGGTGGTCGGTGGCCGAGCCGAACTCGGTCTCGATGGCGGTGAGCCGCTTGAAGCAGTGCCCGATCGCCAGCTCCTCCGTCATGCCCATGCCGCCGTGCAGCTGGACCGCGTTCTGCCCGACGAACCGCGCGGCCCGCGCGATGGTGATCTTCGCGGCCGAGACGGCGCGACGCCGCACCTGCGGCTCCGCGTCGAGGTTGAGCACCGCGAGGTAGCTCGCCGCGACGGATTGCTCGAGCTCGAGCGACATGTCCACCATGCGGTGCTGCAGCGCCTGGAAGGAGCCGATCGGCACGCCGAACTGGCGGCGCTGCTTGGCGTAGGCCACCGTGTCCGCCACCACGCGGCGCATGATCCCGACTCCCTCACAGCACACCGCGGCGGCACCGTCGTCGAGGGCGCGTTCGATGACGTCCCAGGCCCCGCCCTCGGCGCCGAGCAGCGCGGACGCGGGCACGCGGAGATCGGCGAGCACGAGATCGCCCGTGTGGTGATCGTCGATCGTGCGGAAGTACTGCGCGCTCACCCCGGCGGGCGGGGCCTGCGGGTCGAACTCCAGCAGGAAGAGCGAGATCCCGTCGCGGTCGAGCCGGCCTCCTGCGGTGCGGGCGGCGACGATCAGGTGCGTCGCGACCGGCAGGTCCGCGACCACGATCTTCGCCCCGGACAGCACGTACTCGTCACCGTCGCGCACGGCCGTCGTCTGGACGTCCCAGGACTCGCGCCCGGACTCGGGCTCGGTGAGCGCGAACGCGGTTCGCGCGCCTCCGTCGGCGATCGCCGTCAGCAGCGCGTCGGCGGCCGCGCCGCCGGATCCGCGCAGCAGGGCGGCGCCCACGACGGCGGTGCCGACGTAGGGCTCGACGACGAGCGCGCCGCCGAGCTCCTCGGCGATCACCATCATCTCCTCGGGCCCGCCGCCCAATCCGCCCACGGACTCGGGCAGCGTCGCGGCGAGGATGCCCAGCTCGGAGGCGAAGGCCTCCCACACGGCGGGTTGCCACCCGATTTCGGAGCGGGCCGCGCTGCGCGACTCCACCAGCGGGTACCGGCCCGCGAGGTAGGACCGCACGGCGTCGCGCAGCATCGTCTGTTCGTCGGTGAGTGTGAAGTCCATCTACAGCCCCAATGCCGCTTTCGCCAGGATGTTCCGTTGGATCTCGTTGGAGCCCGCGTAGATCGAGCCCGCACGATCGTTGAAGTAGCGCAGCGGCGCGACGGCCTGCCACAGGTCTCCGCTGTGCGCGCCGTCGGCGGGCGGAAGGTACTCGACCACCGGTCCGCCGGGCCGCGTGACGTGCGGCTGATAGACCCGGCCGCGGGGGCCGGCGCTCTTGTGGATGAACTCGGTGATCGCCTGGCTCAGCTCCGTACCCAGGATCTTGAGCATCGACGACGCGGTGCCCGGGTTGCCGCCCGCGGCGAGCACGGCGAGCGAGCGGTGCTCGAGGATCTCCAGGACGTCGACGCGGGCGCGCAGCTCCGCCAGCCCGAGGCGGAAGTCGTCGTCCTCGGACAACGGCCGCCCGCCGCGGCCGGGCACCGTCGTCGCCTCCTCGGCGAGCCGGTCGAGCGAGACCTGCATCCAGGGAGCCGCGGCGCCGCCGCCGCGCTCGAACTCGAGGAGGTACTTGGCGACCGTCCAGCCCTCGTCGATCTTCCCCAGCACGTTGGCCTTCGGCACCCGAACCCTGTCGAAGAAGACCACGTTCTGCACCTCCTCGCCGGAGGCCATGACGAGCGGCTGGATCTCGATGCCGGGCACCGTCATGTCGAGGAGCAGGAACGTGATGCCCTGCTGCTTGCGCTCCTGCTTCGAGGTGCGGACCAGCGCGAACATCCAGTTCGCCTCGCGCGCGTGGGTGGTCCAGATCTTGGATCCGGTGAGCACGAGGTCGTCGCCGTCGGACTCCGCGCGCATCGCCAACGAGGCGAGGTCCGAACCGGATTCGGGCTCGGAGTAGCCCTGGCAGAAGAAGACCGACTCGTCGAGGATGCCCGGGAGGAAGAACTTCTTCTGCTCCTCGGTCCCGAACTTCACGATGGCGTGCGCGACCATCCGGATCCCCATCGGCGACAGGAAGGGAGCGCCGGCGAGCACGGATTCGCGCGAGAAGATGTAGTGCTGCGCGACCGACCAGTCGCAGCCGCCCCACTCCACGGGCCATCCGGGCGCGGCCCACCCCTGCTTGTGCAGGATCGCCTGCCACTGCAGGCTCGCCTCGTGATCGGAGTAGACGCTGGTCGCCAGCCTGCCGGCCGCCCGCAGATCGTCGGTGAGGTGCGTGTCGAGGAACTCCCGCACCTCGTCGCGGAAGGCCTCTTCCTCCGCCGTGAACGTCACATCCATCCGGGTCTTCCCCTCGTTGACACCCTCGCACTGGCGAGACAAAATAGGAGTATGTCTCATCCGGAGCGTCCTGACAACCAGGTCGAGGTGATCCACCGCGCCGCGCAGTGGTTCCGCGAGGGCCGACGGGTGGACCTGGGGCAGCTCGCGAAGGCGAGCGGGATCGGCCGGGCCACGCTGTACCGGTGGTTCGAGGGCCGCGAACAGGTGGTGGGCGAGGCGATCTGGCTCGGCATCGCGCAGGCGATCGCACGGGTCGAGGCCGCCGAGCCGGTCCGCGACCGCGCGGCCTTCCTCCGCTCGTTCGGGCGGCTCGCGCACGAGGTGCGCGACTATCCCCCGCTCGCCGGATTCGCCACGGACGAACCGGAGTTCGCGATGCGGGTCCTGCAGTCGGGCGGCAGCGTGGTGCAGGCGCGGCTGATCGAGTGGGTCGCGGGCTGGCTGGCCGACATCGCCGTCCCGTCCTCCGACGCCGCCCGCGGCGTATCCCGGGCGGACCTCGCCTACGCGATCGTCCGGCTCGCGGAGTCGTTCCTGTGGTCCGACATGATCATCGGTACGCCGCCCCAGCCGGACAAGGCCGCGGCCCTCGTCGAGCTGCTCCTCGACGGGGCGGGCCGGCCCTAGCCGGAGACGATGCCGACGACGAGGTTGATCGCCGTCGCGAGGATGACGGTGCCGAAGGCGTACGAGAGCAGGCAGTGCCGCAGCACCACGCTGCGGAGCTCTCGGGTGGAGACCGAGTTGTCGGAGACCTGATAGGTCATGCCGAGGTTGTAGCTGAAGTAGAAGAAGTCGCGATACGAGGGCGGGTCGTCCGTCCCCCAGTCGATGCCGCCCGGCTCGTCGCCCTCGTCGCCGTAGTAGAGCGCGGCGTACTGCGTGGCGTAGGTCAGGTGCAGCGAGGCCCACACGGCGAAGGCGGCGAGCAGCGCGCCCGCCGCGGCCACGTTCCGCGCGTCGGTGCGGCCCGCGAGCAGCAGGATCACGATCGCCGCGAGGCCGCTGATCGCGATCACCCCCACCACGAGCTCGGCGACCCGGGGCCGGAAGTTCTCGCGGCGCACCGTCGCCCGGGTGGCGGTGTCGTCCAGCGGCCACAACACGAACCACCCGACGGCGGCGAAGACCGCGGCCGCCGCGCCGATGCCCAGCAGCGCGCCCAGCGAGAAGCCCAGCGGGACGCCGACGGCCACCGTCGTGACGGCGCCGACGGCGAGGGCGAGCGCGGCGCGCGCGGACGCCGAGGGCGGGAGGTCGCGGGTCTCGCTCACGACGCCGGGTACTGCGCCAGGGCTCCGGCGAGGGGCCCGGGGACCCGGGCGACGATCCGCGTACCGTCGGCCTCGTGCTCGGCGCTGACGACGGTGCCCTCGACGTGGATCCGCGCGACGAGGTCGCCGCGGTCGTAGGGCAGGAGTGTGCTGACCTCGACGTCGCCCGCGGTGATGAGCTGCGTCATCCGCTCGAGCAGCTCGTCGATGCCCTCGCGCGAATGCGCCGAGACGAAGACCGCCTCGGGCAGCGCGACGCGCAGCTGGGCCAGCACCACCGGATCGGCGGCGTCGATCTTGTTGACCACGAGCAACTCCCGCGGCAGCGACGCCTCCCGCTCCCCCGCGACATCGCGCAGCACCTGCCGCACGGCGTCGATCTGGCGCTGCGGCATCACGTCGCTGCCGTCGACGACGTGCAGCAGCAGGTCGGCGTCGACGACCTCCTCGAGCGTCGACCGGAAGGCCTCGACGAGCTGGGTGGGCAGGTGCCGCACGAAGCCGACGGTGTCGGTGAAGACGACGTCGCGGCCGTCCGTGAGCACGCCCTGCCGGGTGGTCGGGTCGAGGGTGGCGAACAGCGCGTTCTGCACCAGCACGCCGGCGTCGGTGAGCGCGTTGAGCAGGCTCGACTTCCCGGCGTTGGTGTACCCGGCGATCGCCACGGCGGGTACGCCCGAGCGGCGGCGCGAGCCGCGCTTGGTGTCCCGGGCCTGCTTCATGCCCTTGATCTCGCGGCGCAGCTTCGCCATCCGCTCACGGATCCGGCGACGGTCGGTCTCGATCTTCGTCTCACCCGGACCACGGAGGCCCACGCCGCCGTTGCTGCCCGCGCGACCGCCGGCCTGCCGGGACAGCGCCTCGCCCCAACCGCGCAGGCGGGGCAGCATGTACTCCATCTGCGCGAGGCTGACCTGCGCCTTGCCCTCGCGGGACGTCGCGTGCTGGGCGAAGATGTCGAGGATCAGGGCGGTGCGGTCGATGACCTTGACCTTCACGACCTTCTCCAGGGCGTTGAGCTGCGCGGGCGTGAGCTCGCCGTCGCAGATCACCGTGTCGGCGCCGGTCGCGAGCACGACCTCGCGGAGTTCGTGCGCCTTGCCGGAGCCGATGTAGGTGGCGGGGTCTGGCCGGTCGCGACGCTGGATCAGTCCCTCGAGGACCGCGGAGCCCGCGGTCTCGGCCAGGGCCTTGAGCTCGGCGAGCGAGGCGTCGGCCTGCGCCGCGGAGCCGGAAGTCCACACGCCCACGAGCACGACCTGCTCGAGACGCAACTGGCGGTATTCGACCTCGGTGACGTCGTCGAGCTCGGTCGAGAGGCCGACGACGCGACGGAGCGACGAACGCTCCTGCAACTGGAGTTCGCCGACGGTCGGGGCCGGCTCCCAGGTATCCATGTCTGTCATATGCCTCCAGTGTGGCACGACGGGACGTGGGAGGTCACGCGGGTTTTCCCAGGGCTGAACGCGGCGGCCGTCGTCAGAGGCGCGCGGTACCGGAGGCGACGAGGCGGCTGGGCCCGCGGAGCACGGCACCGTCGGCCTCGACGGTGACGGTGACGACCCCGCCCGGCACGTGCACGTCGACCGCGCCGGTCTCGAGGCCCGCGGCGCGCAGGGCCGCGACCGCGGCGGCGACGGTGCCGGTCCCGCAGGACCGGGTCTCCCCCGAGCCGCGCTCGTGCACGCGCATGTGCACGGCACCGTCGGCCAGCGGGGTGACGACCTCGACGTTCGTGCCGTGCGGGAACAGGCCGTGGTCGAAGGTGGGCGCGCTGGCGACGTCAAGGGCCAGCAGGTCCTGCTCGGTGAGCCCGGGCACTATGCAGGCGAGGTGCGGGTTGCCCACGTCGACGGCGATCCCGGCCAGGTCGCGCCCGTCGACCCCGGCGGACGAGCTGCCGAAGACGCGGGGCACGCCCATCGCGACGGAGACCTCGGCGGTCTCGGGGTCGGCGTGGTGCACGCGCACCGGCTTGGCGCCGGCCCGGGAGCCGACCGTGAACTCATCGCCCGCCACCAGGGCGTTCGCAGCGAGGAAGTGGGCGAAGACGCGCACGCCGTTGCCGCACATCTCGGCGATCGAGCCGTCGGAGTTGCGGTAGTCCATGAACCAGTCCTCGCGGGCCACGCCGGCGGGCAGCGCGTCGAGGACGCCGGCGTCCAGCAGCTCACCCGCGCGGGCGGCGCGGAGCACGCCGTCACCGCCGATGCCGGCGCGGCGGTCGCAGAGGGCGGCGACGAGCTCGGGCGTGAGCTCGATGTCGACGCCCGGGTCCGGCAGGATCACGAAGTCGTTCTCCGTGCCGTGGCCCTTGAGGAAGTCCACTGCGGTCATGGGAACCAGTCTACGGGCGCGTCATGGCCGCCACGGCGGGGCGGCGTGCGCGGCGAGCGCGGCGTCGAGCAGGTCCGGCGCCGCGGCGTCCAGCCAGACGACGCGGGGATCGCGCCGGAACCACGACCGCTGCCGGCGGACGTACCGCCGCGTGCCGATGAAGGTCAGTTCGCGCGCCTGCTCGAGGTCGTACTCGCCGTCGAGGGCGGCGAGCACCTGGGCGTAGCCGATCGCGCGGGCCGCGGTGACGCCCTCCCGCAGGCCCCGCTCCTCGAGGGCACGGACCTCGTCGACGAGACCGCCGTCGAACATGCGCCGGGTGCGCAGGTCTATCCGGGCGTCGAGTTCCTCCGTGTCGCGGTCGAGGGCGACGATCGCGGTGTCCCAGCGGGCCGGGCCGATCTCGGGCGCGGACGCGGCGAAGGGCTCGCCGGTGATGGTCACGACCTCGAGGGCGCGGACGATCCTGCGGCCGTCGGTGGTGAGGATCTTCGCGCCCGCGGCGGGGTCGAGCGCCGCCAGCTCGCGGTGCAGGGCGAGGGGCCCGACCTCGGCGAGGCGGTCCTCGAACCGCCGCCGCACGTCCGGGTCGGTCGCGGGGAAGCTCCACTCGTCGAGCAGGGCCTGGAAGTACATCATCGAGCCGCCGACGATGACCGGGGTGCGGCCCGCGGCGAGCAGTGCCTCGGCGTCGGCGCGGGCCCGCTCCTGGTACGCGGCGACGGTGGCGGTCTCGGTCACCTCCAGCACGTCGAGCTGATGGTGCGGGATCCCGCGCCGCTCCTCGACGGGCAGCTTCGCCGTGCCGATGTCCATGCCCCGGTACATCTGCATGGCGTCGATGTTGATGATCTCGCCGTCCAGCCGTTCGGCGAGGTCGAGCGCGAGGTCCGACTTGCCGGTCGCGGTGGGGCCGACGACGGCGATCGGCCGAGTGACCGTCACGCAGCGCCGCCGGTGGCGACGAGGTAGCCGACACCGAACGGGGCGTCGCGGTAGAGCACGTCGACGGGGCCGCCCGCGCAGGCCGCGGCCGCGGCGCGCCAGCCGTCGTCGAGCCCGTCGACGGGGCCGCCCGCACGGACGGCGTCGACCTGGGCCTCGAAGACCGCCTCGTCCTCGGGACGGTGGCCGCCCGGCGCGCGGGCGGTCAGGGTGTTCGGTCCGTCGAGCACGAAGAGCACGCCCTCCGCGTCGCCGTCGTCGACGATCCGGGCCGACGGCGCCGCGCTCCCCCGGAGCCAGGCAGCGAGGAGCAGCGGCAGCGGCCACGTGGGGCTGGGCGGCAGGTCGTTCGACGGTGCGCCGGGCCCCGTCGTGACGATGACGTCGGCGCCGAACCCGACGAACGTCCCCGCAGAGGCCTCGTCGCCCCTGGTCACGGACGCGGACGCGACGACACGCCAGGTGCGGGCGCGGGCGCCGAGCCACGCCCCGGCGGCGAGCGCGGCGCCGCGCAGCCGGTCGGCATCCGGGTCGCCGGGGGCGCCCACCAGCTCGGGAACGAGCAGCGGAGCGCCGGGGATGACGGCCACGGGCCGGTGGTCGCGCGGGGACGGGTGCACGAGAAGAACGCTAATCGATCGCGCCAGGGCGCCCGCGGAGTGCTTCAATGGATCCGGGCCCGCGCGCAGTGCGGGTCCATGACGACCGGCAGCCGTGACGCGCGGCGCAGACGAAGGGGAACCCCGTGGCCGAGAACGAACCGATCGCCGAGACCACTCCGATCGAGAACGCCGCTCCCAAGCCGACCCCGGGCGCCCGACCCGGCCCCAAGCCGCATCCCGGCCCCCGCCCCGGCGGTCCGCGCCCGCACGCCCCCGCCGCCGCGCAGGCCGCGCCGCGCACCCGCCCGGCGTCCGATCCGACGAAGCACGGCCGGGTCGACGAGGACGGCACCGTCTACGTCGTGACCTCCGGCGGCGAGCGGGCCGTCGGCTCGTGGCAGGCCGGCGAGTCCGCGGAGGGCCTCGCGCACTTCGGCCGCAAGTACGACGAGCTCGCCACCGAGGTGGAGGTGCTCGAAGAGCGCCTGGCCAGCGGCACCGGCGACCCGAAGAAGATCCGCACCGCGGCCCAGCAGGTCGCGGACACGCTGCCCACGGCGGCGGTCGTCGGCGATCTCGACGGCCTGGCCGCCCGCGTCGGCACGCTGCTCACGGGCGCGGACACCGCGATCGTCACCGCGCAGGCGGACCGCGAGAAGAGCCGGTCCGAGGGCATCGCCCGCAAGGAGACGCTCGCCGCGGAGGCCGAGCAGATCGCGGCCGAGGCCACCCAGTGGAAGACCGCCGGCGACCGGATGCGCACCCTGCTCGACGAGTGGAAGACGATCAAGGGCGTCGACCGCAAGACCGACGACGCGCTGTGGAAGCGCTACTCCAAGGCCCGCGACGCCTTCAACAAGCGGCGCGGCGCGCACTTCGCCGAGCTCGACCGCGAGCGCGCCGGCGCGAAGGCGCGCAAGGAGGAGCTGATCGCCGAGGCGGAGAAGCTCAAGAACGACACCTCGTGGGGCGAGACCTCCGCGAAGTTCCGCGACCTGCTCGCGAAGTGGAAGGCGGCCGGCCGCGCGCCGCGCGACACCGACGACGCGCTGTGGGCCCGGTTCAAGGGCATCCAGGACGAGTTCTTCTCGGCGCGCAACGCCGCCGCCGACGAGCGGGACGCCGAGTTCTCCGAGAACGGCAAGGCCAAGCAGGCGCTGCTCGACGAGTACACCCCGCGCATCGAATCCGCCCAGAGCCTCCCCGCGCAGAAGGCCGCGCTGCGCGAGCTGCAGGACAAGTGGGAGGCGATCGGCAAGGTCCCCCGCGAGCAGATGGGCTCCCTCGAGGCCGGGATCCGCGCGCTCGAGAAGAAGATCAAGGCCGCGGACGACACCCAGTGGCGCCGCACCGACCCCGAGGCCGCGGCCCGCGCCGCGCAGTTCCGGGACCGCGTCGCGCAGTTCGAGGAGCAGGCCGAGAAGGCGGAGAGCGCCGGCAAGGCCAAGGACGCCGTGCGGCTGCGCGAGCAGGCGCAGCAGTGGCGCGAGTGGGCCGACGCGGCCGAAGGCGCGATCGAAGACCGCTGAAGCCCGAACGACGACGACCGCCCGGCGAGATTCTCGCCGGGCGGTCGTCGTTTCGGCGCTGCTAGGACTGGTCGGTGGGTCGCTGCGGGCGCGGCGGCTGCTGGCCGATGCGGTTGGACCGGGCGAACTCGTCCCACTGGGAGGCGGCGTCGCGGCGCTCCTGCTCGGCGGCGAGCTGGAACGGCGTGCGGGCCCAGATGGTCTTGATCCAGACGATCGCGAGCACGATCATCGCGAGCCAGCCCAGGTAGAGCCCGATCCCGGCGCCCGTGGGCGGCTCGCCGTGCAGGCCGGTGGTCTGCCGCGACCACACCGACAGCAGGCCGAAGACGATTGCGACGCCGCAGCCGGCGCCCGCGATCACGGACAGCACCCAGCGGCGGGTCAGCAGGGCGGCGCCCGAGGCGAAGACGCCGAACAGCACCTCGAGCCAGACGAAGATCTTCGAGACGATCACCAGCGAGCTGCCCTCGATGTGCGGGTCGCCGGTGATGATCTCGATGCCCGTCACCGATCCGGTGTGCGGGAGCGCGAGCGAGCCGATCACCACGACGACGGCGATCGCGGCCACCAGGATCCGCGGGCTGACCTGGAACTCGCCGGCGAGCTTGCGCTCGACGGACTCGACCTGCGAGCGCAGGCTCTCCAGCTCTTCGGCGCTCCGGGGGTTCTCGCTGTCGGCGTTCATGGCCTCCATTGTCCACCCCGCACCGAGCGTTGTCTCCTACAGGTCGTCGTAGAGGCGATCAGCAGGTCGAGCACCCCGTCGACGCGGGTGCGGCGGCGGGCGCCGGGCGGCCGACCGGCGGCAGCCCGAGACCCACCCCGACGGGCGCCGTGACGGGGGTGATGGAGGCCTCCACGTTGTCGCCCGCGCGGGTGCGGCGATGGCTGAGCACGCCGCCGTCCGCGACGAGGTGGTGCGGCGCGGCGCCCGTGATCTCGACCTCGACGACGTCGCCGGGACGGATGCCCTCGTCGCCGGCGAAGTGCACGAGCCGGCCGTCGCGGGCGCGCCCGGACATGCGCTTGGTCTCGGCGTCCTTGCGGCCCTCGCCGAGCGCGACCAGCAGCTCGACGCGCCGGCCGACCTGCTTCCGATTCTCCTCGAGCGTGATCCGCTCCTGCAGGGCGATGAGCCGGTCGTAGCGCTCCTGGACGACCTTCTTCGGCAGCTGATCGGGCAGGTCGGCGGCCGGGGTGCCGGGGCGGATCGAGTACTGGAAAGTGAAGGCGGAGCTGAACCGGGCCTTCTCGACCACGTCGAGGGTGCCCTGGAAGTCCTCCTCGGTCTCCCCCGGGAAGCCGACGATGATGTCGGTGGTGATCGCGGCGTGCGGGATCTTTTCGCGGACGCGCTCGAGGATGCCGAGGAACTTCGTGCTGCGGTAACTGCGGCGCATCTCCTTGAGCACGCGGTCCGAGCCGGACTGCAGGGGCATGTGCAGCTGGGGGCAGATGTTCGGGGTCTCCGCCATGGCGTCGATGACGTCGTCGGTGAACTCGGCGGGATGCGGGCTGGTGAACCGCACCCGCTCGAGGCCCTCGATGCGGCCGCAGGCGCGCAGCAGGTCCGCGAACGCGCCCCGGTCGCGCGGCAGCTCCGGGTCGGCGAAGTTCACGCCGTAGGCGTTGACGTTCTGGCCGAGCAGCGTGACCTCGGAGACGCCCTGGTCGACGAGGGCCTGGACCTCGGCGAGGATGTCGCCGGGGCGGCGGTCGACCTCCTTGCCGCGCAGGCTCGGCACGATGCAGAAGGTGCAGGTGTTGTTGCAGCCGACCGAGATGGAGACCCACCCGGCGTAGGCGCTCTCGCGGCGGGCGGGCAGCGTCGACGGGAAGGCGTCCAGCGCCTCCTTGATCTCGACCTCGGCCTTCTCGTTGTGCCGGGCGCGCTCGAGCAGGGTCGGCAGGGAGCCGATGTTGTGGGTGCCGAAGACCACGTCGACCCACGGGGCCTTCTTGACGACGGTGCCGCGGTCCTTCTGGGCGAGGCAGCCGCCGACGGCGATCTGCATGCCGGGCCGCTCCCGCTTGATCGGCGCGAGGTGGCTGAGGTTGCCGTACAGCTTGTTGTCGGCGTTCTCCCGGACCGCGCAGGTGTTGAAGACCACGAGGTCCGCCTGCTCGCCGCCGTCCGCACGCACGTAGCCGGCGTCCTCGAGCAGGCCCGAGAGCCGCTCGGAATCGTGCACGTTCATCTGGCAGCCGTACGTTCTGACCTGATACGTCCGGGCGCCGGTGGTGCTGGTGGAGGCTGATTCGATCACCTCACCAGGGTATCCGGCGAGTGCAAATCGCTCGGTCCGAGCACGTCGAACGGTCACGGAGGCGCACTGTCGGAAATTCGCGGCACCAATACTGCGGACTTTACTCGGACGAAACCTGATCAATCATAGGGTCGACTCCATGACTACTCCCGCAGCTACCGGGCCCACCGGCGCGGTCCCTATGATCGAGATCGAGTCCGTCGACAAACACTTCGGCGCCCTCCACGTGCTCAAGGACATCAACCTCACCGTGCCGAAGGGGCAGGTCGTGGTGATGCTGGGCCCGTCGGGCTCGGGTAAGTCCACGCTGTGCCGCACGATCAACCGGCTCGAGCCGATCGACTCGGGCACCATTAAGATCGACGGTGCCGTCCTCCCGTCGGAGGGCAAGGGCCTCGCGAACCTGCGCGCCGAGGTCGGCATGGTCTTCCAGTCGTTCAACCTGTTCGCGCACAAGACGATCCTCGACAACGTGACGCTCGGCCCGATGAAGGTCCGCAAGCAGAACAAGGCCGACGCCGAGAAGCGCGCACTGGAGCTCCTCGACCGGGTGGGCATCGTCGCGCAGAAGGACAAGTACCCCGCGCAGCTCTCGGGCGGGCAGCAGCAGCGCGTGGCGATCGCCCGGGCGCTCGCGATGGGCCCCAAGGTGATGCTGTTCGACGAGCCGACCTCGGCGCTCGACCCGGAGATGGTCAACGAGGTGCTCGACGTGATGGTGGGCCTCGCGAAAGAGGGCATGACGATGGTGTGCGTGACCCACGAGATGGGCTTCGCGCGGAAGGCCGCCGACCGGATCCTGTTCCTCGCGGACGGCCAGATCGTCGAGGACACTGAGCCCGAGTCCTTCTTCACCGCACCGAAGTCCGACCGCGCGAAGGACTTCCTCGGCAAGATCCTGGGGCACTGATGACATCCCCGCAGAGCACCCGACCCCGTCGGTGGCGAGGCGCGATCGCCGCCGTCGCCGCCGCCCTCGTGGCGGTTCCCGTCCTGTCGGCGTGCGGCACGGACACCCCCCGCAGCCTCCTCGCCTCCATCAAGAGCGGCGACGTCGTCCTCGGCACCAAGTACGACCAGCCCGGCCTGGCGAACCGCAACCCGGACAAGTCCCACAGCGGATCCGATGTGGACGTCTCCGAGTTCGTCATCAAGCAGGTCGCCAAGAACAACGGCTGGGCCGAGCCGAAGATCACCTGGAAGGAGACCCCGTCTCCCCTGCGTGAGCGGATGATCGAGAACGGCGAGGTCGACATGATCGCCGCCACGTACTCGATCAGCGCCGCCCGCACCAAGAAGGTCGACTTCGCGGGCCCGTACCTGACGACCTATCAGGCCCTCCTGGTCAGCAAGAAGACCGCCGACCCGATCAAGAGCCTCGAAGACCTCAACTCGGGCCGCAAGCTGTGCTCGGTGTCGGGCTCGACCTCGGCGATCAACGTGAAGGCGGCCCTGCCGAACGTCCAGCTGCAGCAGTACGACGGCTACGCCTCGTGCGTCGAGGGCGTCCGGCGCGGCGTACTGGACGCGCTCACGACGGACGCGACGATCCTCGCCGGTTTCCAGGCCAAGTACCCGGGCGAGTTCGACATCGTGCCGATGACCTACCCGAAGGACGTGACCCTCACGAGCAGCACCGGTACCAAGTCCGAGAAGAAGAAGGGCGACCAGTTCTCCACCGAGCGGTACGGCATCGGCCTCCGCAAGGGTGACGGCGACGCGCTCCGCGAGGTCAACAAGGCGCTGCGCCAGATGATCCTCGGCGAGCAGGGCACCGCGACGTACGACGCGGAGGCCGTTCCGTCGGCCCCGTCCTGCGTGGTCCCCGCGGCGGTCGTCTCGAGCTTCACGGGTCTCGCCTACGCCAACCCCGACAACGCCTTGTTCCAGGCGCTCCGGAAGAACCTCGGCGAGTACGCGAACACCATGATCGACCAGGGCCGCCCCGTCGACGGCGGTAAGCCCAAGTCGGTCCTCGTCGCCGTTCCCGGCGATCAGTCGTGGCTGCTTCCCGACAAGGACGGCAACGTGAAGGTGACGGTGAACGGCCAGACGATGACGCTGCCGAAGGCCGATCCGCAGGCGCAATGCACGAAGGCAGGTGTCTGAACATGTGGGAAGACCTCGGGCCACAGCTGTGGCCGGCGTTCTGGGTGACGATCAAGCTGACCTTCTGGTCGGCGATCGGCGCCACCATCTGGGGCACGATCCTGGCGGGCATGCGGGTGTCGCCCGTCCCCGCGATGCGGGTGTTCGGCACCTGGTACGTCAACATCGTGCGGAACACGCCGCTGACGCTCATCATCCTGTTCCTCTCGCTCGGCCTGTACCAGAACATGGCGCTCGCGCTGGTGCCGAACGACGCGGACTTCACCGAGAACAACAACTTCTGGCTCGCCGTCATCGGCTTCGTCGTCTACACGGCGACGTTCGTGTGCGAGACACTGCGATCCGGCTTCAACACCGTCCCGCTGGGGCAGGCCGAGGCGGCGCGCTCGCTGGGCCTCAACTTCATCCAGGTGTTCCGGCTGATCGTGCTGCCGCAGGCCGGCCGCGCGGTGATCGCCCCGATGGGCAGCGTGCTTATCGCGCTCACGAAGAACACCACGATCGCCTCGATCATCGGTGTCGGCGAGGCCGCGCTGCTGATGAAGGAACAGCTCGAACTGCACAGTGATCAGCTGATCCTGATCTTCGTCATCTTCGCGGCGGCGTTCATGGTGATCACACTCTCCGAGGGAGCCGTCTTCGGCTACTTCGCCAAGCGACTGGCGGTGAAGCGATGAGCGCCAAGGCAACATCGACCGTTCTCTACGACGCGCCGGGCCCGAAGGCCCGCGTGCGCAACAACATCATCGCGGTGGCCTTCATCGTCGTGGTGGTGGGCCTGTTCGCCTGGGTGATCACGGCGTTCGCCGCGAACGGCCAGTTCGATCGGGAGAAGCTCGAGCCGTTCGTCGACACGAACTACTGGGGGACGTACATCCTCCCGGGCCTGTGGGGCACGTTCAAGGCCGCGCTCGCCTCGATCATCCTCGCGATGATCATGGGCGCGTTCCTCGGCATCGGCCGGCTCTCGGATCACCGGTCGGTGCGCTGGGCGACGGGCGCCATCGTCGAGTTCTTCCGCGCCATCCCGGTGCTGATCCTGATCTACTTCCTGTACATCGTCTTCGGCGTCTACAAGGTGTTCACGTCGGACTACATCGCGTTCTTCGCGGTGGTGTTCGGCCTCACCCTGTACAACGGCTCGGTGATCGCGGAGATCCTGCGGTCGGGCATCAACTCCCTGCCGAGCGGCCAGTTCGAGGCGGCCAAGGCGCTCGGGCTGCGGAAGTCGCAGACCATGCGGCTGATCCTGCTGCCGCAGGCCGTGGCGGCGATGCTGCCCGCGCTGATCTCGCAGATGGTCATCGCGCTCAAGGACAGCGCCCTCGGCTACCAGATCGGCTACATCGAAGTGGTGAAGTCCGGCATCCAGGCCGGCAACGAGTGGGGCAACGTCATCCCGTCGCTGATCATGGTGGCGATCATCATGATCCTCATCAACTTCGGACTTTCGGCACTCGCATCGAACATCGAGAAGAACCTCCGCGAGGGCCGCAAGAAGAAGATGATCGTCGACGCTCCGATAGCGCCGCTCCCCGAGCCCGGGCTCATGTCCAAGGAGGTCATGGAGACCACCCACCCGGACCCGAAGCACAAGGATCTACGGCAGGACTACGGCGACTGACCGCCGTGCCCTCCAGACCCCGCGCGAGCGCGGCCCTGGCACTGATCACAGTGCTCATGGCCGCGCTCTGCGCGTGTTCGGGGCCGTCGCCGCGGAGCCTGCTGCGGTCCATCGACGACGGTGCCGTCCTCCTCGGCGTCAAGGCCGACCAGCCCGGACTCGGGCTGCGCGGCGACGACGGGGAGTACTCGGGCTTCGACATCGACGTCGCCCGGTACGTGGTGCGGACGGTGGCCGCGGCCCGGGGGAAGGCCGAACCGAGGATCTCCTGGCGTGAGAGCCCGACCTCGCAGCGCGAGCAGCTGATCGACAACGGCGAGGTGGACGCGATCGTCGCGTCGTACTCGATCGACACCGCCCGCGTCTCCGCGGTGACCTTCGCCGGGCCGTACCTCACGACCCGGCAGGGCCTGCTGGTGCGGAGGGACGAGGCGGCCGTCGGCACCGTCTCCGATCTCGGGCGCGACCGGACGCTGTGCTCGGTGACGGGCTCGACGTCGGCGCGCACCGTGGCCGCCCTGCTCCCCGGTGTGCGGCTCCTGGAGTACGACACCTATTCGGCGTGCGCGGACGCGTTGGCGCGCCGCGCCGTCGACGCGGTGACCACCGACGAGGTGATCCTCGCCGGCTTCGCCGCGCAGCGTCCGGACGCCTTCCGCCTCGTAGACATGGTGTTGCCGAAGGACACCTGTGTCGACGGCCGGCTCCGCTCCGCAGGCGCCCCCTTCTCCGTGGAGCGGTACGGCATCGGTCTGGCCCGCGGCGACGACGCCGCCCGCGACGCCGTCAACGCCGCGCTGCGGCAGATGCTCGAATCCGGTGAGTGGGAGCGCTCGCTGCGGCGGGCCGTCGGCGACGAGGAGGCCGGTCGGACCGTCGAACGGGACGGCGGCAGCGACCGGTTGGTGCCCAGCATCGGGGACCTCGGCTTCCTCACTGCGACGAGCGCGCCGTGTGCGGCCCGCTGACCGTCACAGGTACGGGCTGGTGAGCAGTTCGATGCCGTGTCCCGCCGGATCGCGGACGTAGACGCCGCGGCCGCCGTGCCCGTGATTGATCCGGCCGGGCTCCTTCCAGAACGGGTCGGCGGCGAAATCCATTCCGCGGTCGACGAGAAGCGCGTGGGCGCGGTCGAAGTGCTCGTCGTCGACGAGGAAGGCGTAGTGCTGCGGCTGGATCTCGATCGGCGGCGCCGCGATCTGCAGCAGGACGCCGTCCTCGATCTCGAGGTTGGTGAACGGCCCCCAGGACTCGGCGGGGCGGGCCTCGAGGTAGTCGCGGTAGAACGCCGCGGATTCGTCGCTGTTCGTGGCGAAGATGATGGTGTGGTTGAAACGTGCGGGCAAAGGGGATCTCCTTCGGGGGTTCGGAATCGGGGTGCTGCGTTGATCGATTCCGAACGGCGGAGACCGCGCCGTCAACCGTCCGCCGGATCACCCGTCTGTGCGTGGCCCGAGGCCGTTCCGGCAGTCATGCCGAGCACGATACCCGGTCGCGCGCTCCCCGGATAGAGGCCGAACCTGGGGGCGCGCACAGCGAAGCCCCCGGAGTGTTCTCCGGGGGCTCCACTTCGCTGGGGATCCACTCCCCTGGTCTTTCGGCGCACGTCCGCGCAGGCGGCTCGGGCGCTGTCAGTGTGGCCGTGGCCTACTCGTGTGCGGCGTCGGCCTTCTCGCGGACCGCGTCGAGAACGACCGACAGCGCCAGCGACGGGTGGTAGCCGCGGCGGCCGAGCATGCCGACGAGGCGCTGCACCAGCTTGTCCCGATCGATCCGATCCTCCGGGACCTCGACGCGGGCGAGCTTGCGCTCCACCAGCTCCGCGGCGCGCTCCCGCTCGTCCTCGCGGCTGACGGTGTCGAGCGCGGCCGACGCCTCCTCCTCGCCGACGCCCTTCGTCCGCAGTTCCTGCGCCAGGGCGCGGCGTCCTCGGCCGGAGAACTGGTGCCGGGACTGGACCCAGCGCTGCGCGAATGCGGCGTCGTCGATGAGGCCGGCGTCGACGAACTTGTCGAGCATCCGCTCGGTGAGTTCCTCGTCGAAGCCGCGGCGCGCGAGCTTGTTCCGCAGTTCGGACCGCGAGTGATCGCGCATCGCAAGGGCGCGGTAGATCAGGTCCCGGGCCAGCGCCTCTCGCTGCGCCGGGTCCTGCTCCTTCTGCTGCGGTTCGCCGGCGGCCGGGTCATCGCCGCCCCGCGGGCGGCGCCCACGGCGCCGACCTCGCGAGACGACCTCGTCGTCGGCGTAGTCCGACATCGCGGCCTAGAAGTCGACGGGCGCGGGAGCGATCTCGTCGGCGTCGGCAGTGACATCGGCGCCCACGCCGAGCTTCTCCTTGATCCGCTTCTCGATCTCGTCGCGGACGTCCGGGTTCTCGACCAGGAACTTGCGGGCGTTCTCCTTGCCCTGGCCCAGCTGGTCACCGTCGTAGGTGTACCAGGAGCCCGACTTGCGGATGAAGCCCTCGTTGACGCCCATGTCGATGATGGAGCCCTCGCGGCTGATGCCCTGGCCGTAGATGATGTCGAACTCGGCCTGCTTGAAGGGCGGCGAGACCTTGTTCTTGACGACCTTGACGCGGGTGCGGTTGCCCACGGCGTCGGTGCCGTCCTTGAGGGTCTCGATCCGGCGCACGTCGAGTCGCACCGACGAGTAGAACTTCAGCGCCTTACCGCCCGTGGTGGTCTCGGGCGAGCCGAACATGACGCCGATCTTCTCGCGCAGCTGGTTGATGAAGATGGCGGTGGTGCCGGAGTTGTTCAGGGCGCCCGTCATCTTGCGGAGCGCCTGGCTCATGAGGCGGGCCTGCAGGCCGACGTGGCTGTCGCCCATCTCGCCCTCGATCTCGGCCTTGGGGACCAGCGCGGCCACCGAGTCGATCACGATGATGTCGAGCGCGCCGGAGCGGATCAGCATGTCCGCGATCTCGAGCGCCTGCTCACCGGTGTCCGGCTGCGAGACGAGCAGGGCATCGGTATCGACGCCGAGCTTCGCGGCGTAGTCGGGATCGAGCGCGTGCTCCGCGTCGATGAAGGCCGCGATGCCGCCGTTGGCCTGCGCCTCCGCGACCGCGTGCAGCGCCACCGTGGTCTTACCCGAGGACTCCGGGCCGTAGATCTCGATGACGCGGCCGCGCGGCAGGCCGCCGATGCCGAGCGCGACGTCCAGCGCGATGGAGCCGGTGGGGATCACCGCGATGGGCTGACGCACCTCGTCTCCGAGGCGCATGACCGAGCCCTTGCCGTAGTTCTTGTCGATCTGTGCGAGGGCCAGCTCGAGGGCCTTATCGCGATCCGGTGCCGCAGGTGCCATGGGACTCTCCGTCCTTCGGGCCGGGACTGGGAAGAGCCGCCGGCGCTGGGTTCTACTGTTGCTACGGACGCTAGAGGGACCCTCTGACAAGTTTTCGCATCCGCATCGGGCGCGCTCTCGCCGGCTCACTTTCACGTCGAACACCGTCGACTATAGGCGAACCTGCGTTCGAAGCAAGCATCGAACGCGCGACACGCCGCGCCGCGCCGATCGGGTGGCCGAGGCCCCCGATCCGATCACCTCCGAGCTGCGGTTCCGCCGCTCCGCGCGTAGCGACCGGGAGTGGTCCCGACCATCGACTTGAAGTGACGGTTGAGGTGCGACTGATCGTGGAAGCCCGCCTCCACCGAGACCTCGGCGGGTGTTCCCCCGGCGAGCAGCATCCCGCGCGCCAGCTCGACCCGCCTGCCGATGAGGTACCGGTGCGGAGGGAGCCCGAACTCGCGGGAGAACTCCCTGACCAGGTGCGTCGGGTCCACGTACAGCGTGCGCCCCGCCTCCTCGAGGGTCATCCCCTCGCGGACACGACCGTCGAGCAGGTCCCGGAAGGCGTGCGCGACCGACCGATTCCGCGGCATCTCCGGCGGCTGCGGATTCCCGTCCAGGTGCCATTGGAGGCGTTCGAGGATCAGGGCGAGCCGGCTCGCCGCTTCGAACTCCTCACCCGGAGCCGTGAGCGCACCGTTGAGGCGGTCGACGCGGCGGCGGAGCGGACCGTCGAGCAGTGTCGGCCTGCCGACCGCGCGGCCGACCCCGGTGAGCATCCGTGACTCCAGATAGATCACCCGCTTGTCGAAGCCGCCCGCCGTCAGGCTGTGCCCGTCGTGGGCGACGTGCGGCGGCAACAACGTCACCGACCGCGTCGTCGAATCGCACCGCTCCCCACCCAACTCGTACCCGATGCGGCCGCGGTCGACGGTGAGCAGCGTCCACACGTCGTGCGTGTGCATCGGGTAGGCGTGCTCCTCGAAGTGCGCCCGGAACACCTCGGCGATCCCCTCGACGTCCGGACGCCAGGCGACGGTCGACTCCGCGGACATCCATCAAGTATGTACAAGACCCGCCGCCCGGGCGGCGGCGACGCTGGAGGCATGACCGAGACGATTCGATTCGACACCAAGATCGCGGTGCTGCTCCGGGACGACCTGGCCGGGTGGCAGCGCCTCAACACCACCGCGTTCCTCGTCAGCGGGATCGCCGCCACCGTCCCCGAGGTCGTCGGCGAGCCCTACGCCGATGCCGACGGCGTCGCCTACCTGCCGATGTTCCGCCAGCCCGTCCTCGTCTTCGAGGGCGCCGGCGAGACGCTCCGCGCCGCTCACCGGCGGGCGCTGGGACGGGGCCTGACCGTCTCCGTCTTCACCCGGGAGCTCTTCTCGACCGGCAACGACCGGGACAACCGCGCCGCGGTGCAGGCGGTCGGCAGCGACGACCTCGACCTCGTCGGCATCGGTGTGCACGGCCCCAAGAACGCCGTCGACCGCATCCTCAAGGGCGCACGCATGCACCCGTGATCCAGGCCTGGAGACGACGGCGACCGCCCCTCCGGATCGGAGGGACGGTCACCGTCGAACACGGGAGAGCGGGAGCTACCAGCCCAGCGCCTCCAGCTGCGCCTGGACGGCGGCGCGGTACTTCTCCACGTTGTCGGTCTTGATCGACTCGTAGCCGCGGACCATGTCCGGCAGCTCGGCGAGGGCGACGACCTGGACGCGCTGCTCGTCCGCGACGCGGCCGCCCTCGGCGGCGGCGATCATGAGGCCCACCAGCGCGCGGTACTCCGCGATGAGGGTGCGCTCCATGCGACGCATCTCGGTCATGCCGAAGACGTCGAGCTTGGTGCCGCGCAGGCGCTTCATCTTCGCCAGCGTCTTCATGCCCGGGTTCACCCACTCGCCCAGCGCGAGCTTGTTCTTCAGGCCCATCTCGCGCAGCGTCGGCGGGTGCAGGCGGATCGCCTTCTTGGCGTCGGCGCCGAACTCGTCGGCGACCTGCGCCGCGAAGCCGGTGTCCTGCGAGAGCCGGGCCACCTCGTACTCGTCCTTGTAGGCCATCAGCTTGTGCAGGTTGTGCGCGACGGCCGCGGTCAGATCCTCCGAGTCCCACGACTTCTCGGCGCGGAAGACCCGCACCACGTCGTCGACGTAGCGCTCGGCGTAGGCCTTGTCCTGGTAGGCGACGAGCTCGTCGACCCGCAGCCCCACCTGGCGGAGCAGCTCCTCGGAGCCACCGTCGAGGGCGGCGACGAGGCCCTTGGCGAACGCGCTGACCGGGGCCGGCGCGGGCACGGGGTGCAGGGCGTCGATCGCGGCCTTGACGCCGGCCGGGTCCGAGACCGACTGGCGGCCACGACGGAAGGCCTGCAGGTTCTTCTCCACGGCCACGCCGTTGAGCTCGATGGCCCGCTCGATCGACGCCGAGCTGATCGGCAGCGCTCCGGTCTGGAACGCGGCACCGACCATGAACATGTTCGCGTACTGCTCGTCGCCGAACAGCTCCAGCGTCAGCGCACCCGGATCGAGGTAGACGGTGCGCAGCGACGCCCGGTCGATCTCCTGATGGATGGTGCCCGCGTCGGGGTAGCCGACCGAGGTGTCGATCACCATCTGCCCGGTGGGCACCTGGGTGGTCGAGACGATCGACGTGGTGCGCTCCGGCGAGGCCACCTTGAGGTTCTGCGGATCCACACCGACGAGGCTGTCGCACGAGAGGTACACGTCGCAGTCGCCGGAGGCGACCTTCGCCGCCTGGTCCACGTACGTCGCCGAGACCTTGATGTCCGAGACCACGGCGCCGCCCTTCTGCGCCATGCCCGTCATGTCGACGGTGCGCGCGGAGTGGCCGTCGAGCACCGTGGCGGTCGCGAGGATCGCGGAGACGGTGACGACGCCCGTGCCGCCGATGCCGGTGACGCGGATGGCCATGCCGTCGGCCTCGCGGCGCGCCTTCTTCGGCTGCGGGATCGACTCTGCGGTGATCTCGGGCACCGACTTGCGCACCTTGCCCTGCGCGCCCGGCGTGACCGTCACGAACGACGGGCAGTCGCCCTTGAGGCAGGAGAAGTCGAGGTTGCACGAGCTCTGGTCGATCCGCGTCTTGCGGCCGAACTCGGTCTCGACCGGGTGCACCGAGAGGCAGTTGCTCTTCTGGCCGCAGTCGCCGCAGCCCTCACAGATCCGCTCGTTGATCACGACGCGCTGGTTCGGCACCGGGTACTTGCCGCGCTTGCGCTTGCGCCGCTTCTCCGCGGCGCAGTGCTGATCGTGCACCAGGACGGTGCAGCCCGGGACCTCGGCCAGCTCGCGCTGGATGTCCAGGGTGTCGGCGCGGTCGCGGACCTCGACGCCCTTCGGCAGGCCGAGGGCCTTGGTGCGCTTGGGATCGTCGGACGTGACGACGACCTTGGTGACGCGCTCGGCGAGCAGCAGCGTGCAGATCTGCGGCAGCGTCATCTCGCCGACCGGGTCCTGGCCGCCCGTCATCGCGACGGTGCCGTTGAACAGCAGCTTGTAGGTGATGCGCTCCCCCGAGGCCACGGACTGGCGCAGGGCCAGCGAGCCCGAGTGCATGAACGTGCCGTCGCCGATGTTCTGCACGAAGTGCTTCTCGGTGACGAAGGGGGCCATGCCGACCCACTGCGCGCCCTCGCCGCCCATCTGGCTGACGCCCGTCACGTCGCCCACCTGCTGCGGGTCCATGAGGAGCACCATCGCGTGGCAGCCGATGCCGGCGCCGACCAGCGTGTCGTCGGCGACCTTGGTGGAGGTGTTGTGCGGGCAGCCCGAGCAGAAATACGGGCTGCGCTGCGCCAGCGGCAGCTCGATGCGGGTGCGCACCTGCGCCTTCCGGTCCAGCCAGTCCTTGGCGGCGGGCACTTGGTGCACGCGCGCCAGGCGCGAGGCGAGGCCCCGTGAGACCGAGTCCACGTCCAGCTCGCCGAAGCGGGAGAACAGGGTGGAGCCGTCCTCGTTGGTCTTGCCGACGATGTTCGGCGCACCCGGGTGGCGGAACAGGATGTCGCGCATCATGGTCTCGAGGAAGTCGCGCTTCTCCTCGACCACGATCACCTCGTCGAGGCCGTCGATGAACTCGTGCATGATCTGCCGCTCGAACGGGTAGACCATGCCCATCTTGAGGATGCGGATGCCGAGCCGGTTGAGCTCGTCGTCCTCGATGCCGATCAGCCGCAGCGACTCGCGCACGTCGAGGTAGGTCTTGCCGGCGCAGACGATACCGATCCGGTCGTCGCTGGAGCGCACCGTCATCCGGTTGAGCCGGTTGATCCGCGCGTACTCGGTGGCGCGCGGCATGCGCACCGTCAGCTGGTTCTGCTCGAGCTCCATCAGCTTCGCGCCGAGCAGCAGGCCCGACGGGACGTGCGGGCTGGTGCCGAGATCGCCGTAGACGGGCAGGATCCGGTCCGGGTGCACGTCGGCGGTCGAGGAGCCGTCCGCGACGTGCGCGGAGATCTTCAGCGACGTCCACAGGCCGGACACGCGCGACATGATCGCCGCGTGCACGCCCAGGTCCAGGATGTCCTGGGAATCGGCCGGGTACAGGATCGGCATGTACAGGTCGGCCAGCGCCATCTCGGAGGCGCACGGCACCGTCGAGCTCTTGGCGCCCGGGTCGTCACCGACGAGGGCGACCGCGCCGCCCGCCGCGTGGGTGCCGATGATGTTGGCGTGCCGCAGCGCATCGGTCGCGCGGTCGAGGCCCGGGGCCTTGCCGTACCAGTAGCCGGTCACGCCGTCGAGGCCGCGGTCGAGGTGCCCGACCTGCGCGGCGATCTGCGAGCCCATGACCGACGTGGCGGCCAGTTCCTCGTTGAGGCCGGGGCGGTGGACGATGTCGAAGTCCTTGAGGTACTTCGTGCGCTTGGCGATCTCCAGGTCGTAGCCCGCGAGCGGCGAGCCCTCGTAGCCGGAGATGAACGAGCCCGTCTTGAGGTTCTGGCGGCGATCGAGCCGCGCCCGGTCGCGCACCATGCGGACCAGGGCCTGAATGCCCGTGAGGTAGATCGTGCCCTCTTCGCGCGTGTACCGATCGTCCAGGGAGAAGGACTCGACCGCGGCGGACTGCCCGCCCCGGGGGTCGGCGTCGTGCCGGCCCGCCTGCGTGGCATCCGTGCCACCGGGAACCTTCTCGATCGGCGAATTGGCGTCAAGGGTCACTGAAACCACCGTGCTTTCTCTCAATACGCCCTGTTCCAGGGGTGGCGGAACCGGGCATGGGCTGTGTCGGTGGTCACAGCATAACTGCTGAGACGACCTATTTCACACCCGTCTCGGGCGACTCGCCGCGCGCCGACCGGACCCGCCGCTGCGGGCCGATACCCTGATTGATCGTGAACCTCCGAATCGCCCGGATCGCCGCCGTCGTGGCCGGCCTGATCGGCCTGGTGCTCGCGATCGCGACGCCGCTGCTGCCGATCAAGCAGACCGCCGTCACGATCGACTGGCCGCAGTCCGGATCACTCGCGCCGGTCACCGCGCCGCTCACGATGTACAAGCCGCTCGAGGTGGACGCGACGATCCCCTGCGCGGTCGCGGCGGCGGCACCGTCGGACAGGCAGACGGTGCTCGCGGCCACGACGCCCCCGCCGGCCGGGGACCGGGCGCGCACGGCCGGGCTGTACGTCACCGTCGACGGCGAGGCGCTGACGGTCCGCTCGCGGGGCGCTCTGGTGCACCACGTGCCGCGCGCCGACCTGGCGCGGTGCGGCGAGCTGCGGATCGCGATCGACGCCGATCACGCCTTCGCCGCGGCCACGGGCATCTCCGGTCAGGGCGACGTCCGCGGCGATCTCCGGCCCCAGGTGGTGGGCGTCTTCTCCGACCTGCCCGCGGACCTGCAGGGCCCGACGCCAAAGATGACCATCGACGTCGACTCGCGGTACACCTCCTCCCCGTCGGTGCTCAAGGGCACCGCGATCCTCGTCGGCGTGGCCTGCGTGCTCCTCTCGCTGCTCGCGCTGGCGCTGCTCGACCGCGCCGACGGCCGGCGCCGGGGCCGGCTGCTCCCCCGCAGCTGGCTGCACGTGCGCCTCGCCGACGTCGCCGTGATCGGCAGCCTGCTGGTCTGGCACATCGTCGGGGCGCCGACCTCCGACGACGGCTACATCCTCGGGATGATCAAGGCCGCGCCGCACTCGGGCTACATGCCCGAGGTCTTCCGCTACTACGACGCGCCCTACGCGCCCTTCGGCATGCCCTTCTACGTGGTGTCGTGGATGGCGGATCTCAGCGTCTCGAGCCCGTGGCTGCGCCTGCCCGCGCTGCTGTCGGGGATCCTGGCGTGGTTCCTGCTCTCCCGCGAGGTGCTGCCGCGCCTCGGGCTGAGCAAGCGCCGCGCACCGCGGGACTACTCGCGGGCGCTGTGGGCGATGGCGGCCGTCTTCACCCTGTTCTGGCTCACCTACAACCCCGGCCTGCGCCCGGAGCCGATCGTCGCGGTCGGCACCGTCGTCACCTGGTGCCTGGTGGAACGCTCCGTCGCGACCCGCCGCCTCGCCCCCGCGGGCCTCGGCCTGGTCGTGGCCGGCCTGACCCTCTCCGCGGCCCCGACGGGCAGCTTCGCGTTCGTCGTCTTCCTCGTCGCTGCGGCTCCCCTGTGGCGGGCCGTCGTGGCGCACGTGAAGGCGAACGGCTACGCGGCGACGCTGCTGACGCTGGGCGCGGCCGGCGCGTCGGTGCTCTTCCTCGTCTTCGCCGACCACGGCCTCGTCGAGATGCTGCAGTCCACCAAGCTGCTCGGCGACGTCGGGCCGAGCGAGCCGTGGCACCGCGAGATCATCCGGTACGAGGCCCTGTTCCAGCAGAACCCCAACGGTTCCGTCGCCCGACGGTTCGCCATGCTCGCGCTGTTCCTCGGCTCCGCGATCGTCGTCGCGCTGCTGCTGTGGCGGCGACGCATCCCCGGCATCGCGACCGGACCGGCGCGCCGCGTCGTGGCCGCCATCGGCGTCTCGCTGCTGGTCATGGCCTTCAACCCCACCAAGTGGACCCATCACTTCGGCGCGTTCGCCACGCTCGGCGCGATGGTCGCGGCGATCGCCGTCGTCGCGGTCGGGCCGCGCACCATCCGGCGCCCCCAGTTCCGGCTGCTCGCCCTCGCGGCCGTCGCGGGCTGCGCGACGCTGGCCTTCGAGACGACCAACGGCTGGTTCTACCCGGGCAACTTCGGCATCCCCTGGGGCGGCGCCGAGCCGGCCGTCGCCGGGATCAAGATCGCGAACGTCTTCGGCGCGGCCACCGTCGTGCTGCTGCTCGCGGCGCTCGTCGTGCACGTCACCGGTTGGACGCCGCGCGTCCCCGAGGTCGGCGGACGCCTGCCGGGATTCGCGACGCCGATCACGCTGGTCGCGACGCTGATCATCGCGATGATCGGCGCCACCAACGTCGCGTCGATCATGATCCAGCGACCGGCCTACTCCTACGGGCAGCAGAACCTGCGCTCGCTCGCCGGCAACCCGTGCGGCATGGCCGACGAGGTGCTCGTCGAGCGCGACGCCACCGCGGGCGTGCTCGCGCCGATCGGCAACGCCCCCGATCCGCTCGTCGGGGAGCTCAACACCAACTTCACCCCGAACGGCATCGCCGGCAGCCTGTCCTCGTCGTCGCGGGGCGCCGCGGACCTCGTGCGCACCGGCGACGCCGACAACACCCCGTCGAACACGGGCGGCACCGGCGGCGGCACGCTCGACGCGCCCGGCGTCAACGGCTCCACGGCGGCGCTACCCTTCGGGCTCGACCCTGCGCGCGTGCCGGTGGTCGGCAGCCGCCAGACCGGGCCGCAGCACTCGGCCCGAGCCGTCTCCAGTTGGTACGCGCTGCCCGCCGGCGGGATCGACCGGCTGCTGACGATCAGCGTCGCCGGCCGGTTCAACCCCGGCGACCTGCAGCTCGAATTCGGCTCCGGGACCGGCACGATCACCCCGAACGGGGCCGTGACGCCGATCGACATCGGCCCGCTCCCCGCATGGCGCAACCTCCGCGTCCCCGCGGAGACGGTGCCCGCGGGCTCGACCGCCGTGCGCGTGCGCGCGAGCATCACGGCACCGTCGGAGAGCACCTGGGTGGCGTACACGCCCCCGCGCGCTCCGAAGCTGGAGACGCTGCAGGAGCTGCTGGCCGACGATCCGACGCTGGTCGACTGGGGCGCCGGCATCGGCTTCCCCTGCCAGCGCCAGTGGCGCGAGAACGGCGGCGTCGCGGAGCAGCCGCGGTGGCGGATCCTGCCCGAGCGCGACCTCGCGGCCGCGGCGACCACCACGTGGCAGGGCGGCGACGCCGGCGGGCCGCTGGGCTGGGCGCTGCTGCTCGCCAAGGCGCAGACGGTGCCGACGTACCTGAACCACGACTGGGGCCGGGAGTGGGGCGCGCTGGAGCGGTACGTGCCCTACGTCGATGCGCCGGCGGCGCAGCTGGGCCGGACCGAGGTCACGCGGTCCGGGCTGTGGACGCCGGGCCCGACGCCCCAGGAGTAGCTACCAGCGGGACCGGGGGACGTCGGGGTCGGGGCGGAGGGCACGCGCCCGGCGCGAGGTCGGCTACCAGCGGGACCGGGGGACGTCGAACTCGGAACAGAGCTCGCGCCAGACGTCCTTCGGATCCACGCCGGACTCGATGGCCTGGTCGCCGGTCGCGCCGAAGGCGCTGAGCCGGTGGTCCCGCATCAGAGTGTCGCCGCGGAGGGCGCCGAACTCGGCGTAGAGCAGTTCGCGGAAGTCAGTCAGGCGCACCGCACCAGGTTACCGATACGCCTCGCACACCAGCACGGGGTCGGCGACGCGGTGGGCGCCGTCGGCGGCGGCTCGGGCGGACCGGGAGAACGACGGGTCGTCGAGGACGCGGCGCACGCCGTCGCGGATCGCCTCAGCGGTCGCGGGCCGCACGAGGACGCCGCTCCCCTGCCGCGCGACGCGGTTGGCGAGTTCCCATTGGTCGCCGCCGCCGGGGACGACGACGACCGGCTTGCCTGCGGTGAGCGCCTTGGTGAGCATGCCGTGCCCGCTGCCGCAGACCACGGCGTCGGCCCGCGCGACCAGGTCGTCCTGGCGGCCGAAGCCGCTGGCGACCCACGGCTCGTCGAAGGCGGGCGGGTTCAGCCCGCTCACCGCGAGGCGCACGCCGGCGCCGCGGAGGCCGTCGACGGCGACCTCGGCGAGGTTCTGCTCCCCCGTCGCCGCGGTCGACGGGGCCACCATGACGAGCGGACCGGCACCGTCGGGAACGGGGCACGGATCGTCCGTGGGCTCGAGCGTGAGGGGCCCGACGAGGTGCGTCCGCGCCGGCCAGTCGGGCCGGGGCAGCTCCAGTGCGGGGATGGTGGCGACGAGCCTGCCGGCGGGCCCGCCGTCGTGGGGCGGGAGGCCGATGCCCGCGCGGGCGGCCTCGCGCTGATGGCGACCGTTGCGCAGGTCGCGCGCGGTGAAGGCGCGGAGCACGACGTCGCGGAGCAGCTCGCGCGGCGTCTGCGCGGGGGCCAGACCGGAGCCGATGGGTGGCAGCCCCGCCGAGGGCAGGTAGAGCGGGTGCGGGCTGAGTTCCAGCCAGGGCACACCCAGCAGTTCCGCAGCCATCCCGCCGCCGGGGGTGAGGATGTCGGCGACCACGAGGTCGGCGCGGAAGGCCTCGATGCCGGGGAGGACCTGCGTCGCGATGTGGGCGGCGCGGCCGTGGATCTTGGATCCGGCGTCGCCGTCGTCGTCGCCCGGTCGGGCGGCCAGGCCCGGCAGCTCGCGGGTGTCGACGCCGTAGCGCGCGCCGACCCCGCCCCACTGCCGTCCGGTGAAGACGACGGGCTCGTGCCCGGCGCGGATCAGGCGGAGCGCAAGGGCGAGGCCGGGCAGTGCATGCCCGGCCTCGGATCCCGCGACGATCGCAATGCGCACCCGCACTCCTTCGTGAGCCGGCGGCACGCCCGGGGGGCGTGCGCGGGGCGGCTCGCTAGAACGTGGTCGGGGTCTTCTTCCCCGAGCCCAGCCACTTGACCACCGAGACGATACCGATGATCACCAGCGCGATGATGGCGAGCGGGAACAGCGACTTGATGATCGCCGAGGCCACCATCAGTACGAGCCAGATGGCGACGATGGCGCCGAGGATCTTCCAGAACATTGCGGTGCACCTTTCGGGGGATTTTCGTTGAGTCCTTCGCCTTCCATACTGCCCCCGTCGGAGCGCGGAAGTCACGCTCTGAACTGCGGTTTCAGGGAGATTTGGGGGTTAACCCCGAGAGCGGATCACCAGGTGTGGGGATCCGGCACCGGCGGCAGCGCCGCGATGCCGTAGGCCCAGGCGCGCAGCCGTTCGGCGGTCTCCTGCAGGCGGGGCGTCGCGGTGCTGAGCTCGTCGAACCGGGCGGGCGAGCCGAGGGACCGGCGCGCAGCGGCGACCGTCGTCGCGGCGGAGCGGACCATCTCGCGGTAGGCCTCGACGCCCTCGTCGAGGCTGTCGAGACCATCCTCGAAGGTCTCGCGCAGGTACGCGGCCGAGCCACCCCCGCCCGCGACGACGCGCTCGAGGTCGATGAGCTGTTCGGCGTAGGAGATGATGGCGTCGGCGGAGGTCTCGGCGTCGTCGTCGAGCTCGCTGAGGGCGTCGGGCGGCAGCGCGCCGGAGCGGGTGAGCACCGACATGAGCGCCAGGAACTCCTGCTCGGCGTCGGCGAGCGCGCGCACCGGGTCGTGGAGGGCCGACGAGCGGGCGGGGACCGCGCGGCGGGCGTAGGTGCGGGGCGGCGGCGGAGTGCGGCGCAGGCGGCGCAGCTTGCGGACGGCGTATCCCGCGGGCACGGCGATGAGCGCGGTGACGGCGGTGGCGGTGCCGCCCACGACGGGCGCGGCCGCGGCGAAGCCGCCGACGGCCACCACGGCCGAGGTGGAGGTGGTCGCGGCCCAGCTGTTCACGGTGTAGCGGGCCTGCTTGATGGAGCGCTGGTGGGCCGCCTTGGGATCCCGGCGACGGGCGGCCTTGTCGCGGGCCTCGTCGGCGGCGCGGGCCGCCGTCTCCATCGCGGTGGACGCGGCGCTGATCGCGGAGGCGGCCATCCGACCAGCAGAGGCCGCCACCGCCGAGAAGTCGGTGCGGTGGCGGCCTCGCTGGTCAGTCATCGTTCCTCGTCGGTTCTCAGGGCTTCTGGAAGTTCGGGTTCGGGGCCTGCTGCGGGGTCTGCGGGGCGGGGGCCGCCTGCGGGGCCGCGGGGGCACCCTTGATCTGGCCGCTGGCCTGCATCGACGCGCGGATCTGCTCGAGCCGCGAATGGCCGGCCATCTGCACGGTGGCGTTCTGGACCTCCATCATGCGTCCCTGCACGGAGTTCTGCGCCAGCTCGGTGGAGCCGAGGGCGTTGGCGTAGCGGCGCTCGATCTTCTCGCGGACCTCGTCGAGGTTGGGGGTGTTGCCCGGGGCCGCGAGCTGACCCATCTGGTTGAGCGACGCGGAGACCTGCTCCTGCATCTTCGCCTGCTCCAGCTGGCTGAGCAGCTTGGTGCGCTCGGCGAGCTTCTGCTGCAGCTGCATGGCGTTCTGCTCGACGGCGCGTTTGGCCTGGCCGGCGGCCTGCAGCGACTGGTCGTGCAGCCCCTTCAGGTCCTCGACGCTCTGCTCGGCGGTCACCAGCTGCGCGGCGAAGGCCTCGGCGGCGTTGGTGTACTCGGTGGCCTTGGCGACGTCACCGGCGGCGGTCGCCTGGTCGGCGAGCTGCACGGCCTGACGGGTGTTCGCCGACAGCTTCTCGACCTCGGCGAGCTGACGGTTCAGCTTCATCTCGAGCTGACGCTGGTTGCCGATGACGGCCGCGGCCTGCTGCGAGAGCGCCTGGTGCTGGCGCTGCGCGTCTTCGATCGCCTGCTGGATCTGCACCTTCGGATCGGCGTTCTCGTCGATCTTCGAGTTGAACAGCGCCATCAGGTAGTTCCACCCCTTGACGAACGGGTTAGCCATCGTCAGTTCTCCTCCGCCTCGATACGTCCATCGCCGAACCCACGTCCGGCCGTCCGGCGACCGCCGGACTCGTGCTTATCAATCTATCGGCAAACGACCCTGTTGCGCCGCCCTGGTCGCGGGGTGGGGGGGCAGACCCCCAACCCCCGCCCCGGCGTGGGAGGGGGGGGCGGGGGCGGGCGCGGGGGCCGGGGGCGCCCACGGGGGGGGGGGGGGGGGGCCAACCCCCCCCCCCCCCGGACCGGTCGTCTCAGGGTCAGGCGGCGGCGAGCGCGGGCGCCGGGATCACCATGGTGGGGATCGGGCGCATCGATACGCTGGCCTGGGCCACCACGTCGGCCACGTCGATGGCAAGCGCGCCGCAGATCGCGGCCAGCAGCTCGCTGGACGCCTCCTTCTGGCCGCGCTCGACCTCCGACAGGTAGCCGAGGCTGACCTGTGCCGCCGAGGAAACGTCTCGCAGCGTGCGACTCTGGCGCACCCGGGTCTTGCGCAGGTTCTCGCCGATCGCCTCGCGAAGCAGTAGAGCCATGCTCACCTCCGTCTTGGTTACTGTCCAGTCAACGCGGGGCGGGCCCGGAAGGTTCCCGATTCGCCGAAACCCGCGCGGTGAGCTCCCGCAGGGCCGCCTCGACGGTCCCCCAGCGGACGTTCGCCCGGTCACCGTCGAGCTGCAGGGTGGTGACGGACGTGCCCGACGGGCCGGATATCCCCAGGTGGACGGTGCCGACGGGCACCCCGTCCTGTTCGGTGGGGCCGGCGACGCCGGTGAGCCCGACGCCCCAATCCGCCCCGCACCGCGTCCGCGCACCGTCGGCGAGGGCGCGCGCGGTCTCGGGATGGACGGGTCCGTTGCGCTCCAACTCGCCCGACGGGACGCCGGCCAGACTCGCCTTGAGGTCGGTGGCGTAGACGATGAGGCCGCCGCGCAGCACGGCGCTGGCGCCGGGAACGTCGGCGACGGTGGCGGCGAAGAGGCCGGCGGTGAGCGACTCGGCCGACGCGACCGTCTCGCCGCGCTCGGCGAGGGCGGCTACCAGGCGGGCGGCGTCACTTGCGGCCACGCCACCAGCTCAGCAGGTAGTCGACGCCGGTCGCGACGGTGACGATCACGGCCGCGCCCATGGCGACCTGGCTGGGCACGTCCATCCACGCCGGCAGCGGCATGAGGTAGAGCCCGATGGCGATGGTCTGCAGCAGGGTCTTGAGCTTGCCGCCGCGGCTCGCGGGGATCACGCCGTCGCGGATGACGGCGAACCGGAAGCCGGTGATGCCGAACTCGCGGGCGAGGACGATCAGGGTGACCCACCACGGGAGCTCGCCGAGCACGGACAGGCCGACGAAGGCGGCGCCGGTGAGCGCCTTGTCGGCGATGGGATCCATGAGCTTGCCGAAATCGGTGATGAGTCCGTAGCGGCGCGCGATCTGGCCGTCGACCCGGTCGGTGAACATCGCGGCGGCGAAGACCGCGAAGGCGATCCAGCGCCAGGTCGTCGAGTGCCCGCCGTCGACGAACAGGGCCGCGAGGAAGACGGGGACGAGTACGATCCGGAGCACCGTCAACCCGTTCGCGACGTTGACGTTCGAGACAGGTGTGCTCGCGGGCTGCACGCCGTCCGTTGCACTCACGCCGATCAGCCTATCGGTACGCGGAATCGGCGGCTCTGCGCGCTACAGTTTCCTACCGTGACCACCGACCACGACGATGTGCTGCGCCGCGCCCGGACCTCCGACGTCCCCGCGATCAAGCGCCTCATCGACGTCTACGCGGGCAAGATCCTGCTGGAGAAGAATCTGGTCACCCTGTACGAGTCGGTACAGGAGTTCTGGGTGTACGAGGTCGACGGCGTCGCCGTGGGCTGCGGCGCGCTGCACGTGCTGTGGTGGGACCTGGGCGAGATCCGCACCCTCGCGGTCGACCCGACGGTGAAGGGCCACGGCATCGGGCACAAGATCGTCGCCCGCCTGCTCGACGAGGCGCGCGCGTTGGAGCTGAGCCGGGTGTTCGTGTTGACCTTCGAGACGGCCTTCTTCGGCCGACACGGGTTCGAGGAGATCGACGGGACGCCGGTCAGCGCCGAGGTCTACAACGAGTTGTGCCGCAGCTACGACGAGGGTGTCGCGGAGTTCCTCGACCTGTCGTACGTCAAGCCCAATACGCTGGGCAACACCCGCATGCTCGTCACGCTGTAGCGCCCGCGGTCCACCCAGGGCGACGCGCGTCCGGTCAGGCCTGCGGCGTGATCACCACGACGGTGTCGCCGTACGGCTGCGTCCGGCCCTTGAGCCTCGCGCCGATCGCGTTGAACATCTTCGACATCGGCACCTGGAAGCCGTACTTCGCCTTCACCGCGGCCTGCACGGCGTCGAACTCCGGCCCGCTCGAGACCAGCTGCGCCGACCCGGCGGTCGTCGCCGCGCCGGCGGCGATCGCACCACGCTGGTTGCACGGCGTGATCTCGACGGCGGGATTGTTGCGGATCCGCTTGGCCTTCCCCGATGTGGAGGACGTCCAGAAGCCGATGCGGTCACCGTCGACGGGGACCACCCACACCGGCGTGGCGACCTTCTCGCCCGACCGACGGAACGTCGCGACGGAAATGGTCTTCTCAGAGCCCAGGGTCATGGGGTCAGCATAGCGCCAAGGCGCCGCCGAGAACCTCTTCACGACGCCCTGAACTGGGCATTCGCCCCACACCGGCACATTTCCAGCCGCCCCGCCGACGCGTCACCTTCACCGATTCACGACCGTCGATATCGCACAGTGAACCAATGCATACCGGGGTGTCGTGAGTGTGGTGAATCACGCCCAACCGTGATTGACTCCACCGGTGAATGTGATCGGTGAGCTGCGCGCAGCCGGATGCGCCTTCGCCGAACGCGAGGCCGAACTGCTGGAGGACGCGGCGGCGTCCGGGCCCGACCTCGAGGCCCTCGTCCGGCGGCGGTGCGCGGGCGAACCGCTGGAGCACCTGCTCGGCTGGGTCGAGTTCCGCGGCCGCCGGTTGATCGTCGGCCCCGGCGTCTTCGTCCCCCGCCGGCGCACCGAGTTGCTGTCCGAGCTCGCCGACGGCAGCGGCGTCCTCGTCGAGCTGTGCTGCGGCGCCGGTCCGATCGTGGCGACCGCCGCCGCCGCGAAGACCTACGCCGCGGACATCGACCGCACCGCCGCCGAGTACGCCGCGCGCAACGCCCCGGAAGCGACGGTCCTCGTCGGCGACCTGTTCCGCCCGCTTCCCGGGGTGCTGCGCGGAACCGTCGACGTGATCGCGGCGAACGCGCCGTACGTTCCGACCGCGGCGATCCGGACGATGCCGCCCGAGGCCCGCGACAACGAGCCGCACCGGGCGCTGGACGGCGGGCCGGACGGCCTGACCCTGCACCGGCGGATCGCTATGGACGCGCCGCTCTGGCTGCGCCCGGGCGGCCGTGTGCTCATCGAGACCGGGCGCCAGCAGGCCACGTACACGGTGGCCGCGCTGCGCGCCGTGGGCCTGGACACGTACATCGAGATCGACGACGAGCGGCAGGCCACCGTCGCCGTCGGCGTCAAGCCGACCTGACGCCCGCGTCCCCCACCGCGTGCGGGCGCCCCGTCACGAACTCCGCGTCAGGACACCGCGGCCCGTCGGTCGCTGAGCAGCGCGACCACCGACTCCACCACCGCCACCGGTGCGGTCACGACGTCGTGCCAGGTGAAGGCGAGGACCGTCATTCCGAGCCGGGCGAGGGCGTTCCGCTTGTCGTGGTCGGCCTGGAAGCGCACCGCGTCCCAGTCGCGCCCACTCGCCACGGCGCAGCCGCCCGTCCACCTGGCGCGGCGACAGCCCGCACGCCCTTGCCTGCGCGACCGTGATCACCCCGTCGTTGTCGGCCACGATGCGGCTGACGTCCCCCGATTCCCCATACTCCTTGGACGCACGGGAGGCCGACCAGGTTCCGCCGATACGACTGTGCACCGTTGACCACCTCAGGGGTGGTCAACGGTGCACAATGCGCGGGCTATTTCGTATCGGAGTCCGAAGGCACGTCCGACGACGCCTGCTCCCGGGCACCGTCGCGCTTGGACTTGATCAGCGAGGCGACGGTGGTGATCACCAGGACGCCCAGGATGACCGACAGGGACAGGCCGGTGGAGATCTCCGGCACCGCGAGGTGCTCGCCGCCGTTGATGAAGGGCAGCGTGTTCTCGTGCAGCGCGTGCAGCACCAGCTTCACGCCGATGAAGCCGAGCACGATCGACAGGCCGTAGGACAGGTACACCAGGCGGTCGAGCAGGCCACCGATGAGGAAGTACAGCTGGCGCAGGCCCATCAGTGCGAAGGCGTTCGCCATGAACACCAGGTAGGGCTCCTGGGTGAGTCCGTAGATCGCGGGGATCGAGTCGAGCGCGAACAGCACGTCGGTGAAGCCGATGACCACCAGCGCCAGCAGCAGCGGGGTCGCGACCTTCTTGCCATCGACCTTGGTGATCAGCTTGTCGCCGTCGTAGGTCTCCGTGGTGGGGACGATCTTCTTGAACAGCGCGGCGACGCGGCCCTCGCGCTCCTTCTCGTCCTCGACGGGCCCCTCGGGCGACGACGCCTCCTTGACCAGCTTGATCGCGGTGTACAGCAGGAACGCGCCGAAAATGTAGAACACCCAGGAGTAGGTGGAGATCGCGGCGGCGCCCACGGCGATGAAGCCGGCGCGCATCACGAGCGCCATCACGATGCCGATCAGCAGGACCTTCTGCTGGTAGATCCGGGGCACCGCGAACTTCGCCATGATGATGACGAACACGAAGAGGTTGTCGACGGACAGCGCCTTCTCGGTGACGAAGCCGGCGAAGAACTCACCGCCGTACTGCGGCCCGGAGACCGCCCACACGCCGATGCCGAACAGGATCGCGATGCCGATGTACACCGCGGACCAGAAGCCGGATTCCTTCAGCGAGGGCTCGTGCGGCGTGCGCACATGGCTGAAGAAGTCGAAGACGAAGAGGCCGAGAACGACCAGGATCGAGACGATCCAGACGACAGCAGAAACTTGCATTGCATACACCTCCGGTACAGATCCGGAGGTCTCTCCCGACCCGAACTGCGGGTCCGGCGTGCCCGGGTGGATATCGATCCACCGTGCTGACGTTCACGCCGCGAGCGGGATACTCCCCTCACACATGCAAGCAGGACTGTATCAGAAGTCCGGTTCGTCCGCTTCCTGAGCGACATCGCCGCCGCCGCGCAGCACCAGCAGTAGGCCGGGCAGCTCGTCGGGCGTGACGAGCACGTCGCGCGCCTTGGAACCCTCCGACGGCCCGACGATGTCGCGGGTCTCCATGAGGTCCATGAGGCGGCCGGCCTTCGCGAAGCCCACGCGGAGCTTGCGCTGCAGCATCGAGGTCGAGCCGAACTGCGAGGACACGACCAGCTCGACGGCCTGCAGGAAGACGTCCAGGTCGTCGCCGATGTCGGGGTCGACGTCCTTCTTCTCGACCTTCGTCTCGGTGACGCCGTTGGCGTACTCCGGCTCGGCCTGGTTGCGCACGAAGTCGACGACGGAGGTGATCTCCTCGTCGGTGATGAACGCGCCCTGCATACGGGTCGACTTGCCGCCCATCGGCAGGAACAGCGCGTCGCCCATGCCGATCAGCTTCTCGGCGCCGGGCTGGTCGAGGATGACCCGCGAGTCCGTCAGCGAGCTGGTCGCGAAGGCCAGACGGGAGGGCACGTTGGTCTTGATCAGGCCGGTGACGACGTCCACGGACGGGCGCTGCGTCGCGAGCACCAGGTGGATGCCCGCGGCGCGCGCTTTCTGCGTGATCCGGACGATCGCCTCCTCGACGTCGCGCGGCGCGGTCATCATGAGGTCGGCGAGCTCGTCGACGATGGCGACGATGTACGGGTACGGCCGGTACACGCGCTCGCTGCCGAGCGGCGTGGTGATCTCGCCGGACTTCACCTTCCGGTTGAAGTCGTCGATGTGGCGCACGCGCGAGGCCTGCATGTCCTTGTACCGCTGCTCCATCTCCTCGACCAGCCAGGACAGCGCCGCGGCGGCCTTCTTGGGGTCGGTGATGATGGGCGTGATGAGGTGCGGGATGCCCTCGTAGGGCGTCAGCTCGACCATCTTGGGGTCGATGAGGATCATCCGCACCTCGTCGGGGGTGGCGCGCGCGAGCAGCGAGACGAGCATCGAGTTCACGAAGCTCGACTTGCCGGAGCCCGTCGAACCGGCGACCAGCAGGTGGGGCATCTTGGCGAGGTTGGCGTTGACCATCTCGCCCTCGATGTCCTTGCCGAGGCCGATGACCAGCGGGTGCGTGTCCTTGCGCGTGTTGTCCGCGGCCAGCACGTCGGCCAGGCGCACCATCTCGCGGTCGGTGTTGGGCACCTCGATGCCCACGGCCGATTTACCGGGGATCGGCGCCAGCAGGCGGACGTTGTCCGTCGCCACCGCGTAGGAGATGTTGCGGTGCAGCTGGGTGACCTTCTCGACCTTCACGCCGGGGCCGAGCTCGAGCTCGTAGCGCGTGACCGTCGGGCCGCGGGTGTAGCCGGTGACGGCGGCGTCGATCTTGAACTGCTCCATGACGCCGGTGATCGCGTCGATCATCGCGTCGTTCGCGCTGGTCCCCGCCTTGGCCGGCTCGCCCTCGATGAGCAGGTCGGCCGGCGGCAGGATGTAGTCCTCGCTGTCGATGGTCCGCGCGACGGTGAACTCGGTCGCCTTCGGCGCGGGCGGCGGCGTGTGGTCCTTCACCACGGCGGCGCGACGCGGCTTCGGCGCCGGCGGCACCTCGACGGTCGGCTCGTCCGACGGGGCCGGCTCGGGCGTGATCGGCGCGGTCACCTGGTCCGACGGTGCCGGCTCGTCCTCCTCGGCGGCCTTGCGGCGACGGCTCCGCTTGGGCGGCTCGGGGTCGGCCGGGTAGTTGTCGTACGGGTCGCCGTAGGGCGTGAGCGCACGCGTGGCGGTGTCGCCGCGCCCCGAGTCGAAGGCGGCGAAGGGCGAGTCGAGATCGTCCTCGTCGAGCGGCTCCTCGTCGCCGTACTGCTCCTTCATGTCGACGCCGAAGTAGAACTTGAGCCGGTCGACGATCTCGCGCACCGTCATACCGCTGACCAGGAGCAGGCCGAACAGAGCGACCAGGACCAGCAGCGGCACGGAGATCCACGCTGTGAAGCCGTCGGTGAGCGGCCCGCCGACGACGTACCCGAGGTAACCGCCGGCGGCGGCGCGGTCGTCGAAACTCGACGGTCCGCCGGACGCGATGTGCAGCAGCCCCAGGAAGGGCAGCACGATGAGGGCGGAGCCGACGCGGTGCCGCACGTGCGCCGACGGGTTGTCGGGGCGGCGCATCATGATCACGCCGAGGGCGATGGCGAGCGGCGGGACCAGCACGGCGAACCAGCCGACCACGGCGCGCACGCCGGTCGAGAAGAACGAGCCCACGGGCCCGCCGGCGTCGAAGTAGACGGCCGCGCCGAGGATGATCGCGACGGCGAACAGGGCCAGCGCGAGTCCGTCGCGCGAGTGGGTCGGCTTCGGCGGCGTGACCTCGCCGGTCGCGGTGGCGGGTTCGACGTCGTCGGACCGGCGACCGGTGCGCACGGCGCCCCCGACGCCCTTGGCCAGCAGCTTCCACCCGGCGCCGAGGCCGCGTGCCACTCCCCCACCGGCGCCCGAGGCGGCCTTGGGGGCCGCGGCGCCCTGCTTACCGCGGGTGCGCGGGGCGGCCTGTCGGCTGCGCGTCGGGCTCGCGGCGCGGCTGGTGCGTGCGCCCCCGGAGCGGGAGTTCGCGGCGCCGCGCGCGCGGGTGGTGGTCTTCGATGCCATGGGGGCAGTCTATCGACATTAACCCCATCCGTATCAAGTGCCACACATGTAACAGCAGGACCTGCGGCGGGTCGTCAGAGCGAACGGACCACCGAGCCGAGCAGATCGATGTCTCCGTCGGCCCCCTCGAACGTGACCAGCGCCTCATCGCGGCCGAAGGCCCACATCGCGACCTCGCCGATCGCGCCGATCACCGCGACGTCGGGCCCGCGCCCCGCGGTGGCGACGGTGCCCTCCTCGGTCGTGAGGCTGACCCGCAGCGGAGCGCCGCGCATCGTGAGCCGCGCGATCCGCGCGACGACGTCGTGAAGGCCGCGTTCGACCCGCTTGTCGAGCACCCGCGGCGTCCACCCCGGCGCGGCCCGCCGGATGTCCTCGGTATGCACGAAGTACTCGCCGAGATTCGCCTGCTCGTCGACGAGGCGCAGGGGCGAGAGCCGGGGCGGGCCGCCCGCGACGGTCTCGAGCAGATCCTCGAACGGGCGGGCCGCGATTCCCGCCTGCACCCGCTCGGTGTACCCGGCGAGCGGGCGCACGAGGATGCCCGCCATGGCGTCCGGCCGCCCCTCCCGGAGGATGAGGTGCGCGAGCAACTCCCGCACGGTCCACTCGCCGCAGAGCGTCGGGGCGTCGGGTCCGGCGGCGCGGGCCGCCTCGACGAGGGCGGCGCGTTCACTCCGAGCTGGCTTCACACGGGTCACCCTAGACCCGTCCGGCGGTGCGCCGCAGGGCACGCCAGCACGCCTGTACTTCGTACTGAAATCAAAACGAAGTGTCCTATACTTCACCTCATGATTGCGAACTCAACGTCGACGTCCCGCCGCACGCGCTTCGCCTCGGCCTCGGCCCTCCTCGCCGTGCTCGCGGCCGGGGGCACGGCCCTCGCCCCCGCGGCCTCGGCCGCGCCGGTGGGCCCGAACCTCGTGCTCACTAAGGCCGAGTTCCCGGCCGGGTCGAACGACTACCGCACCGGCAAGCCCGCGCCGTCGAAGCTGACCGCGGGCGACAACCCGTCGCCGGCCTGCACCGCGGCCACCGAGCGGGTCAACCGCTCCGCCGCCGGCACGCAGGGCTTCAGCGCTTCCGCGCGCAACGGCTACTCCCTCATGCTCAGTGCGGTCGTCGCTCCCCCGCAGGCCTCCGTCTGGCGCGCCGCGACCCAGGCCTGCGGCGGCCCCGTCGCCGAGCTCCCGGTTCCCGGCGACCTCGCGCGCTACAACCCCGTCGTGCTCACCTACCGCGACGGCCAGCGCATCCAGGCCGTCGAGGGCGTCGCCGACGTCGCCGGCCGCACCGTCGACGTGTACGTCGGCGGCCTCAGCGAGACCCCCGCGAACACCGCCCGTTTCTGGCAGGTCTTCCGCGCGCAGATCCAGAAGGTCGAGACGGCGCGCTGATGCGCCTGCGCAACCTCCTCACCGGGTCGACGGTGGCGGTCCTCGCCGCCGTCGGCCTGCCCGCGGCCGCGCAGGCCGCCCCGGTGGACACCGCGCACGCGGTCCTCGCCGCACACGAGTTCCCCGCGGGCACCACGGGCTACACGGTGGAGACCGAGACGCTCACACCGATCGGCGACAGCGCGGCCCCCGGAGCCGTCGGCGGAAGCTCGCCGACCGCCTGCGAGCGCAACATGGGCCGGATGTTCGAGCGGATGGACGGCGCCCGCGTCACCGAGGCGCGCGCGGTGCGCGGGACCACCCGAGTCGAGGCGGCGCTGCTGAACCGCCCCCTGACCGCGCTCATGATGGAGACCTTCCCGACCTGCGAGGCGGCCCTGTCGCCCTCGGAGCGGTCGGCTGTGCTCGCCGCTCCCGCGGATCTCGCACGACTGCGACCGTTCATCTTCCGGGACGAGGACGAGCTCCAGGCGTGGGTCGACGTCCGCGGTGTCGCGATCAACGTCACCGCTCGCAGTACGAATCGCTCGTCGGCGGACGCGGACGCCTTCTGGCAGCTCCTCCGCGCGCAGGTGGCGAAGGTCGAACGGCAGCCCTGATCGCCCTGACGGCGGCACGGCCCCGGGCGCAGGTCGCCGGGCTCGAATCGGCTCACTGACTCCGCCACCCCGAACCGGACACTCCGCTAGGCTCCGGCCCACGAGCAGATCCTTCTTCGGAGGAGCGAACATGAACGTTCGACGCCGGGTCGCAGGTGCGGCAGCCGCCGCGGCCACCATCGTCTCCCTACCGGCCCTCGCGCACGCCGCCCCGGTCGTCCCGCAGCAGGCGGTCCTCGCCGCACACGAGTTCCCCGCCGGCAGTACCGATTACAAGGTCGAGCGCGAGACGCTGACCTCGCCCGACGGGCTTCCCGAGGATTCTCCCGCCGAGTCGGAGTGCGGCACGAAGCTCAATGCCCTCGCCCGCACCATGGAGGGCACCGAGATCGTGGAGGCCGAGGCGATCCACGGCACGACGGAACTCGAAGCCTCGGTGCTCAGCAGGACGATCGCCGCGGCCCGCGGCGCGGCGACCGAGGCCTGCCGCTCCGACGTCGCCGCCGCGAACCGCCCGACGATCTGGCCCGCCTGAAGCCGTTCATCATGGCCGTCGGCCGGAACACCTTGCAGGCGTGGATCGACGTCCGCGGCGTGACGGTCATCGTCGAGGCGGAAGGGAAGACGGACGCCGCAGCAGCGGACTCCGACATCTTCTGGCAGACGTTGCGCGCCCAGGTCGCGAAGGTCGAGCGCCAGCCCTGACACCATCTTTCGAAGCGTTCTGTGACGTTTCCGTGGACGGGACGTCGCAGAACGCTTCAGAAAGTGCTCGCTACTCCCCCACGACGATCACAGTGGGGACGATCATCGGCCGGCGGCGGTAGGCCTTGTCGACCCAGCGGCCCACGGCCCGTCGAACGCCCTGTGCGATGCGGTGCGCCTCCTTGACCCCCTCGGCGGCCAGGTCGGCGATCACGTCCTCGACGAGCTGTTCCGCCTCCTTGAGCGCGGTCGGGTCGTCGGAGAAGCCGCGGCCCGAGACCTCGGGCTTGCTGACGGTGTTGCCCTCCTCGTCGATCGCGACGGTGATCGCGATGAAGCCGCCCTCGCCCAGGACGAGGCGGTCCGACAGCGTCGACTCGCCGACGTCACCGACGGACGAGCCGTCGACGTAGACGTGGCCGACGGGCACCTGCCCGACGATCTTCGCGACGCCGCCGACGAGGTCCACCACGACGCCGTCCTCGGCGAGCATGATGCGGTCCTTCGGCACGCCGGTGGCCTCGGCCAGCGCGGCGTTGGCGCGCAGGTGCCGCCACTCGCCGTGCACGGGCATCGCGTTGCGCGGGCGCACCGCGTTGTAGAGGTACAGCAGCTCGCCGGCGCTGGCGTGGCCGGAGACGTGGACCTTCGCGCTCTGCTGCGTGATCACCTTGGCGCCCAGCTTGGACAGCCCGTTGACCACCGCGAAGACGGAGTTCTCGTTGCCCGGGATGAGCGAGCTGGCCAGCACGACGAGGTCGTTCGGCGAGATGGTGATGTTGCGGTGCTCGCCGCGGGCCATGCGCGAGAGCGCGGCCAGGGGCTCGCCCTGCGAGCCGGTGGAGATGAGCACGACGCGGTCGTCGGGCAGCGAGGCCGCCGTGTCGAGGTCGACCTCGACGCCCTCGGGCAGGTGCATGTAGCCCAGGTCCTGCGCGAGCGCCATGTTGCGCACCATCGAGCGGCCGACGAAGGTGATCCGCCGGTTGTGGGCCATCGCGACCTCGGCGATCTGCTGGATGCGGTGCACGTGCGAGGCGAAGGACGCCACGATCACGCGGCCCTTGGCCCGCCCGATCACATTGTCGAGCACGGGCCCGATCTCCCGCTCGGGGGTCACGAAGCCGGGGACCTCGGCGTTGGTGGAGTCCACGAGGAACAGGTCCACGCCCGCGTCGCCGAGCCGCGAGAATCCCGCGAGGTCGGTGAGCCGGCCGTCGAGCGGCAGCTGGTCGAGCTTGATGTCGCCGGTGTGCAACGCAACCTGGCCGCCGGCGTGGATCGCCACGGCGATCGCGTCGGGGATGGAGTGGTTCACGGCGAAGTACTCGCACTCGAACGGGCCGTGGCTCGTCGACTCGCCCTCACGGACCTCGAGCAGCTTGGGCCGCAGCCGGTGCTCGTCGCACTTGGCCTTGACCAGGGCGAGCGTGAACTTGGCGCCCACGACCGGGATGTCGGGCCGCAGGCGCAGCAGGAAGGGCACCGCGCCGATGTGATCCTCGTGGCCGTGCGTCAACACGATCGCCTCGACGTCCTTGATCCGGTCCTCGATGTACCGGAAGTCCGGGAGGATCAGGTCGACGCCGGGCTGCTGGTCCTCGGGGAAGAGCACGCCGCAGTCGACGATGAGCAGCTTGCCGTCGTACTCGAAGACGGTCATGTTGCGACCGATCTCCTTGATGCCGCCGAGCGCGACCACGCGCATGCCGCCCTTGGGCAGCTTGGGCGGGGCGCCCAGCCGCTCCACCGCGGCCGACGGTGCCTTCTGCCCACCCCCGCGCCGTCCGCCGCCGCCGCGGCGGTTCCCGCCGCCCTTCGGCGCGGACTTCTGGGGCTGCTGCGCCTCGGACTTCGCGGCGGGCGCCGTCGCCTTCGCGGCCGCCGCCTTGGTCGCCGGAGCCTTCGCGGCCGGCGCCTTCGCCGCGGCCTTGGTGGCCGGGGCCTGGGCCTGGGTCGCCGGAGCGGTCGCCTTCTCCTCGGCGACGACCCGCGCCGCCGAGGTGGCGATCACCGGCTTGGGCTCGGCAGGCGGTCCCGCCTGTCGGGTGGCCTTTCGGCTCCGTCGAGCTCCGCCTGCTGCACCGTCGGTCATTGTTTAGAGCACCCCCGCTTGGGTCAGTAGCGCTGCGAGCCGGTCGCGCTGTTCACCGGTGGGCGGCACCTGCGGGAGGCGCGGTACACCCATATCAAGGCCCTGCAGGGCCAGTGCCGCCTTCGAGAAGGTCACGCCGCCGAGGCCGGCCATGGCCTCGTAGACGGGCCCGAGGGAGGCGTTGATGTCTGTGGCGCGGGCGTTGTCGCCCGCGAAGTAGGCGTCGCGCATCGCGCGCAGCTGCGGCGCGACGACGTGCCCGATGACGGAGACGAAGCCGAGTGCGCCGACGGAGAGCCAGGGCAGGTTCAGCGGATCGTCGCCGGAGAGGAACTGCAGGTCGGTCTCGGCGATGAGCCGGGCTCCGGCGCCGAGGTCGCCCTTCGCGTCCTTCACGCCGACGATGTTCTTGTGCTCGGCGAGCTTTCGCAGCGTGTCCGTCTCGATCGCGACCACCGAGCGCGGCGGGATGTCGTAGAGCAGCACGGGCAGGTCGGTGGCGTCGGCCACCGTCGTGAAGTGCGCGAGCAGGCCGGCCTGGGGCGGCCGCGAGTAGTACGGCGTCACGACGAGCAGGCCGTGCGCGCCCGCCTCGGCGGCGTCGCGCGCGAAGACAGCGGACTCGTCGGTGTCGTAGGTGCCCACGCCCGCGGTGATCTGCACGCGGTCGCCGACGGCCTCGATGATCGCCTTGAGGAACTGGATCTTCTCCCACGGCTGCGTGGTGGGCGATTCACCGGTGGTGCCCGCGACGATGAGCCCGTCGCAGCCCTGGTCGGCGAGGTGCGACGCCAGCTTCTGCCCGGCCTCGAGGTCCAGCGTGCCGTCCGCCTTGAACGGGGTCACCATCGCGACGGAGATCGCGCCGAAGGGCGTGGTGGGCGTTGTGGTCGCCGGGGTCGCACTCATAAGCGCTAAGGCTACCCACCCGGTCCCGGAAAGTTGCTATTGGCTAGCGGTTGCGCCGGTAGGTCAGGTGCCGGTAGCGCAGGCCCGACGAGGACTCGCGCCACGCCGCGTCCTCCTCCAAGGCGAAGTCCTCCGGGATCGACGGTGCCGTCGTGTCGCCCTCGACGGTGGCGTCCACCTCGGTCACGGCGAGCAGGTCCGCGAGCGGCAGTGCCGCGTCGTAGATCTCGCCGCCGCCGATCACCCACACATCGCCGTCGGGGACGGCGAGGTCGTGCTGGACCACGGCACCGTCGGCGCGCCAGGCCCGATCCCTCGTCACCACGATGTTCGTGCGCCCGGGGAGCGGGCGGAACCGCGGCGGCAGGGAGTCCCAGGTGCGACGACCCATCAGAACCGTGGCGCCCGCGGTGGTCTCGCGGAAGAACTTCATGTCCTCGGGGATGTGCCACGGGATCCCGCCGTCGGCGCCGATCACTCCCCCGCGGGCCTGCGCCCAGATCAGGCCGATCACTAGACCGCCACCGGCGCCTTGATCGCGGGGTGGTGCACGTAGTCGTGGATGGTGATGTCGCCGTACTCGTAGTCGAAGACACTGGGGCGCTCGGCGAGCTCGAGCCGCGGGTACGGGTACGGGTCGCGGCTGAGCTGCTCGGTGACCTGCTCGACGTGATTGTCGTAGATGTGGCAGTCGCCACCTGTCCACACGAAGTCGCCGGGTTCGAGGCCCACCTGCGCGGCCACCATATGGGTGAGCAGCGCGTAGCTGGCGATGTTGAACGGGACGCCGAGGAACAGGTCGGCGCTGCGCTGGTAGAGCTGGCAGCTGAGCCTGCCGTCCGCCGCGTAGAACTGGAAGAAGGCGTGGCAGGGCGGCAGGGCCATGTTCTCGATCTCGGCGACGTTCCAGGCGGAGACGATGTTGCGCCGGCTCGACGGGTTGGTGCGCAGCGTCTCGATCGCCTTGCTGATCTGGTCGATGTGCTCGCCGTTCGGGGTGGGCCAGCTGCGCCACTGCACCCCGTAGACGGGTCCGAGCTCGCCGTCCGGAGCCGCCCATTCGTCCCAGATGGTGACGCCGTTGTCCTGCAGCCACTTGACGTTCGAGTCCCCGCGCAGGAACCACAGCAGCTCGTACGCGATGGACTTCATGTGCACCCGCTTGGTGGTGATGAGCGGGAAGCCCTGCGACAGGTCGTAACGGAGCTGGCGCCCGAAGACGCTGCGCGTCCCGGTGCCCGTGCGGTCGGGCCGGTGCGTGCCGTTCTCCAGCACGTCGCGGAGCAGGTCTTCATAGGGCGTCGCGATCACACCCCCAGTCTAGAGCGGACCCCCGACAACCTCGGGCGCGGCGCGACCGCGTCCGCCCGGCGCCGGTCAGCCGGCGTTCAGCGCCGCGCGGGCGACGCGCTGCTGGCCGATCTCGGCGAGGTTCTTCATCAGCTCGGCGTTGACCCACGCGACCTGGTGGCCGACGGTCAGGTCGGCGTCCGGCGGCCAGGGGAACCCCGACGGCTCGTCGAGGCGGTCCTCGGTGAGCGCGTCGAGGACGGTCAGCCACTCGTCGCGGATCCCCGTCAGCCAGGCGACGGCACCTTCGGGCCCGGGCCACCGCACGGACCCGCGCTCCCGGACCTCGCGCCCGAGGAGATGATCGGCGGTGGTGCTCCACCACCAGCCGATGTGCCAGCTGAGCCACGCCATCGTCGGGACCGGGATCGGGTCGGGCTCCGTCTCGGCCCAGTCGGCGACCCACTCACCGTCGTCGCTGCGGCGCATCGTCCAGCACAGCGCCGCCGGCTCCCAGCGGAAGTCGTCGGCCGTGAGCTCGGCGAGATGCACCTCGCCGAGCGCCCAGGTGAGGTCGAACTGCCAACGCAAGAGATCGAGCCGCGATTCAGCCACTAGCCGACCCTATTTCCTCCGCGCTCAAGCCGCCTGCCGGGGCGCCGTGGACCGGAGCGAATGCCCACTCGGCGTTCGGGCGTCGACGGTGTGCCGTCCGCTCGGATCGCCGACGACCGCACTGCTCCAGCCCGCGGCCTCCTTGGCGTAGTTGCACGCAGCGCACAAGCCTTGACCGTTGTCGAAGCTGGTGGGGCCACCCGCCGCGTGCGGAACCACGTGGTCGGTATGCGCGATCGGTGCATCGCAGTACGGGCTCCGACAGTACCGGTCCCGAGCCCGGATCATGTCCGCGAGCCCGTCCGGGAAGCAGCGGGCCCGTGAGTCCATGCCGACCACCGCGCCCGTCTCGGGTGCGATGTAGAGGCGTTTGACCCACGCGACGCCGGCGGCGGTGGCCTTCCCGATGAGGTTGCGGGCGATCTCCGCCGGCATCGCCCCACCGCCGTCCAGGTACGCGGTCCCGGGCTGGTCGCCGAGCAGCACCGTGGCCGGAAGAGTGAGGTTCACAGTCACGGGCTGGCCTCCGGTGGCCTCGCGCCCGGTGATCCGGGCGAAGGCGGTGTCGGCCATGATCTGACCGCGCGTGCGCAGGTCCGCGCCGATCCCGATCAACGTTGCGGCGTGCTTGCGCAGCGCCGCGTACACCCCGACGCCCCGCGCCACCGGCAGCAGCAACGACACCCGCGCCATCCCCTCGGGCAGCGGCCGGATGGTGACGGTCCGGTCCTTCTCCGCCGCCGCGTTCCGATCCACCGTCGCCTGCGCGTCCAGCCGATACGCGACCTGCTCGACCCGCGCGGCGAGTTGCTTGAGGCCCATCCCCGCCAGCGTCGCCGCCTCGGCACACAGCAGCTCATCCGCCGTATGCCGATCGGAGGCGTCCAGGTGCGCGAGGCCGCCGACGATCACCGGGATCGCCTCCGGCGCGAGATCACCCTCGCGCAGGCGGGTGCGGGTGTGCGGCAGGATCTTCTCCAGCTCCACCGCCCGGGCCACGAACTTCGCGGCCGTGTTGGGCGACATGTGCAGCGCCAGCCCGACCTCCGCGGCGACGCCCTGCTGCCATCGGTCCTGCGGCAACCCTGCCGCGACCCGTTCGCACACCCGCTCGCGCAGCAGCTCCGCCGCCAACCGGTACTGCTCGAACACCGTCAAGCACCGCCGCCGTTCCATCGAACGCAACCGATCCGCCACGCCACCGCCGGGTGGCCGGTCCTCATCTACACCACCGTCTTCGTCCATGCCCAGACGCTACGTCGACCGACTGACAAGTTTTCGAGATAGCAACTTACTCTCGAATACCTGACGAGCTGATCGCGGCCCACTCTGACTAGCGCTCCGGACATCAATGTCACGGGTACCACCGACCAACAGCCCACGGTGGGCCTTCTCCGATTGTCCACCGGGAGGGTTCGGCTACAGCCTCCATGAAGGTCGATGCCCGTGCGGGCTCAAACCTGGGCCATGGCGGCACGTCGAATGCGGCAGCGATGCTCGTGAGCGGGTTCTCGTAGCAGAACTCGTGTGATGCAGCGACGATCTCGAAGTTGACCTTGCTGGTCTCCTCGGCGCTCAACACGAACGAAGGAGGCAAAGGGTGGAACCTCTCCGAGACAAGGACCAGAAGCCGACTGGGACCCACCGGATAGATGCCGTGGGACGACTTTGCCCAGGCCGCAGGCTCCCACCTGCCGCGCGCGGGACCGCCAAGCCAAACGACAGGTTCATCGCAAGTAATGAGTGGCGCTCTAGTCGACACGAGCCACCAGCTGCGCGCAATCGCGAGGTGCGGAACCGCACTATGTCGCCAGACACCAATTGCACTCTCCAACGCTCGGGGCTTGCGCTCTGTGCTGAGCAGTGGCACATCTAGCAGCTGCTGAACCAGCTCATCGTGTCGATCTGGCGAATATGGAGTACCACTGATGGCACACAACGTGGGTAGGTTCGCTGCCACGACCTCAGCCCGACCGAAATGGTTGAGCGCATCCTCGATCCGCAACTCTTGCGCGCGCTTCTTGAGCGTCCGCTGTTCCTGCAACCCGACGAAAACTGCAAGGTTGGCGATCAGCTCGACATCAACGATCTGGCCGTCGGGAAGGGAATCGAGATAGCCGATCCAGCCCGCTGCCTCGCTCTCAATCCGAGACATATGCTTCTCAAACCACAACGCCGGATAGTCGGGTGCGAGGTCGTCGGCAGAGATCGTGTACAGGTTCGTCTTCTTCGCGATGTCCTTGGTCGGCTGAACGTAGCTATCACGAGTCGCGACCTTCGTAACTCTGAGCGCTCCCGCGTCATCTGCCCATCGACGCAGGTAGACCTGCGGTACGTGATGATGCCTCTTCCCTACTCCGCCGGCACTGGCCTGCCGCTTCGATTCCTCGATCTCCGCATCCGTCGTCCACCGGTGAGCGAACACGCGGCCAGCCACATCACTCGCTCATCAATTGCGCGGCGACAGTGGCACCCAGGTTCCAGCACGCCTCGAGGTCCGCCTTCGACGGTTTGCCCGACACGACGACGTGCGGCGTGGCCTTCACCCAACCGAGCCCGGCGGTGATCGAATCCACCGCGCGCTCGGCGCCCTCGCCGCCCTCGTTCGCGTGCAGGTACAGCCCGAACGGCCGGTCGCGCGTCGAATCGAGGCACGGGTAGTAGATCGTGTCGAAGGCGTGCTTGAGCGCCCCGGAGATGTAGCCGAGGTTCGCCGGCGAGCCGAGGACGTAGCCGTCCGCGGCCAGCACGTCCGACGCGGTCACGGCGAGCGCCGCGCGCCGCACCACCTCGACGCCCTCGATCTCGGGGTCGGTCGCCCCGGCGATCACCGCCTCGAACATCTCCTGGCAGTGCGGAGACGGCGTGTGGTGGATCACGAGGAGCACGGCCATCAGCGGGCCTTCTTCTCCATCGAGACGGCCTTTGTCATCCAGTCGCGGGCGCGGGAGCGGTCGCCCGCGTAGTCGTACGCGCGGGCGAGGCGGTAGGCGTTCACCCAGGACTCGGGCTCGGCCTCGTACTCGGCCTTGACCTGCGCGAACAGCTCGTCAGCGGCGTCCCGCTGCACGCGACCCGAGGGCATCTTCGGCAGCTCCGAGACGTCGAGGTCGCGCCCCAGCGCCTTCGCCGACGCCGCGAGCTTCTGGTGCGCGTAGCCGTTGCTGAGCACGGACCAGAGGATCCACAGACCGACCAGGCCGACCAGGACCATGCCGAAACCGAGGCCGAGGTTCGCGCCGCCGCCGCGGCGGGCGATCATCCACGCCCATGCGCCGATGAGACCGATGTACGTGAGCATCGCGACGGATAGGAACCCGATGACCAGCAGCTGGCCCAGGTTCCCCCGATCGCGGCGCTCCACGGGGCTCACAGGTCCATGAACGGCTCGATGCCCACGGTGAGGCCGGGCCGCGAGGAGATGCCGCGCACGCCGAGCAGCACGCCGGGGACGAAGGAGCTGCGGTCCAGCGAATCGTGCCGGATGGTGAGGGTCTCGCCCTGGGTGCCGAGCAGCACCTCCTGGTGCGCGACGAGGCCGGCGACGCGCACGGAGTGCACGCGGACGCCGTCGACGCGGGCGCCGCGGGCGCGGTCGAACTCCGCGGAGGTGGCGTCGGGCATCTTGCCGCGCCCGGCCTGCTCGCGCGCCTCGGCGATGAGCTCGGCGGTGCGGGTGGCGGTGCCGGACGGGGCGTCGGCCTTGTAGGGGTGGTGCAGCTCGATGATCTCGACCGAGTCGAAGAACCGGGCGGCCTGCGCCGCGAAGCGCATCGTGAGCACGGCGCCGATGGCGAAGTTCGGGGCGATGAGCACGCCGACGCCGGGCTTCTCCGCCAGCCAGCCGCGCACCGTGTCGAGCCGGTCGTCGGTGAAGCCGGTGGTGCCGACCACGGCGTGAATCCCGTTGTCGATGAGGAACTCCAGGTTGTCCATCACCGCGTCCGGGTGGGTGAAGTCGATCACCACCTGGGTGTTCGAGTCGAGGAAGCCGGTGAGCATGTCCCCCGCGTCCACGGTGGCGCTCAGCGCCAGATCGTCGGCCGCCTCCACGGCGTCCACCATTGCGCGGCCGACCTTGCCGCCGGATCCCAACACACCCACGTTCAGCATGCGCCCGACGATACCCTTGCCCGGTGACCACCCGACCGGACGTTCCCGACGAATGGATCGACCGCCTCGCCGACGTCCTCGAGGCCTTCCCCGAATGCGTCGCCGACCGCGCCTGGGTCGGCACGCGCTGGCGCGTCCGCGGCGCGACGGTGGCGCACGTCTTCGGCGGCGAGGACCAGCAGTTCCGCCTCATCTTCCGGGCCGAACCCAGCGAGGTCCCCGCGTTCGAGAATCTCGGCGACCCGTACTTCCGGGTGAACTGGGGCGAGAGCACCGTCGGCATCATCGTCGACGAGAACACCGACTGGGACGAGGTCGCCGAGCTCCTCACCGACTCGTACTGCGTGCAGGCCCCCGCGACGCTCGCGGAGCAGGTCGAGCGGCCGGAGTCCGACGGGTCCTAGGGTTGCCCCATGGACGTGACCATCCGGACCTTCGTGGACGACGCGGACGACTGCTTCGACGTCGTCCACCACGCCGCGACGGACGCCGCCACGCGGGCGCTGGCCGCACCGTCGGGCCTGATCTGGGTGGACGTGCTCGACCCGACCGAGGCCGAGTTCGCCCCCTTCGTCCAGACCATGGGACTCGACAAGCTGGCGGTGGAGGACGCGCTCACCGTTCATGAGCGCCCGAAGTCCCTGCGCTACGGCGAGATCCTGTTCGTCACCGCCTACACGGTGGCCGAGGACGGTGCCACGAGCCGACTCTCGCTGTTCCTGTTCGAGCACGGGGTGCTGACGGTGCGCCTGGGCGAGGGCTTCCCCGTCGACGACGTGGCGGAGAACATCTCCGACAACGCTGATCTGTTGCAGTACGGCCCGAAGTCGCTGGAGCTGATGCTGCTGGACGCGGTCGTCGACGGCTACACGGCGCGGGTGACCGCGGTCGACGAGCGGCTCGACGACGTGGAATCGATTCTGTTCGACGGCCGCTCGAGCGACCGGGTCTCCCAGGTCACGTTCGATCTGCACAAGCAAGTGGGCGAGCTGCGCCGCATCGTCCTACCGATGCGCGACGTGGTGGGCTCGGTGCTCCGGCGGGTGTCCGCGGCCCCCGATCTACACGATCTCCTGCCCTACGCCGAGGACGTCTACGACCACACCATGCGCGCCGCGGATTGGACGGAGGGCCTGCGCGACAACGTCGAATCCGTGCGCTCGACCAACCTGGCCCTGGTCGACAACCAGCTGAACACGGTGATGAAGAAGCTCACCAGCTGGGCGGCGATCATCGCGGTACCGACCGCCATCACCGGCTACTTCGGCCAGAACGTGCCCTACCCGGGCTTCGGCAAGGAGTGGGGCTTCTGGCTGAGCCTCCTGATGATGCTCACCCTGGCCGGCGGCCTGTACGCGGCCTTCAAGCGCCGCGGCTGGCTCTGAACCCCGGCCACCAGTTGGCGGTGCCCGCGATCCGCATGAACGCCGGCAGCAGCACCAGCCGCACCAGGGTGGCGTCGAGCAGCACGGCGATCGCGAGGCCCACGCCCAACATCCGCATGAAGGACACCTCGGAGAAGCCGATCGCGGCGAAGACCACGGCCATGAGCAGTGCGGCGGCGGTGACCACCCGCGCGGTGCTCGCGATGCCGCGGGCCACGGCCTCGTCGTTCGCGGCGCGGTCCCGGCCGGGCGATCCCTGCCACTCCTCACGGATCCGCGAGAGCAGGAAGACCTCGTAGTCCATCGACAGCCCGAAGGCGATGCAGAACATCAGCACGGGCATGTCCGCGATGAGGTGTCCGGTCACGGTGGTCCCCAACCCGCCGAGGTGCCCCTCCTGGAAGATCCACACCATCGCGCCGAAGGTCGCCGAGAGCGAGAGCACGTTGAGCACCAGCGCCTTCAGCGGCAGCAGCACGCTGCCGGTGAGCAGGAACAGCAGTAGGAAAGTGGTGATCGCGATCGCGACGAGGACCCGCGGCACCGCACCGAGGATGGAGTCGACGGCGTCCCGGTCCGCCTGCGCCGCACCGGCGAACAGCGTCGGGGCGGGCGCGGGCACCGCGCGCAGCGCGTCCAGCTGGGTGCCGCCGTCCGCCGACCGCGGGTCGTGCTCGCTCGCCACCGTGATCAGGCGCGCGAAGCCCGCCCGGGACGTCGGATCCCCGTCGGCGACGCGGTCTCCGCGCAGCCATGTCCCGTCCGGCCCGACGACGGGGCCCGTGCCGGCGGTCCGGGACAGCTCCCGGGCGTAGTCCTCGGTGCCCGACGGTGCGCCCTCCGGCAGCAGGATCAGGACGTCTGCCGTGGGATTCGGGTGGAAGCCGGTGCGCAGGTCGTCGCCGACGGCGTGCGACGAGGCGGCGGTCGGCAGGGTCCGGTCGTCGGGGTAGCCGAGCTTCGCGCCGAGGAAGGGCGCGCCGAGTACGGCCAGCAGCGCCACCACGGCGATCCCGAGCGGGACCGCTCGGCGTTGCACGGCCTTCACCGCGCGGTACCAGCGGGATTCGTCCGTCGGGCGCGGGCCGCGACCCACGCGGAGCCGATCGATGCGGTCGCCCAGCAGCGTCAGGATCGCCGGCGTCACGATCAGGGTCGCGATGGCGGTGAAGCCGACGACGACCAGGCCGGCGTAGGCGAAGGAGCGCAGGAAGTACATGGGGAACAGGACCATCGCGGCGAGGCTGAGCCCGACCGTGATCGCGGAGAACAGGACCGTGCGACCGGCCGTCGCCATGGCGGTCACGAGCGCCTCCTCGCGGCCGCGGGCGGGCACCTCCTCGCGATACCGGCTCACCACCAGCAGCGTGTAGTCGATGGCCAGCGCCAGGCTCATGGCGGTGATGAGGTTGAGCGCGAACACGGAGACGTCGGTGACCTCCGCGACGAGCCGCAGCAGCCCGGAGGTCGCGATGATCGCCGCGACCCCCACCACGACGGGCACCGCGGCGGCGACGAGCCCGCCGAACGCCCACACGAGGACGAGGAAGGTGAGCGGCAGGGCGATCAGCTCCGCCCGCACCAGGTCCTTCCCGGACTGCTCGTTGATCTGCAGGTAGGTCATGGCCTCGCCGCCGGCCTCGACCCGCACCCCGTCGGGCGGGCTCGGCAGGCCGTCGACGATCGCGCGGGCGTGGTCGGGTGCGTCCCCGGTGCCGCCGGTCAGGTTCGCGACGACGAGGCCGGTGCGGCCGTCCGCCGACGTCAGGCGCGCCGCCGCGGCGGGATCGGTCCAGGCGGAGACGGCGGCCTGCACCGCAGGGGCGCGCCGGACCGCCTCCGCGATCGCGCGACCGTGGTCCGCGGCGGCCGCCGCCGCCTCGGGCGTCAGCGCGCGCACCGTCAGCACGAGGGACGACCCGCCGCGCCCGAAGTCGTCCTCGAGAACCTGCTGCGCGCGGGCGGATTCGGCGCTCGGGTCGGTACTGCCGCCGCTGCGGAGCGCGCCGCCGACGCCGGCCCCGAGCCAGCCCAGCACGACGAGCAGGAGCAACGACGCCGCGAGCACCGTGCGGGGCCGCGCGGCGACGGCGCGCGTGAGCCGGGCGATCACAGCGCCGCGAGGAACGAGCGGACCTCGTCGAGGCAGCCGGCCGCACGCATCCGCTCGTCCTCGAACAGGACGAGGAAGTCCGCCATCTCGAAATCGGGGTCGTACGAGGGCATGCCGCAGACGACACCGCCGTACCGGACGGCGATGCGGATCGTGGGCGGCACCAGGTCCTCGTCGGCGCCGTCGGGCCGCGGGAGCTCGCCGATGGGGACCCCGTCGACGGCGACGGGCCGGATCGGATCGGCGCGGACCGCGCCGTCCGCGAGGGCGTCGTTGTCGGCGAGGAAGCCGAGGGCGGCGCGGACCAGCGCGGCGCGCGGGTGCACGCCGTCCTCCATGCGGACGGACATGCAGCCCATCGCGAAGCGGAAGCCGGAGCGCTCGTAGAAGGCCAGCAGCGCGATCCGCAGCAGCACCGAGACCACCCCGCCGCGGTAGTCCGCCGCGATGGTGGCGCGCCCCCACTCGGCGACGTCGTCGGCCATCGCGGCGAACGCCGGGCTGAGCCGGAACATGCTGGTGGTGAACACCTCCCGCTGCCCGCTCGGGGCCGGCAGGATGATCCGGTAGCAGCCCACGATCTCGTCGGTCGGGTCGTGCCGCACGAGGAGGTGAGCGCTGTAGTCGTCGAACCGGTCCACGTCGATCGGCCGGCCGAGCCGCTCGCTGATCACTGCCCCGGGCAGCGGCGCGCCCAGCTCCGTGGAGAAGGCGTCGTACCGCAGGGCCTGTGCGCGTTCGATGTCGCGCGGGTCCTCGGCGACGAAGACCGTGAACGGGGTGCGTTCGGTCGCCGCGAAGAGCACGGTGCCCGCCGGTGTCCTCGTGGTCATGGCGACTCCTCCTGGTGCAGCGCGCGGGCGATCTCGCCCGCGCGGACGGCGACGTTGGACAGCAGCGTGGTCCCGAGACCGTGGCCCGGGAGGTCGGCGCCCTGCACGTACAGGCCCGGCACCTCGGCGCCGTCGATCACGGCGCGGTGCGTGCGGGCGACGCGCACATCGGCGGCCGGCGGCGCGATGCCGTCCAACCCGCTGAGGCCGCCGGGCCGGAATCCGGTGGCGCACACCACGGCGTCGTAGGTTGCCGCGGTCCGCTCGCCGGTGGTGAGGCGGCGCAGCTCGGTCGCGACGCCGCCGCCGGGCGCGGCGTTCGCGGCGACGACCTCGCTGGTGCGATGCACGCCCAATCGACTTGGGCCGCCGACCTTCTGCCGGTACCAGCGGTCGTACAGGTCGCGGGTCAGCGCGTGCTCGACCGCCGCGTAGTTGGTGTTGCCGTGCCGATGCAGCAGCGCCTCGCGCGTCTCCGGAGGCGCGACGGCGAACTCGTCGACCACGTCCGGGTCGAAGACCTGGTTGACGAAGGGACTCTCGTCCACGTCCGCGAGCCCGAAGCCGTGGAAGGCAAGGTCCACGCGCGCCCCCGCGTCGTGCAGGTGCAGCGCCACCTCGGCGGCGGACTGGCCGCCACCCACCACGAGGAAGCGCCCGCCCGCGACCCCGTCGGAGAACTCGCGCTCCAGCTCACCGAGCCGCGGGACGAGGTCGATGTTGTGGAAGACGCGCCGCGGGTCGAGCCCGTCCGTCCACGCGGGGAGTACGGGCCGCAGTCCGCGGGCCACGACCACCGACCGTGCCCGGGTCACTCGTTCGTCGCCGTCGGGGCCCCGATGGGCGACGGCGAACCTCGGACCGTCGGCGCAGCGGATCAGACCCGTCACCGCTCGGCCGTACCGCACCTGATCGGCGAACGACGCGGCCGCCCAGGCCAAGTAGTCCGCGAACTCCGCCCGCTCGGGGGTGAGGACGGCGCGGTTGACGAAGTCCACGAGCCGGCCCCGGGCGCCGAGGTACGCGACGAAGGAGAACGGGCTGGCCTGGTTGCGCAGCGTCACCAGGTCCTTGAGGAAGCTGATCTGCATCGACGTGCCCGGCAGCAGCATTCCCGGGTGCCACGCGAAGGCCTCGCGGCGCTCCAGGAACCGCACGGTGCCGATCCGGTCGGGCGACTCCGCGAGCGCGATCGCCAGCGCCAGGTTGGCGGGTCCGAATCCGACCCCGAGTACGTCGACGACGTCGCCGTCGTCCACCGGTTCCGTCGTGCGCATCACACCCTTCCCCACCGACGTCGGGGCGGTGCTGGGCATCCGCCTGAACGGATCGTAACCCTGCAAAGATCCTGTACACCGTACTTGATGACAGATTTTTCACGCTTTGCAGTGTGAAAACCTCCGCGCTCGTCAGGCCCCCGGAGCGCGCGGAGGCTCCATGGGTAGACGGGGGTTGTGCAAGTGCGCGACGAGGCCGGTCCACCCCGTCTGGTGCGTGGCCCCCAGGCCCTCGCCGGTGTCGCCGTCGAAGTACTCGTAGAAGGTGGGATGCTGCGCCCAGAGCGGGTTGTCGCTGCCCTCGATCCGCCCTGCGTCGGCGGGGCGGCGGGCGCCGCCGCCGTCGGCCCGCGCGACGGGACGGAACAGCCCGACGAGGCCCTCGTCGATGACGTCGGCGGCCTCCTCCAGCGTGCAGAGATTGTCCGAGCCGGTGGGGATGGCGATGGTGAACCCGTCGCCGAAGTGCCGGCCGTAGGTGCGCAGCTTGTCGGCGAGCAGCACGTTCACCGGGAACCACACGGGCCCACGCCAGTTGGAGTTGCCGCCGAACATGCCGGTGGTCGACTCGCCGGGCTCGTACTGGATGGAGACGGTGTTACCGTCCACGTCCTCGGTCACCTGCTGCTCCGTCTTGGACAGCGAGCGGATGCCGTAGGGCGCCAGGAACTCCGCCGGGTCGAACATCCGCTCCAGCACGCGGCGCAGCCGGTCGGGGCTGACGAGGGAGAGCAGCATCCGGCCGTCCCCGTCGCCGTCGGCGGAGGCGCCGGAGAGGACGGGCTCCACGAGTTCCGGGCGGCGGGAGCGCAGCCAGTTCAGGCGCGCCGTCACGTCGGGGCACTCCTGCGCCACCCACGCCGGCACGTCGGTGGCGCCCAGCAGCGGGAGCAGGCCCACCATGGAGCGCACCCGCATCGGCAGGGCGCTGCCGTCGGGCCGGACGAGCACGTCGTAGAAGAAGCCGTCCTCGTCGTCCCACAGCGAGAGGCTGTGCGAACCGAAGTTGTACGTGGCCTTGGAGATCTGCAGGAAGTGCTCGAGGAACTTGGTGGCACAGTCCTGCCACACCGGGTCGTGCCGGGAGAGCTCGATGGCGATCTTGAACATCTGCTGGCAGTAGAAGGCCATCCAGCTGGTGGCGTCGGACTGCTCGAGCCGGTAGCCGGGCGGCAGCGGCGCGGACCGGTTGAAGAAGCCGATGTTGTCCATGCCGAGGAAGCCGCCCTCGAAGACGCCGGCGTCGTCGGAGCCCTTGCGGTTGACCCACCAGGAGAAGTTGAGCAGCAGCTTGGTGAAGACGCGGACGAGGAAGTCCTGGTCGCGCCAGCCGTCGATGCGGTAGACGTGCCACGCCGCCCAGGCGTGCACGGGCGGGTTGACGTCGCCGAACTCCCATTCGTACGCCGGCAGTTGGCCGTTCGGGTGCATGGCCCACTCGCGGCACATGAGGACCAGCTGTTCCTTGGCGAACTCGGGGTCGACGTGGGCCAGCGGGATGCAGTGGAAGGCGAGGTCCCACGCGGCGAACCAGGGGTACTCCCATTCGTCGGGCATGGAGATCACGTCGGCCAGCGAGAAGTGCTTCCACGTGGTGTTGCGGCGGCCCGGGTCCGCCCGCTCCCGCGGCGACGGGTCGACCGCGGGATCGCCCTCCAGCCAGGACTCCACGTCGTAGCGGTAGAGCTGCTTGTTCCACAGCATGCCCGCGTAGGCGCGGCGCGCGACGGCGCGGTCCTCGCCCTGCACGTCCCCGTGGATCACGGTGCCGTAGAACTCGTCCGCCTCCTCGCGCCGGTCGGCGAACACGGCGGCGAAGCGCGGGCCGAAGGTGTCCAGCGACGGCGGGGTGCGCGAGAGGCGCAGCCGCACGGTCACGCTCTCCCCCGCCGGCACGGACGCGAAGCGGTACCAGATCGCCGCCTTGGTGCCGCGCTCCTCCGGGTTGACGGCGGCCTCGTCGCCCTGCACCACCCGCTTGGTGATCGCGTCCTTCGGGTGGGGCGAGGCGTTGGCCGCCGCGCCGAAGAGCTCCACGGCATCGGTCTCGTTGTCGCAGAACAGGAGCTGTGGGGAGCCCTCGGCCGCGAGGTGGTACTCGCCGAGCCACTGGTGCGTCACGCGGACCGCCTCGAGGCCGCCGGCCTGCGGCGAGTGCACGCGCGTGATCTCACCGCGACGCTCGTCGTGCCCCCACGCCCACGTGTTGCGCAGCCACAGCTGCGGCAGCAGATCGAGCGGCGCGGGCGACGGACCGTGGTTGACCGCCTCGATCTCCACGCAGATGTCGTCGGGCGCGGCCTTGGCGTAGCGCACGTGCACGTCGAAGAAGCGGTTGTCGGCGAGCACGCCGGTGTCGGCGAGCTCGTACTCGCGCTGCGTGCGGTCGCGACCGGCGTTGCCGTCGCGGAGCTGCTGGTACGGATACTCGGCCTGCGGGTACCGGTACATCCAGTGCATCCAACTGTGAGTGGGCGTCCCGTCGACGGGCCACCAGTACTCCTTGACGTCCTCGCCGTGGTTGCCCTGCTCGTTGGTGAGCCCGAACAGGCGCTCCTTGAGGATGGGGTCGTTGTGGTTCCACAGGCCGACGGCCAGGTTGAGGAAGCCGTAGCGGTCGCAGATCCCGCCGAGCCCGTCCTCGCCCCACCGATAGGCGCGGCGGTGCGCCTGGTCGAAGCCGAAGCTGGCCCACGCGTCGCCGCTGCCGCTGTAGTCCTCCCGGACGGTGCCCCACTGGCGCCCCGCGAGGTACGGGCCCCAGAGCCGCCACGGACCGTCGGGTCCCGGACTCTCCGCGAGGCGGCGGTGTTCGGCGGTGGAATCGGTGTTCTGCACTGGAGAATCCTCCTACACCGCGGGCCGCGCCGCAGGAGGTGGACCGAGCCGAAGGCGAACGGGCCCGAACGGGCATTCCCCGTGAGCGATCAACGCGCGGAGACCGCCTGCGCGTGCATCTCCCAGAACAGGATCTCGGCGGGCTCGGAGGCGGTCGCCGTGAGTGCCCCGGTGTGGATGGTGCGCAGCGCGTCGCCCTCCCCGAGGTGGTCGTCGCCGACGGCGACCGAGCCGGAGACGACGAAGAGGTGCCCGTAGGGCGCCGGCGGCAGGACGACCGACTCCCCTGCTTCCAGCCGGGCGGCGTACAGCGCCGCGGCGTCGTTGTTGATCACCACTGCCGGGTCGCGGCCCGCGATCCCCGAGGCGACGAGGACCAGGCCGCGCCCGTCGAGCGGGACGTCGGCGGTGCGGTACTCGGGCTCGCCGCCGGGCTCGTTCGGCGGCAACCACATCTGGATCACCCGGGCCACGACGCCGGTGGCGCGCGGGTTCTGCTCGCGGTGGTTCACCCCGCTGCCCGCGCTCATCGCCTGCACCTGGCCCGCGCGGACCAACCCCATCTCGCCGGACGAATCGTCGTGGTGCACCTCGCCCGCGATCACCCAAGTGACGATCTCGGCGTCGCGGTGGAAGTGCCGGTCGACGCCCGAGCCGGGGTCGATGAGGTCGTCGTTGTGCACGAGCAGCTGCCCGTGCGCGTTCTCACCCAGGTCGAAGTTGCCGGTGAAGGGCATCGACTGCCGCGTGTAGATCCCCTCGCCGCGCCAGTGCGTGCGGTCGGCGGCCGGGACGATCCTGCTCTCGCTCACCCCGACAGCGTAGGCCGGTGCCGCGGTCAGACTTCCGCGGGCAGCCCCGCCCCGGACGGCGAGACGAGGATCTTCACGGCGGTCTCGTTGTGGTGCAGCAGGGTGTCGTAGCCGACGGTGACCAGCTCGTCGAGGCCGATCCTTCCGGTGATGAACGGCGCCAGGTCGACGGTGCCGCTCTCGACCAGCGCGATCGTCTCGGCGTGGTTGTTGACGTACGCGATGGTGCCGCGCATGTCGATCTCCTTGAGCACCAGCTTCTGCATGTCGATGCTGCCGGGGTGGCCCCAGATGGAGACGACCACGAGCACGGCCTGCGGCCGCAGCGCGTCGAACAGGGTGTCCAGGGCGGGCTGCACGGAGGTGCACTCGAAGCCGACGTCGGCGCCGCGGCCGCCCGTGAGATCCCGGACCGCCTCGACCACGTCGACCTGCGTGGGATCGAAGACGTGATCGGCGACGCCGGTCTCCGCGGCGCGGCTGCGGCGCAGGGAGCTGGGCTCGCTGATCGCCACGGTGAGGCCCTTCGCCTTGCATACCGCGGCGGTGAGCAGCCCGATGGGCCCCGCGCCCGTGATGAGGGCGAACGCGCCCGCCCTGGCCCCGGAGCGCTGCAGCGCGTGGTACCCCACGGCGAGGGGCTCGATGAGCGCCGCCTGGTCCAGCGGTACGTCCTTCGACACCCGGTGCACCCAGCGGCGCTGCACGACGATCCGCTCCGAGAGCCCACCGCCGCGGCCGCCGAGACCGATGAAGTTCATGTTCGGCGAGAGGTGGTAGTCGGTGCTGTCCGGCCCCGTGTCCACGTCGTCGGCGATGATGTATGGCTCGACCACCACGTGGTCGCCCACCTGCAGGTCGTCGACGCCGGCGCCGACCGCGGCGACGACGCCGGACATCTCGTGCCCAATGGTCAGCGGCGCGGCTTCGCCGCTCACCGGATTCGGGTGGCCGCACGGGGGCACGAAGATCGGACCGTCGACGTACTCGTGCAGGTCGGTGCCGCAGATGCCGCACCACGCGACGTCGATGGCGACGGTGCCGTCCGTCACCGCGGGCGCGGGGACGTCCTCGATCCGGACGTCGTTGCGGTCGTAGTAGCGCGCTGCTCGCATGGGATTCCTCCGGTCGTGGACGTGTGACCCGTCCCACAGTCACCGCGGTCCGTGCGCCCCGTCGATCGTTGCAACGGGTTGCAGCCTAGAGCGGCGCCGAGCCGCGGACGTGCTCGAAGACGAGGGAGGTGTTGGTGCCGGCGACCTCCTCGCGGGCGCTGAGATACTCGACGAGGTGCCGCAGGTCGTCGGTGTCGACGGCCGCGATGTGCAGGAGGTAGTCGTCGCCGCCGGCGAGGAAGTACGCGTCGATGACGGGCGGGAGGTCGATCACGGACTCCACGAACTGCCGGATCCGGTGCCGCGCCGTGGAACGCAGCGTCACGGCGATCATGGCGCGCAGCGGCCGGCCGACGGCCGCGGGATCGACGTCGGCGTAGAAGCCGCGGATCACGCCCGCGTCCGTGAGGCGCCGGACCCGGGTGTGCACCGTCGACGGGGCGAGGCCGACCTCCTCCGCGAGGGCGGCGTTCGAGACCCGTCCGTCCCGCTGGAGCACGAGCAGGATCCGCCGGTCCGCGTCGTCGAGCAGGGGTCGACGATCGTTCGATGATGGTGGGCGATACGCCGTTCTCACAGAATGTACGTCAGCCACGTCTCGCCCTCTCAGAATCTTCTTCCGTGCCCTTGATCGGTTCTCGATGTTTCTTCAGACTATGTGACACAAGCCACCATCGCCTGACAGGAGCACACGATGCGCGTCGGAATCCCCACCGAGATCAAGAACAACGAGTACCGCGTGGCGATCACGCCCGGCGGCGTCGCCGAGCTGACCCGCCGCGGCCACGACGTGCTGATCGAGGACGGCGCGGGCGTCGGATCGGCGATCAGTAACGAGGACTTCACCGCGGCGGGCGCCCGCATCGTGCCGACGGCGGACGACGTCTGGGGCGAGGCCGACCTGCTGCTCAAGGTCAAGGAGCCCATCGAGGCCGAGTACGGCCGGATGCGCGCCGACCAGACGATCTTCACCTACCTGCACCTGGCCGCCTCGCGGCCGTGCACCGACGCGCTCCTGTCCTCGAAGACCACGTCGATCGCGTACGAGACGGTCCAGCTCCCCGACGGCTCGCTCCCGCTGCTCGCCCCGATGTCCGAGGTGGCGGGCCGCCTCGCGCCGCAGGTCGGCAGCTACCACCTGATGCGCTCCAAGGGCGGCCGCGGCGTGCTCATGGGCGGCGTCCCCGGCACCGCGCCCGCGAAGGTCACGGTGCTCGGCGGCGGCGTCTCCGGCATCAACGCCGCGCAGATCGCCGCGGGCATGGGCGCCGACGTCACCGTCTTCGACCTGGACGTGCGCAAGATGCGCGCCGTGAACGCCCAGTTCGGCGGCCGCGTGCACACCAGTTACTCCACCTCGCTCGCGCTCGAGGAGGCCGTCGTCGAGTCGGACCTGGTGATCGGCGCCGTGCTGATCCCGGGCGCCGCGGCTCCGAAGCTCGTCTCCACCGACCTGGTGCACCGCATGCGCCCCGGCGCCGTGCTCGTCGACATCGCGATCGACCAGGGCGGCTGCTTCGCCGACTCGCACCCCACCACGCACGACGACCCGACCTTCACCGTCGGCGAGACCGTCTTCTACTGCGTCGCCAACATGCCCGGCGCCGTGCCGCGCACCTCCACGTTCGCGCTCACCGGCGCCACCCTGCCCTACGTGCTGCGCATCGCGGACAAGGGCTGGAAGGCCGCCTGTTCCGAGGACGCCGCCCTGGCCGCCGGCCTGTCCACGCACGACGGCGTGCTCCTCAACGCCGGCGTCGGCGAGGCCCTGGGCATCGAGTCGAAGGCGCCCGAGGCCGTCCTGGCCTGAGCCACGACATCACCCGCGCCGGTTCACCATTCGCCGGCGTCGAGGTACTGCGCGAGGTTGGCCATGCGGCGCTGCACCGCGGCCACCTCGCGCACGCACTGCTCGAGGAGCCCGCGGTCCAGGGACGACATCCGGCGGATGGACAGGACGTCCCCCGGCGCACGGCCGGCGCCCATCTGCTGCACCTGGTGCTCCATGCGGAGGCGCTCGAGAATCGAGAAGGCCTCGCGCAGCACCTCGGCGGAATCGTCGGGCAGCACGGGCGAATCCGCGCCCGCGGCGAGCCTGTTGCGGGTCTGCAGCTTGGTGGATCCGCGGCTCAGCGCCGCCCACCGGGCGATGTTCACCACCGGCACCAGGGCGTGCGCCTTGATGTCGAAGGTGCCGCCTCGCAGCGAGATCACGTCGCGCACCGAGCGCAGCCGCGCCTTCGCTGTGAGGGCCTCGCGCAACATCAGGATGAAGGCACGGGGATGCTCCGAAAGATGTTGATAGACACCGGCCACGGGCTGCAGGGTCAGGTCGCCCCACACGGGGCGGCCGTCCACCAGCAGCGAGGCCATCATCATCGCGTTGTTCGACAGCGGCGCGTCGATCCATTCGCCGGCCGCGTAAAGCCATTCGGACTCGGTGCGGCAGAAGCGGGGCTGGGCGGCGACGGCGCCATTGGTGTCCGACGGGATGCCGCACTCCTCGAGCCGCGTGTGGACCGCGGCGGCCAGGGCGAGGGCGGCGGACCGTCGGACCTCGATCTCCTCCGCGGTGGCGCCGGGCAGGTCCTTGAGGATGATCGCGCTGTCGACGTCCGAGCTGGGCACCACCTCGCGGCGCGAGACGCTGCCGAGCGAGAGCCACGTGAAATCGCCCTCCTTCAACCCGGGATGCACCGACAGCTCGAGCTCGATGCAGCGACGCACCATCGCCTCGATCGCCACGGCGGCGACACCGGAGATGTGCCGGACCGGCGCCTGCTGGCCCCACAGCACGGGGAAGATCTCGCGGATCGTCGCGCCGATCTCCGGCAGCTCCGCCGCCTCCGCGCGTTCGATCCGGCGCTGCAGTGCGAACGTGGACGTCGTGGGCACCGTGAGGAAGTCGACGTCCTGGACGACGCCCCGGACGGCCGCGTGCTCGTCGAGCACCGCCATGTAGTGGAGCTTGCGGTCGAGCATCTCGATCAGCACGTCGGACGAGAGCGCGGACTCCGGGACGGCTGCCAGCGGCGCCGTCATCACCGCCGTCACTGGGTCGGTCACCGGCCGCCCCACGGAGATCACCCGCGCCCGCAGGTCGTGATCGGTGACGATGCCGAGCGGCTCGCGGGCGGCGTTCTCGACCAGGATGTAGCCCGACTTCGCGGCCGTCATCGCCGTGGCGGCCTCCTGGACGGTGACGGTGGGCGGGCAGACGACGGGTGGCCGGCGCACGATCTCGCCCGCCGTGCGCTCGCGGATCTCGTCCGCGGAGACGGCCGTGGTCGGCTTGGCGAGCTCGGTCGCCAGGAACGCCGCGCCCGCGGGAGTGGAGAACATGTCGCCGACGGCCCAGGCCGGCAGGCGCAGCAGCGTGACGTCCGAGAGGGCGACGGCGCGGGGCCCACCCTTCGCACCCACGAGGATGACCACGTAGCCGAACACCCCGCCCGGGCCGACCACCTCGTCGACGTCGCCCACGTCGGTCGGCGAAACCGCCGGGAAGTTCCACACCCCGACCCGGCCGGCGAGCACGACGAAGGCGTGGTCGGGCGAAGCGGACAAACCGTCCAGGATCGTCGCGCCCTCGGCGAACTCGCTGATCGACGATTCGGCCGCCAGACGTGCGCGAACGTCGTCGGGCAGGCCGTCGAAGGGCGCGTGTCCGGAGAGGAAGGCGAACAGCTCCCCGAGGTCCGAGAAGTCGGTCATGGACCTATGTTTACACGTCGGCGGCGATCGACATCCCCAAGTCATCTCTCGGTAACGCGTCCGCGGAAGCGTTGCGAGGTCTACATTCCCATCCAGCGCACAACCCCATGCGCACCGATACGTCGAGGAGAAAGACTCATCCATGACGCATTCCGTCGATAAGTTCGCCGCCGAGCAGGAGGGCTACAAGCAGACCCTCGGTCGGCGACACGTGCAGATGATCGCCATCGGCGGCGCCATCGGCACGGGCCTGTTCCTGGGCTCCGCCAGCCGCCTCAACAGCACGGGCCCGGCGCTCCTCTTCAGTTACGCCTTCGTCGGCGTGATCGCCTTCTTCCTCATGCGCGCCCTCGGGGAGCTGGTGCTGTACCGCCAGAGCTCGGGCGCGTTCGTCTCCTACGCCCGCGAGTTCTTCGGCGAGGCCGCGGCCTACGCCGCGGGATGGCTGTACTGGATCTTCTGGGCGCTCACCGGCGTCGCCGAGCTGTCGGCCGTCGCGGTCTACGTCCGGAAGTGGTGGGAACTGCCCAACTGGGTCTCCGTGATCATCGCTCTGGCAGTGGTCCTGGTCATCAACCTGCTCTCGGCCCGCGCCTTCGGCGAGTTCGAGTTCTGGGCGTCCGTGCTCAAGGTCGGCGCCATCGTGATCTTCCTCGTGGTCGGCCTCGTCATCGTGATCGGCCAGGTCACGGTGGGCAGCGGCGATCTGGCGCACAAGGCGGGCATCTCCAACCTCTGGTCGAACCCCGGCGGATTCTGGCCCCACAGCGACACCTTCGGCTGGATCGCGCCGATCGTCGTGATGTCGGGCGTCGTCTTCGCCTACGCGGCCATCGAGATGGTCGGCATCGCCGCGGGCGAGATGCAGAACCCGCAGCGCGAGGTGCCCAAGGCCGTCAACTCGGTGATCCTGCGTATCGCGGTCTTCTACTGCGGCTCGATCTTCCTCCTCGTCTGCATCCTGCCGACCAGCCAGTACGGCAACAAGACCGCCGCCGGCGATCTCGAGTCCCCGTTCGTCACGGTCTTCGAGCGCATGGGCATCAGCTGGATGGCGACCCTCATCAACGGCGTGCTCATCGTCGCCGCCATGAGCTCGCTCAACGCCGGCCTGTACACCACGGGTCGCATGCTGCGCAGCCTCGCCGCCAGCCGCGAAGCACCGAAGATGTTCATGAACATGAGCAAGTCGGGCGTCCCGGCGACCGGCATCATCGTGACGTCGATCTTCTACGTGCTCGGCGCCGTGCTCAACGCACTCGTTCCCGGCCACGCCTTCGACATCGCCCTCGAGGCCTCCGCCATCGCGGTCGTCGGCGTGTGGAGCCTGATCTTCCTGTGCCACATCCGCTACCGGAAGCTCTCGGACGCGGGCATCGTCACCAAGAGCCCGTTCCGCGCCCCGCTCGCGCCGTTCATGAGCTACGTCGGCCTCGTCTTCCTGTTCCTCGTCCTGGTCGGCATGGCCTACTCGGGGTACAAGTCCGACGGTGGCTTCTGGGACAAGACGAACCTCATCGTCGTCATCCTGGGCATCCCCGCCTTCGTCGCCATCCTGGCGATCGGCTGGATCGCCGTGAAGCCCAAGGTGCTCCAGCACACCGGCGGCGACCTCGCACCCACCTGGTCGCTCAAGGACAAGAAGGACTGACCTCCCCGCTCACACGGACGCCCGCCGGTTCGCCGGCGGGCGTCCGTCGTCTCTCGGGACCGGGACGGGACGCGCCTGCGACCGGACGCGGATACGACGGTGACGCGGCGCTCCTAGCGTCGGCACCGGCCGCCCGCATCCGGGCGCGGCGGCCCGTCACCAGGGAGAGAAACCATGTCGATCCTCATCGCCGGCGGACGCCGGCTCCTCCTCGCCGCCGTCGCCGCAGCCGCGCTGGGCGTCCCGCTCGCCGCAGCCGCCCACGCCGCGCCGGGCCCGCTCCCCGCGCCGGCCGCTCCCGGCGCTCCCGCGCCGATCCCCGCGGCCGGCAGCGTCCCCGGGAAGCCCGCACCGCCGGCCCCCGGGTCCGTCCCCCGCGCTCCGGGGGCACCCGCCCCCGCCGGGCACACGGCGCCCGGCGCTCCTGCCGCACCGACCGCTCCTGCTTCACCGTCGCTCGCCTGACCGCGCCTCCGCGCGGCGGCGCGCACGCGCCCGTTCACCCGCGATTCATCGTGTGCGATTACGTTGCCGCCATGACCACCCGTTCCCGCATCCTGTCCCGCGCCGCCGCGCTCGCGGCGGCCGTCACCGTCGCCCTCGGCGGCGGGGCGGTCGCCGCCCCCGTGTGGGCGGCCCCGTCGGGCTCCTTCGACCTGCAGTCGCACCGCGGCGGGCGGGGCGAGCACACCGAGGAGTCGCTGTACGGCTTCGCGCGCTCGCTCGAACTCGGGGTGACCACGCTCGAGCTCGACGTCGTGCTCACCAAGGACGACGTGCCGCTGATCTGGCACGACCCGACGGTGCAGGCCGACAAGTGCACCGACACCGCGCCCGCGACGCCCGGGGACAGGCAGTTCCCGTACGTGGGCAAGACCATCCACGACCTCACCTACGCCCAGGTGCAGACGCTGGTGTGCGCCAAGAAGCTCGCGAAGTTCCCGACCGCGAAGGTGGTCGAGGGCAACCGCATCGCGACGCTGCCGCAGCTCTTCGACCTGGCGGCGCAGTACCAGGGCAACCGCGTGCGGTTCAACATCGAGACCAAGATCGAGGCCGAGGAACGATCGAAGTCCGCGGAGCCCGCCGCCTTCGTCGCGCAGATCCTCGGTGCCGCGCGCCGGGCGGGCGTGCTCGACCGGATCGCGGTCCAGAGCTTCGACTGGCGTTCCCTGCCGCTGGTGCGGGCGCAGGCCCCGTCCGTGCCGCTCGTCGCGCTCTACGACGCGACGACCTGGAAGAAGGGCTCGGCGTGGCTCGGCCCCGTCGACTACGAGCGGTCCGGCGGCGACGTGGTCCGGGCCGTGAAGGCGGCGGGCTTCGACGTCCTCTCCCCCGACTTCGAGCTGTCCGACGCGAAGACCGTGGCCGCCGCCCACGCCGCCGGCCTGACGGTCATCCCGTGGACCGTCAACGAGGAGAAGGACATGCGCGCGCAGCTCGCGCTCGGTGTCGACGGCATCATCACCGACTACCCCACGCGTCTGCGCGGCGTGCTCGCTGCCGTGGGCAAGCCGCTCCCCCGCGCGTACGCGAAGTAGGCCCGGACGAGGGTCACTCCCGCGGCGACGGGGTCGGCGCGCCGAGGAAGGCTGCGAGCTCGGCGGCGACGGCGTCCGGGCGGTCCATCATCGCGAGTACGTAGGCGTCCGGCAGCTCGACGAGCCGACCGCGCGGCAGCAGGTCGGCGAGCCGGCGGCCGTGCTCGCGCGGCATGACGGTGCCGTCGGCGATCCAGAGCACGAGGGCGTCCCCGGTGAATCCGTGCAGCGCCTCGGTCTGCCGCGTCAGGACGGAGCGGTCGAACGGCGCGCGGGCGTGTTTGAGCAGGTCGCGGCGGATCAACGGGTCCTCGATCGCGGGCCGGGTCCAGGCCCGCATGGTCGCGTCCGGGATGTCGTGCGCCATGCGCCCGAACAGGATCGGCAGGCGACGCACGGCGCCGATCCGCATGGCCCGCAGGCCGAGGGTGAGGCCGGGGAGCCGGGCGGCGACGGTGGCCGCCTTGCCGGGGAGGCCGGGCGGGAAGTTGTCGAAGGCGGTGCTCGGCAGGATCACGAGGCGCCCGATCCGCTCGTCGCGGCCGAGCGCCGTCAGGAGCAGGCCGCCGCCCCAATCGCTGTGCACGAGGGTGACCCCGCGCAGGTCGAGCGCCTCGAGGAAGTCCGCGATGAGGTGTGCGATCCCCTCGTTCGACAGGTCCGCGTCGGTATTCAGCGGGATCGGATGGGCGCCGAGCGGCAGGTCGGGCAGCAGGTAGCGGCGCCCCTCGGGAAGGAGCGGCAGCACGGCGTCCCACACCGTGTGGTCCATGAGCAGGCCGTGCAGCAGGACGACCGGCGGGCCGTCGCCGAACTCCTCGTAGTGGACCCGGCCCGCGGGGACGGAGACCTCCGGCATTCCCATCACCTCCATTGGAGCGAACGCTCTAGAGTGGATGCTCTAGAATCTAGAGCGTGATGGTCGACCGGTCAATGCCCACCCGCGAGCGCCTCGTCGTCGCAATGGGCGAACTCCTCCGCCGCCAGGGTTACGGCGCGACCACCGTCAAGCAGCTGACCGAGGCCGCCGGCGCCACGATGGGCTCGCTGTACCACCACTTCCCGGGCGGAAAGCCCGAGGTCGCCGCGGCTGCGCTGCGCTCCTCCGGCGCGGCGTACATGGCCCTCCTACCCGCCCTGCTCGACGGTGCGCCCGACCTCGAGGACGCCATCCCGGGGGCGTTCGCGCTGGCCGCCGAGCACATCGCGGAGGCGGGCTGGATCACGATGTGCCCCGTGGGCACCGTCGCGGGCGAGGTCGCCGATTCTGAACCCGAGGTCGCCGCCGCGGCAGCGGAGGTCTTCGCGGACTGGATCAGTGGCGGTACCGCGTACTTCTTGGCGCGCGGGCTCGACGACGTGGCGGCGCGCGAGTTGACGCTGGCGGTGCTGAGCTCGCTGGAGGGCGCGTTCATCCTCGCCCGGTCGCTGCGCAGCCCGGACCCGCTGCTGGCGGCGGGATCCGCGCTGCGCGAAAACGTTCGACGCATCGTCGCCGCCGGAGCGGGTTAGCCTGCCGCGCGAATCGAAGTGCGGATGCCGTCGCGCCCCCTGTGCGCCCGAGCGCACCCGGCGTACCGGGTGCGCTCGCGCATGTCGGGTGCGGATGGGTTCCCGCACCCCCTTTGCGCCCGGGGTCAGCCCAGCCAGTTCCGGACCGGCGCGGGCACGCCCCGTCGGCCGCGGTGCGGGCCGAGGACCGCGCCGCCGAAGGGCTGCGAGAGCAGATCCCGCGCGACGCGGTTCACGTCCGCCGCCGAGACCTTGTCGATCGTCGCGAGCGTGCGGGTGATGGTGCGCTGGTTCTGGTAGTTGATCTCGCTGCGGCCGATGCGGTGCATGCGGGACTGCGCGTCCTCCAGGCCCAGCACCAGCCCGCCGCGGAGCGAGCCCTTGGCGCGAGCCAGTTCCTCGTCGGTGAGGCCGTCGTCGCGGACGTCCTCGAGGACCTTCCGCGCGACCGTCGTCACCTCACCCAGACGGTCCGGGGAGCACCCGGCGTACACCGAGAACAGCCCCGTGTCGGCGTAGGTGTCGACGGCCGAATAGACCGTGTACGCGAGGCCGCGCTGCTCCCGGATCTCCTGGAACAGGCGCGAACTCAGGCCCCCGCCGATCGCGGTGTTGAGCACGGACAGCGCCCATCGGTCCGGGTGGAACCGGCCGTACGCGCGGGTGCCCGCGACGAGGTGCGACTGCTCCCCGTCCCGGTTCACCACCTCGAGCGTCGGCGCACCCGGTCGGCGCCGGGCGCCCGTGCGGATCGGCGCGGAATCGGCGGCACCGTCGAGCCGGCCCGCGAAGGCCTTGCGCGCCAGCTTGACCACCTGCGCGTGCGTGACATTGCCAGCGACGGACAGGACCATCTTCTCCGGCGTATAGCGACGGCGATGGAAGCCCCGCAAGCGAGCGGCGGTCATCGCGGACACCGATTCCTCGGTCCCCAGCACGGGCCGCGCCAGCGGGTGGTCACCCAGCAGGGCCGCGGTGGCGGCCTCGTTGACCAGGTCCTCCGGATCGTCGTCGCGCATGGCGAGTTCCTCGAGCACGACCTCGCGCTCCACGTCCACGTCCGCGGGGCGGCACAGGCCGCCGAGGACCACGTCCGTCACCACGTCGACCGCGAGCTCGAGGTCGACGTCGAGCACGTGCGCGTAGTAGCAGGTGTGCTCCTTGCTGGTGAAGGCGTTGATCTCGCCGCCGACGGCGTCCACCTCGGCGGCGAGGGAGGCCGCGTCGCGATGCGGCGTCGCCTTGAACAGCAGGTGCTCCAGGAAATGCGCGGACCCGGCCGAGGACGGGTGCTCGTCGCGCGACCCGACCGCGACCCACAGGCCCACGGCGGCGGACCGGGAACCGGGCACCGTCTCCGTGACCACCCGCAGGCCGCCGGGCAGGACGCTACGACGAACGGGGGCACCCGATCCGGATGCCCCCGTCCGCGCAGCCCGTGATGTCAGGCTGCTCAGTTCCTACTCCTCGCCCGCAGGAGCGGCCTCGGCGGCCTTCTCCTCCACGACGGGGATCAGGCTGATCTTGCCGCGCTCGTCGATGTCGGCGATCTCGACCTGCAGCTTGCTGCCGACGTTGACCACGTCCTCGACCTTGTTCACGCGCTTGCCGCTGCCCAGCTTGCTGATGTGCACCAGGCCGTCGCGGCCGGGGACCAGCGAGACGAAGGCGCCGAACGCCGTGGTCTTGACCACGGTGCCCAGGAAGCGCTCGCCCACCTTCGGCAGCTGCGGGTTGGCGATGGCGTTGATCCGGTCGATCGCCGCCTGGGCCGACGGGCCGTCGGCCGCACCGACGAACACGGTGCCGTCATCCTCGATCGAGATGTTGGCGCCGGTCTCCTCGGTGATGGAGTTGATCGTCTTGCCCTTGGGTCCGATGACCTCGCCGATCTTGTCGATCGGCACCTTGATCGTGGTGATCCGCGGGGCGTACACGCTCATCTCGTCGGGCGCGTCGATCGCCTCGGCCATGACCTCGAGGATCGTGGTGCGGGCGTCCTTCGCCTGGGCCAGCGCGCCGGCCAGGACCTGCGACGGGATGCCGTCCAGCTTGGTGTCCAGCTGCAGGGCGGTGACGAAGTCGGACGTACCGGCGACCTTGAAGTCCATGTCGCCGAAGGCGTCCTCGGCACCGAGGATGTCGGTCAGGGCCACGTAGCGGGCCTGACCGTCGACCTCGTCGGACACCAGGCCCATGGCGATGCCCGCGACGGGCGCCTTGAGCGGCACGCCGGCGTTGAGCAGCGACATCGTCGAGGCGCAGACCGAGCCCATCGACGTGGAGCCGTTGGAGCTGAGGGCCTCCGAGACCTGGCGGATGGCGTAGGGGAACTCCTCCACCGAGGGCAGCACCGGCACGAGGGCACGCTCGGCGAGCGCGCCGTGGCCGATTTCGCGGCGCTTCGGCGAGCCGACACGGCCGGTCTCACCGGTCGAGTACGGCGGGAAGTTGTAGTGGTGCATGTAGCGCTTCGACTTCTCGGGTCCGAGCGAGTCGATCTGCTGCGCCATCTTCACCATGTCCAGCGTGGTGACGCCCAGGATCTGGGTCTCGCCGCGCTCGAACAGGGCGCTGCCGTGGGCGCGCGGGATCACGGCGATCTCGGCGCTCAGCGAACGGATGTCGGTGATGCCACGACCGTCGATGCGGAAGTGGTCGGTGAGGATGCGCTGGCGCACCAGCTTCTTGGTCAGCGAGCGGAACGCCGCGCCGATCTCGCCCTCGCGGCCCTCGAACTGCGGGCCCACGGCCTCGAGCACCTCGGCCTTGACGACGTCGGTGGCGTTGTCGCGCTCCTGCTTGCCGGCGATCGACAGCGCGTCGTTGAGCTTCGCGGCGCCCGCGGCCTCGACGGCGGCGAAGACGTCGTCCTGGTACGGCGGGAACAGCGGGAACTCGCCGGTGGGCTTCGACGCCCCGGCGGCCAGCTGCTTCTGCGCCTCGCAGAGCACGGCGATGAAGGGCTTGGCGGCCTCGAGGCCCTCGGCCACGACGGTCTCGGTGGGCGCGGTGGCGCCGCCCGCGATGAGGTCGATGACGTTCTCGGTGGCCTCGGCCTCGACCATCATGATCGCGACGTCGGCATCCTTACCGGAGCCCGAGACGATGCGGCCCGCGACGACCATGTCGAAGACGGCGCCCTCGAGCTGCTCGACGGTCGGGAAGGCGACCCACTGGCCGTCGATGAGCGCGACGCGCACGCCGCCGACGGGGCCGGAGAAGGGCAGGCCCGCGATCTGGGTCGACGCCGAGGCGGCGTTGATCGCGACCACGTCGTACAGATCCTTGGGATCGAGCGACATGACGGTCACGACGACCTGGATCTCGTTGCGGAGGCCGGCGACGAAGGACGGGCGCAGCGGCCGGTCGATCAGGCGGCAGGCCAGGATCGCGTCGGTCGACGGGCGACCCTCGCGACGGAAGAACGAGCCGGGGATGCGACCCGCGGCGTACATGCGCTCCTCGACGTCGATCGTCAGCGGGAAGAAGTCGAAGTGCTCCTTCGGCTGCTTGCTGTGCGACGTGGCCGAGAGCAGCATCGTCTCGTCGTCGAGGTACGCGGCCACGGAGCCCGCGGCCTGCTGGGCGAACCGGCCGGTCTCGAACCGGATGGTGCGCGTGCCGAAGGAACCGTTGTCGATGACGGCGACCGCTTCGGTGATGTCGTCGTCGTACTCGACCTGAGTGTTGTCTGTCATGAAGAGTGAAGAAACCTTTCTTCGCGCGGACCGTCCCCACCTGGCGGCGCGCATGCTGCGCGCGGCCGGAGTCGTTCGACATGGCGGCGGGGCGCCGAGGGCGCGGTCATCGATCGAAGCCGCCGGACCCGCTCGTCGAGACGACGAGGTTTCCGGCAACCACTACCGAGGACCACCCCGCGGGGAGTGACACCGTGACGGCGCACCGCAGAAGTCGGGGACCGGTTCTACCGGCACCGACGTCGGACGGACCTGCACCAAGGCTATCATCGGGAGTCTTTTCCACGTGAGTCGCACACGCCGTGCACACCCCCCGAGGAGGATGTCCGTGTCGCAGAGCAGCCGGGAACGCGTGCAGGAGGCGACGGCGACGTGGCTGGCGCACATGATCACGGCCGCGGGCATCGTCTCCCTGCTCAGCGTGGTCATCCGCAGCGACCGGATCCTGCCCCTGGTGGCGGACCTCCTCGGCATCGTCGGCATCCCCTCGCACCCGAGCCTGCTGCTCGTCGCGGCGCTCACCGTGCTCCTGGGCGCGCTCCGCCGGCGCCTGCGCGCCGCGCACACCGTCGCCGTCATCATGATGTCGCTGCAGGTGCTGGTGAACATCGCGACGCTGGTGATCGTCGCGACCGACCAGCTCGACCCCGACGAGACGCGGCACCTCCCGCCCTTCATCGAGGCGTACGTGTCCGTGCGCTTCTCCCTGCCGGGCGCCGCGCTCACCGCGGCCATCAGCGCCGTCTGCCTCGCGCTGGTCATCGCCGCCCGCCCGCAGTACCCCGCGAAGCTCGCACGGGGTTCGCGCCGCGCCGCGTTCGGCGTCCTGGTCGGCGGCTTCGTCGGCGTCTACCTCGTGGTCGTCGCGCTCGCGTTCACCTTCCCGGGCCGAGGGTCGAATCGCCTCAACGGCACCGTCGAGATCCTCGTGTGGTCGCTCCGGTCCACGTTCGGCGTGGCGGTTCCGCGACGGATCGACGTCGCGCTCAACGGGCACTCCGGTCCGATGTGGCTCTACTCGCTGGCCGGCGTCCTGTCCGCGTCGGTGCTGATCCTCGCCCTCATGGCCTTCTGGCGGGCCGGGCGCGGCGACGAGCTGATGACCGAGCCCGAGGAACTCGAGGTGCGGCGGCTCCTGCTCGAGTACGGCGAGGACGACTCCCTGGGCTACTTCGCCACCCGGCGCGACAAGGCGGTGATCGCCTCCCCCGACCGGCGGGCCGTGGTGACCTGCCGCGCCGTCGGGCCCGTGTCGATGGCGAGCGCCGATCCGATCGGCCACCGCGACTCGTGGCCCGCCGCGGTCGCGGCGTGGATCGAGGACTGCCGCTCGCACAGCCTCTACCCCGCCGTGCTGGCGGCGAGCGCCGACGGCGCCACCGTCTACGAGGACGCCGGGCTGCGCACCCTGACCATCGGCGACGAGGCGATCATCCACGTCGACGCGTTCACCCTCAAGGGCCGCGACATGCGCGCGGTCCGCCAGGCCGTGACCCGCGTCGCCGGCGCGGGCTACACCCTCAAGGTCCGTCGGCACGGCGACCTGTCCGCCGCGGAGCTGGCCGAAGTGGCCGCGCTGGCCGAGCAGTGGCGCGGCGAGGAGACCGAGCGCGGATTCTCGATGGCCCTCAACCGGATCGGCGACCCCGTCGACGGCCGCTGCGTGCTCGTCTCCGCCCACAGCGCCGACGGGGTGGTGCGGGGCCTGCTCAGCTTCGTGCCGTGGGGCACGCGCGGCCTCTCCCTGGACCTGATGCGGCGCGACCGCGACGCCGAGAACGGCCTCAACGAGTTCATGGTCGCCAAGCTCATCGAGCACTGCGGCGAGATCGGGATCCGGCGGATCTCCCTGAACTTCGCGGTCTTCCGGTCCGTCTTCTCCGAGGCGGACCGCGTCGGAGCGGGGCCCGTCACCCGGATGGTCGACTCCGTGCTGAGCTTCGCGTCGAAGTTCTACCAGCTCGAATCCCTGTACCGCTCCAACGACAAGTACCGCCCGGACTGGGTGCCGCGGGTCCTCTGCTACGACCCCTCGCTCAGCGCGGTCCGCGCCGGTATCGCCGTCGGCACCGCCGAGGGCTTCCTGCCGCAGATCGGCCCGAAGTTCCTCGCGGGACCGTCGATCCCGGACGAGTTCCCGCGCGACACCGAGTTCGTCGACCGGCTGCTCGCCGAGGAGGAGCGCCTCCTTCGTCGGGAGGCTCCGCCCGTCCGGCTCTCCGAGCAGCAACGGGTGCGCCGGCGCAAGCTCCGCGCCCTGGAGGACGCCGGGATGCCCGGCTATCCCCCGTCGGTGCCCCGCACCACCTCGCTCGCGGCGGTCCGGGAGCAGGCGTCCGGCCTCGCGCCCGACGGTGCCTCCGGCACCGTCGTCTCGGTGACCGGGCGGGTGCGGGCGGTACGCGACTACGGCGGCGTCACCTTCGTCGACCTGCACGAGGACGGCGCCCATCTGCAGGTGATCGCCGAGCGCACCCGAACCCCGGACGACGCTCGGGCGCTGTGGCGCACGGCGATCGACATGGGCGACCTGGTGTCGGTGACCGGCGAAGTCGTCCGCTCCCGTACCGGCGAGCCGTCCGTCCTGCTCGGGTCGTGGGCCATGGCCGGCAAGTGCCTCTCCCCCGTCCCGAAGACGCGCGCACGGCTCGGCGACGAGACCCGGGCGCGGAACCGCCCGCTGGAGCTCATCACCGACGACGGCGCCGTCGACCTGCTGTACCGGCGCTCGCGCGCGGTCGCCGCGATGCGCGCCGTGTTCATGGGCCGCGATTTCACCGAGGTCGAGACGCCGATGCTGCAGTCGGTGCACGGCGGCGCCGCGGCCCGCCCCTTCACCACGCACATCAACGCCTACGACATGGGGCTCTACCTGCGGATCGCGCCGGAGCTCTACCTCAAGCGCCTGGCCGTGGGCGGCATGGGCCGGATCTTCGAGCTGAACCGGAACTTCCGCAACGAGGGCGCCGACGCCACGCACAACCCGGAGTTCACCGCGCTCGAGGCCTACGAGGCGTATGGCGACTACACGACGATGCGGACGCTCACGCGCGAGGTGATCCTGGCCGCTGCCGTGGCGGTCAACGGGCGACCGGTCGCCGTGCGGCCCGACGGTGCCGGGGGCACGCGCGAGGTGGACCTCACGGCGGAATGGCCCGTCGTCACGGTGCATTCCGCGGTCTCGGCGGCGGCGGGCGTCGACCTGACGTCGGCGTCGACGCTCGAGGAGGTGTCCGCGGTGTGCGCGCGGCACCACGTGGCGGTGCCGCGCGGCGCGACCGCAGGCAAACTGGTGATGGAGCTGTACGAGGCGCTGGTCGAGAAGCAGACCGAGTTCCCGACGTTCTACTGCGACTTCCCGGTCGAGGTCTCTCCGCTGGCGCGCAGGCACCGCGACGATCCGCGGCTCACGGAGCAGTGGGATCTGGTGGGCTTCGGCGCCGAGCTCGGCACCGCATACACGGAGCTCACGGACCCGATCGATCAGCGCGAGCGGCTCACCAAACAGTCGATGGCCGCGGCCGCCGGTGATCCGGAGGCGATGGAGCTCGACGAGTCCTTCCTCGACGCCCTCTCCTACGCGATGCCGCCCACCGGCGGCCTGGGCATCGGCGTGGACCGCATCGTCATGCTGCTGGCGGGCGTGAACATCCGCGCCACCCTGGCCTTCCCGTTCGTCAAGCCGCAGGACCGCTGAGCGTTCGGCCGGACGGGCCCTTGTCGCGGGCCGCGCGTGGGAGTTCGATGGACGCATGCAGCTGCCGCAGTCCCTCGCCAGGTTCAATCGCCGCGTCACGAACCCCGTCCAGCGGCTGTGGGCCGGCTGGGCCCCGAGCTTCGCCATCATCGAGCACACCGGCCGCACGTCGGGCACGCCGTACCGGACGCCGGTCACCGCGTTCGCGACCGAGGACGGGGTGGCGATCCTGCTGACCTACGGCCCCGATCGCGACTGGCTCAAGAACCTGCGCGCCGCTGGCGGAGGCCGGGTGGTGCGCGGCGGACGAACACGCGCCGTCACCGATCCGCGGGTCGTCTCCCGGGACGACGCCGCGAAGCTGGTGCGGAGCCGCACGTTCGCCCGCCTGCCCTTCGACGAGGCCGTCCTCCTGACCTACGCGTGGCCCGCCTCGGCGCCTTCTCGACGAAGAGTGTTGGTAAGCCGGAACCGGATCAGCCGCCGTCCGACCCGTTGCCCTGTGAATCCACGGCTCAGATCCACACGAGACAGAATCTGGCTTCGTGTGGATCTCAGCCGTGGATTCACAGCCCGCCCGTGATGCGGCGACCACTCCCCGCGGCTCTTGCTGTAGACGCGACGTGCCGCCAATTCGCCGTCACCATGAACACCGCGAGCGCGGTGGCTTCGACAGCGAGCGCCGAGAGCAGCACAGCGATGTCCGGCGCCCAGCGAGCGAGCACCGGCCGGGGGTAGCCCAGTACCGCGGGCCCGTACCACGCAGCAGCGCCGACGAGCCCACAGATGCCGGCGGCCGCCGCCGTCATCCTCCGAGGACGGCCCGCTGGGGCCGATCGCCGCCGCACGAGGCGCACCGCCGTCCATCCGACCGCGAGCCCCCCGAGGCCGGCACCGGCAGCGGCACAGACGAGGACGAGGGGCGGCCACGGCGTCGCGCGCGGCGGATCTCCCGCATCGCCGACGACCCCGCGCATGGCGTACCGCGCTATCTCCGCCAGCTGCTCGGAGTCGAGCTCCCCGTAGCGGTTCGCGAGGAGGACCAGAGTGCGGCCCGACTCGGGGAACACGGCGATGTGGGTGAAGTAACCCGGTACTGCGCCGGAGTGCCACCACACCGTGCGGCCCGCGATCGTCTCACGGTAGAGGCCCGGTCCGTACTCGGCGGCATGGCCGGTGGGCACCGTCGGAAAGCTCTGCCAGCTCGCATCGGATGCCAGCCACTGCGCGAACCGGGAGAGAGCGTCGAGCGACCCCGCGAGGTAACCGTAGCCGAGGCCGGCACCGTCGAAGGCGGGATCAGTGCGCTTCGGTCGAGTCAGGAAGGGGACGTGGCCGGGCGGGACCTCGGCGACGAAGGACTCCGCGCCTGACACGATGCGGGCACCCGAGGGCACACCGACCTCGCTTCCCACCGTGGCACCGTACGGCGATGCCGTCACTGCCTCGATGACAGCCTGGAGCAGGAGGTAGTTGAGGCTCGAGTATCGGAACGAGCCCCTCGGCCCGCGCGCGGGCGGCTCCGTGGCGCGCACCGCCTCCATCGCCGGCTCGGGGCGGGCGAGATCAGTAAGGGCGACGTCGTGCGGGAGTCCGCTGGTGTGCCGGATCAGGTCGCTGACGGTCACGTCGCCGCCGACCCAAGGCGCTGCAGCGGCGACCGCCGCAGCGACGGGGGCGTCCAGGTCGAGGAGGCCACGTCCGGCTAGGGCGAGCGCGGAGCGAGCGGCCAGGGACTTCGATACGGAGCCCCACACGAACGGCGTCGCGGCGGAGATGGACCGCCCGGCTCCGTCTGTTCCCCCGATCTGCTCGTCCTCGACGCCGCCCGGGCCGACGAGCCGCACCGCATAGCCTGGAACGCCGGCCTCCTTCAGGAGGTCCGCGACGCTCGCGACGTCGCCGGTGCCCGCGCCCGCCGGTCCCCCTGCGATTCCCCAGATCAGTGCGACGATCAGGCCGGTCACGGCCGCACGAGTTCGCATTCGTCCCCCTTTCGCCGGGTCGGGGTGGACACTATCGACGCTGTGCCCGGGGCCGCCTCACCCGTAGAGGTGAGATCGCGGGTCGCGCCGGCGGCCGTCGAGCTCGCCGCTGCGGGCTCGACGAAATCGTGAGACATTCAAACTATGACGAGGCGTGCAGTGGTGACCGGCGGCGGAACGGGGATCGGGCGGGCGATCGCGCACCGTCTGGCCTCCGACGGGAACGACGTGGTGATCGTGGGCAGGCGTGCGGACGTGCTCGCGGAGACCGCGGCCACGATCAACGCCGCGCTCGGTGCGCAGCGGGTATCCGCCGAGGTCGCGGACGTGGCCGATCCGTCGGCCGTCCACGCTCTCGCCGACCGGATCGGCGCGGGCGGCACCGTCGACGTGCTGGTGAACAACGTGGGTGGCAACCCGGCCCGCGAGGGCGCGCCGGGCGGCCTCGCAGGGACGGCGGAGGCGTACGCCACGACGTTCCGGCTCAACGTGATCACGGCCGTCCTCGCGACCGAGGCGCTGCGGCCGCACCTCGCCCGCCCCGGCGGCCGGATCGTCTCGATCAGCTCGATCGCGGGGCTCCGCGGCCCCGGCGCGTACGGCGCGGCGAAGGGCGCGCTGCACGCCTGGTCGGCGGGGCTCGCCCTGGAATTGGCGTCCGAGGGCGTCACCGTCAACGTGGTCGCGCCCGGGTTCGTGCCGGCGACGGAGTTCTGGGCCGACCGACTCACGACCGAGCTCCACGACAGCCGCGTCGCGCAGATCCCGGCGGGCCGCCCCGGCACCCCCGAGGAGGTCGCCGCGGCGGTGGCCTACCTCGCCGCGCCCGACGCGGGCTGGACCACCGGCCAGATCCTGCAGGTCAACGGCGGCACCCTGCTGGGCCGCGGCTGACGCGCGCCTCGTGCTCGCTCACGATGTCGAGTTCTGCACGGACACAGGTGCGTGAGAACACGCGTACCCGCCGGAACCTCGACATCGTGAGGCGCCCGGGATCGGCGGACCCGGAAACGCCGAACGGCCCGCCCCCGGAGATCCGGGAACGGGCCGTTCGATGAAGGCTCTTAGCGACGCAGGCCGAGGCGCTCGATGAGCGCGCGGTAGCGGTTGATGTCGACCGAGGCGACGTACTTCAGCAGACGGCGACGACGGCCGACCAGCAGCAGCAGGCCGCGGCGGCTGTGGTGATCGTGCTTGTGCTGCTTGAGGTGCTCGGTCAGGTCGGTGATGCGCTTGGTCAGCATCGCGACCTGCGCCTCGGGGGAACCGGTGTCGGTCTCGTGGAGGCCGTACTCGGCCAGGATCGACTTCTTCTGCTCAGTGGTGAGCGACATGGAGGAACTCCTTGTTTCAGTATCGCGTCGTCATGGATCCGTGCCGCCACCGCGAACCGCAGCAGGCACGATCGACCACGTTACCAGGAGTCAGGGGATTCCCAGAATCGCGCGGGTCTTATCGACGTCCCCGCCCATCGCGATGAGCAGCGCATCGATGGAGTCGAACCGCTCCATGCCGCGCACCCGGTCCACGAAGTCGACGGCGACGTGCTGGCCGTAGAGATCGGCGGACGTGTCCAGCACGAAGGCCTCGACGGTGCGCGTACGCCCCGAGAAGGTCGGGTTGCTGCCCACTGACACCGCGGCCGGATACCGCTCGCCGGGCGTCACCTGCCCCACCACGGGGCCCGCGCCGAGCACGGTGAACCACGCGGCGTACACGCCGTCGGCGGGGATCGCGGCGAACATGGGCGGGGCGACGTTCGCCGTCGGGAAGCCCAGCTCGCGGCCGCGGCCGTCGCCGCGCACGACGACGCCCTCCACCCGGTGCGGGCGCCCCAGTGCCTCGGCGGCGGCCTTGACGTCGCCCGCGTCCACGCAGGAGCGGATGTACGTCGAGGAGTAGGTCACCGAGTGCTCGGTCAGCAGCGGCACCGCGTCCACGGAGAAGCCGAACTTGTGCCCCAGGCGGGCCAGCATCTCGACGTTGCCGAGGGCCCGGTAGCCGAAGGTGAAGTTGTCCCCCACCACGACCGCGGCGGCGTGCAGCCGCTCGACCAACACGGAGTGCACGAAGTCCTCGGCCGGTTGCGCCATGACGGTGGCGGTGAAGGGCATCACGCAGAAGACGTCGATGCCGAGCTCCTCGGCGAGCTCGGCCCGCCTGGTCAGCGTCGTCAGTTGCGGCGGATGCGATCCGGGCCGCACCACCTCCGCGGGATGCGGATCGAACGTCATGAGGACCGCGGGGAGGCCACGTTCGTGGGCCTCCGCGGTCGCTCGTGCGATCAGTTGGGCGTGTCCACGGTGAACACCGTCGAACACGCCGATCGTTACGACACACCGTCCCCAGTCCGCGGGAACGTCATCGAGCCCTCGCCAGCGAAGCACGCACTCACCCTATCGGACGGCCTATGGTGGGTGCGTGCCCAAGCCTCCCCTGCCCGATTCGCCGCGCCCCGTCGGCGAGCTGTCCGCGGTCACGCAGGACTACCTCAAGCAGATCTGGACCGCCCAGGAGTGGTCCGATGTGAAGGTCACGACGAAGTCGCTCGCCGATGCGCTCGGCGTCTCCGCATCCACCGCCTCCGAGGCCATTCGCAAGCTCGCCGACCAGGGCCTGGTCGACCACGAGAAGTACGGGGCGGTCACGCTCACCGACGACGGGCGCGCAGCGGCCACGGCGATGGTGCGTCGGCATCGGCTCCTCGAGACCTTCCTGGTCTCGGAGCTGGGCTACGGCTGGGACGAGGTGCACGACGAGGCCGAGGTCCTCGAACACGCCGTCTCCGAGCGCTTCCTCGCACGCCTCGACGAGCGGCTCGGCTACCCCGACCGCGACCCGCACGGCGACCCGATCCCCCAGCCCGACGGCACCGTCCCCACCCCCGACGCCTGCCTGCTGTCCGAGCTCGCGGCGGGCCAGTCCGGCACCGTCGCCCGGATCTCCGACTCCGACCCCGAGATGCTGCGCTACTTCCAGGAGGTCGGGATCGCGCCCGACGCGCGAATCGAGGTCGTGGAGCTGCGCAAGTTCCTCGGGACCATCGCCGTCACCGTCGACGACGGTGCGCCGCTGGACCTGGGCGACGTGGCGGCGCAGGCCATCTGGGTCAGGAGCTGACGGGCCAGGCGCCCGCGGCGATCGCGGCCACCGCCTCCAGCTCCTCCAGCGGCACCCCCTCGCGGGCCGCCGCGGCGAGCCCGTTCAGGGTCGCGAAGACGAACCGCGCGAGCGCGAGCGCGTCGACGGTGGCGGGCAGCGCACCGCTGTCGATGTCGCGGGCGATGCGCTCGGCCAGCCGCGCGACGTTGGCGGACCGCATCGCGATCATGTAGCCCGTGACCTCGGCGTCCGCCGTCCCGGCGTCGCCGCTGACGACGAGGCAGCCGCGGGGCAGGCCGGCGCGCGTGTACCTCCGGGGCCCCTCGGCGAGGAGGCGGAGAACCACCGCCTGTGCGGTGGACTCCTCCGCGAACGCGAGGTCGATGAAACCCCCGTAGGTTCGGTCGTATTCGGCGACCGCCTCCTCGAAGAGGCGCCGCTTGTCGCCGAAAGCGCGGTAGAGGCTCGGCGCCTCCACACCGAGCCGCTCCGTCAGATCGCGGATCGAGGTGGCTTCGAAGCCCTTCTCCCAGAACAGCAGAGCGGCGGCGCCGAGCGCGGCGCCCCGGTCGAAGGAGCGCGGCCTGCCTCGGGTCGTCGTCGCCATGACCCCATTCTATAGCGATCGCTACGCATTGCTGCTAGATTCCTTTTCGTAGCATTCACTACGAAAAGGAGCGGAACACGTGAGCGACGATCTGGCAGGCAGGTACGCCCTGGTCACGGGAGCGAGTCGCGGGATCGGGCGCGCGATCGCGGACGACCTCGCGGACCGCGGAGCGACGGTGGCGGTCCACTACGGCGCCGACCGCGAGGCGGCGGAGGGCGTCGTGCATGCGATTGAGGAGCGCGGCGGCCGGGCGTTCCCGATCCGCGTCGACCTCGCCGACGAGGAAGCGCCGGCGCAGCTGTGGGAGCAGTACGACCGGGAGGCCCCGCGCGCCGACATCGTGATCAACAACGCCGGAATCCTGGGCGGGCGAATCCCGTTCGCCGATGTCGAGCCGGACGTCTTCGACCGGGTCATGGCGATCAACACCCGCGCGCCGTTCTTCGTCCTCCAGCACGCGCTCCCGCGGCTGACGGACGGCGGCCGGGTGGTGAACATCTCCACGCGCTTCACCCACGGCTCGTACAACCCCGCGCTGCTCCCCTACGCGATGTCCAAGGCGGCGGTGGACGCGCTGACCCACGCCCTGGCCAAGGAGCTGGCACCCCGGGCCATCACCGTGAACGCGGTCGGACCGGGCGGGACGGCGACCGACATGAACGCTGCCCGGCTCGCGACGCCGGAGGGGCGCGCGGCCATGGCGGCGGACTCGCCGCTCGGACGGGTCGGACAGCCTGCCGACGTGGCGGGGATCGTCGGCTTCCTGGTCTCCGACGCGGCCGGTTGGGTCACCGGGCAGTGGATCGACGCGAGCGGCGGGTCGCTGCTGTGATGCCACCGGCCGTCGTCGTCCTCGGGTTCGGCATCTTCGCGCAGGGGACGTCGGAGCTGATGCTCGCCGGCATCCTGCCCGACGTCGCCGCGGACCTGCAGATCTCGATCCCCCGGGCGGGCCTGCTCATCTCGGTCTTCGCGCTGGGCATGATGATCGGCGCCCCGATCCTCGCTCTCGCCACGCTGCGCTGGCCGAAACGGCGGGCGCTGCTGGTGTTCACCGGGATCTTCGCCGCCACCCATCTGGTCGCCGCGACCACCGACTCCTTCGCGGTCCTCCTCGCGACCCGGTTCGCCGGTGCCTTCGTCTACGCCGGCTTCTGGGCCGTCGCCGCGACGACGGCGATCGCCCTCGTACCCGCGGACCGTCGGGGGCGCGCGATGAGCGTCGTCGCCGGCGGGCTCACGCTCGCGACGGTGATCGGCCTCCCGGCCGGGACCGTGCTCGGCCAACACCTCGGCTGGCGCGCGACCTTCCTCGCGGTCGCGATCGCGACCGTCGTGGCGGGGGTGGCGATCGCGACCACGGTCCCGGCGGGGATCACGGCGAGCGGACCGGCGCGCCCCCGGGAGGAGCCGGCGCGCCCCCGGGAGGAGGTGCGCGCGCTGCGGACCGGCCGGCTGTGGACGTCGTACGCCATCACCGCGTTCTCCATCGCCGCGCTGCTGATCAGCTTCGGCTACCTCGGCGCGATGCTCGTGGAGAGCTCGCACGCCGGCCCGGGCACGGTGCCGGTCGTGCTCGCGCTCTACGGCGTGGGCGCCGTGGCCGGGATCGCCGCCGGCGGGCGGCTGGCGGACCGTCGACCCGGCTCGGTCCTGGTGGGCGGCACGGCGGCGCTGGCGGTGTCCTCCGTGGCGCTCGCGGTGGCCCTGCCCCATCCGGCCGCCGCCGCGGGCGCGGCGGCGCTCCTCGGGGCGGCGGGATTCGTGACGAACCCGGCCCTGAACTCGCGGGTCTTCGCCCTCGCCCCGGGTGCGCCGACGCTCGCCCCGGCGTTCACCGTGGCGGCCTTCAACGTCGGGATCGCGGTGGGGCCGTGGCTGGGCGGAACCCTGCTCGACCTGGGGGCGTCGTACCGCGCTCTGCCCCTCGCGGGCGCGGTCCTCGCCGTCGTCGCCGCCGCGCTCGCGGCGCTGGACGGCGCCGCCGCACGGCGGCCCCGGCGGCCCGCGGAGCGAGCGGCCGTGTGTCTCACAGGTTCTTGAGCGCCTCGCGGCGGGAGAGGCCGCTGAGCTCGGCCTCGTGAGCGGCCACGTAGGCGCGGACCCAGTCCGGGTCGGTCTTGGCGTGCTCGCGCAGCGCCCAGCCGATCGCCTTGCGCAGGAAGAACTCCGACTCGGGCAGGGCGGGTTCGATCACATCGGTGAGCAGCGCGGTGTCGAGTCTGTCCTTCCGGCCGAGCTGGGAGATGATGGCGAGCCGCCGCAGCCACAGGTCGTCGCCGCGGCTCCACGCGCGGACCACCGCCGCCGTGTCCTCGGGGTGTGCGTCGTGCAGGGCGGCGATGTGCCGGGCGGTCTCGTCGACGTGGTCCCACCAGGCCCCGGTGACGGCTATGTGCTCGTGCAGCTGGAGCAGCGCGGGGTCGCCCGTGCCGAGGCGGTAACGCAGGAGATTCTGCGCGGCGTAGCGCTCCTCGCGGTACTCCGCGTCGTCCCACAGCGCGAGGACGACGGCGCGCAACTCGTCGAGGTCGGCGGGCGGGTGCCGACGTCGCACGGCGGCGGTGATCGTGCGCACCTGTGGCGAGGGCACGCCGAGGAAGGGCATCGCGGACTTCATGTACGCCTGCATCTTCGGCGCCCGCGCGGGGTCCGCGGCGGCGCGCAGCTCCGTCCGGATCCCGTCGACCAGCTTCACCTCGTCATCACGCGCGCGATGCTACTCGCGAGGGTGTCGACGACGGTGGGAATACTGAGCACCGTGCCCCACGTCCACGCACCCGACACCACGGGGTCGTCGATGAACACGGAGCGGCCGGAGCGGACCGCGGGCACCGTGCCGTAGATCGGCAGTCCCTCGATCTCGTTCCGGATCGCGGGGGTGCTGCCGATGTTCCACACCAGCACGTCCTGGTTCAGCTCGGCCATGCGCTCATCGGGCAGGTTCGTGCCGTCGTTGCCGCCGGATCCGCTGCCCGCGACGTCCGGGACGGTGAAACCGAGCTCCGTGAGCAGCCGTGACCGCGGGTCACCGGGGGAACGCACGAAGGTGGATCCCGGCTGAAAGCGCTCGACGACCACGGCCGTCCGCCCGGCGAACTCGGGATGCGCGCCGCGCACCTGCGCGACCTTCGCGTTCACGGCGTCGACGGCACGGTCGGCGCCGTCGCGCCGACCGAGAGCGTCGCCCGCGAGGCGCGTCGCGACGTCCCACGGAGCGGTGAACTCCTTGTACCCCACAGGCGGGCCGACGGTCGGCGCGATGCGCGAGAGCCGTTCGTACTGTTCGGCGTTCATCTCCGTGTACAGGCCGAGGATGAGGTCGGGGCGGAGCGCGGCGATCTCCTCGTACCTGTAGTCCGGGGTGCCGGTGAACTTCCCCTTGTTCAGCACGGCGGGGCGCTGCGCGCCGAGCGCCTCCTGCGCCCACGGCCACGTCGCGAACTCGTAGTCCCCGTACCAGTCCGTGACGCCGGCGAGGGACCCGCCGAGCGCGAGGACGGGGTCCTGGTCGCTGAAGCCGACGGTGACGATCCGGCGCGGATCGTCCGGCACGACGGTGCTCCCCCGCAGGTGTTCGACGGTCCGCTTCCCGGGCGCGGCCGGGTCCGGCTCCCCCGCGCCGCAGGCCACGGCCAGGGTCGCCGCCCCGAGGAGTCCCGCGCCGCGGAGCAGATCGCGGCGGGTGGCGGGGCGGGCGAGCGGCGCGGCGACGGGCATGCGATTCTCCTAAGGTTTGGCTAACCTAGTGAACCACAGGCGTCAGCGCACGCCCCCGCTGTTCGTGCCCCGCCAGCGCAGCGGCGCCTCCTCGTACTCCTCGGCGATGTGCGCCGCCATCCCGACGGTCCGGCCGTACTGGAACAGCACCTCGGTGGCGCGCGCGGGGAGCCCGAGCGTGTGCGCGACCGCCGCTCCCGCGAGGTCGATGTTGACGGACCGGCCGGTCCGGGCGGCGAGGTCCGCGACCGCCCGCAGCGCCGGTGCGTCGGGGCGGTCCGCCCTCATCAGGCCCAGCACGACGGTGGCCCGCGGGTCCTCGCCGGTGTAGACGATGTGGCCGAAGCCCGCGAGGTGCCCGCCCCACGCCGCGTCCGCGATCGCCGCGTCGATGTCGCCGCCGTCCAGCACCCGCCCGAGCATCGCGTGGGCGGCTGCCGGCGCGCCGCCGTGCAGCACGCCCGCCATCGCCCCGTACCCGGCCAGCAGCGCGTCGTAGAAGCCCGCGCGCGCCGACGCCGCGACCCGCGCGGCCGTCGTCGACGCGGCCAGGCCGTTGTCGATCAGGCACGTGGCGAGCGCGTCGACCCAGTGGTGATCGAGGCGGGCCTCCGGTACCAGCCCCGCGAGCACCGGCAGCAGGCCGAGCGTGCGCTCGGCGACGTGGGACCGGTCCGCCCGCACTGGATCCCGCGCCGCGAGTAGCGCGACGGCCAGCGGGATCCTGCGCTCGAGCGCTACCGTCCGCGCGACGTCCAGGTCGACGGCCGGCGGGGCGGCGACCTGGTCCGCCTCCAACGCGAAGCGCGCGGCCGCCGCGAAATCCATCGTCGCGCAGACCTCCGAGATGGGACGGCCGCGCAGATACAGCGCGTCGCCGCGGAGCGCCGAGACCCGCGTGGTCACGGCCCGGAACCGGAGCAGGCGGTCGGCCTCCCGCCGGCCGTCGTGCTTGACCGCGGCGAGGGAGTCGACCTCGGTGCGGTCGAACAGCGACTCCGCTTGCCCCGGCATGCGCCGCGAGTGCAGCACGCCGCGACTGACGTAGGAGTACAGGGTGCCGCGTTTGACCCCGAGCCGCTCCGCGGCCTCCGAGGTCGTGATCCACCGGTCCACGAGTTGATTGAATCAACATTGCGGGTATTGATCAACATCGCCCACACTCGGGGCATGACCACACCGCTCATCGCCCCGGCCGGGCTCAAGAACGTCATCGTGACCGACACCGAGATCGGCGACGTCCGCGGCGAGGAGGGCTACTTCCACTACCGCGGCCACGACGCCACGCGCCTCGCGGCGGAGGTCACCTTCGAGGACGCCTGGCACCTCGTGCTGTTCGGCCGCCTGCCCGGGCCGTCCGACGGTGCCGCCTTCGCCCGTCGCGCCGGCGCCCTGCGGGTCCTGCCGGGCGGCGTGCTCGACCTGCTGCGGGTCACCGTCGGGCCGAATACCGAGCCGATGCACGCACTGCGCCTGGCGCTCGCCGGCCTCGGCCTCGGCGACCGGCCGCTCATGGACGTGCCGGAGGCCGAACGGACCGAGGCCGCGCTGCGGTACGCCGCGGCGACTCCGGCCATCCTGGCCGCGGCGCACCGTCTGGCACGGGGCGAGGTGCCCCTCGATGCCGACCCGGACGCCGGCCACGCCGCCGACTACCTGCGGATGGCGACCGGGACCACGGACGCGGCCGCCGCGGCCGCGCTGCAGACCTACCTGGTCGCGACGATCGACCACGGCTTCAACGCCTCGACCTTCGCCGGCCGGGTGATCGCCTCCACGGGCTCCGACATGTCCTCGTGCCTGCTGGGTGCGCTCGGGGCCTTCCTCGGGCCGCTGCACGGCGGAGCGCCGAGCCGAGCGCTGGCGGCGCTCGACGAGATCGGCGATCCCGCGAACACCCGCGCCTGGGTGCGCGGGAAGATCGCCCGCGACGAGAAGATCATGGGCTTCGGGCACGCCGTCTACCGCACGCACGACCCGCGGTCGGAGCTGCTCAAGGAGGTGGTGACCCGGTTCGACTCCCCGCTGGTGCGCCGGGCGCGCGCGGTCGAGGCCGAGATCGAAGCGGGGATCAACGAACTCAAGCCGGGCAGGCGGCTGTACGCGAACGTCGAGTTCTACGCGGGCGTGCTGATGACCGAGGTGGGCCTGCCGCCGTCCATGTTCACGCCGACGTTCGGCGTCGCCCGCGTGGTCGGTTGGACCGCGAACATCCTCGAGCAGGTCCGCCAGGGCAAGATCATCCGGCCCTCCGCGCAGTACGTCGGACCGGAGAATTTGCAGTAACATCGTCTGGTGGGCATCGATCCCGCATCCGGTCGCTACCGGATCGGCGACCACGTCCTCGAGCTCCGCGCTCCGCGGCTCGGGGACGCGGACTCCTGGCGCACCACCAACCTCCTGTACGAGAAGCGCCTGCGCCCCGCGTTCGGCACCGCGACGACGGACTGGAGCACGGAGCACTCCGCCGCCGCCTGGGCGGACCGGTGGTGGCGGGCGCGCACCGACCCGTTCGTCGTACACGCCCGGGTGCTCGTCGCCGAGGACGGTCCCGTAGCTCATGTGGTGGGACAGGTCGACCACGTGGGGCCGGACCGGCGCACCGGTCACGTCGAGAGCTCCATCTGGCTCGCCGGCGTCCCGCATTCCACCCCGGTGTCCCGGTGGGCGCTCGCGACGACAGTGCTCGACGTCCTCCGGACGCACCCGGAGGTGCCGCGGGTCGTCGCCCCGGTGTACGTGCACAACCGCTCCGCGATCGCCCTGCTCGGATCGGTCGGCTTCCGCCACGTTCAGACCCTGTTCCAGCTCCGCGAGTACGCCGGGGAGCCCGTCGACCACGACGTCTTCGCCGTCGAGAACTCCGCGGCGAGCCGGGTCGAGCTGGAACGGATCCTGGACGCTCTCGCCGCGCAACCCCTGCCCGCACGGCGGGCCGAGAAGCCGTCCGTGTCCGCGGCGTTCGGCGCGGCCCACCTCGCCGCTCGCCGCCTACGTGCGCGCACGACACCCTCGCGGCCCGCGGACCCGCTCCTGCCGGCCGTCACCCACACCGCCGACCGGCACACCGTCGCGTTCGATGCCGGTCGCGATGCGCGGTATCGGGTGCACATGGACGGCGCCCCTATGGGCGACCTCGAGGTGACCGTCGACCTGGGGACCTCGACCACCGAGATCATCGACCGGCTCGCCCCGAGCGCGGTTCCCGAGGCCGGCGGCGTCGTCGCCGCCGCGTGTCGCGCGGCCGCGGCACGCCAGAGGACGCGGCGCCTCACGATCGCGCTGGCCGATCGGCATGCCACCGCCTCCCAGGAGCTCGTCGCCCTCGGCTTCCTCTCCGAAGGGCCCGCGCTCCCGTCCCGCGGCGACGAGCGCACCCCACGAGAGTCGTGGACCCGGCTCCGGGAGTGAGTCGTCGATCACTCGATGCAGCCGCCGCAGCGCATCACAACACTGTTTGCAGTAGCATCGCCGGGCGTGACGATGCCCTCGCACGCCGGCCGCTACAGGATCGGCGACCACACCATCGAACTCCGCGCTCCACGCCTGTCCGACGCCCGATCCTGGCGGAGCACGGTGCTCGAGCACGAGGAGCGACTCCGCCCCGCGTTCGCCACCCCGGACACGGACTGGGCGACGGAGCACTCCACCGCCGCGTGGGCGGAGCAGTGGTGGAGCTCCCGAAACGCCGAGACCACCGTGCTCTCACGCGTGCTCACCGTCGACGATGGCGCGGGCCAGCGGGTCGTCGGCCAACAGGCGATGCTCGGACCCGACCCGCGCGCCGGACACGTCGAATCCCTCACGTGGGTCGTCGGCCTGCCCGAGTCGAAGGCGGTCACGCTCTGGATGTCGGCTGTGAACGTCCTGGACACGTTCGCGCAGTCCCCCCATGTCTCGGCGGTCCTGGCCGTGCAGCCCGTGGAGAATCGTGGCTCGCTCGCGCTGGCCAAGGCGCTCGGCTTCACCTATCTCCAGACCGCGCGCTCACTGCGCATCTACGAAGGCGAACCCGTCGATCACACCATCTACGTCATGCACAACACCGCCGAATCCCGGCGTGACCTGCAGCGGATCATCGACTCGGTCGACCCACAACCCTTGCCGGCGAGCCGCGCGCCGCTGCCACCCGCCCACGCGGCGGTCGACCTGGCCCGGATCGGCGTCCGACGCCTGCGTGCCGGTCGCGCGGCGGGACGGGCCGTCCCCACCCGCGCGTTCCCGTCGCTCGCGCGCACCGACGACGGACTCGACATCGCTTTCGGGGCTCCGCGCGACGGACGCCATCCCGTGACCGTCGACGGTGCGCCGCTCGGTGCACTCGAGATCGACGTCGACGGCGGGAGCTCGACGACCACGATCATCGACCGGCTGCGCGCCGACGCGCCGTCCGCCCTCGCGGCCGCAGTCATCGTCGCCGCCTGCCGCGCCGCGGCGGAACGCCAGCACACCCGGCGCCTCACCGTGGCGCTGGCCGATCGGCACTCCCCCGCCCGCGACGCGCTCGCCGCGATCGGCTTCGCCTCCGAGGGAAAGACCCTACCGACGCTCGGGGACGAGGCCACGCCGCGCGAATCGTGGACCCGCCTCCGGGCGGAGTGACCTTGACCGCTCGGGCGGCGGGCCGGACCACGAGGACGGAGTTCACGCACTTCCCCTACTTCTTCGCGCGTCACTGCAGAGAGTATTTGCAGTAGCATTGTCGGGTGAGAACTCGGTCGGCCTCCGGCCGCTTCCGCGTCGGCGAACACGTCGTCGAGCTCCGTGCGCCCCGGCTCTCGGATGCCGACTCGTGGCGCCGCACCTGCTTGGAGCACGAGGAGCGGCTACGCCCCGCTTTCGGCCAGGCGAATGCCGATTGGCGCAAGGAACACTCGTCGACCGCGTGGGCCGACAAGTGGTGGTCCGCCCGTACCGACCCGTTCGTCGTCCACTCCCGGGTCCTGATCGCCGGGGACGGAGCCGGCGCACGCGTGGTGGGGCAGGTCGAGCACGTCGGACCGGACCCACGGACGGGCCACCTCGAGTCCTCGATCTGGATCGCAGGAATGCCGCGCAGTTCCCCTTCCATCGCGCAATGGGCACTCGCGATATGCGTGTTGGACATCTTCCTCGCGCTCCCGGATGTCCCGCGCATCGTCGCACCGGCGTGCGTGCAGAACCGCGCCGCGGCCACCCTCGCAGAATCGGTCGGTTTCCAGCACGTCCAGACTCTGCGCCGGCTGCGCGAGTACGCCGGAGAGCCCGCCGATCACGCGATCTACGCGATCGAGAACACCTCCGAGGCCCGCGCTCGACTGGCCGCGACACTCGACGCGATCGGGGCGGTGCCCCTGCCTCGACGGAGGGCGGCCGCACCATCACCGGCGGCGACGTTCGGAGCCGCCCGCCTCGGCGCACGCAAGGTGCGTGTTCGCATGCGCCCGTCGAGGCCGGAGGAGGCACTCCACGCCCTCCCGCGAGTCACGGGCACCGGCGATGCAACCACCGTCGAATTCGAGCCAGGGCGTGACGGGCTGTACGAGGCACACGTCGACGGCCGTCCAGCCGGCGCGGCCCAGATCTCCGTCGACCTGGGGACCTCGACGACCGAGATCATCGACCGCACGGCACACGAGGTGCCCGACGGAACGGCCGACGCCGTGATCATCGCCGCATGCCGGGCCGCTGCGGAGCGCCAGGACACCCGGCGGTTGACGATAGCCGCGGCCGACCCCAGCCCACATCTCACGGACGCGCTCGCAACCATCGGCTTCCGCCGCGAAGGCACCACCTGGCCCACCCGCGGCGACGAATCCACGCCGCGGGTGACATGGACCCGCCTGCGCGAGTAATCGATCCGGCGTTGCCGTAGGACGATGCGCACGGCCCGGGCCTGCCACTCACCGGGGCTAGTTCGCCTAGAAAATCACCCCAAATGAGTGATTCGTCGCATTTTTGCGGTACCATCGCGGTCATGACCATGACGCCGACCGCCGGTCGATTCCGCATCGGCGAGCACGAGAACAGCACTTGCGCAGTGACGTTCGAGGCGGTGAGCGACGGGCTGTATCAGGCGTTCACGGATGGCCGGCGAGTCGGCGACGTACAGGTGTCCGTCGACCTGAGGACCTCCACGACGGAGATCATCGACAGGATCCCACCCGACGCGGCGACGGACGCGGCGGTCATCGTGATCATCGCCGCCTGCCGCGCGGTCGCGGAGCACCAAGCAACCCGACGGCTGACGATCGCTGTGGCCGACCGGCACATGTCAGCTGCGCCCGCGCTCGAAACTCTCGGATTCGCCTCGGAGGGCCCTACGTGGCCCACGCTCGGCGACGAGTCCACGCCCCGCGCATCGTGGACTCGATTCCTGGACGGCTGACCGCTCAGGCGGCGGGGCGGACCACGAAGACCGAACTCGCGCGCTTCCCCGACTCCTGGAGCAGCGCGAAGACGCGGCCATCGGCGGTCGCCGCGGCGTAGACGCCGGGCAGGCCGACCGGCTCGAGCCATCGACCCAGCGCGAGGTCGACGGACTGCTCCTCGGTGATCTCGCGGATGGCGAAGCCCGCGGCGATCGCCTCGTCGATGCCGTAGGACAACCGCGGCGTCTCGAAGAGCTCGTCGAGGGTGATCGCGTGATCGAGCCCGTACGGCCCGACCCTGGTGCGACGCAACGCGGTCAGGTGCCCACCCACGCCGAGGCTCGCGCCCAGGTCGCGGGCGAGCGCCCGGACGTACGTGCCGGAGGAGCATTCGACGGTCACGTCGACGTCGAGGAAGCCGCCCTCGCGCCGGAAGGCGTGCGCCGCGAACTCGTCGACGGTGACCGGGCGGGCCTTGAGCTGCACGTCCGCCCCCTCGCGCACCAGCTGGTGGGCCCGCTTGCCGTCGACCTTGATGGCACTCACCGAGCTCGGCACCTGCTCGATCTCACCCGTCAGCGGCGCCATCGCGGCGCGCACGGCGTCCTCGTCGAGGCCCGCGGCGGGGGCGCCGCCGGTGACCTCGCCCTCGGCGTCGTCGGTGGACGTCGACGCACCGAGCCGGACGGTGGCCGAGTAGGCCTTGCTCGTGAGCGCGAGGTGGCCCAGCAGCTTCGTCGCCCGCTCGATGCCGATCACCAGCACGCCCGTCGCCATCGGGTCGAGGGTGCCGGCGTGACCGACCTTGCGCGTGCCCATCGCGCGCCGGCACCGCGCGACGACGTCGTGGCTGGTGAGGCCCGCGGGCTTGTCGACGATGACGAGTCCGGCGCCGTCGGGCTCGAGGAAGGTCCTGGCGGTGGTCATCTCACACCACCGCGATCGAGGTCACGATGAGGCCGTCGGTGATCCGCCACCGGCCGTCGAACGCGGCGACCGGCGCGCCGCCGTCGACGGTCCTGCCGTCGATGAGGATCCGCGAGTGGAAGGTGCCCTCCGCCGCGTCGTCGGCGCGCTCGGCGAGGTCGAAGGTGATCTCCGCATCCTCGAAGCCCAGCCAACGCCCGGTGATCGGGTTCCACGCCTTGTACGTGGCCTCCTTGGCGCAGAACAGCAGGCGGTCCCAGTGCAGCCCGTCGTCGGGGCGCGCAGCGAGCACCTCCCGCTCGGACTCCACGGAGACCGTGGGCAGCACCTTGTCGGGCAGGGCGAGATGCGGCTCGGCGTCGATGCCGATCGTGCGCACCCCCATCCGGTAACCGACGACCGCGCCGCGAAAGCCGTCGCAGTGCGTGAGGGCGCCCACCACGTTGCGCGGCCAGTCCACCCCGCCGCCCTCGCCCTTGACGAGGACGGCGTCGCCGATGCCCAACTCGCCCAGGGCCTCCCGGGCCAGGTGGCGCACCGTCGCGTACTCGGCCTGCCGCTTGGGCACGGCCTTGGCGATCTGCGCAGCCTCGCGCGGATGCAGGGGCGCGTCCAGATCGGCGTGCGCCTCCCGGGCGACCACGCCGCGCGGCAGCATCGACTGCAGGATCACTTCTCCCCCTCTTTCGCCCGCGCCGCCCGGCGCTCGGCGATCCGTTCCCGTGCCGCCACCCGGCGGTCGCCGAGGCGGGCCTGGGCCTTCGCGCGCTCGGCGGCGAACTTCTCCGGGTCGTCCCGGTACTTCGGGTCCACCTGGAAGTGGACGCCGTAGTGCCCGAGCGACTCCTCGGTGTAATCCGGCGCCGGCAGGATCCGGCGCAGCAGCGGCTCGGGCAGGCCCCGCTCCTGCCATTCCCGCGGGTAGCCCACCGAGACCTCCTCGAACCGCACCCCGTCGTACCAGGTGGTGCGCGGGATGTGCAGGTGGCCGTACACGACGGCCTCGGCGTTGTAGTCGACATGCCAGTCCGCCGTCGCGGTGGTGCCGCACCACAGCGAGAAGTCCGGGTAGAAGAGCACCTCGGTGGGTTCGCGGCGCAGGGGCCAGTGGTTCACGAGCACGGTGCGGGTGCCGGCGGGCAGGGCGGCGAGCCGACGGCGCGTGTACTCGAGCCGGGCACGGCACCAGGCGTCGCGGGTGGCGTAGGGCTCGGGCGAGAGCAGGAACTCGTCGGTCGCGACGACGCTCTTCTCCTTCGCTCGGGCCAGCGCCTGCAGCACGGTCAGCCCCTCGTCGCGGAAGCTGTAGTCGTAGAGCAGGAACATCGGGACGATCGTGACGGGCCCGGCGTCGGCGTCCTCGAACACCGGGAACGGGTCCTCCGGCGTGAGGACGCCGTGGTGCCGGCAGATCTCCACCAGGTGGTCGTACCGGGCCTCACCGAAGACCTGCATCGGGTCCTTCGAGGTGGTGTAGAGCTCGTGATTCCCCGGGACCCAGATCACCGTTGCGAACCGCGGGGCGATGGCGGCGAGCACCTCGTCCAGCTGGTCGGTGCGTTCGCAGAGGTCGCCCGCGAGGATCAGCCAGTCGTCGGGCGAGTCGGGCCACACCTTGTCGACGACGCCCTCGTTCCCTCGGTGCCCGACGTGCAGGTCACTGATCGCCCAGAGCTTCGCCACCCCTCCACGCTACCGGGCGGCGCCGGGGAGATCGCACACCCCGACCGAACACCAAGGCAAGCCTAACCGAATGCTATCTTTCCGGCATGACGATCGCATCAGGACCGAACCGCCGCCGATTCCTCGCCGCCACCCTCGCGGTGGCGACCGCCGTGACGCTCACCGCGTGCGGATCCGGCGGCGGCGACGCCGCACCCGCCCAGACGCGCACCGTCGCCCACGCCATGGGCGAGACCCAGGTACCGGCGAACCCGCAGCGCATCGTCGTCATCGACTCGCCGCACACGGACGCCCTGGTCGCGCTGGGCATCAAGCCGGTCGGCGCCGCCGTCGCGGCCGCGAACGAGGGCTTCCCCGGATACCTGCGCGACAAGCTCGACGGCACGGAGAACGTGGGCCTGATCGCCGGTCCCGACATCGAGGCGATCGCGAAGCTCCGGCCCGATCTCATCATCGGCTCGAAGGTCCGGCACGAGAAGCTCTACCAGCAGCTCTCCGCCATCGCCCCCACCGTGTACTCCGTGGACACCGGCACCAACTGGAAGGAGCAGGCGAACATCACCGCACTGGCGGTGAACCGCACGGATCAGATGGCCGCACAGCTCGCCGCGCTCGACGCGCGCGCCGCCGAGGTGGGCCGCAAGGTCGGGGCCCCCGGCAAGTCGGTCTCGATCGTGCGGTGGCGGGCGAACGGCACGTTCCGGATCTACGGCCCCGGCACGTTCTCCGGGAGCGTGATCACCGCGATGGGCTTCAGCATCCCGCCGAAGCCGTGGGGCGAGTACTCGATGATCGAGCCGTCGCTGGAGAACTTCGCGGAGATCAACGGCGACTACGTCTTCCACACCCCCGGCGCGAACTCGTCCGCCACCCAGCGGACCGTGACCGACCGCTGGGGCGCGCTGCCCGCCGTGGCCGCGAACCGCGCGTTCGCGGTCGACGACGAGACCTGGATGGTGGGGATCGGCGTGCTCGGCGCCGGCCGCATCATCGACGACGTGCAGCGGCACCTGCCTCCCGCGGCGTGATCGCGTCCCCCGGGGCCGGTCCGTGCGGACCGGCCCCCGGGCGCGCGGCCGCTCAGTAGTGTCGGACGCGATGAACGCCACGACCGACGCCCGACTCGCTCCGTACCCGCGGAAGCCGCCCGTCCTGTGGACCGACTGGGCCATGGTCGCGCTGGCCTTCGTCTCCGTGGGGCTGATCGTGTGGATCACGTTCTTCGACGTCTCCCCGGCCACTCTCCGGACGGTCCTCATCGTCGACGCCGTGATCTGTGCGGTCTTCGCCGCCGAGTTCCTGTGGCGGTGGCGCCAGGTGGGCTGGCATCGCCGGTTCCTCCTCGTCAACTGGTACGAGATCCTCGGCATGATCCCCGCGCTGATCGTGCCGAGCCCCGCGCCGCGACTGTTCCGACTGATCCGCATCGCGGTGGCCCTGGCCCGGCTCGCGCGGGCGATCGACCGGCTCTACGGCGACCGGATCACCGCCGCCGTCGTCAACCGCGCCACCGACACCGTCGTCGACGCCGTCAAGCGCCCGATCACCGTCGCCGTCCTCGACGAGGTCGCCGAGGTGCTCAAGTCCGGGCACTACACCAAGAACATCGCGGCCGCGCTCGAGGAGAACAAGCCCGAGATGACGGGCATGATCCTGGAGACGATCAAGAACGACCCGCAGACCAGGCGGGTCAAGTACATCCCGTTCCACGACGAGATCATCCAGCTGATCGTCGACACCACCTTCCGGATGGTGCTGCAGGTGCTCGCCGACGAGCGGACGGACGAGCTGGTCGCGGACATGCTGCGCGAGAACATCGACCAGATCCGGGACTCGGTCAAGCGCAAGGAGGACGCGGCGGCGAAGGCGAACGCGGGCAACACCGCCGTCACACGCCGCCCGCCGCCGTAACCGACCCGTTACGACGCAGTCACCCCCGCTGAACGCCGCGGCAGCACGATTTCCCCAACCCCGCACCGGGTGGTGCGGGCCGGAAGGGAACAACCGTGACCGCACTGCAACCCGCGGAAGCCGACGGCGCACCGTCGACCGCGCTCCGCGACGCCGCCGCGCGCGAGACGCTCGAGGACTACACCCTGCGGTTCGCGCCGCGCAGCTATCGCAAGTGGGGGCCCGCCGTCGTCGCCACCTCGGCGCTGGGCGGCATCGCCTACCTGGCCGACTTCGCCATCGGCGCGAACATCGGCATCGCCAACGGCACCGGCAACGCACTGTGGGGCATCGGCTTCTTCGCGCTGGTCATCGTGCTGACCGGTTATCCACTGGCGTACTACGCGGCGCGGTACAACATCGATCTCGACCTGATCACCCGCGGCAGCGGCTTCGGCTACTACGGTTCGGTACTCACGAACGTGATCTTCGCGTCGTTCACGTTCATCTTCTTCGCCCTCGAGGGCTCGATCATGGCGCAGGGCCTCGAACTCGGCCTGGGCATTCCGCTCTGGCTCGGGTACCTGCTGTCGTCCGTGCTGATCATCCCGTTGGTGATCTACGGCATGAACACGCTCGCGAAGCTGCAGGTGTGGACCACCCCTTTGTGGCTCGTGATGATGGTGCTGCCGTTCGGCTACCTGCTGTTCAAGCATCCCGAGGCCATCGGCGACTTCTTCGCCTTCGGCGGCATCGACACCGCCACCGGCGAGCCCCTGCACAAGGGCGTCAGCTTCGCGGGCACCATGCTCGCCGCGGGCGTCTGCCTCTCCCTCATCGCGCAGATCGCCGAGCAGATCGACTACCTGCGCTTCATGCCGCCCAAGACCCCCGAGAACTCGCGGCGCTGGTGGACTGCCGTGATCACCGCGGGCCCCGGCTGGGTCTTCTTCGGCGCCATCAAGCAGATCGTCGGCCTGTTCCTGGCCGTCTACCTGATCGGGATCACCATCGACAACGCGGGCATCGCGAACCAGCCCGTGCACCAGTTCGTGGAGATCTACCAGGACTTCCTGCCGCACTGGCTCGCGCTCACCCTCGCCGTGATCCTCGTGGTGATTAGCCAGATCAAGATCAACGTGACCAACGCCTACTCGGGCTCGCTGGCGTGGACCAACAGCTTCACCCGCGTCACCAAGACCTACCCCGGTCGCCTGGTGTTCCTCGTGTTCAACGTCGTCATCGCGATCGTGCTCATGGAGGCCGACATGTTCAGCTTCCTCAACAACCTGCTGAACTTCTACGCCAACTGCGGCATCGCCTGGATCGTCGCCGTCGCCAGCGACATCGCGATCAACAAGTACCTGCTGAAGATCTCGCCGAAGGTCCCGGAGTTCCGACGCGGCATGCTCTACGACATCAACCCGGTCGGCTTCGTCTCGGTGATCGTCGCTGCCGGGCTCTCCATCGCCGCGTTCTTCGGGCTCCTCGGCTCGGGCCTGCAGCCCTACTCGCCGCTGGTCGCCCTGGTCCTCGCACTCGTGCTGCCGCCGGTCCTCGCCGTCGCCACGCGGGGCAAGTACTACCTGCGCCGGTCCGACGACGGCATCGACCTGCCGATGTTCGACGAGTACGGCAACCCGTCGGGCGAGAAGCTCCTGTGCTGCGTGACCGGCGTCGAGTTCGAACGGCCCGACATGGCGGCCTCCGCGGTGCCCGGCCCCGACGGCGAGAAGCAGTACATCAGCTCGCTGGCCCTCTCGACCGACAAGTCGGGCGCGCACGTCCTGCCCGCGGATCCGCCGGTGAAGTAGGGACGCGTCTCCCGCTCAGGCGTCCGACGGTGCGCCGACCTCCCCGGTCGGCGCGCCGTCGTCGGCGTTCCGCTCCCGCAGGTGCATCAGGATCTCGGCGTGCCCCTGCAGGAAGGCCCGCTCGTCGAGCTTCTTGCGCCGCATCCACCCCGTGACCTCGGAGTTGCACTTGCTCGCATTGCACGAACGGCACGCGGGTACCACGTTCTGCTGGGTGTAGCGACCCCCGCGCGAGATCGGGAGCACGCAGTCCTTCTGGTAGGGCCCCGCTCCCCCGCAGTAGGCGCACACGCCCCACAGGCCGACGAGCTCGTCCCACTGCGCGCCGGTCAGGTCGTTGTCGGCGGCGGCGACGCGCTTCGCGCGACGGCGGGCGATCCGCGCCTTGCGGGTCCGCGACACGGGCGGCCTCGCGCGTTTCGGCGGCGGCGTGGACGACTGGGCTGGCACGGACTCACGATACCCACCAGATTCACTACCGATTCGGTAATTACCCTCCGGCGGCCCCGCGAAAGGAATACCGTCCACTCATGCCTACGTATGAATTCCGCTGCGCCCGTTGCGGACCGTTCGACGCGACCTTCAGCATGCGCGACGTCCCCGACGCGACGGCGTGTCGCTGTGGCGATCCGGCCCCGCGCGGGGTCACCGCGCCGCAGATCGGCCGCGCCGACCGCGGCGCCATGCGGCTCCTCGACGCCACGAAGGCCACCGCCGAACGACCGGCCGTCGTCGGCTCCCCCGCCGGCGCGCCGCGTCCGGGCCGGGGGCCGGCACCGTCGGACCCGCGGCACGCGCGCCTGCCCCGCCCCTGAGTTCCCACCCGAGAAGGTCCACCGAAGAAGAGAGGTCCGTCCCATGCCAGAGGTCGTATTCCCGCTCGACTCCTCGAAGAAGTTCACCGATCAGGAGAAGATCGGGCACAACCGGTGGCACTACGCCATCCCGCCGGCGGTCACCGTCAAGCCCGGCGACACCTTCCGGGTGCACTGCCGCGAGTGGTTCGACGGTGCCATTCACAACGACGACTCCGCCGAGGACATCCTCAACGCGCCGCTGACGACGGTGCACACGCTGTCCGGGCCGATCGCCGTCGAGGGCGCGAAGCCGGGCGACCTGCTCATCGTGGACATCGTGGACGTGGGCCCGATCCCGCAGGAGGACAGCGGCCCGCTCGCCGGGCAGGGCTGGGGCTACACCGGCATCTTCGCCAAGGAGAACGGCGGCGGATTCCTGACCGACCAGTTCCCCGACGCCTACAAGGCCGTCTGGGACTTCACCGGCCACACCGCCACCTCGCGGCACGTGCCGCACGTCAGCTTCACCGGCATCATCCACCCGGGCCTGATGGGCACGGCACCGTCGAAGGACCTACTGGCCCGCTGGAACGCCCGTGAGGCCGCGCTGATCGCGACCGATCCGGACCGTGTGCCGCCCCTGGCGCTGCCGCCCGAGCCGAACGACGCCATCCTCGGCACCCTCACCGGCGACGCCTTCGCCGCGGCCGCCGCGGAGGGCGCGCGCACCGCGCCGCCGCGCGAGAACGGCGGCAACCAGGACATCAAGAACCTCACCCGCGGCACCCGCGTCTTCTACCCGGTGTTCGTCGACGGCGCGAACCTGTCGGTCGGCGACCTGCACTTCAGCCAGGGCGACGGCGAGATCACCTTCTGCGGCGCCATCGAGATGGGCGGCTTCATCGACCTGCACGTCGACATCATCTCCGGCGGCATGGAGACCTACGGCGTCAGCGAGAACGCGATCTTCCTGCCCGGCGGCGACGTGGGCCCCCGGTACGAACAGTTCCTCGCCTTCTCCGGGACGTCGGTGACGCTCGACGGCGAGCAGCGGTACCTGGACTCGCACCTGTCGTACCAGCGCGCCTGCCTGCACGCGATCGACTACCTCACCAAGTTCGGCTACAGCCCGGAGCAGGCCTACCTGCTGCTCGGTGCGGCGCCGATCGAGGGCCGGCTGTCCGGCGTCGTCGACATCCCGAACTCCTGTGCCACGGTGTACATCCCGACGTCGATCTTCGACTTCGACGTGACCCCGGGCAAGAACGGTCCGGTGCAGATCGATCCCGGTCAGGGGGCGCCGCGCGCCTCGCGCTGATCCGCCCCTCCCCCGGCCCCGGGTGCACGGCCACGGCGAACCCGCCGCCCGCGCCCCGGGGCCGAGGCGTGCCCGGGCGACGAGAGGGCCGTGCCGAGGCGCGGTCAGCGCGGGAAGGGCAGGCCCGGGGGGATGGTGATGGTGCGCGGCGCGCCCGGCGGCAGGTCGATGCCGGGCGGGATGACCACGGTCGTCGGGTACGGCTGGGTGGTCGTCGGGGCGGCCGTCGTCGTCTCCGCCGTCGGGTAGGTCGTGGTGGGCGCGACGTACGGCGTGCCGCCCGCCGGCTGCTCCTGGGTGGCCGTCGGGGCGGGCGCCGTGGTGGTGGCCGCCGCCGAGGCGGAGGACGACGCGCGGGACGACGGGCTCGCGGGCGCGCTCTGCGCCGCCGAGGGATTCACGGTGAAGGAGGGCACCGACTCGGGGTCCGACGGGGTGCAGGCGACCGCCGCGCCGCACGCCGCGAGGACCGCCGCACCGGCGAGGGTCTTGCGGAACGCGGCCGTGCTCGTGATCACAGTGAATGCCATATGCGCTATCCGATCGTATTCGGGGCCGCATTGCAAGCCGGTCACGCCGGCGCGGTGCCCACCCGTTCCCACCGGTGCCCCTGGAAGCGGACGACCACGGCGGCGCAGCGGAGCACCATGAACGCCGCCAGGCCCGACCAGATCCCGGCCAGTCCCCAGCCGAAGGCGTACGACAGCCAGATCAGCGGCAGGAAGCCGACGAGCGCCGCGGCCATCGTCGCGGACCGGAGGTAGGCGGCGTCGGAGGCCCCGAGGAGCACCCCGTCGAGCGCGAAGACCACGCCCGCCACGGGGATCATCCCGACGAGGAACCACCACGGCACGGTGAGGGCGTCGAGGACGGCGGCGTCGGTGGTGAACAGCCGGGGCAGAGTGCCCTGCAGCGCGGCGAGCGCCGCGGCGATCCCCACCGCGAAGACCGTCGACCACGCGGTGACCCGGCGGCCCAAGGACCGCGCCGCGCCGGTGTTCCCCGCCCCGAGGGCGGCGCCGACGAGCGTCTGCGCGGCGATGGCCAAGGAGTCCAGCACGAGTGCCACGAAGTTCCACAGCTGCATGGCGATCTGGTGCGCGCCGACGTACTGCGCGCCCGCCCGCGCGGCGACCGCGCCCGCGGAGATGAAGCAGATCTGGAAGGAGAGGCTGCGCACGATCAGGTCGCGCCCCAGCACGAGTTGCGCCCGCACCAGATCGAGGCGCGGCCGCAGCGCCGCGACCGAGCCGTCTCCGCCCGCCCGGGCCGCGCGCACGACGGCGCCGAGGAAGAGCAGCCCGCTCACGATCTGCCCGGCGAGGTTCGCCCACGCGGAGCCGACCAGGCCGAGCTCGGGCGCACCGCCCCAGCCGAAGACGAGGGCGGGGCACAGCACCGTCGACAGGCCCAGCCCGACCAGTACGAAGACCAGGGGCGCGCGGGGCCGCTGCACGCCGCGGAGCCAGCCGTTCCCGGCCATCGTGATCAGGATCAGCGGGATCCCGAAGGAGGCCACGCGAAGCCACGACTCGGCGGCCTCGGCGATCTCCGCGCGGCCGGCGATCACCCGTGTGATCGGGCCGGCGAAGCCCTGCACGAGGGCCAGTAGGACGGTGCCCACGGCGAGCGCGATCCACGTCGCCTGCACGCCCTCGACGACGGCGCCGCCGGGGTCGCCCGCGCCGTAGCGGCGGGCCGAGCGCGAGGTGGTGCCGTAGGAGAGGAAGGTCAGCTGCGTGGAGACGGTGGCGAGGATGAGGCCGCCGACTGCGAGGCCGGCCAGCGGCAACGCGCCCAGGCGACCGATGACGGCCGTGTCCCACAGCAGGTACAGGGGTTCCGCGGCGAGTACCCCGAGGGCGGGCAGTGCCTGGCCGACGATGCGCCGGCCGAGCCCGGTGGGCACGGCTGCGGTCGCGGTCACGCGGTTCCCGTCATACGGGAGATCAGACCCGGGCGAGGAAGGCGACGACCACGTCGTCGCTCGTCCCGGTGGCGGAGTAGCCCGCGGCGAGCCGGTGGCCGCCGCCGCCGAAGCCGCGCGCCACTTCCGAGACGTCGAGATCGGTGCGCGCCCGCAGCGAGGCGGACCATTCGCCGCTGTCGCTCTCCTTGAAAAGGGCGGCGACCTCGCAGTCCTCGGCGGTGCGCAGCAGGTCGATGAGCGATTCCGCGGCGTCCCAGCCGAGCGGCCCGCGATCGGCCGCGCGGCACACGGCGTACACCGCGCCCCGTCCGCCGAAGGCCTCGGGCACCGCGGTCGCGGAACCCAGCACCGCGGCGACCATGGAGAACCAGGCGCGGGGGTGGCTGTCGAGCAGGTCGCGCGAGAGCTCGCGCCCGCGCGCGCCCGCGGCGAGCAGGCGGCCCGCCACGACGTGCCCGGCGGGCGTCGCCCAGCGGAACGAGCCCGTGTCGGTGATCAGCCCGGCGTACAGGCAGTCGGCCGTCCCCGCGTCCAGCTCCGCGCCGAGCGCGTCGATGACCGCGAGCACGAGTTCGGTGGTGCAGTTGGCAGCCGGGTCGATCAGGTCGACGGTGCCGAATCCGGTGTTCGTCGCGTGGTGGTCGATGACCACCCGCACGGGGTGGCCGTGGAAGGACTCCTCGAGTCCCGCGAGCCGCTCCGAACTGGCGCAATCGACCGCGACGGCGACCTCCGCATCCGCGTTCGGCGCGGTGAAACCGTCGACGCCGGGGAGCAGGCCGATCCCGGACGGCAGGTCCGGGCCCGGATGGCTGACGGTGACGTGGGCGCCGCGGGCGCGCAGCACCCGTGCCAGGCCCAGTCCCGAGCCGAGGGTGTCCGCGTCGGGACGCACGTGGCAGTACACCGCCACGCTCCGCGCACCGTCCAGCGCCGCCGCAGCGGCGGCGGCGTCTGTCACCGCTCGGCCCCGTCCGGTTCGTCGTCGGCGTCCTCGTCGTCGTGCTTGTAGGGGTCCGCCTCGCCCGCGGGCTTCGCGGTGGCGGCGACGGCGGCGACCCGCTCGTCCTGCTCACGGGCCTTGGCGAGCAGCGCCTCCATGTTCGCGACGGCGGCGGGCACCCCGTCGAGCTCGAACCGCAGGGTGGGCGTGAACCGCACACCCGTGCCCGCGCCGACCTTGCTGCGGAGCTGGCCACGGGCCTTCTCCAGGCCGGCGGCGGCCGCCTCGTAGTCGGGCTCGACGTCGAGCGTCGGGCCCATGACGGTGTAGAAGACCGTCGCGTCGTGCAGGTCGTTGGTCACGCGGGTATCGGTGACGGTGACGTAGTCGAGCCGCGGATCCTTGATGTCGTGCTCGATCGCGGTCGCGACGATGGTCCCGATCCGCTTGGCGAGCCGAGCGGCCCTTGCCGGGTCAGCCATGGCCAGTCCCTCCCTTACGCGTCGAACGGTCGATCAGTGGAACGGTGTGATCAACCGATGGAACAGCGAGCATATCCCGGTGTGGGACTGCAGCGTCGGCACCTGCGTCCACCACACTCAATCCCGTGTCGGGCGCTTCAGTCCTCCGGCCCCCAGAGGCGCCGCCGCACCGACAACAATTCGACCTCGGGGTGCCCCGCGGCGGTGCGTTCGCACCGATCGAGGACCTCCCCGACGTGGCCCGCATCCGGCCCGACGAGCCCGACGCCGATCAGGGCGCGTCGATGCAGGTCCTGGTAGCCCACCTCGGCGGCGCTGACGGAGAACCGGCGCAGCTCCGCGAGGATCGGCCGGAGCACGGAACGCTTGTGCTTGAGCGAGTGCACGTCGCCCAGCAGCAGATCTATCTCAATGACACCTGTGAACATCTGTCGGGCCACCCGGCCGAAGGAACATCAGTCGCGCGGCTTCTCGACCAGCTCGTAGGTCTCGATCACGTCACCGACCTTGATGTCGGAGTACGAGAGCGTCAGACCGCATTCGTAGCCCTCGCGGACCTCGGTCGCGTCGTCCTTCTCGCGCTTGAGCGAAGTGACCGTGAGGTTCTCGGCCACGACCTTCGAATCGCGGAGCAGGCGCGCCTTCGCGTTGCGGCGCATGATCCCGGACTGGACCATGCAACCCGCGATGTTGCCCACCTTGGACGACTTGAAGATCGCGCGGATCTCGGCCTGGCCGAGCTCCTTCTCCTCGTAGACCGGCTTGAGCATGCCCTTGAGCGCGGCCTCGACCTCGTCGATCGCCTGGTAGATCACCGAGTAGTACCGGATCTCCACGCCCTCGCGGTTGGCGAGCTCGGTGGCCTTGCCCTCGGCCCGCACGTTGAAGGCGATGATGATCGCGTTCGACGCGGACGCCAGGTTGATGTTGGTCTCCGTGACGCCACCGACACCGCGATCGATGACCCGCAGCTGCACCTCGTCGTCGATCTCGATCCCCAGCAGGGCCTCCTCGAGCGCCTCCACGGTGCCCGAGTTGTCGCCCTTCAGGATGAGGTTGAGCTGGCTGGTCTCCTTCAGCGCGGCATCCAGATCCTCCAGCGAGACGCGCTTGCGCGACTTGGCCGCCAGGGCGTTGCGCTTGCGCGCCGCGCGCCGGTCGGCGATCTGCCGGGCGATCCGGTCCTCGTCGACCACGAGCAGGTTGTCGCCTGCGCCGGGCACCGAGGTGAAGCCGATGACCTGGGCGGGACGCGAAGGCAGTGCCTCCGTGATGTCGTCGCCGTTCTCGTCGACCATGCGCCGGACGCGACCGTAGGCGTCGCCCGCCACGATCGAGTCGCCGACCCGCAGGGTGCCGCGCTGGATGAGCACGGTGGCCACGGGGCCGCGGCCGCGGTCGAGGTGCGCCTCGATCGCGACGCCCTGCGCGTCCATGTCGGGGTTGGCCCGCAGGTCCAGCGAGGCGTCGGCCGTCAGCAGCACCGCTTCGAGCAGCGCCTCGACGTTCGTGCCCTGCTTCGCGGAGATGTCGACGAACATCGTGTCGCCGCCGTACTCCTCGGGGATCAGGCCGTACTCGGTGAGCTGGCCGCGGATCTTCTCCGGCTGCGCGCCCTCCTTGTCGATCTTGTTCACCGCGACGACGATCGGCACGTCGGCCGCCTGCGCGTGGTTGATGGCCTCCACCGTCTGCGGCATGACGCCGTCGTCGGCCGCGACCACGAGGATCGCGAGGTCGGTGGCCTTCGCACCACGGGCACGCATGGCGGTGAACGCCTCGTGACCCGGGGTGTCGATGAACGTGATCAGACGCTCGTTGCCGTCGAGCTCGGTGAGCACCTGGTAGGCACCGATGTGCTGCGTGATGCCACCGGCCTCGCCCTCGCGGACGTTCGCCTTACGGATCGTGTCCAGCAGTCGGGTCTTACCGTGATCGACGTGACCCATGACGGTGACCACCGGCGGGCGCTGCTCGAGGTCGTCCTCGTCGCCCTCGTCCTCGCCGTAGGTGAGGTCGAAGCTGTCGAGCAGCTCGCGGTCCTCGTCCTCGGGGCTGACGACCTGGACGACGTAGTTCATCTCCTCGCCCAGCAGCACGAGGGTCTCCTCGTTCACCGACTGGGTGGCGGTGACCATCTCGCCCAGGTTGAACAGCGCCTGGACCAGCGATGCCGGGTTCGCGTCGATCTTCTCGGCGAAGTCGCTCAGCGACGCGCCGCGGGCGAGACGGATCGTCTCGCCACCGCCACGGGGCAAACGGACGCCACCGGCGATCGGCGCCTGCATGCTTTCGTACTCGGCGCGTTTCGCCCGCTTCGACTTACGGCCACGACGCGGCGCGCCACCGGGACGACCGAAGGCACCCGCGGTGCCGCCGGGACGGCCACGACCGCCGCCACCGGGACGACCGCGGAAACCGCCCGCGGGAGCACCCGTGCCTGCACCGGCACCGCCGCCGGGACCACCGCGGTAGCCACCGCCACCGCCGCCGGGACGACCACCGGGCCCACCACGGCCACCGGGGCCGGGACGGCCCTGTGCCGCCGGACGCGCAGCGCGCGAGGGCATGGCACCGGGGTTCGGGCGGGGAGGCATGCTGCCCGGGGTCGGACGCGGGCCGCCGGGGCCGGCCGCCGGGCGACCGCCCTGGGGACGGGGACCGCCCTGGCCGGGAGCCGGACGGGCGCCGCCCTGCGGACGGGGACCGCCCTGGCCGGGAGCCGGACGGGCGCCGCCCTGCGGACGCGGGCCACCGGGGCCCGGCTGCGGACGCGGCGCACGCTCGACGGGAGCCTGCGAGGAGAACGGGTTGTTGCCCACCTTCGGGGTGCGCGGACCGGGCTTGGGGCCGGCCGGGCGCGGGCCCGGACGTGCCGCCGGAGCGGCGGGCGCCGCCGCCTCGGGCGCCGACGGTGCCGCGCTCGCGGCGGGAGCCGCGGGAGCGGTGGGCGCCGCCGGTGCGGCGGGCTCCGGGGTCGGCTCCGGCGCGGCCGGCGCCGCGGGACGCGGGCCGGGTCGAGCCGAAGTGGGACGGGGTGCATCCGCGGCGGGTGCCGAGGGCGCGGGGGTGCTCGCGGCCGCGGGGCCGGGCTTGCGGGCCGGGGCGGGGCCCGGCTTGGCGCCGCCGTCGGACTTGGGTCCGTACGACTCGCGCAGGCGTCGCGCGACGGGGGCTTCCACCGTCGACGACGCGGACTTCACGAACTCGCCCTGCTCACTGAGCCGTGCGAGAACTTCCTTGCTGGTGACACCGAGCTCTTTAGCCAACTCGTGCACGCGGGCCTTGCCTGCCACTCTTCTCCTCAAATGTGAGGTCGAGGGCATCACTGGTCCCGCCGACCTCGGTTAGTTACTCCGATTGCCGTTCATCGCTGGTGCTTCACGGTGTGCTCATGTCTTCAGCTCGATTCCTTCATCTCCGAGTAGGTCGGCCTTGGGAAAGACCTACCGTCTTCAGACCGCTCATAATCATAGCGCGTCCTGGCAAGTCGTTTCGCCGAGGGAGTCGTCGAGCGGTCCGGAGACGCGCAGCGCCCGGCGGAACGCGTTCCGCTTGCGCGCGAGCTCGTGGCACGACGGGTCGTCGTGCAGCCACGCCCCCCGGCCCGGGAGGCGGCGCCGCGCGTCGACCACGACGGTCCGCGCACCGTCGTCCGCGGCGGGCGCGACCACCCTGATCAACTCGCCCGCGGGCGCCCGGCGCCGGCACCCGATGCAGGTCCGGACCGGTGCGCTCACTTCGGCTCGGCGCTCTCCGCGTCCGAGCGGATGTCGATCCGCCAGCCGGTGAGCCGGGCGGCGAGGCGGGCGTTCTGCCCCTCCTTGCCGATCGCGAGCGAGAGCTTGAAGTCGGGGACCACCACGCGGGCGGCCTTCTCCTTGGGGTCGACGATGGTGACGGACACCACCGACGACGGCGACAGGGCGTTGCCGACGAAGACCGCGGGGTCGTCGTCGTAGGAGATGATGTCGATCTTCTCGCCCTCGAGGTCGCTCATCACGTTCCGCACGCGCTGCCCCATCGGTCCGATGCACGCGCCCTTGGCGTTGAGACCCGAGACCGAGGTGCGCACCGCGATCTTCGAGCGGTGCCCGGCCTCGCGCGCCACCGACGTGATCTCCACGCTGCCGTCGGCGATCTCGGGCACCTCGAGCGCGAAGAGCTTCTTCACCAGGTTGGGGTGGGTACGCGAGAGGGTGATCTGGGTGCCGCGCTGGCCGCGGCTGACGCCGACGACGTAGAACTTCATCCGGTCGCCGTGCGCGTAGGACTCCCCCGGCACCTGCTCGGCGGGCGGCAGCAGGCCCTCGTGGCCCTCGCGCTCACCGCCGATGCGGACCACGACGAAGCCACGGGCCGCGGCGCGGGCATCGGCCTGCACCACACCGGAGACGACCTCGCCCTCGTAGACGGCGAACTCGCCGAAGGTGCGGTCGTTCTCGGCGTCGCGCAGGCGCTGCGTGATGAGCTGGCGCGCCGAGTCCGCGGCGATGCGGCCGAAGCCCTCGGGGGTGTCGTCCCACTCGGTGATGATGTTGCCGTCGGCGTCGACCTCCTGGGCAAGCACTTTCACCTCGCCGGTGCGCCGGTTGACGTCGATCCGCGCGTGCGGCTGATGCCCGTCGGTGTGCTTGTACGCGGTGAGGAGGGCCACCTGGATCGCGTCGATCACGGTGTCGACCGAGATGTCCTTCTCCGCCTCGATCGCCCGCAGGGTCGCCATGTCGATGTTCATCTAATCCTCTTCTTCTTCGGCGTCGTCGCCAGTCAGATCTGCGGGTTCGGCGCCGGGGAGCACCCGGCCCGGGGTGATGCCGGAGAGCTCCAGCTCCACGGGGTTGGGCTTGCGGAACTCCACCCGCGCGGCGGCGGCGGCCACGTCGGCGAGCGCGAGGTCGCGGGTCGTCGGAGCGCGCCCCTTCGCCCCGGGCAGGACGACGGTGACCGTCGTCCTGTCGTCCGCGAGCGGCCCGATCCGGGCCAGCAGGTTCGTGCCGTCGGCCAGCTCGATCGCCGCCTGCCGGCCGCGGGCGCGGCGCCAGTGGCGGGGTTCGGTGAGCGGGCGCTCCGCGCCGGGCGTGGTGACCTCGAGGGTGAACGCCTGGGCGCCGAAGACGTCGTCCGCGTCGTCGACCGCGGCGGACAGCGTCCGCGCGACCTCGGCCAGTTCGTCGAGGGTCGGGCCCGCGTCGCTGTCAACGACGACCGCGATGGAGGACTTGGTGCCCGCGTTGTTGATCTTGACCCGCTCGAGATCGAGCCCGGCCGCGTCCAGGTGGGGCGCGATCACGGCCTTCACCGCCGATTCGTCGTAAGCCATACGCGCCTCCCTGTGAAATTGTCACCGGACGTGCCCGGTGTCGAACGCTGCGGCCAGTGTACCCGGGCGCGCCGTTAGACTCGCCCCCGTGATCGCCCTACCCCCGCGCCGCGGCATCGACCGACGCACCGCCCTCACGTCCGTCCTCCTCGCGGGCGGCGCGCTCGCGGGCGGGACGGCGCTGACGGGGTGCACGACGCCCGCGGACCGCGCCGACGATCCGCAGGCCGTACGGCTGCAGGCGGCCGCCGCGCAGGCCCAGGCCGACGCCGACGCCGCCCGCGGCCTGGCCGTGTTGGACGGCGCCTCCGGACCGCAGCTGCGGCTCATCGCCGATCAGCGCGGGCAGCACGCGTCGGCGCTGGCCGACGAGTTGTCGCGGTACGTCGAGCGCCCGACCTCCGTCACCGCCGCACCGTCGTCGACCCCGGCGGCCCCCTCGCCTCTGTCCCGGGCCTCGCTGCACGCCCAGCTGACCCGCTCGGCGAAGGACGCGGGCGATGCGGCGGTCGCCGCCTCCGGCTATCAGGCCGCCCTGCTCGGCTCCGTCGCGGCCGCGACCCGCGTGCACGCGGAGGTGGTGCTCGCATGACCCCCGCCCAGGACGCCGTGGCCGCCGCCCTCCAGTCCGAGCACGCCGCCGTGTACCTGTACGGCCTCGTCGAGGCCTACGCCGCGCCGACTCGGAAGGCCGAGATCGCGACCTATGCCGCGGAGCACCGCTCGCAGCGGGACGCCCTCGCCCGGGTACTCAGCGCCACCGGCGCCGAGGTCCCCGTCGCCGCCCCCGCCTACGCGCCGCCGGAGCCGGTCACCGACCCCGTCAGCGCCGCGAAGGTGGCCGCCGCCGTGGAGGACGACTCGGCGGCCGCGCATCGGAACCTGCTCTCCCGCGCCGACGGTGACGGGATCCGGCACCTCGGCGTCACGGGCCTCGGCGGGGCCGCGGTCCGGGGCGCCCGGTGGCGGGTGGCACTCGGGGTCTCCCCCGTGACCACCCCCTTCCCCGGCATCCGCACCTGACGTTCCGTTTACGGGCCTTTACACTCGGGGGATGACGTCCAGTGATCCCCAGCAGCCCGGCGACGGGACCTACGACCCGACCGCGATCCGCCCGGTGGAGCCGAATCCGTCCACGCCCGACCTGACGAAGCGCGACGGCGATCAGAACGTCGGCGGCGATCCCGACGCCGCGACCACGGTGCACCAGACCGCGCAGCCGGATCCCTACGCCGCGCCCTCGGCGTACACCCCTCCGGCGGACCCGTACGCCGCGCCCGCCGATCCGTACGCGGCGCAGCAGAACCCGTACGGCGCCCCGGCCGATCCCTACGCGGCGCAGCAGAACCCGTACGGCGCCCCCGCGGATCCCTACGCCGCGCAGAACCCGTACGCCGCGCCGCCCCAGTACCCGGGCCAGGACCAGTTCGGTCAGCAGCAGTACCCCGGCCAGGCGTTCCCGGGCCAGCAGCCCGGATACCCCGCGTACCCCGGGCAGCAGCCGGGATACGGCGGCTACCCGGGCCAGCAGCCGCAGACGGGGACCAACGGCCTCGCGATCGCCTCGCTCTCGACGGGCATCATCGCGTTCCCGTTCTCGTGCATCCCGTTCCTCGGTTACGGCTCGATCTTCATCGCGATCGCGGCGATCGTCATGGGCGTGATCGCCATGAAGCAGACCAAGCAGACCGGCCAGCAGGGCCGGGGCCTGGCCATCGCCGGCGTGGTGCTGGGTGGCGTCTACCTGGCCCTGTTCGTGATCGGCCTGATCTTCGGCATCGCGTATGTGGCGACCGACGGTTTCGGCAACGGCTCCGATTTCCTGCTCACGCTGCTCGGCTGAACGCAGACCCCCGAGGGGCCCGCACCGATCCGGTGCGGGCCCCTCGTGGTTGTCGACTACTTCGCGGCGGCGACGATCTGCGCGGCGGCGTCGGCGACGGGGATCTCGCGGGACTCGCCGGTCAGGCGGTCCCGGAGCTCGACGACGCCGTCGGCCCAGCCCCGGCCGACCACGACCACGGTCGGGACGCCCACCAGCTCGGAGTCCTTGAACTTGATGCCGGGCGAGGCCTTGCGGTCGTCGAGCAGCACCTGCAGGCCGGCGGCGTCGAGCTCGGCGGCCAGCGACTCGGCGCCGGTCCAGGCGCCCTCGTCCTTGTTCGCGATCACCACGTGCACGTCGAACGGGGCGATGCCCTTGGGCCAGCGCAGGCCCTTGTCGTCGTGCTGCTGCTCGGCGATGACGGCGACGAGGCGCGAGACGCCGACGCCGTAGGAACCCTGGGTGAGGCGCACGGGCTTGCCGTTCTCGCCCAGCACGTCGACCTCGAAGGCGTCGGTGTACTTGCGGCCCAGCTGGAAGATGTGGCCGATCTCGATGCCGCGCGCCGACTGCAGCACGCCCTTGCCGTCGGGCGAGGCGTCGCCGTCGCGGACCTCGGCGGCCTCGATGGTGCCGTCGGGCGTGAAGTCGCGGCCCGCGGTGAGGTTCACGACGTGCTGCCCCGGCGCGTCGGCGCCGGTGATCCAGGCGGTGCCGGTCACCACGCGCGGGTCGACGAGGTAGCGGACCTCGTTCTCCAGCAACGCCTTCGGGCCGATGTAGCCCTTGACGAGGAACGGGTACTTCGCGAAGTCCTCCGCCTCGATGAGCGCGACCTCGGTGGGCTCCAGCGACGCCTCGAGGCGCTTGAAGTCCACCTCGCGGTCGCCGGGCACGCCGACGCCGAGGAGCTCCCAGTCGCCGCCGGGGGCACGGGTCTTGACCATGACGTTCTTGAGCGTGTCCCCCGCGACCACCTCGCGGCCGAGGACGGAGGCACCGTCGGCGGCTTCGTTCGCCCAGGCGACGAGCGTGTCGATGGTGGGCGTGCCGGGGGTGTCGAAGACCTGCGCGGCGGGCAGGCCGTCGAGCGGGATCGCGGACGGCGCGGGCGTGACCACGGCCTCGACGTTCGCGGCGTAATCCGACTCGGTCGAGTGGACGTAGGTGTCCTCGCCGACGGGGCTCACCGCGAGGAACTCCTCGGAGGCGCTGCCGCCCATGGCGCCGGACGTGGCGGAGACGATGACGTGCTCGACGTTCAGGCGCGCGAAGATCTTCTGGTACGCGGCGCGGTGCTGGGCGTAGGCCTCGGAGAGGCCCTCGTCGGTGGTGTCGAAGCTGTAGCTGTCCTTCATGACGAACTCGCGGCCGCGGAGGATGCCCGCGCGGGGCCGCTCCTCGTCGCGGTACTTGGTCTGGATCTGGTACAGGATGACCGGCAGGTCCTTGTACGAGTTGTACTCGCCCTTCACGGTGAGGGCGAAGATCTCCTCGTGGGTGGGGCCGAGCATCATGTCGGCGCCCTTGCGGTCCTTCAGGCGGAAGAGGCTGTCGCCGTACTCGGTCCACCGGTTGGTGGTTTCGTAGGGCTCGCGCGGCAGCAGTGCGGGCAGCAGGATCTCCTGGCCGCCGATCGCGTTCATCTCCTCGCGGACGACCTGCTCGACGTTCCGCAGGACCCGCAGGCCCAGCGGCAGCCAGGAGTAGACGCCGGGCGCGATGCGCCGCACGTAGCCGGCACGGACGAGCAGCTTGTGGCTGGGGACCTCCGCATCCGCGGGGTCGTCGCGGAGCGTGCGCAGGAACAGCTGGGAGAATCGGGTGATCACGACGCCACAGCTTAGTGTGTCCGGTGTGCTGATCCTGCTTCCCCCGTCCGAAACCAAAGCCGGCGGCGGCTCGGGCGCGCCCCTCGACCTGGGCGCGCTGACCTTCCCGTCGCTCACCGCGACCCGCGAACGCCTCCTCGACGCCCTCATCGCCGTCTCGCAGGACGACGGTGCCGCCCGCGCCGCGCTGGGACTCTCGGACGGGCAGACCGACGAGCTGGAGCGCAACCGCGCGCTGCGCACCGCCGCCACCCGGCCCGCGATCGAGCAGTACACGGGGGTGCTCTACGACGCCCTCGACGTCCGCGGGCTGACCAAGGCGCAACGCGCGAAGGCCGACGCCCGCCTGGCCGTGGGCTCGGCTCTGTTCGGGACGGTGGGCGCGCAGGACCCGATCCCCGCCTACCGGCTCTCCTCGGGCTCGAAGCTGCCCGGCCTGGGCACGCTGGCGGCCGCCTGGAAGCCCGCGCTGGCCGAGGCGCTCGCCGCCGCGGACCGCGGCCTCGTCGTGGACCTGCGGTCCGGCGGCTACGCGGCGCTGGGCCGGGTGCCGGGGGCGGTGACCGCCACCGTCGTGACGGAGAAGGCCGACGGCTCGCGCTCCGTGGTCTCGCACTTCAACAAGCACCACAAGGGGCTGCTGGCGCGCGCGCTGGTGGTCAGCCGCGCCGAGCCCGGCGACGCGCGGGCCGTGGTGAAGGTGGCCGAGAAGGCCGGCCTGCGCGCGGAACTCTCGTCGCCGACCGAGGTCACGATCGTCACCGCGGGGTGACTCGGGCTCGCCGCTAGTCCTCGTCGAGGCGGTGCCGCCGGGCGCGGCTGACGCGCTCGGCCTGCGCCGAGGCCTCGGGGTGGTGCATGGCGTCGGGCTCGGGCAGCGCGTGCCGCCCGCCGTTCGACGGTGCCTCCGGCTGGTGGGCGGCGGGCGGGCGCTGGATCGGCGCGCTGGGCCGCTGCACGGGGCCGCTCGGGCGCGGCCCGGGACCGCCGGGCTGCGGCGGCGCCTGCCGGCCGGGGCGCTGGATCGCGCCGCTGGGCCGTTGGACCGGCGGGCCCGCCGGACCCTGCGGGCCGGGCACCGGCCCGCTCGGGCGCGGCATCTGCCCGCTGGGACGCTGGATCGGGGCGCTCGGGCGCGACACCTGACCGCTCGGGCGCTGGATCGGCGCGCTCGGGCGCTGCCGGGCGTGCGGGGGCACCGGGGGCCGGTACTGCGGGTCCGCCGCGGGGCGCGGGGGCTGCGGCGGGCGCGGCAGGTCGGTGCTCTCGCGCTGGATCGGGCCCGACGGCCGGGCGACGCCGGCGAGGCCCTCGCCGGGCTGTCCGGTGCGGGGAAGCGGGTCACTGGGGTGGGAGTACGCCTGCTGCGGCTGCGGCGGCGCGACCGGGGGCGCCTGCGGCGGCTGCGCGGCCGGTCGGTGCTGCACGGGTTGCTGCGCGGGCTGTTGCCCCGTGGCCTGCGGGCGCTTGATCGCGCGGAAGCGGTCGGTGAAGTACATCGGCTCCGGATCCCCGGGCTTCTCGTTGTACGCGCGGTCGAAGTCCTCGCGGCGCACCGCCGGGAACGAGCCGGACGTGACGTCGCCCTCGAGGGGCTCCCAGTCGTCGTCGACATCGTCATCGTCGTGGTCGAACGCCTGCGCCGGGAAGGAGGTGGACGGGATCGATCCGCCGGACTTGCTCGATTCCTGGGCGGCCTGCCCCTCGGCGACCTCCTCCGGGGTGAACCGCATGAAGGGCACCACGACGAGGCCGGCGAGGATGAGGATCGCGGCGCAGGCGATGAACGCCAGGCCGTATCCCGACGCCAGCGCGCTGCGCTGCGCGTCGTCGAGCATCTCGTGGGTGATCTCGCCCTTGGTCGGGCCGCCCTCCTTCATGATCCGGGAGGTCACCAGGACCTGCACGGAGGCCAGGCCGACGATGCCGCCGATGTTCTGGCACACCTCGACCAGCGCGGACATCGGACCGGTCTCCGACGGACGCACCCCGGCCAGGGCGCAGATCGGCAGCGGGATCATCGCGAAGCCCACGCCCAGGCCGATGAGGAAGACGGGCAACCCGATGTACGGGAAATAGCTGACCGCCGACGGGTCCTTGGTCATGAGCGTCGGCACGTAGAGGCACGGCAGGAAGACGATGAGGCCGCCGATCGCGACCAGCCAGCGGGCCTGGAACTTCAGCGCGAGCTTGGACGAGATGGGGGCGGCGATTCCCATGCCCACGGCGAACGGGATCAGGGCCAGGCCGGACTGCAGCGGGGTGTATCCGAGCACCTGCTGGAAGGTCTGCGCGACGTAGAAGCCGAGTGTCGGGATCAGGGCGCCGCAGACGAGGATGGCGACCATCGCCGCCACGCGGTTGCGGTTGTGGAAGAGCGAGAACGGCAGGATCGGGTTCTTGGCGGTGCGCTCCACCACGAGGAACGCCGCCAGGCAGACCACGCTGACGGCGCCGGCGATGTAGATACTCGCGCCCTGCCAGTGGGACTCCGGCCCCATCGTCAGGGCGTAGACGCCGGCGACGCAGCCCGCCACGGCGAGGAAGGCGCCCTTGATGTCGAGGGCGTGGCGACGCTCCGAGGTCGACTCCTCCAGGGCGATGACGGCGCCGATGACGCACACGATGCCCACGGGGACGTTGATCCAGAAGACGAAGCGCCAGTCCCACGTCGCGAGCAGGCCGCCGGCGACGAGGCCCGACACCGAGCCGAGCCCGGCCATCGCGCCGAAGATCGCGAAGGCCTGGTTGCGCGCCTTGCCGGGCGCGAAGGTGGTGGCGATCAGCGCCAGCGCCGTGGGGCACGCGATCGCGGCGAAGAGGCCCTGAGCGGCGCGCGCGACGAGCAGCGACGCCTCGTTGGTGGCGAAACCGGTGAGCAGGGAGGCGAGGGTGAATCCCGCGACGCCGAGGATGAACATCCGTTTGCGCCCGAAGGTGTCGCCGAGGCGCCCCCCGAGCAGCATGAAGCCGCCGAAGGTGACCGCGTAGGCGCCGAAGACCCAGATCTTGGCGGCGTCCGAGAGGTGCATCGCGTCCTGGATCCGCGGCAGCGCGACGAAGACGACGGTGCCGTCGAGGACGGCGAGGAACATCATGCCGGAGAGGACGACGATGGCGACACCGAGAGCGCTGCCCTTGACGCGGTACGTCTGCGCCGGGGCCCCGGGGGCCATCGTTGAGGTCATGGAGACCGAGGCTACCGGCTGAGAGAAGTCGCGAAGAAATCGCTCACGCCGGTTTTCGGGTCGTGTCGCCCGGCCGGACGCCCCAATGCGTGCACTCAGCAATCATCGGAGCCGGCGCTTTCCGCAGACCAGGGACGGTATCGGGCGCGATCGGGCGTGACACCTGTGGCGCTCGCTCACATCTCGGACGACACGCCGGGCGCGGGTGCCCTCAGTCCTCGAGGCGGTGCCGGCGGGCGCGGCTCACGCGATCGGCCTGCGTCGTCTGCTCGGGACGATGCATGCCGTCGGGCTCGGGGGCCGCGTGCCGGCCGCTGCGCGCGCCAGCTGCGGCTGCCTCGAACTGCGGCTGCAGCCGGTCGGCGCCGGGGCGCTGCACGGCACCGTCGGGCCGCGGCGCCGGCGGGTCCGCGCGGTACTGCTGCGGCGCGGGGCGCGGCGGGCGGTAGTCGGGGACGGACGCCCGGGGCGCGGGCGGTACCGGCGGGCGCGGCAGGTCGACGCTCTCCCGCTGGATCGGGCCGGACGGGCGGGCGATGCCGGCGAGGCCCTCGCCCGGGCGGGCGACGGGACGCGGTAGCGGATCGCTGGGATGCGAGTAGGCCTGCTGGGGGGCAGTCGGGGCCGGGCGGGTCAACGGGTCGCTCGGCTGCGAGTACGCCTGCTGCGGGGCCGTCGGCTGCGGGCGCTGCTGCGGCCGGGCGACGGGTACCTGCTGCGTCGGGGGCTGCGGAGCCGCGGGCTGCGGGGCGGCCTGCGGCGGGCCCGGCTGGACCCCGAGGCCGGCGAGCGGGGAGACCGACTCGTCGACCTCGGCCCGCTTGATGGCCCGGAAGCGGTCGGTGAAGTACACCGGCTCGGGATCGCCGGGCTGCTCGTTGTAGGCGCGGTCGAAGTCCTCGCGGCGGATCGCGGCGAAGGAGCCCGACGTGACGTCGCCCTCGAGGGGCTCCCAGTCGTCATCGACGTCGTCGTCATCGTCCTCGAAGGCCTGGGCCGGGAAGGACGTGGACGGGATGGCACCGCCGGACTCGCTGGACTCCTTGGCCGCCTGGCCCTCGGCGATCTCCTCCGGGGTGAAGCGCATGAAGGGGACGACGACGAGGCCGGCCAGGATGAGGATCGCGGCACACGCGATGAACGCGAGGCCGTAACCGGAGGCCAGGGCGTGGATCTGGTCGCCGGTCAGCGAGTCGTGGCGCAGGTGCCCGGTGGTCGGACCGCCCTCGGCCATGATCCGCGAGGTCACGACGACCTGCACCGAGGCGAGGCCGATGATGCCGCCGAGGTTCTGCGCGACCTCGATGAGCGCGGTCAGCGGCCCGATCTCCGACGGGCGGACGCCGGCGACGGCGCCGAGCGGCAGCGGCACGACGGCCATGCCCACGCCGATGCCGATGAGGAACACCGGGATCGCGATCTGCGGGAAGTAGTCGATGGTGGCCGGGGCCTTGCTCATCAGGGTCGGCACGTACAGGCAGGGCAGGAAGACGATGAAGCCGCCGAAGGCGACCAGCCACCGCGCCTGGAAGCGGCGGACCAGCGAGGCGCTGATCGCGACCGCGATGCCGAAGCCGATGGCGAAGGGCAGCAGCGCGAGGCCGGACTGGAACGGGGTGTAGCCGAGGACCAGCTGGAAGGTCAGCGCGACGTAGAAGCCGAGCGTCGGGATCAGGGCGCCGCAGACCAGGATCGCGAGCATCGCCGCCACGCGGTTGCGGTTGTTGAACAGAGAGAAGGGCAGGATCGGGTTCTTGGCGGTCCGCTCGACCCAGAGGAACAGGGCCAGGCAGACCGCGCTGACCACGGCGGCGACGTAGACCGACGTGCTCTGCCAGTGCGCCTCGGGGCCCGCGGTGAGGGCGTAGACGCCCGTCACGCAGCCCGCGACCGCGAGCGCGGCGCCCTTGACGTCGAGGGCGTGCCGACGCTCGGCCACCGCCTCGTCGAGGGTGAACCAGCCGCCGATCGCGCAGGCGATGCCGACGGGGACGTTGATCCAGAAGATGAGTCGCCAGTCGATGGTGGCGAGCAGGCCGCCGGCGACCAGCCCGGCGATCGAGCCGAGGCCGGCCATGGCGCCGAAGACGGCGAAGGCCTGGTTGCGCGCCTTGCCCGGCGCGAAGGTGGTGGCGATCAGCGCGAGTGCCGTGGGACCGGCGATCGCGGCGAACAGGCCCTGGCCGACGCGCGCGGCCAGCAGCCACGCCTCGTTGGTCGCGAATCCCGCCAGCGCGGACGCCACGGTGAAGCCGATGACGCCGAGCAGGAACATCTTCTTGCGGCCGAAGGTGTCGCCGAGGCGGCCGCCGAGGAGGAGGAATCCGCCGAAGGTCAGCGCGTAGGCGCCGAAGACCCAGACCTTGGTGGCGTCCGAGAGGCCGAGGGCGTCCTGGATCTCCGGCATCGCCACGAAGACGACGGTGCCGTCGAGCACCGAGAGGAAGATCATGCCGCACAGGACGAGGATCGGGATGCCGACGGCGCTGCCCTTGACGCGGTACGTCTGCGCCGGGCTGGAGGGCGCCATCGTGGAAGTCATGATGCCCGAGGCTACCGACTCCCCCGGCCGATCCGGAAGTCGAGAACGGTAACAATTGTGACGAGAGTTATTGAAGTGACAGTTTTCGCTTCTGCGAAAATCCCCTGAATCGGGCGATTCGCGCAGCCCAGAGCGCTGTTCCCCGCCTCGGTCGAGGTTTCCCGCGTGGGGGCGTCACATTTCGCCGACACACACGGAAACCCACACCCGGGGATGCGAGTCAGTCGCCCAACGCCGCCGTGAAGCCGGCCGTCGCACCCACGACGAGCACCGCGGGCGGCACGACGTTCGCGGTCGCGGCGTCCGCCGCGATGGTGGCGAGGGTTCCGCGGACCGTGCGCTGCCCGCCGGTGGTCGCGTTCTCGACCACCGCGGCCGGGGTCTCGGCCGGCCGGCCGCCCGCGATCAGGGCCTCGGCGATCGCCGCGAGCCGCTCCACCGCCATGAGCACCACGACTGTGCCGCGCAGCCGGCCGAGCGCGTCCCAGTCGACGAGGCTGTCGGGATGCCCCGGCGCGACGTGGCCGGAGACGACCACGAACTCGTGCGTCACGCCGCGGTGCGTCACCGGGATGCCCGCGGCCGACGGCGCGGCGATCGAGCTGGTGATGCCCGGGACGACGGTGACCGGGATGCCCTCGGCGGCCAGCGCCTCGAGCTCCTCGAAGCCGCGACCGAAGACATAGGGGTCGCCGCCCTTGAGCCGCACCACGAACTTGCCCTCACGCGCACGATCGATGAGGACCTGATTGATGGCCTGCTGCGCCATGGCCCGGCCGTACGGCACCTTCGCGGCGTCGATGACCTCGACGTGCGGGGCGAGCTCCGCGAGCAGGCGGGGCGGGGCGAGCCGGTCGGCGACCACCACGTCGGCCAGCCCGAGGAGCGCCCGGCCGCGCACGGTGATGAGGTCCGGGTCGCCCGGCCCCCCGCCGACGAGGGCCACGCCCTCGGGCTTGCGAGTGGGGCGCGCGGCCTCGTCGCCGGTCAGGACGGCGCGCAGGCTGTCGCGGACGGCCGCGGACCGTCGGTGATCCCCGGACGCCAGGACGCCCACCTGCAGCCCGTCCGTGGCGACGGTGGCGGGGGTGACGGCGGTGCCCTCGCGGGCGAGGTCGACGCGGACGCAGAAGGTGCGCTGCACCTCGGCCTCGGCGACGACGGCGGCGTTCACCGCCGGATCGTTCGTGGCGGCGAGGGCGTACCAGGCGCCCAGGAGGTCGCCGGAGGCGTACTCGCGGCGGTGCCAGACGATGCCGGGCGTCGATTCGACGGCGGGCGTGGCCTCGGGCGCGATGACGTGGACGTCCGCGCCCGCGGCGAGGAGGACCGGCAGTCGCCGCTGGACGACGGTGCCCGCCCCCACGACGACGACACGGCGCCCTCGCAGATCCAGACCGACGAGGTAGGGATCGTGCGGGGCGCCGTGGCTGTTCATTCCGCTCAGCTTAGTGAGCGGCCTCCGTCACTACGCGCGCGGCTCGGCGTGCTTGGTGGCGGTGTGCACGATGTCGTAGTACACGGCCTTGTTGGAGGCCTCGGGGTACACGCGGTACGTGAACTCCTTCTCGGTGAGGGTCACGATCTCGACGGTGCGCTTGTACTGGACGCTGCCGTCGGCGTTCTTGGCGACGATGGTGCGGGTCTTGCCGTCGGGCGAGACGGTCCAGTCGCCCTTGCCCTTGGCGGAATCGTCCAGGTTGTAGAGGGTGAAGGTGCCGTCCTTCTTGAAGTAGGCCCAGCCGACGTAGTTCTTGACGTTCTTGTCGGTCAGCGCGACCTTGGCGCCCTTCGCGTCCTTGGCGGCGGTGGTCTCCCACGCGGTCGAGGCGAGGATCGCGCTCGGGGTGCCGGCCTTGACCGGGGTGGGCTTCGAAGCCGACGGCTTGGCCGACGCGCTCGCCGAGGCGCTGGTGGAGGGCTTGGCGGAGGGCTTCGCCGACGCGCTGGGCTTGGCGGAGGAGGAGGGCGAGCCGGGTGCGGCGTAGGAGCCGGCGGCGCAGGCGGAGGTGGCGACCACGGCGGCGGCGGCGAAGGTGACGGAGACGAGCTTGATCGACTTGTGCATGAGGCTTTTGTACAGGAAGCTCTCAGCCCGCGCGAGGCCCCCGCTCAGGGTGAGACGAACTCCTCACGCGACCGCTCTGACCAGGCGTTCGACCGCCTCGGGATATCCGGCAGGATGCACGTGCAGATACGAGGAGTGCACTGTGGGCGAAAGGAACCCATCGGTCGCGGGACGTCCGTCGCCGTCCCTCCACCCCCATGCCGGCGCGGGCCCCGCGGCGAGCGCGGTGCGATGGAACTCGTGCCCCGTCACGCGCTCGCCGGGCGCGAACAGCGGGCTCGCGCCGAGGGCGACGGCGTCACGGTAGCCCAGCGTCAGGCGCCGGGTGAAGGTCGCGGCACCCGGCACGATCCCGCACATGGGCACCCCGTCGAGCGATTCCGCGAGGTATAGCTGCCCCGCGCACTCGGCGTGGATCGCGCCCCCGGCGTCGACGAGGGCGCGCAGCTGATCGCGCAGCGCCGCGTTCGCCGACAGTTTCTCCGCGTACACCTCCGGGAAGCCGCCCGGGAGCACCACGGCGGCCGCGCCGCCGGGCAACTCGTCAGTGAGCGGATCGAAGCGCTCGACCCGAGCGCCGGCGGCGCGCAGCAGCTCCTCGTGCTCGGCGTAGCCGAAGCTGAACGCCGGGCCGCCGGCCAGCGCGACGACCGGCCCTCCCGCGCGCGCGACCTCGTCCGACGGTGACCACAGCGGCCCGTCCGCGACGGGCCGGGCCAGGGCGCGGATCCGCTCGACGTCGACGTGCCGCTCCACCAGCTCCGTCATCGCGGCGACCGCGGCGACGGCCTCCGCGCCGCGCTCCGCGGCGGGGATGAGGCCGAGGTGCCGCGCCGGCACCTCCAGCGCCGCGGCGCCGGGGACCGCGCCGACCGCCTCCAGGCCCGCGTGCGCGCAGGCGTCGCGCAGGACCCGCTCGTGCCGGGCGCTCGAGACGCGGTTGAGGATCACGCCCGCGAGCGCGATACCCGGCCGGTAGGTGGCGAACCCCGCGAGCAGCGCGGCGAGGGACTGCGAGTGCCCGCGGGCGTCGACCACCAGCAGCACCGGGGCGCCGAGGATCTGCGCGACGTCCGCGGTGGAGCCGATGCCCTCGGTGGCCGCGCCGCCGGGGCCGTCGACGATGCGTCCGTCGAACAGGCCCATCACGCCCTCGACGACCGCGATGTCGGCGTCGCGCGCGCCGTGCCGGTACAGCGGCGCGATGCGCTGCTCCCCGCAGAGGATCGCGTCGAGGTTGCGGCCGGGCCGACCGGTCGCGAGGGCGTGGTAGCCGGGGTCGATGTAGTCGGGGCCCACCTTGAACGGGGCGACGGTGCCGGTCCGCGCCAGCGCGCCCATCAGCCCCGTCGCGATGGTCGTCTTGCCGCTGCCCGACGACGGTGCGGCGATGACGACCGCGGGAGCTACCACTCGATCCCTCTGTTCTCCCCGGCCACCGCGCCTCCCGGGACACGGGAGCCGTTCGTCACCACTCGATCCCCCTCTGTCCCTTCCTCCCCGCATCCATCGGGTGCTTGATCTTGGTCATCTCGGTGACCAGGTCGGCGGCGTCCATGAGCGCCTGCGGCGCATCGCGGCCGGTGATGATCACGTGCTGGTTCCCGGGGCGGTTCGCCAGGGTCTCGACCACTTCGTCGACGTCGATCCAGCCCCACTTGAGCGGGTAGGTGAACTCGTCGAGCACGTAGAACCGGTGCTGCTCGGCGCCGAGCCGGCGGGCGATCTCCCGCCAGCCGTCGCGGGCGGCCTCGGCGTGGTCCTGCTCGGCGTCGTCGTCGCGGCGCAACCAGGACCAGCCCTGCCCCATCTTGTGCCACTCGACGGGACCGCCGGCGCCGGTGCGCTCGTGCAGCTCGTTCAGCGCGAGCATCGTCTGCTCCTCGCCCACCTTCCACTTCGCGCTCTTGACGAACTGGAAGACGCCGATGTCGAAGCCCTGGTTCCACGCGCGCATGGCCATGCCGAACGCGGCCGTCGACTTCCCCTTGCCCGGCCCGGTGTGCACGGCGAGCAGCGCCTGGTTGCGGCGCTGCCGGGTGGTCAGCCCGTCGTCGGGGACCGATTCGACCTTGCCCTGCGGCATGGCGTCACTCCTTCGGGTCGGGGCGCTTACGAGACTTCAGTCCAGCGAGGCGCGGCGACGACTATCGCCGCGCCGCCCGCCAGGATTCGACTTTCGGAACATACGTCAGGCGACGCGGGCCAGATCCTGCGGGCTCAGGCCGCCGAGCGGGAGCATCGGCGCGCCGAGTGCGGCCGCGACCTTCGCCGCGAGGCCCAGCCGCACCATCGAGGTCTCGCAGTCCACGACGACCGTCGCGCGACCGTCGGCGTGCAGCCCCGCCGCCGCGGCGAGCGCGCGCGGCAACGGATCCCGGCCGGCCGTCGCGCGACCGTCGGTGAGCACCACGACCAGCGGGCGCCGGGCGTCGGGCCGCAGGTCCTCGCGGCGCAGCAGCTTCCGCGCCTCGATCAGGCCCTCGGCCAGCGGCGTCCGGCCGCCGGTGCGGGCCCGCGCGAGCCGGGCGACGGCCACGTCGACGGAGCGGGTCGGCGGCACGAGCAGGGTGGCCTCGGCGCCGCGGAAGCCGATGACGGCCACCTTGTCGCGCCGCTGGTAGGCGTCGCGCAGCAGCGAGACCGCTGCCTCGCCGACCAGCGCGATCCGCTCGCGCGCGGCCATCGAGCCGGACAGGTCCACGACGAAGACGACGAGGTTGCCCTCGGTGGCCTCGCGGATCGGCGACCGCAGGTCCGACGGCGCGAGGTGCAGCGGCCCGTCGACCCGGCCGCGCGCGGCCTGCGCGGGGGCGGCGGCGCGCAACGTGGCGGCCAGGTGCAGGCCGGCGCCCGTGCCGGCGGGCGCGGCGCGCACGACGCTGCCGCGGTCGGAGCGCGACTTGGAGCGGCGGCCCGTCGCTCCCCCGGTTCCCGTGCCGGGCACGGTGAGCCGGCTGACGGTGCGGTGCCGCGCGGTCGGCAGCGGGGCGCCCTGCGGCTCCGGGTCCGGCGCGACTGCGTCGTCCTGCGACTGCGGTTCCGGCTGCCCGCCGTCGGGGCCGCCCTCGGGGCCACCGTCCGGGCCCCCGTCGTCGGGTCCGTCCGGGCCGTCGTCGTCGGGGTCGGGATCGTCGGCCTCGCGGGCGTCGTCGAGGGCGCGGTCGAGCTCGGCGTCGTCGAGGCCGGGCTCGTCGAACGGGTCGCGGCGCTTGCGGTGCGGCAGTGCGAGGGCCGCGGCGACGCGGACGTCGTCCTCGGTGACCTCGGCGGCGCCGCGCCACGCGGCGTGGGCGCGGGCGGCGCGGGCGATGACCAGGTCGGCGCGCATGCCGTCGACGTCGAAGGCGGCGCAGACCGCGGCGATGCGGCGCAGCTCGGCGTCGGGCAGCGCTACGGCGGGCAGCCGGTCGCGGGCCTCCGCGATGCGGCGCGCCTGCTCGGCGTCGGCGGCGGCGTACTCGGCGGCGAAGGCGGCGGGGTCGGCCTCGAAGGCGAGGCGGCGGCGCATCACCTCGACGCGGGCGTCCACCTCGCGGCTGGCGCGCACGTCGACCGCCAGGCCGAAGCGATCCAGCAGCTGCGGCCGCAGCTCCCCCTCCTCGGGATTCATGGTGCCCACCAGGACGAACCGGGCCGGGTACGAGCGGGAGACGGCGTCCCGCTCGACGGTGACCCGCCCCATCGCCGCGGCGTCGAGCAGCACGTCGACGAGGTGGTCGGAGAGCAGGTTGACCTCGTCGACGTAGAGGATGCCGCCGTCGGCGTCGGCGAGCAGGCCGGGCGTGAAGTCGACGCGTCCCTCGCCGAGGGCGCGGTGCAGGTCGAGCGAGCCGACGACGCGGTCCTCGGTGGCGCCGATGGGCAGCTCGACGAGGCGGGCGGGCGCACCGTCGGGGCGGGGCGGCAGCAGTGGGGCGAGCGCGCGGGCGGCGGTGGACTTCGCGGTGCCCTTCTCGCCGCGCACGAGCACGCCGCCGACGGCGGGCGCGATGGCGCACAGGGTGAGGGCGAGCCGCAGCTCGTCGTGGCCGACGACGGCGCTGAACGGGTAGCGGTCAGACACCGGCGGGCCTCCTCATGGGGACGTGCGGGATGCCGTCCTCGATGAATTCGTCGCCCTCGCGGGCGAATCCGTACTTGGCGTACATGCTCTCGAGGTGCGACTGGGCCTCGAGCAGGCAGGCCCGACCGTCGAGTTCGGCGAGCGCCGCGGTCATCAGTTCGCCGATGAGGCCGCGCCCGCGGTGCGACGGTGCCGCGCACACCCGGCCGATCGCGGCCAGGCCGGGGCCCTCGTCGGTGACGCGCACCGTCGCGACCGCGACGTCGGTACCGCCGGGGGCGGCATCGTCGGGCAGCCAGAGGTGGACCGTCGACGGGGCGAGGTCGCGCCCGTCGACGTCGAGCCACGGGCTCTGCTGCTCGGCGATGAAGACCTCCGCGCGCAGCTTCAGCAGCGCGTAGAGGGTCCTCGCGTCGAGTTCGTCACCGGTGGCGCGGCGCACGGCGCTAGCCCTGCGCGTCGGCCTCGACGCCCGGCGACAGCTGCAGCGTGCGGTTGGTCCAGTCCCAGACCTGGCCGAACAGCTGCTTGTTGTCGTTGAGGGTGGTGCCGTACGACGGGATCATCTCCTGCAGCAGCGGCTTCCACGCCTGCATGTGCTTCGGGAAGCACTTGCTGAGGACGTCGAGCATGGCCGGGACGGCCGTCGAGGCGCCGGGCGAGGCGCCGAGCAGGCCGGCGATCGACTCGTCGTTCGCGGCGATCACCGCGGTGCCGAACTCGAGGTTGCCGCCGCCGGGGCCCTTGCGGATCACCTGGACGCGCTGGCCGGCGGTGATGAGCTCCCAGTCGCCGCCGGTCGCGCGGGGCACGAACTCGGACAGCGTCTTCACGCGGTCGGCGGGCGACTGCATGAGCTCGCCGATGAGGTACTTGGTCAGGCCCATCTCCTTGAGACCGACGGCCATCATCGGGAGCAGGTTGTTCGGCTTCACCGACAGCGGCAGGTCGGTGTACTGGCCGGCCTTGAGGAACTTCGGCGAGAAGCCGGCGTAGGGGCCGAACAGCAGGCCCTTGTTGCCCTCGATGACGCGGGTGTCGAGGTGCGGCACCGACATCGGCGGGGCGCCGACGGCGGCCTTGCCGTAGACCTTCGCGGCGTGGTGGTCGATGAGCTCCGGGTTGGTGCAGCGGAAGAACTGGCCCGAGACGGGGAAGCCGCCGAAGCCCTTGGCCTCCTTGATGCCCGACTTCTGCAGCAGCGGCAGCGCGCCGCCGCCGGCGCCGACGAAGACGAACCGCGCGTCCACGTAGGAGATCTCGTGGGTGCGCAGGTTGCGCACGGTCAGGCGCCAGCCGTCCTTGGTGCGCTTGAGGTTGGTGACCTTGGTGCCGAAGTGGACGGCGCCGCCCTTGCCCACGAAGTTGATCAGCTTCTTGGTCAGCGAGCCGAAGTCGACGTCGGTGCCGCCCTCGTACCAGTTCACGGCGACCGGGTCGCCGAAGTTGCGGCCCGCGGCCATGACCGGCAGGCGCTCGGAGAACGTGGCCGGGTCGGTGAAGAACTCCATGCCCTCGAACAGCGTCTGGCCGGACAGCGCGTCGTAGCGCTTGCGCAGGTACTCGACGTTGTCGGCGCCGTGCACGAAACTGGCGTGCGGGATGGGGTTGATGAAGTCCGACGGCTCGTCGAGCACGCCCGCGTCCACGGCGTACGCCCAGAACTGGCGCGAGACCTGGAACTGCTCGTTGATCGTGATGGCCTTGGAGATGTCCACGGAGCCGTCGGCGGCCTGCGGGGTGTAGTTCAGCTCGCACAGCGCCGAGTGGCCGGTGCCCGCGTTGTTCCACGGGTCGGAGGACTCGGCGGCCGCGGCGTCGAGGGACTCGAAGACGTTGATCGACCAGCTGGGCTCCAGCTTGCGGAGCAGGGTGCCGAGCGTGGCGCTCATGATTCCCGCGCCGACGAGCGCGACGTCCGTGCTGATCACGTTACGGGCCATCTGGTAGTTCACTCCTCGACGTGGGGCGGGGCCACGCATCGGCCCCCTTCTGCGCGAGAACCTTACTCCGGGGCCCTCCGGTGGCGCGCGGCACACCGTGCAGTACCACCGGACCGTCCGTGCGGTGCCACGCCCCGCCCCGCCGTCATTACAGTGAAGCCGTGGCGACCACTGAGCTGACCTACTCCCCCGACATCCTCGGCGACGACTTCGTCGCGCACACCTTCGAGCTGGGCCCCGACCCGGACGGCGAGCCGGGCGGCGACGTCGTGGCCACGCTGGTCAAGCACGTCGCCGGCCCCGCGGATCCCCACCACGCGGTGCTGTGGGTGCACGGCTTCTCGGACTACTTCTTCCAGACGGCGGTCGCGGAGTTCTTCGCGGACCGCGGTTACGCCTTCTACGCGCTGGACCTGCGCAAGTCGGGGAGGTCGCTGCGGGAGGGCCAATCGGCGCACTACGCGACCGATTTCGCCGTCTACGACGCCGAGCTCGACCTCGCGGTCGCGGCGATCGAGCAGGAGCACCCCGGCCTCGGCGTCGTCGTCGCGGCGCACTCCACCGGCGGCCTGATCACCCCGCTGTGGCTCGACCGCCGCCGCAAGGCGGGCCGCACCGCGCCGATCGTCGGCCTCGTGCTCGACAGCCCGTGGTTCGACCTGCAGGGCTCGGCGGTGCTGCGCGAGGTCGCGACGCCCGTCGTCAAGCTCATCGGCAAGGCCGTGGGCACCCGCGTCGTCCCGGTCGAGGCCGTCGGCGTCTACGGCCAGACGGTCCACTCCAGCGCGCACGGCGAGTTCGACTTCGACGTCCGGATCAAGCCGATCGAGGGCTTCCCGGTGCGCTTCGGCTGGCTACGCGCCGTCCGCGTCGCGCACAGTCTTCTGCACCGCGGCCTCGACGTCGGCGTCCCGTCGCTCGTGCTGCGCTCGACGAAGAGCTTCGCGCCCAAGGAGTGGAGCGAGGAGGCCGGCCGCGCCGACGTCGTCCTCGACACCCGGCAGATCGCGAAGTGGTCGGGCGCGTTGGGTGGGCGCCTCACGGTCGTGCCCGTCGAGAACGCCAAGCACGACGTCTTCCTCTCCGAGAAGGACGCCCGCGAGACCGCGTACGCCGAGCTGGGCGCGTGGCTGGCCCGCGAGATCGAGGCCTGACATGGCCGAGCGCGTCTTCGACCTCGTCATCATCGGTTCCGGGGCGGGCAACACCATCCCCGACGAGCGGTTCGACGATCGCAGCATCGCGATCATCGACAAGGGGCAGTTCAACGGCGCCTTCGGCGGCACCTGCCTGAACGTCGGCTGCATCCCGACCAAGATGTTCGTCTACCCCGCCGACGTCGCCGACGAGGCCCGCAACGGCGGCGCGGTCGGCGTGGACGCGGAGATCACCGGCACCCGCTGGGCCGACATCCGCGACCGGGTCTTCGGGCGGATCGACCGGTACGCCGCCGGCGGGCTGCGCTACCGCGAGGACAAGTGCCCCAACATCACCGTCTTCCAGCAGGAGGCGTGGTTCCTGCCCGGGTCCGGCGACGGGCTGCACCGCCTCGAGCTGGCCGACGGCACCGTCGTCACCGGACGCGACGTGGTGATCGCGGCCGGCTCGCGGCCCGTGATCCCGCCCGTCTTCACCGCCGACGGCGCGGCGCCCTTCCACACCAACGACACGATCATGCGGCTGGAGGCGCTCCCGGGGCGTGTGATCATCGTCGGCAGCGGCTACATCGCGGCCGAGTTCGCGCACGTCTTCGCCGGCCTGGGCGCCGAGGTCACCGTCGTGGCGCGGGGCGAGCGGCTGCTGCGCTCCCAGGACCAGACCATCTCCGAGGCCTTCACCGAGGCCGCCTCGTCGCGGTGGGACGTGCGCCTGAGCACCGAGGTCACCGCGACCCGGCCGGTGGGCGACGGCGTCGAGGTGGACCTCACCGACGGCTCGACGGTGGCGGGCGACGTCCTGCTCGTCGCGACGGGGCGCACGCCCAACGGCGACTCCCTCGCACTCCCTGCCATCGGCATCGAGCTCGACGGTGCCGGTCGCGTCCCCGTGGACGAGCACCAGCGCACCCCCGTCCGCGGCGTGTGGGCCCTGGGGGATGTGAGCACCCGGTTCCCGCTGCGGCACGTCGCCAATCACGAGGCCCGGATCGTCGCGGAGAACCTGCTGTCGGGGTGGGACTCCCCCGCCGCGACGTCCGATCACCGGTTCGTGCCGGGCGCGGTCTTCTCCCGCCCGCAGGTCGCGTCGGTCGGGCTGACCGAGGCGGAGGCGCGCTCCCGCGGCATCGACGTGGCCGTCGCCGAACAGCGGTACGCCGACATCGCCTACGGCTGGGCCATGGCCGACGCCGAGGGCGTGTGCAAGCTCATCGCGGACCGGTCGACGGGATTGCTGGTCGGTGCGCACATCGTCGGGCACCAGGCCTCGGCGCTGATCCAGTCGGCGATCACGGCGATGTCCTTCTCCATCCCGGCGCAGGAGTTCGCGCGCGGGCAGTACTGGATCCACCCGGCGCTGCCGGAGCTGGTCGAGAACGCGCTGCTGGGGCTGGCGAAGGACGCGTGATCCTAGGAGCTCCCCGGGGTAGAGTCACATGCATGACTCAGCATGATTCGAAGGTCCCCGGCTGCTCCAACCCGAACTGCACGTGCGAGAACTGCTCGTGCGGCGACAGCTGCACCTGCGGCAGCGACAAGTAGCCCGAGCCGCTCCGGGACGGCCGCGCGCGGGCGCGGTCAGTTCCGGAGCGTCCGCAGCGCGATCTCCGAGGCCAGGGCCGCGGGGGCGCGCAGCGGGAGCCAGTGGTCACCGTCGGGCACTTCGCTGAGCCGGTAGTCGGCCCGGAGGTAGTGCGCGGTGCCCTTGGCCTGCGCGGCGCCGGCGATGGCGTCGCGGGTGCCCCACACCAGTGTGGTGGGGACCTCGATCACGGGGCAGTCCAGCCCCTCCCCGCCCGGCGCGAGGTTCGCCCGGTACCAGTTCAGCGCCGCTGTGAGTGTCGGCTCGTCCGCCAGGGCGTCGATCCCGCCGCCGGGCGCCGTGGCGAGCAGCGTGCGCGCGTCGTTCGCGAGCAGCGCCTTCTCCGCCTCGCCGGACCGCAGGAACAGCTCCAGGTAGCGCGAACGCTGCCGCTGGTCCTGATCGTTGGCCATCGCGTCGCCGAACGCCGACGGGTGGCCGAACGAGACCGCCGTCAGGCTCATGGCGCGCAGCGGATAGGCGGCGGCGAAGTGCCACGCCACCGTCGCGCCGAGGCCGTGGCCGACGACGTGCGCGTAGGGCACCTCGAGCGCGTCGAGGATGCGCGCGGCGTCCTCGGCGAGGTGCTTCATCGTGTACTGATCGACCCCCACCGGGCGGGCGCCCGGGCTGTAGCCGCGCTGGCGGGGCGCGATGGTGCGCAGTCCCGCCTCGTGGAGGCGCTCCCGCACCTGGTCGAAGCACTCCTCGGTCTGCGGGAATCCGTGCAGCAGCAGTACGGGTACGCCGTGCTCAGACCCCCCGACCGACACGTCGAAGGTCCACGAGCCCGCGGGCACCTGCACCGTGTCAGCTGAATCGATCGGCATGGTGGTCAACGGTAGTCACTCATGATCCGGATGGTCGGCAGGATCGCCGAAAACGCGACAGGGGAATGCAAAGGACTCAGGATCGCGTCGATGTCGCAGTGTTCCTCGAGCGCGTCGGCGATGGCGTCGAGCTGGGCGAGGCGGGCACCGTCGTAGCTCGCTACGGGCCCGAGGTCCCGGCCGGGGAAGGTCCGGGCGAGGTACGCCCGGCGGAAATCGTCGGAGCCGAACAGTCCGTGCCAGTGCGTGCCGAGCACGCTCGGCGTGAGCGCCCCCTCCGGGCCGTCCGAGCCGTGCAGCGCAGGGTTTTCCGCGTTCCGGACGACGGTGCCGTGGTGGATCTCGTAGCCCGTCGCCGCCACGCCGAGCCCGGTTCCCGTGACGTTCCGCACGCACTTGGCACGCGCGAACTCGACATCGAGGTCGAGGATCCCGAGGCCGTCGACGCGGGTGCCGGGCGCCGACTCGACGCCGTTCGGGTCGGCGATACCTCGGCCGAGCATCTGGTAACCGCCGCAGATCCCGACGATCGGGCCGCCTGCGGCCGCGCGACGGACGAGGGCGTCGGCGAGGCCGCGCTCGCGGAGCCAGCCGAGGTCGCCGACGGTGCTCTTGCTGCCGGGGACAACCACCAGGTCCGCGTCGGCGACGTCGGCGGGCCGCGTGGTCCAGCGGACCGTCAGGCCCGGCTCGCACGCGAGGGCCTCGACGTCGGTGGTGTTGGAGACGCGCGGCAGGGCGACCGCGGCCACGCGGATCGGGTCGGGGTGCGCCGATCCCCGGCCGACGAGGTCCGCGCCCAGCGCGGCGAGCGAGTCCTCGGCGTCGAGCCAGAGGTCGGTGAGGTACGGGAGCACGCCGAGGGTGGGGCGCCGGGTGATCTCCTCGAGCTCCTCGAGGCCGGGCGTGAGCAGCGAGACGTCGCCGCGGAAACGGTTGATGAGGAAGCCGTAGACCAGGCGCTGGTCCTCGGGCGGCATCACGGCGACGGTGCCCGCGAGGTGCGCGAGCACTCCCCCGCGGTCGATGTCGCCGACGATCAGCGTCGGCAGGTTCGCGGCCCGCGCGAGCCCCATGTTGGCGATGTCGGTGGCGCGCAGGTTGATCTCGGCGGGGCTGCCGGCGCCCTCGCAGAGCACCACGTCGAACTCGTCGCGCAGGCCCTGCAGCGTGGTCGTCACCTCGTCGAGCAGCCACTGCCGCCGGGTGACGTAGTCGCGGGCGCCCACGTCGCCGACCGGCCGGCCGTGCAGGACCAGCTGGCTGCGGCGGTCGCTGCCGGGCTTGAGGAGGACCGGATTGAACCGGGTCGACGGTGCGAGACCGCACGCGAGCGCCTGGGTCGCCTGGGCGCGCCCGATCTCGCCGCTGGTGCCGTCGGCCTCGACGGTGGCGACGGAGTTGTTGGACATGTTCTGCGCCTTGAACGGCGCGACGCGCACGCCCCGTCGGGCCAGGAGACGGCAGAGTCCGGCCGTGACGGTGGACTTCCCGGCGTCGGAGGTGGCGCCGGCGAGGAGGAGTGCACCGCGCACGGTTACGCGGTGGGGGCGCTCGGCAGGGTGAGGATCTCGGCACCGTCGTCCGTGACGACGAGGGTGTGCTCGAACTGCGCGGTCCACTTCTTGTCGGTGGTGGCGACGGTCCAGCCGTCGGACCAGATCTCGTAGTCGAGGCCGCCGAGGTTGATCATGGGCTCGATGGTGAAGACCATGCCGGGCTCGAGCACCGTCTCGACGTTGGGCTCGTCGTAGTGCAGCACGACGAGGCCGTTGTGGAAGGTCTCGCCGATGCCGTGGCCGGTGAAGTCACGGACCACGGTGTAGCCGAAGCGATTCGCGTAGGACTCGATGACGCGGCCGACCACGTTGAGCTCGCGCCCCGGCTTGACCGCCTTGATGGCGCGCTCGGTGGCGATACGGGTGCGCTCGACCAGCAGGCGGTGCTCCTCGGAGACGTCGCCGGCGAGGAAGGTGGCGTTGGTGTCGCCGTGCACCCCGTCGATGTACGCGGTCACGTCGATGTTGACGATGTCACCGTCCTCGATCACCGTCGAGTCCGGGATGCCATGGCAGATCACCTCGTTGAGGCTGGTGCAGCAGCTCTTGGGGAAGCCGCGGTAGCCCAGCGTCGACGGGTAGGCGCCGTGGTCGAGCATGTACTCGTGCGCCACTCTGTCGAGGTGGTCGGTGGTGACGCCGGGCGCCACCGCGGCGCCCGCGGCCTGCAGCGCGTCGGCGGCGATCCGCGAGGCCACCCGCATCTTCTCGATGGTCTCCGGGGTCTGCACCCACGGCTCGTTGCCCTCGTTCGCCGACGGCTTGTCGACGTACTCGGGTCGCACGATCTTCGCCGGGACGGCCAGACGGGGTGAGACGGTGCCGGGAACGAGTGCAGCGCGGGTCATCCGTTCAGCGTAATCGGCGCCGCACGCTCCCCGTCCGGCCCGGTCGGGATCCAGTAGTGGCAGACGGGTTCGAGGAAGTCGTGGCCGATGCCGAAGTCGTCGACGGGGCGGATCCGGGTGAGCACGCCGCCGGCCGACTCCGCGGTGCGGCGCGAGGCGAGGTTGTTCTCGTCGCAGGTGACGAGGACCTCGGTCAGCCCGAATCCCGCGGCGCGCCGGACCACCTCGCGCAGCGCCGTCGCGGCGACGCCCTGCCGCCGCGCCGAGGGCCGCACGTGGTAGCCGATGTGGCCGCCGAGCTCGGCGAGCAGCGGGCTCAGCTCGTGCCGCAGCTGGATCGCCCCGAGGTACCGGTCACCGTCGACCATCCACCAGCTCGTGGCGGGCACGCGGTCGCCGCTGCCGTCGATCATCGCCTGCTCGTTGATGCGATCCACCCAGGTCCCGAAGTCCGACGGCGTCGTCAGGTCCAGGTCGCGCGCCAGGGCGCTGCCGGAGCCCGGGTGATGCGTCACGTCGCCCCACTCCGCGACGTTGCGCAGCCACTCGTCGTGCCAGTCGGCCGTCGGTGCGATCAGCTCGATGCCCATGTCGCCGACCCTGCCCGATCTGATTCGCACGGGCAATCGCATTTCCCCGGCGTGTGATCCTGTTCGCCGAAGGGCGGCGCGGGGGCACGCGCCGCCCCATGGCTATGAAATCGTGACCGCCAGTGACAATTCGGACACACGGTCACCGCTGTCGGAAGTGTCACTGACGGTCACGATTTCATAGGTCCGACACTGTCCTCCCCGAGCCGGAACGAACCCGCACCAGGTGGGCATCGATTCCCGGGTCGGCACCGATCCTCAGTTGGGCACGGCGGAGACGGGGGCGTCGAAGCGGTCGAAGAACTCCTTGGTGACCGCGACGGCGTTGTCGGAACTGCCGCCGAGCACGACGAGGGTGGCGAAGGCCAGGTCGCCGCGGTAGCCGACGAACCAGGCGTGCGAGCCACCGTCGACCTCCGCCTCACCGGTCTTGCCGAGGATGTCGCCGGAGCCCCGGATCAGCTCGGCGGTACCGGAGGCGACGACCTCGCGCATCATGGCGCGCACGCCGTCGGCGGCCTTCACGTCGAGCGGGGGGCGCTCCCCGTCGACCTTGGTGGGCTTGCCGAGGAGGAGCTGCGGGGTGACCGCGCCGCCGTGCGCGACGGACGCGACCGCCAGCGCCATGGCGAACGGGCTGACGAGCACCTCGCCCTGGCCGAAGCTGTCCTCGACCTGGTTGACCATGGCCTTGGGCAGCGGGTACTGCCCTGACGAAACGGGCAGACCGGCGATGGCGTAGTCGGGACCGATGCCGAGTTCGGCGGCCGCGGTGTTGAGCGCCTCGGGCTTGAGCTTGGCGCCGAGGAAGGCGAAGCTCGTGTTGCAGGAGCGGGCGAAGGCGCGCTGCATCGTCACGTCGCCGAGGGCGAAGCGGTTGTAGTTGGGTACCTCGCGCTCGCCGATGGTGAGGGTGCCCGGGCACGGGACGATCGTCTCCGGGGTGGCGATGCCCGCGGAGATCGCCGCGGTCGCGGTGACGATCTTGCCGGTGGAGCCCGGCGGGTACAGACCCGAGGTGGCGAGCGAGCCGAGCTTGTCGGCCTCGGGGTTCTGCGCGACGGCGAGCACGTTGCCGGTCGAGGGCTGGATCACGACCATCATCGACTGCCGGTCGCGACGGGTGTTCACGGCGGCCTGCGCGGCGGCCTGCGCGATCGGCGAGATGCTCACCGACACCGCGGGCGCCGGCTGCGCCGCCGTGGTCGACAGCGTGGAGACCCGCGCGCCGGTGTCGGCCTGCGCGATCACCTCCCAGCCGTCCTTGCCCGCCAGATCGCCAGTGACGTTCTGCTTGATCGACGACATGAGCGCGGGCGCGAAGGTGCGGTCGGTGGGCACCAGATCGGCCTGCTCGACGAGGGTGACCCCCGGGAGCGACGTCACGTCGCCGGCGAGCTTGCGCAGGTCGTCCTGATTCACCGAGGCCACGGTGTACGGGGCGCTCAGCGAGGTGGCCTGCTCGGTGATCTGCACCGGGTCGAGGTTGGGCAGGATCGGCTGCAGCGCGCGGGTCAGCTGGCCGGCGACGTCGAGCACCGTCGTCGGCGCCGCGACCTTGGACGCCTCGATCCGGATCCGGGTGATGACGCCCGGCACGAGCACGGAGCCGCCGGACGCCGAGTTCACGGGCGCCTTGTCGGCGGGCAGGGCGCGGAGCACCATCGTCTGGTTCGCACCGAGCCGCGGGTGCAGCACCGACGGCGCCCACCGCACCCGCCACTGCCCGTTCTCCTGGACGCCGGTCAGCGTGCCGCGGTAGTCCCACGACCGGCTCGACCGCCCCTGCTCGGCGGGCAGGTCCCAGATGTACTCGTACTCGACCTGACTGGTCGCCCCGGTGGTCCGCACCTGACCGACCTTGAGCTGCACGCCCCGGGCCTGCAGCCCGGCGAACGCTGCCTGCAGCGCCTTCTTCGCCGACTCGGGCGTGGTCGTCAGCGCCGCCGCGGCGTCGAGGTCGTGGTCGGCGAGCGCGGCGCCGAAGCGCACCGCGAGCGGGCCCGGGCCGTTGGTGTTCGCCGGCGAGCAGCCGCCGGTCGCGACCAGCGCCACGAGGGCGACGATCACGACGGCGCGGCGCATCGGCTTCTTCACCGGCCCAGCGTAGGACGGTGCGCCGCCCGGTTCGGGTTGCCGCGCTGGGGTGTGACCGGTGGGGCGCAGGTGACGGCCGAAACGCCGTGACCGCGATCACGCGGACGAACTGACTCGTGAGTAAGATCGCCGCATGACCACTCCACAGAGCCGTCGCGCCGTGATCGTCTCCGGCGCGCGCACCCCGTTCGTCCGCGCCTTCGGCGACTACGTCCACCTCGACAGCATCGCGCTCGCGGACCACGCCGTGCGCGGCCTCCTCGACCGCGTCCCGGCCGTCGCCGACCGCATCGAGGCCATCGTCTGGGGCGGCGTCATCCTGCCCGCGGGCGCGCCCAACATCGCCCGCGAGATCGCGCTCGACCTCGGCCTCGGGCACGGCGTCGAGGGGCACACCGTGACCCGCGCCTGCGCCTCCGGCCTGCAGGCCGTCACCACCGCCGCCGCGGCGATCGAGCGCGGCGAGTACGACGTGATGATCGCCGGCGGCTCCGACTCCGTCTCCAACGCCGCGGTCAACCTCCCGCAGAAGCTGGTCCAGGCCGCCGCTCCCCTCGCCCTCGGCAAGCCCTCGCCCCGCGCCTACCTCGACGCCGCGATCGGCCTGGCGCCGTTCACCGGCCTCCTTCCCAGCCGCCCGCGCATCGAGGAGCGGACCACCGGCGAGGTGATGGGCGAATCCGCCGAGAAGATGGCGCGGATCCACGGCGTCACGCGAGAGGCGCAGGACGCGTTCGCCGCCCGCTCGCACGCCCGCGCCGCCGCGGCGATCGCCTCGGGCCGGTTCGACCGCGAGGTCGTGCCGGTGACCACGCCCGACGGGACGACCGTCGCCCGCGACGGACTCGTGCGCGGCGACACGAGCGCCGAGAAGATGGCGCGGCTGAAGCCCGCCTTCGAGCGCGAGGGCACCGTCACCGCCGGCAACGCCAGCCCGCTCACCGACGGCGCCGCCGCGGTCCTGATCATGAGCGAGGAGAAGGCCCGCGAGCTGGGCCTCACCCCCCTGGCCGCGATCCGCTCGTGGAGCTACGTCAGCGTCGATCCGGCCGACGAGGTGCTCATCGGCCCGGCGATCTCGATGCCCCGCGCGCTGGACAAGGCCGGTCTCAAGCTGGAGGACGTCGACCTCGTGGACATCCACGAGGCCTTCGCGGCGCAGACCCTCTCCGTCCTCGACGCCCTCGCCAGCCCGGAGTGGGCCGCCGAGCGACTCGGCCGCGACACCCCCGTCGGCGAGATCGATCCGGAGAAGCTCAACGTGCACGGCGGCTCCGTGTCGATCGGGCATCCGTTCGGCGCCACCGGCGCCCGCATGGTCACGACGATGGCCAACGAACTCGCACTCTCCGGCAAGGACACAGCGCTGCTCGGCATCTGTGCGGCGGGCGGGCATGGCGCGAGCGTCGTCCTCGAGCGCGTGTAGTCGTGAATCCGGCCGATTTCCGGTTCACGAGGGCGATATCGGCCTCCTGACGGAGAAATCGGCCGATTTCACGACCGACTTGACTCAGGTCACCGAGAGGCCGCCGTCGACGCAGAGGTTCTGCCCGGTCACGAAGGCCGAGCCGGGCCCGGCCAGGAAGATCGCCGCGGCGGCGAAATCCGACGGTGCGCCGAGCGTTCCGGTGTGCGCGCGGCGCCGAAAGTACTCGGCACGTGCGGGATCGGCGAGCACGGCGGTGGTCATCGGCGTCGCGACCAGGCCCGGCGTCAGCGAGTTCGCGGTGACGCCCGATGGTGCCCACGCCTCCGACTGGGAGCGGGTGAGCCCGGCGATGCCGGCCTTGGCGACGCCGTAGGCGCCGCTGTTGCCGAACGCGCGGTGCGCCTGCGTCGATGCGACGTTGATGATCCGGCCCCAGCCCCGCGCGGCCATCCGCGGCCCGTAGTGCTGCCCGAGCTGGAACGGGGCGTCGAGGTTCACCGCGAGGATCTCGCGGTAGAGCCCATCGTCGATGTCGCCGAGCGGCGGGCGCGGGTTGCTGCCGGCGCAGTTGACCAGGATGTCGACGGCGTCGGCGCGGGCGTCGGCCTGCTCGATCAGCTCAGCAGCGCCGCGCGTGAGGTCGGCGCTGATCCCGTCGGCGCCGAGGCGGTCGCGGTCGCGGCCCGCCCGGAGCACGCGGGCCCCGGCACCGTCGAGCGCCTCCGCGATGGCCGCCCCGATCCCCGAGCTCGCGCCGGTGACCAGCGCCGTGCGCCCGGTGAGGTCGAACAGTGCTGACACCGCGGATCGCATGGCGGCAACCCTACGCGGCGGCGCCGATAGGCTGGGGTCGTGTTGGGGCTGACGTTGGTGTTCAAGCGACTCGCGGGCGCGATCCGCACCAGTTGGCGGGAACCGGCGATGCGCGCCGCGATGCTGAGCCTCGTCGTCATCGTCACTGCAGCGAGGATCTTCTACACCCTCACCGAGAAGTGGTCGGTGATCGATTCAGTGTTCTACGCGGTCTCGGTGGGGCTGCCCATGGGCGGCGGGGCGCTGAGTCCCACGCTCACGCTCTCGAAGGTCTTCACCCTGGTCTACGCGATCCTCGTGGTCGGCCTGTTCGTCACCGTCGGCGGCTCGCTCGCGCGGTCGATCGTGCAGAACAACACGGACCGCGTGACGCGGCTGACCGACAAGCGCGCCCGCGACGAGGACGAGAACTAGGTCAGGACCGCCGCCAGCCAGATCGCGATGGCGCCCAGCGCCCCGGCCAGCTCGATGAGGATGAGCAGGCCCGCGGCCTTCGTGGCGGCGAGCGCCGCCTGCCAGCCGGCCTTCGCGTCCTTCAGCCGGATCGCCTCGGCGGCGAAGGTGCCGCCGATGAAGCCGATGATCAGGCCCACGACGGGGATCACGAAGAAGCCGATGATGCCGGCGATGCCGCCCACCACCAGCGACCACTTCCCCACCCCGGCCTTGGCCATCGTGCGGCCGCCGACGAGGTACTTCACGCCCCACGCGAGCACCATCACCGCCAGCGCTGCGGCGAACACCCACCAGGCGCTGCCGCCCGTGAAGATCGCCCAGATCAGGATGCCGAGCGCCACCAGCGACGACCCCGGCAGAACCGGGACGACGATCCCCAGCAGGCCGATCACCATCAGCGCGACGACCGCCGTGTACCCCCATGCGTTCACGCAGGAAGAGTAACCGCGGGGCGCCGACTGCGGGTCACCGAACCGGACGCAGCTCCGACTCCACTGCGTCGATCAGCAGCGCCCGGGCCCGGTCCAGCGTGAGGGATCCGCTGTGCCACCGCTCGCTGAGCCCCTCCACCAGGGCCGTGAGCCGGGTCGCGATCCCCGCGGCATCGCGGCCCGCCGCCTCCGGGATCCGCTCGATCAGTGCCGCGACGTCGCGGTCCCAGGAGTCGGTGGCCGCGCGCAGATCCTCCCGGAGCGCCGACTCGAAGACCGCGCTCGCGCGGAGCTCACCCCAGGCGATGCTCGTGGTCCGCACCTCGTCGGTGTCCTGGAGCTCGTCGAGCAGCATCGCCTGGAGCTGCTCGCGCGGACCTCCGGCATCGGCCCGCGGCTCCGTGTACGCCTCCGCGGTGCGGTTGATCTGCTCGAACGCCGCGCGCACGATCCCGTCGCGATCGTGGAAGTGGTAGTAGATCAACGCGGTGGAGACGCCCGCCTCGGCGGCGAGCTTCTCCACCCGGAGGCCGCGGACGCCGTCGCGGGCGATGACGCGGACCGCAGCCTGCATGATCTGGGTGCGGCGGTCGCTCATGGGGCCTCACAGTATCGGAGCTCGGCCGCGCCTCCCGCCGGGCGCGACGGCGCCGGGCACGACGGGATCCGGTACGCCCCCGCCCGGATGAAAGGCGACCAGTGCGTCACGCGGGCTCCTGCTGCGTCGTGCAGTGGATGCCGCCGCCGCCCGCCGCGATCCCGTCGATGTTGATCTGGACGACCTGCCGGTCCGGGAACAGCCGCTGCATCGTCGCGCGGGCCGCGGCGTCGGTGTCCTTCGCCCCGAACTCGGGGCCGATGACCGCGCCGTTGCACAGGTAGAAGTTGATGTAGCCGCCGGCGAAGTCGTCACTCGCGAACTCCTCGCGCACGGATGACGGGCTCTCCATCACCTCGACGCGCAGGCGGTTGCCGTGCACGTCCGTCGCGGCGCGCAGGATCTCCAGGTGTTTGCGGGTCACGTCGTAGTCGAACGAGTCCCGGTCGGTCTCCAGGCCGGCGACGACGACGCCGGGCCGGGCGAAGCGCGCGTAGAAGTCGGTGTGCCCGTCGGTGATGTCCTCGCCCGCGATCCCCGGCAGCCAGATGACCTTCCGGATCCCGAGCAGCTCGCGCAGCTCGTCCTCCACCTCCGCCTTCGTCCATCCGCGATTGCGGTTGTCGTTGAGCACGCAGCTCTCGGTGATGATCGCGGTCCCCTCGCCGTCGACCTCGAGCGCTCCGCCCTCGAGCACCAGGTCGGTGCGCAGCGGGGGCACGCCGGCCCGGCCGGTCACGAACCCGGCGACCTCCCGGTCGCGCCGGTGGCGCTGCTTGGCGCCCCAGCCGTTGAAGTTGAAGTCCACGCCGGCCTTCGCCGGCCCGTTCTTCACGAACGTCGGCCCGGTGTCGCGGACCCACAGGTCGTCGAGCTCGCACGGGACGAGCTCGACGCGGGAGCCGCTCACGAGGCGCTGCGCCTGCGCCATCTGCCCCGGCGGCACGAGCATCGAGACCGGCTCGAACCGCGCGATGGTGGTCGCGATCAGCGCCAGGTCGCTCTGGACTGTGGGGACCAGGTCGGCGCCCCAGATGCGATCGCTCGCGGCGAAGGCCATCCATGTCCGGGCGTGCCGGGTCCCCTCCTCGGGCATCAGCCAGGGCCCGCCGGCGCGGGGCTGCGGCGCGCCCGCGGCATCGTCGGCGCATCCGGTCAGGAGCAGGCCGCCGAGGGCGGCGATCGAGGTCTGCAGGAAGGTGCGACGTCGCATGGTGGGTGTTCCTCTTCGTCTCGTGCACGGCGGTCAGCACCGGTCGGGCCCCTGCCGTCCCTCCACGATATTCCTGACTGAATTTTCAGTCAAGGCGCGGCCGCTAGTCTTACCGCCGAGACGAAGGAGCGTGAAGCATGAGCGATCAGATCCGCGAGGCGCGCCAACCGATGGTGACGTCCCTCGGCATCATCCTGGGATTCCTGTTGAACTTCCTCGCGCAGTGGGCCATTCGCGACGACGGCAAGGCTCCCGTCGAGAGCGCGACGGACTGGGTGATCGTGGTGACGCTGTTCGGCTCCGCGGCGCTGATGCTGACGGTGCTGGTCGGCGTGCTCAGCAACTCGTACGCGGAGGAGGACGCGCCCCGGCGCTATCGCCGGCTCCTCGTGATCTACGTCGTCGCGATCGCACTGGCCTTCGGAGGCATGGGGATCGCACTGTTCATCTGACGCCGCCCGCGCGAAGGATCAGGCCAGCAGGACGGTGGCGAACGTCGCCACCTGACGGAAGCCGACGCGCTCGTACGCGCGACGGGCCGCGACGTTGAAGCTGTTGACGTACAGGCTGGGCAACCGTCCCGAGCGGAGCACCGCCTCCGCGACCGCGGCGGTGCCGGCGCCGCCCAGCCCCTGCCCCCGCAGGTCGGGCCGCACCCAGACGCCCTGGATCTGCCCGACGGTCCGCGAGACCGCCCCGACCTCCGCCTTGAACGCGACCTCGGCACCGTCGAACAGGACGTACGCACGCCCGGCGAGGATGGTGTTGGCGACCCGGCGCCGGTAGGCCCGGCCCCCGTCGGCGCCGCGCGGGTCGATCCCGACCTCCGCGGTGAACATGGCGATCGCGGCGTCGAGGTAGCGGTCGAGCTCGGCGAGCCTGGCCGGCCGGACGCCGGCGTGCGCGAACCGGGAGGGCTCGCTCATCGTCATCAACGGCTGCTCGGGCCGGACCTCCCGGGCCGGGCCCCACGAGCTCTCGAGCCCCTCCCACAGGGGCAGCACCATCTCGGCGCGACCGACGACCGACGCGGCGGTCCGGTGCCCGCGCCCGGCGCGGCCCGCGAAGTAACGCATGTCGTCGAGGTCGCCGCGCAGCGGCATGAGATTGGCGCCGGAGAAGCAGAGCGAATCGCCCACATCGCGGTGGGTCCAGAGTTCGCCGCCGAGGCGGCCCGGTTCGGTGCCGCACTCCTGCACGCGGCCGGCGACCATGCACGCGGCCACGGGGTCGTCGTCGAGGACGGCGAGCACCCTCGGCAGGTCCCGCGACGGGACCGGCCGTTCGTGCAGCATCCTCAACACTGAAGACTCCTCAACCCTGGCACGGCCCGCACGCAGCGGCGGGCCGCGACCTACGACACCGTGACGACCGGCGTTCCGCTCTCACTATCCCCCGACTCCTCCGCGATGCGCAGGGCTTCCTCGATCAGGGTCTCGACGATCTTGGACTCGGGAACGGTCTTGATGACCTCGCCCTTGACGAAGATCTGGCCCTTGCCGTTGCCGGACGCGACGCCGAGGTCGGCCTCGCGGGCCTCGCCGGGGCCGTTGACGACGCAGCCCATGACGGCGACGCGGAGCGGGACCTCCATGCCCTCGAGTCCGGCGGTCACCTCGTTGGCGAGCTTGTAGACGTCCACCTGCGCGCGGCCGCACGACGGGCACGAGACGATCTCCAGCTTGCGCGGGCGCAGGTTCAGCGACTGCAGGATCGCGTCGCCCACCTTGATCTCCTCCGCCGGCGGGGCCGAGAGGGAGACGCGGATCGTGTCGCCGATGCCGTCGGAGAGCAGGGAGCCGAAGGCCACGGCGCTCTTGATGGTGCCCTGGAACGACGGGCCCGCCTCGGTGACGCCGAGGTGCAGCGGGTAGTCGCACTGCGCGGCGAGCTGCCGGTAGGCCTCGACCATGATCACCGGGTCGTTGTGCTTGACGGAGATCTTGATGTCGCCGAAGCCGTGCTCCTCGAACAGGCTCGCCTCCCACAGCGCGGACTCGACGAGCGCCTCCGGGGTGGCCTTGCCGTACTTCTCCATGAGCCGCTTGTCGAGCGAGCCCGCGTTGACGCCGATGCGGATCGGGATGCCCGCGGCGCCGGCGGCCTTCGCCACCTCGCCGACGCGGCCGTCGAATTCCTTGATGTTGCCCGGGTTCACGCGCACCGCGGCGCACCCGGCATCGATCGCGGCGAAGATGTACTTCGGCTGGAAGTGGATGTCGGCGATGACCGGGATGTTCGCCTTCTTGGCGATGATCGGCAGCGCGTCGGCGTCCTCCTGCCGGGGGCAGGCGACGCGCACCATGTCGCAGCCGGACGCCGTGAGCTCGGCGATCTGCTGCAGCGTGGCGTTCACGTCGTGCGTCTTGGTGGTGCACATGGACTGCACCGAGATGGGGCTGTCGCTGCCGACGCCGACGCCGCCCACGTTGAGCTGACGGGTCTTGCGACGGGGTGCGAGCGTCGGGGCCGGGGCTGCCGGCATTCCCAAACCTACGGACATTTCCTGCTACTCCAGTTCAGTTGAAGAGCTTGATCGGATTGACGATGTCGGCTGTGAGGACGAGCAACATGTACCCGCCCGCGAGCGCCAGGACGACGTACGTCAGCGGCGCGAGCTTCATGTAGTCGACGGGGCCGCCCTTACGGCCGGTGACCAGGTCGCGGAGCTTCTCGAAGATCACCACCGCCATGTGACCGCCGTCGAACGGCGGCACCGGCAGCAGGTTGATCAGGCCCAGCATGAGGTTCAGGCCGGCGAGGAGCAGGAAGAACACGCTCCACATGTCGCGCTCGGCGACCTCGCCGCCGATCATCGACGCGCCGACCAGGGACTGCGGGGTGTCGAGGCCGCGCTCCTCCCCCTTGATCGCGTCGATCAGGGCGGGGATCTTCTGCGGCAGCTGGCCGATCGCGACGATCGTCTTGTGCCCCAGGTCCAGCGTGAACGCGGCGGTGCCGCCGATCGCGGTGATCGGGTTGTAGTGCTCAGTCACGCCGAGGGTGCCGACGCTGATGCCGATCGTCGGGCCGGAGACCTCGACGAGCTCCTTCCCGTCCTCGGACGGGCGCCACTTCTTGCTGGTCACGGGGTCGATGGAGACGGTGCGCTGCTGACCGTCGCGCTCGATGCCGAGGACGATCGCGCCCGATGTGTTCTGCAGGGCGTCGAAGACCGTGTCGGCGTCGACCGCGGTGCCGTTGACGGAGGCGATGACGTCGCCCCGCACCAGGCCCGCCTGCGCCGCGGGGCTCGGGCGGCACTCGCCGACCGGGCGGCTGGGCTGCTCCTTCGTCGGCTTGGTGGTGGCGTCGGCGACGCAGCCGGTGGCGGCGACGGCCGCGCGCGGCGTCGCGGTCGTCGACGGCAGGCCGGCGGTGACCGCGACGCCGTAGATCAACAGCGCGCCGAGGATGAAGTTCATCCCCGGGCCGGCGAACAGCACGAACAGCCGCTTCCACGCGGCCTGCTTGTACATCGCCTTCTCCTGCTCGACGGGCGTCTTCAGCTCGTCCAGCAGGGTCATCCCGGCGATGTCGCAGAAGCCGCCGAGCGGCAGCGCCTTCACGCCGTACTCGATGCCGTCCTCCGTCTTGGGGCGGCGCACCGACCACAGGGTGGGCCCGAAGCCGATGAAATAGCGCCGGACCTTCATGCCGGTGGCCTGCGCCGCCCACATGTGCCCGCACTCGTGCCAGGCGATCGACGCCAGGATGCACAGCGCGAACGCTGCGATCCCCAGTGCGTACATCATGACGTCCAGAATACCGGGCGGATCAGACCAGCCCGACCAGCTCGGTCGCCCGGCGACGGGCCCACTCCTCCGCCGCGAGGACGTCCGCGACGTCGCGAGGCTCGGCCCGCCACTGGGCACCGTCGGCGACGACCTGCGCGACGGTGTCGACGATGGCGAGGAAGGACGTGCGGCCGTCGAGGAAGGCCTGCGCGACGACCTCGTTGGCGGCGTTGAAGACGGCGGTGAGGCTGCCGCCGCGGGTGCCGGCGTCGCGGGCGACGGCGATCGCGGGGAAGGCCTCGTCGTCGACGGGGGCGAAGGTCCAGGTGTGCGGCTGGGTGAAGTCGCAGGCGGCGCTTGCGCCGGGCACCCGGTCGGGCCAGCCGAGGGCCAGCGCGATCGGCAGCTTCATCGACGGCGGCGAGGCCTTGGCGATGGTCGCGCCGTCGACGAAGGTGACCATCGAGTGCACGACGGACTGCCGGTGCACCGTGACGTCGATGCGGTCGTAGGGCACGCCGAACAGCAGGTGCGCCTCGATCACCTCGAGCGCCTTGTTGACCAGCGTCGCGGAGTTCAGCGTGATCATCGGCCCCATCGACCAGGTGGGGTGCTTGCCCGCCTGCTCGGGCGTCACGTCGGCGAGCTCGGCGCGGGTGCACCCGAAGAAGGGCCCACCGGACGCGGTGAGGATCAGTCGGTCGACCTCGGCCGCAGTGCCCCCGCGCAGACACTGCGCGATGGCGGAGTGCTCGGAGTCGACGGGCACGATCTGCCCCTCGGCGGCGCGCTTCAGGACGAGCGATCCGCCCGCGACCAGGGACTCCTTGTTGGCGAGCGCCAGCCGCGCGCCGCTGTCGAGGGCCGCGAGGGTCGGGCCCAGGCCGAGGCTGCCGACGACGCCGTTGAGCACCACGTCCGCCTCGACGGTCTCCACGAGGCGGGTCATGGCGTCCGGGCCGGTCAGCGCACCGTCGAAGCCGGTGGCGCGGGCCGGGTCCGCGATGCCGATCCGGGCCCCGTCGACGCCGACGGCGCGCGCCTGCTGCGCGAGGAGCTCGGGGTTGCCGCCCCCGGCGCCGAGGCCGACCACCTCGAACCGGTCGGGGTTCTCGGCGATCACCTCCAGCGCCTGGGTGCCGATGGAGCCGGTGCTGCCGAGGATGAGGACGCGGGTGGTCACGGTGTTCAGCCTAGGAGTCGCGCCCCGTGCGGTCGCGAACGCTACGCTGAATGCATGTCGGAAAACTTCGACCCAACCCAGAGTGAATCGTCGGGGAAGCGGGCCCGCGACGCCGACCGCGAGCAGGTCATGGGCCTGCTCGACGGCGCGCTCGCCGACGGCCAGCTCGACGGTTTCGAGCATCGCGAGCGGGTAGCGCGAGCCCTGCGCTCGGGGACCCTGGGCGAGCTCGGGGCGACCGTCGCGGACCTCCAGGTCCCGACGCCGACCTTCCTCCTGCCGCCCGTGCAACCCCCGACCCCACCGGCGCCCGCCGTGGCGCCGCCGCGTCACCCCGCCCCGCCGGCCGCGCCGCGACCCGCAGCTCCCACCCCGGCGGGACCGTCGTCCGGGGGCACCGGGTCGGACCGGACGACCAGCACGGTCGCGTCGATGCTGGCCGCCGCGGCCGTCGTGATCATCCTCATCGTGATCGGCGCGAACGTCGGGAAGAGCGACGACACCGGCGTCGGCCCCCTCGGAGCGAAGCCGGGGTTCACGATGTGCGACGGTGACGGTAAGAACTGCAAGGACGAGAACGGCAGGTCGGTCCCCGACATGCCTCGCGACCAGCCGCCCATCGACGGCGTGGCCCTCGTGGGCAACCCCATGGCGTCGACGAACGTGCGGAAGGCCTACGAATCGATGGTCACGGCCCTCGCCCCGACCTCGGTGATCTCGCTGTCCGTCACGAAGTGGAGCGCCAACGCCGAAGTGGTGCGCGCGGACGATCCGTCGCGGAGCCAGAAGTGGACGCTCTCCGGCGGGGTGTGGAAGTACGCCCCGTACGACCGGGGCAACGCCGACGCGCCGGGCTTCGCACCCACGGCGATGAACCTCGATCGGATCACCGCCGCGATCGCGGACGCGCCGGGAATCACGCGCGCGGTCCGTGAGCCGACGTCGGTGGAGTTCGCCGCGAGCGCGGTGACCATCGCCTACAGCGGCCCGAACGACGCCTCCCCCACGCTGATCCTCGCCCCCGACGGCACCGTCGTCGACTGACGACCCCGCCCGACGGTCCGCCGTCGGCACCGGTTCAACAGGGCAGGCTAGCCTTGCACGGTAAACCGACGAAAGGGACGTCCACGATGGCCAGCACACTCCGCGACGGCGCGGTGTTCCCGATCTGCCTCCGCGAGTTCGACGTGCTGCGGGTGTCGGACGTGACGCCGGGGATGCGGCGCATCGTCGTCGGCGGCGACGCCATCGGGCCGCACGTGCGCGACGGCGTGGACCTTCCCGCGGTGCACAGCACCGGCTTCGACGACGACGTCAAGGTGCTGCTGCCGGACCTGCAGACCGGCGAGTTCCCCTTCGAGGTGCCCAAGAACACCGACCAGGGCCGCGTCGACTGGACCGACGGCTCGTTCGAGCACGCCCGCACGTACACCGTGCGCGAGTTCGACGCCGAGGCCCGCGAGATGACGATCGACTTCGTGCTGCACGGCACGGGCCTCGCGGCCACCTGGGCACGCCGCGTCGAGGTCGGGTCGAAGGTGCTGATCGCCGGCCCCAAGCACTCGGCCGCGCTCCCCCGCGACACCGACTGGCTGCTGATCGCGGGCGACGAGACCGCGCTGCCCGCGATCGGCCGCTGCATCGAGATGCTGCCCGCGGGATTCAAGGCGACCGCGGTGATCGAGGTGGCCGAGCCCGGGCACCACCAGGAGCTCGCCACCGACGGGGACGTCGAGTTCGTCTGGCTGTACCGCTCCGAGGCCGACGGCGAGTCCCGCATGGTCGAGGCGGTGCAGAACGTCGCGTGGCGCGGCGAGCGCCCCTACCTCTGGGTCGCCGGCGAGACCCTGGGCATCAAGCCCCTGCGCCGCTGGGCGAAGAACGACAAGGGCCTCGCCAAGGACCGCGTCGAGATCACCGGGTACTGGCGCCACCGCGTGGTCGCCACCGTCGACGGCGACGACCAGCTGGTGGACACCAGCCAGGACGAGAACATCCTCTCGGAGATCCATGAGATGACGGAGCTGTTGCCGCCCTTCGCGGTCCGCGCCGCGGTCACGCTGGGGCTGTTCGCCGCGATCGACGACGGGGCGAGCACGGCGGCGGCGATCGCGGCCGCGTGCGGCACGGACGCCCGCGCCACGGAGAAGCTGCTCCGGCACCTCGCCCTGATGGGCTTCGTCGCGCTCGGCGGGAACGGCTACGCCCTGACGGGCCGCGGCGAGTTGCTCACCGACCCCGACGAGCTCCTCGCCGGCAGCCTGCACCACGACCAGGTGCGCACCCGCCTGGACATGTCCTTCGTGCACCTGGTCGACGCGGTCCGCACGGGCACCGCGGCGCCCTTCGAGGGCGGGGATCTCCGCAGCTCGCGGGCCGCGGACGAGAACCTCGCCGAGCAGCTGCATTCCGTCGCGAGTCGCTGGGCCACCTACCGCGCGCCCGCCCTGCCCGAGGCGGTCGACTTCGCATCCGTGCGCACGGTCGCGGTCTTCGGCGACGGCGCCGGCGTGTACGCCGACAACCTGGCGCGCCTGCTTCCCGACGTGACCGTGGCGATCATCGGCATGCCGAGCACCGTCGAGCGGGAGATCGCGGTGGTCGCGCCCGAGCGCCGCGACCGGGTGACGGCGGCGCCCGGCACCGTCTTCGCCCCGCTGCCGCAGCGCTACGACCTCGTCGTGGGCATCGACCTCCTGCAGACGCTGCCGGACGCCGACGCCGAGCTGCTCGTCACCACGCTGCGCGGCAGCGCCGATCGAGTGGTCTTCGTCGGAAACGTGCTCGACCCGGCCACCACCGACGATCACGAGACCGAGGACGACCTGCGGAACCTGTGCCTCTACGGCGGGGGCCTACGGACGGCGGAGGAGCTGGGCGCCCTCGCGGGCGGCGGCGCGCACCGCATCGCACCGCTCGGCTGGGGCACTTTCGTCGTCGAATACAGCGGGGCCTGACCGGCTGCGGCCGTCAGTCGACGAGGTCCGCCGGCACCAACTCGACCGGGAAGGGCTGCTCGATGAGCACCCGTTCTCCGGGACGGACCACGGCCGCCTGCGTGTACTCATCGTCGACGGGCTCGGTGTGGATCGTGACCGTGCCGTCGGCGTCGACACGCCAGCAGGACGGAATTCCGGCCTCCGCGTACTTCGCCGCCTTGAGCGTCCGGTCCGTGACCCGCGTGGACTTCGATGCGATCTCGACCACGAGGGCGACGTCGTCGGATTCACTCCACTCCACGTTCGGAGCGGCGCCGGGTCGCAGAGCCGCGATGTCGGGGATGAAGTTCCCACCCGGCACCCTGACGCCGATCTCGTAGAGCACGCGCCAACCGTCCGGCACGGCGAGACGGAGCGCCATGAACAGGTTGCCGCCGATGCGTTGGTGGCCCTGTGACGGTGGTGGCGTCATGAGCAGGCTCCCGTCCACGATCTCGTAGCGGTGCCCGTCGTCCGGCAGATCCTCCAGATCGGCCTCGCCCCAGTAGTCGGGGAACGAGTACGTCGGCTGAGCCATGTCGGCACCTCCTCTCGTGGCGATGACGGAAGATCCTCGGTCTGACAGGTTTCGTCGGCTCAGTCTATGCCGCCGTCACTCAACCGACAGGGCCTCGACACCGACCACCGCGGACACCGGGATCGGGCCGTAGACGTGCGGGAACAGCTCGTCGACGCCGGGCGCGGGCGGCTCGTACCGCACGTCGAGCCCCGTCGGGTCGATGGACAGCAGCACGAGGTCCGATGCGGGGAGATCGGCGTAGAAACGTTCCCGCACGCCCCGCCACTGCGCGGCGGTGGAGCAGTGGACGAAGCCGACGTCGGCGAGCGTCGCGCCGCGCGTCGACACCGCGTACTCACCGGCCGCGCGGGCGGCGTCCCAGTCGGTCACGAGTGCCAGATGGAAGATCACCCGCGCCACGGTACCGAGGAATCGCCGCCCCTCGTACGACACACGGTCGTAGCGGGATAGGATTCATCCGTATCCCGGGCCCGGCCCGGTGCTCAGCTGAGGAAGCGACGAAGGAGAAGCGAGTGGCAACCACCGACCTGGAGCGTCAGACCACCTCGAAGGTCGACGAGGCCGACGTGCCGTCGCGCGACTGGGGCTGGAGCGGCAACGCCCCCAACGCGGCGAAGATCGCCGGCGTGCTGTTCGCGGTCCTCCTGCTGCTGATGAACATCGGCAACCACCAGGGCAAGACCGAGGACATCTTCCTCATCGGCTTCGCCGTGGCCATCCTCGGCGTGATCCTCATCAACTGGATCTCCACCCGCCGCAAGAAGTGGAAGTACTGAGCTACTTCTCCTCGGCGGCCAGCTGACCGCAGGCCGCCGCGATCTCCTGGCCCCGCGTGTCGCGCACGGTGCACGAAACGCCCTGCGCGATCACGCGGCGCACGAACTCGTCCTGCCGATCCTTCGGTGAGGCGTCCCACTCGCTGCCCGGCGTCGGGTTCAGCGGGATCAGGTTCACGTGCGCGAACTGCCCCAGCTTCTTGCGCAGCTTCTCGCCCAGCATGTCGGCGCGCCACGGCTGGTCGTTCACGTCGCGGATCAGCGCGTACTCGATGGACACCCGCCGGCCCGTCCGGTCGGCGTAGTACCGCGCCGCGTCCAGCACCTCGGCGACGCTCCACCGATTGTTGACGGGCACCAGCGTGTCGCGGAGCTCGTCGTCGGGCGTGTGCAGCGAGACGGCGAGCGTCACCGACAGACCCTCGTCGGCCAGCTTCCGGATCGCGGGCGCCAGGCCCACGGTGCTGACGGTGACGTGCCGCTGCGAGATGCCCATCCCCTCGGGGGCGGGCGAGGTGATGCGGCGCACCGCCTGCACGACCCGCTTGTAGTTCGCGAGCGGCTCCCCCATGCCCATGAAGACGACGTTCGACAGCCGGCCCGGGCCGCCCGCGACGTCGCCGTCCTGCATGGCCTTCGCGGCGCTGCGGACCTGGTCCACGATCTCCGCGGTCGAGAGGTTGCGGTCGAGGCCGCCCTGGCCGGTGGCGCAGAACGGGCACGCCATGCCGCAGCCGGCCTGGCTGGAGATGCACAGCGTCGCGCGGTCGGTGTACCGCATGAGCACGGATTCCAGCAGCGTGCCGTCGTGCAGGCGCCACAGCGTCTTGCGGGTGGTGCCGCTGTCGGTGGCGATGTGCCGCACGGGCGTCATCAGCTCGGGCAGGAGCGCCTCGCCGACGGTGCCGCGCGCCGCGGCCGGCAGGTCCGTCATCGTGGCCGCGTCGGCCTCGAGCCGACCGTAGTAGTGGCGGGCGAGCTGATTGGCGCGGAACTTGGGCAGCCCCAGGTCGACGACGGCCTGCTGCAGCTCGTCGTCGGTGAGGTCGGCCAGGTGGCGCGGGGGCTTGCCGCGCTTGGGCGCGTCGAATACCAGGGGCAGGGAGGTGCTCATAACTCCCCCATTGTCCCACGTCGACGGCGCGGCGCCGACCAGCGTGATCCGAGCCACCGCGCGTCCCCGCGTGAGGGCCCGCTCGAGGTGGCAGGATGTCGCCATGGCCAAGGACGAAGACCGCGTTCGAGACAGCGAAGAAGCGATCGGGATCCCCGATCCCGACGTCGACGCGACCGACGCTCGGAACCTCCCCGCGGAGCGGGACGCCGTCGAGCCGGCCGCCGCTGATCGGGCGGGCACCGGCGATCGGGCGGGCGCACCGGCGACGAAGCGGCGCAGCGACACCCGCGACGCGTACGAACAGGTCAAGCACACCCGGTCGGCGTCGCTGTGGTCCGGACTCGTCGGTGGCGCCGTCATCCTGCTCGTGCTGCTCGCGTTCATCGTGCAGAACCAGCAGAACACGCAGATCACGCTGCTGTTCTGGGAGGCGAACCTCCCCCTCGGCGTGTCCCTGCTGATCGCCGCCATCCTCGGCGCGCTCCTCGTCGGCTCGGCGGGCGGCCTCCGCATCCTCCAGCTGCGCCGCGCCGCGAAGAAGCTCCGCGACTGATCTCACCGCGCACCGGTCCGACGGGTCGCGGTGCGGAGGCGGCGTCGCCGATGAAACGATGGGTCCATGCGCGCATGGGTCGTCTGGTCGGTCGCGACGCTCGCGTACGTCGTCGCGATCCTGCAGCGCACGTCCTTCGGCGTCTCCAGCACCGAAGCGGGTGAGCGGTTCGGCGCCGCCCCGGCGACGCTCGCCGCCTTCGTGGTGCTCCAGCTCGTGGTGTACGCGGGCATGCAGATCCCCGCGGGCCTGCTGCTGGACCGGTTCGGCTCCCGTCGCCTGATCGTGAGCGGCGCGCTCCTCATGGCGCTGGGCCAGCTGACGCTGGCGCTCACGGAGTCCCTCCCCCTCGCCATCGCGGGCCGCGTCGCCGTGGGCAGCGGCGACGCCCTGACCTTCGTCTCCGTACTGCGCCTCGTCCCGGCGTGGTTCCCCGTGCGTCGGATCCCGCTCGTCACCCAGTTGACCGGCATGACGGGGCAGCTGGGCCAGGTGCTGTCCGCGGTACCCTTCCTCGCCCTGCTGCACGGCAGCGGGTGGAGCAGCGCCTACGCCTCCGCGGCGGCGCTCGGCCTCTTCGCCGCGCTGGCCGTGCTCTCGACGGTCCGCGACGCCCCGCCCGGCCGGACGGCCCCGCACATCACGGTGAGGGTCGCGGAGATCCCGGGGATTCTCCGCACGACCTGGATGCACCCGGGCACGCGGCTGGGCTTCTTCACGCACATGGGCACGATGTTCTCGGTGACCGCGTTCATGCTGATGTGGGGCGTGCCCTACCTGACGAACGCCCAGGGGCTCTCGTCGGCCACAGCGGGCGGCGTCGTCAGTTTCGGCGTGCTGGCGACGCTGGCCTCGGGCCCCGTCATCGGCTTCCTCACCGGCCGGTTCCCGGTGCGCCGCTCCTGGATGGTGATCACGATCATCCTCGCCAGCGCGGCGCTGTGGACGATCGTCCTGGTGCGCGACGAGCCCTCGCCGGTCTGGCTGCTCTCGCTGCTCGTGCTGGTGATCGCCGTCGGCGGCCCCAGCTCCGCGATCGGCTTCGACTACGCCCGCACGTTCAACACGACGCGGGTGCTCGGCACGGCGCAGGGCATGGTGAACATCGGCGGCTTCCTCGCGAGCCTCGTCCTGATCCAGACGATGGGCATGATCATGGGCTCCGGCGCCGGCCTGACCTTCGACGGCTTCCGGGCCGCGTGGATGGCGCAGTACCCGCTGTGGGCGATCGCGCTGATCGGCGTGATCATCACGCGCCGCAAGGCCCGCCGTCGCGAGGGGGTCGTGCCGCGGCCGCTGCGCGAGGCGTTGCGCCGCCGCGCCTGACCCGCCTCAGGACACCATCGGCCTCAGGAGCCCATCAACGCGGTCAACGCGGCCCACACCACGACGGCGCTGGGCAGCAGCGAATCCAGGCGGTCCATGATGCCGCCGTGACCGGGCAGCAGGGTGCCCATGTCCTTGATGCCGAGGTCGCGCTTGACCTGGGATTCGAGCAGGTCGCCGAGCGTCGCGGTGATCACCACGACGGGGCCCAGCAGCAGGCCCCACACCGGGTTCACGTCGAGCAGGAACTTCAGCACGAGCACGGCGCCGACCGCGCCGGCCACCATCGACCCGGCGAAGCCCTCCCAGGACTTCTTCGGGCTGATCGCCGGCACCATCGGGTGCTTGCCGAAGACGACGCCCGAGGCGTAGCCGCCGACGTCCGAGCAGACCACGAGGATGATCAGCGCGGCCACGCGCTGCGGCCCGCGGTCCTCGGGGAGCACCAGCATCGCGCCGAAGGACGCGAACAGCGGGATCCAGGCGAGCACGAAGACGGTCGTCGAGATGTCGCGCGTGAAGGAGTTCGGCTCCGCGGTGCTCTGGTGCCCCAGCAGTCGCCAGACGATGGCGACCAGCACGGTCGCCACGAACGCAGCGAGCACGCCCTCGGTCCCCAGCGGCCAGCTCAGCCAGATGATGGCCTGGCCGCCGATGAGCATCGGCCACAGCTCCAGGTTGGTACCGGCGGCGCGGAACCGCTTGACCACCTCCCAGGTGGCGACCGCCATCGCGGCGGCCACGAGCGGCACCCACAGGTGCGGCGCGAAGTACAGGATCGCCACGATGAGCGCGCCCAGGCTCACGCCCACGCCGATGGCGGCCGGGAGGTCGCGTCCGGCGCTGATCTTGCGCTTCGCGGCTTCCTGGCCCGCCTCGGGCGTACCGGGGGTCGGAGCGTCGGAGCCGACCGAGTCGGGAGTGTCCGGCACGGCTAGACCTCCATCAGATCGGCTTCCTTGCGCGCCACGAGGTCCTCGATCTGGGCGACGTACTTGGCCGTCGTCTTGTCGAGTTCCTTCTCGGCGCGGGCCACCTCGTCCTCGCCGGCGTCGCCGTCCTTGACGATCTTGGCGAGCTGGTCGTTCGCCTTGCGGCGCACGTTGCGGATGGACACCTTCGCGTCCTCGCCCTTGCTCTTGACCTGCTTGACGAGGTCCTTGCGTCGCTCCTCGGTGAGCTGCGGGATAGCGATGCGGATCAGCTGGCCGTCGTTGGTGGGGTTGACCCCGAGGTCCGAGTTGCGGATCGCGGTCTCCACCGGGCCGAGCTGGTTCGCCTCGTAGGGCTTGATCACCACGAGCCGCGCCTCGGGCGTGGAGATCGAGCTGATCTGGGTGATCGGCGTGGGGGCGCCGTAGTAGTCCACGACCACCTTGGAGAACATCGCCGGGTTCGCGCGACCGGTGCGGATCGACTGGAAGTCCTCCCGGGCCACCGAGACGGCCTTCTCCATCTTCTCCTCGGCGTCGAAGAGCGTTTCGTCGATCACTTGGGTCACACGTCCTTTGCTGCGAAATGAATGGTCGGGTCCGGCGTCACGGCCGGACGAGGGTGCCGATCTTGTCCCCCGCGACGGCACGGGCGATGTTCCCCTCCTCCAGGAGATTGAACACCAGCATCGGCATCCTGTTGTCCATGCAGAGGCTGAACGCGGTCGCGTCGGCCACCTTGAGGCCCTTCTCGAGCGCCGCGCGGTGGGTGATCTCGTCGAACAGCTTCGCGTCGGGGTTGGTGCGCGGGTCGCTGTCGTACACGCCGTCGACGGCCTTCGCCATGAGCACGACCTCGGCGCCGATCTCCAGCGCGCGCTGCGCGGCGGTGGTGTCGGTGGAGAAGTAGGGCATGCCCATACCGGCGCCGAAGATCACGACGCGGCCCTTCTCCAGGTGGCGCCTGGCGCGCAGCGGCAGGTACGGCTCGGCGACCTGCCCCATGGTGATGGCGGTCTGCACGCGGGTGTCGACGCCCTCCTTCTGCAGGAAGTCCTGCAGGGCGAGGCAGTTCATCACCGTGCCGAGCATGCCCATGTAGTCCGAGCGGGCGCGGTCCATGCCGCGGTTCTGCAGTTCGGCGCCGCGGAAGAAGTTGCCGCCGCCGATGACGACCGCGACCTCGTGGCCGCTGCGCGAGACCTCCGCGATCTGCTGCGCCACCGTGCTCACCACGTCGGGGTCGAGCCCGACTTCTCCGCCGCCGAACATCTCGCCGCCCAGCTTGAGCAGCACGCGCTTGTAGCCGTGCCGCACCTGATGCTCCGTGTCCTGATCCGTCTGCTGTCCCTGGGCCGTGTCCGTCACGACGACCATCCTATGCGGGCGGCACAGTTCCTCGGAGCCGGTCCTCGATCAGGTTGCCCAACGCGCGCTGTCCGGCCACCGTCGGATGCAATCCGTTGGCCTCCGGCTCCTGCTCCTTGAGCTTGATCCCGCCCAGGCGCACGTAGGGATCGGGGTCGCAGGCGGTGCGGTCCATCGGGGGCTGGACGTACATCACCCGACGGTCCGCGGCGACCTCGCGGATGAGCCGGTCGAGGCTGCGGTACCAGGTGCGCCAGTGGTCGACGTTCTCCGGCGGGATCCCGGCCCGGTCCAGGCAGGCGAGGTCGGGCGGACCGTCGAGCGGGAACAGCGGGAGGTAGCCGACGAGGACGACCCGGACGTCCGGCGCGGCGGCCTTCTTGATCGCGTCGACGGTGGCCGCGTACTGCGCGCGCACGAAGTTCCAGCCCTGCGAGCCCGGCAGGTCCTGGGTGGATGCGGCGGCGCAGCGGTCGTCGGGGTTGCCGAGGCAGTGCACGACGATGTTGCCGAAGCCCAGGGAGTTCGCGCCGATGATGACGGTGACCAGCCGGGTGAACGGCCCGACGCCGTACAGCTGAGGGGAGGTGTTCGGCTTCGGCGAGGGCTGGGTGAGGTCGTCGAGCGTCGCGCCGGAGCAGGCGCGGTCCGTGAAGGAGTAGGGCTGCAGGCGCTGCGCGAGGACGTGGCCGAGGTCGTCGCCGTTGCGGGCGCACAGGTCCATCGGCCGCACCTTGGCATGGGAACCGGACGCCGCGTAACTGTCGCCCATGGAGACGTACTGGGCCCCGCCGGGAAGGTCCGGGAGGTAGCTCACGCCGTTGGTCTGGTGGTGCACGTAGCCGCTGCCGCCGCCGATGGTCGTCGACGCTCCCACGGCGAGCACGAGGCACGCCACGAGGGCGATTGCGATCGCACGCCGGATCCAGGACACCCCGGCGACACTACACAGGCGTGAATTCGCTCCTGCGACGCGCGAGGTACGCCGACGGCGAGTACCCGAGGAAGGCACGCATGTCGCGGCTGAGGTGGGCCTGGTCGGCATAGCCGGCCCGCGAGGCCACGTCGGCGGCGCTCTCCCCCGCCTCGAGGGCGCGGCGGGCCGCGTCGAAGCGCATCAGGCGGGCCGCCTGCTTGATCCCCATGCCGAACTCGGCGGTGAACTTCATCGCCAGGTACCGGGCGGACCAGCCGGACCGCTCGACGAGCTCGGCGACGGTGACCCGTCCCTGCCGGGCGGCGAGGTGGGCCCACGCCGCCGCGGCGTCGGGCTGGACCTCGCGGCCCGACGTCGCGTACCGGGCCAGGACGGCGGCCGCGACGGCCTCCCGGTCGGCGGCGGGGGCCGCCGCCACGCGGCCGTACAGCTCGGCGGCGAGGCCCGGGGAGAGGTCGTCGAGTTCGACCGCCTCTCCCCCGAGCTCCGCCGCGGGGGCGCCGGTGAGGGCGCGGACGAGGCTCGGCTTCACGTCCACCTGGACGCCGCGCTGGAGCCCGTCGTGGTGCACCAGGTACGGCGTGGGGTGCATGCCGGAGAGGCAGAGCCGGAAGGTGGTGCGGTCGGGCAGGCCCGGCCCCGTCAGGTCCAGGCCGTGCCCGAGGTCGATGATCATCGTGAGCGTCGGCGACGGGACGGCGAGGTGGGTGCCGGGGAGGACGCCGCTGATGTCGTAGGCGGCCGCGCGGGCGATCCCGGGCGAGGTCACCCCGCGTAGGTACCGAAACTCCACGTGTTGCCCTCCGGATCCGCGACGGAGAATCCCTTGGACCCATAGTCCTCCTCCGCCATGTCCCGCACCAGGCGGGCGCCGAGCTCCTGCGCGCGGGCGTAGACGGCGTCGGGGTCGGTGACGACCACGTAGACGCTGCCGCTGCCGCGCGGCGTGGAGAAGGTGGTGTCCTGCTTGCAGGTGGAGTGGACCATGACGCGGCCCCCGTCGGGCCAGAGCATCTCGGAGTGGACGACCTCGCCGTCCCCGTCGCCCTCGACGAGGATCCCCTCGTCGAAGCCGATCCCCCGCAGCCATGCCCGCGCGGCGAGCGCGTCGTCGTAGGTGAGTCCGGGCCAGATGTTCGTGTCGGTGCGTGTCGTGTTCATGCCTCCAAGACTGGCAGCCGGCGGCACCGTCGGGCTTGAAGAAATCCGCACGCCCACCCGCCCCAAGATTGAACGACGTTCTGGAGAGGAAAACCCCAGCTCGGAATCTCCAGAACAGCGTTCAATCACACAGGGCCGACACACGACGAGGCCCGCACCGACGGATCGGTGCGGGCCTCGTGCGCGGGGACGGAGGAGTTACTCCTGGCCGACCTCGAAGCGGGTGAAGGCGAGGACCTTCACGCCGGACTCGTCCAGCACCTGCTGGACCGACTTCTTGTTGTCGGTCACCGACGGCTGGTCGGGGAGGACGGTGTCCTTGTAGTAGGCCACGGTCTTGCCCTCGACGATCTTCGACAGCGCCTGCTCCGGCTTGCCCTCGGCACGCGCGGTCTCCTCGGCGATGCGACGCTCGTTCTCGATGACGTCGGCCGGAACCTCGTCCCGGCTGGCGTACTTCGCCTTGAGCGCGGCGACCTGCATGCCGGCGCCGCGAGCGGCCTCGGCAGCGGCGTCACCCTCGCCCGAGAACGAGACCAGCACGCCCACGGCTGGCGGCAGGTCGGTGCTGCGCTTGTGCAGGTAGACGGCGACGGGGCCGTCGTACCGCGCGATGCGACGCACGACCAGCTTCTCGCCCAGCTTGGCCGAAGCGGCCTCGATGCGCGACGCGACGGTCTCGCCGTCGAGCGGCAGCTCGAGCACGGCCTCGACGGTGGCGGCGTCCGACGCGGCAGCGGCGGCGACGATCGCGTCGGCGAGCTCCTGGAACTCCGCGTTCTTCGCGACGAAGTCCGTCTCGGAGTTGAGCTCGATCAGCACGCCGTCCTTGGCGGCCACGAGGCCCTCGGCGGTGGAACGACCGGCACGCTTGCCGACGTCCTTCGCGCCCTTGATGCGCAGCACCTCGACGGCCTTGTCGAAATCGCCGTCGGTCTCGGTGAGCGCGTTCTTGCAGTCCATCATCCCCGACCCGGTGAGGTCGCGGAGACGCTTGACGTCAGCGGCGGTGTAGTTCGCCATGTATGCGGCTCCTTGCAGTAGAAGGGAATCGGTCCGAAACCGGATCAGGCCTCGGGGGTCTCGGCGGGAGCCTCGGTCGCAGCGGCCTCGGCCACGGGGGCCTCAGCGGCGACGGCCTCAGCCGCGGGGGCCTCGGCAGCGACGGTGGCGGACTCCAGCAGCTCCTGCTCCCACTCGGCGAGGGGCTCGCCGGCGCCGGCCTCGGGCTTGGCATCGCCGGTGGCGACACCCGCGCGGGCCTGCACGCCCTCGGCCACGGCCGAAGCCACGACCTTGGTCAGCAGCGCGGCGGAGCGGATCGCGTCGTCGTTACCCGGGATCGGGTAGTCGACGAGGTCGGGATCGCAGTTGGTGTCGAGGATCGCGATGACCGGGATGCCCAGCTTGCGGGCCTCGCCCACGGCGATGTGCTCCTTGTTGGTGTCCACGACCCAGATGGCCGAGGGGACCTTGGCCATGTCGCGGATACCGCCGAGAGTGCGCTCGAGCTTGTTCTTCTCACGCGTGAGCATGAGGATTTCCTTCTTGGTGCGACCCTCGAAGCCACCGGTCTGCTCCATGGTCTCGAGCTCCTTCATCCGCTGAAGGCGCTTGTGGACCGTCTGGAAGTTGGTGAGCATGCCGCCCAGCCAGCGCTGGTTCACGTAGGGCATGCCGACGCGGGTGGCCTCTTCGGCGATCGACTCCTGGGCCTGCTTCTTCGTGCCGACGAAGAGGACGGTGCCACCGTGGGCGACGGTCTCCTTGACGAACTCGTAGGCCTTGTCGATGTAGGTCAGCGTCTGCTGCAGATCGATGATGTAGATGCCGTTGCGGTCGGTGAAGATGAAACGCTTCATCTTCGGGTTCCACCGACGGGTCTGATGACCGAAGTGCGCGCCGCTGTCCAGCAGCTGCTTCATGGTGACGACAGCCATGATGCCTCTTTCGTAGTTGCAGTTGTACACGCCGCGACGACTCTCGTTTCCGCTGGTCAGCGGGCGAGAGGCGATGCGCGGTGTCCTGGTGCTCCGCCGCGCTGCACTCCTTCGAGAAGGAGACCGCGCTGCACGGCACGCCCATCGGGCGCCTGGGGAACACGCGTAGTCACCCCGCCATAGGGACGGAGTGCAAGAGCAAGTGTACGCCCGCCGCGCCGACCTGCGAAATCGCCGGGATTCCGCAGGTCGACGGTGCGCCGGCTAGGCGTCGACGGGGTCGCCGCGGCGCGCGGCGGCGCGCTCCTCCCAGAAGGTCGCGTTGACGATGCCGAGCGGTGTCGGGTCGAACTGCGGGTCGATCCCCAGCTTCTGCTGCCGCTCGAAGTCGCGGAGGGTCGTGAAGGCCGCGTTCTGCAGGACCAGGATGCCGATGATGTTGAGCCAGGCCATGAGTCCGACGCCGAGGTCGCCCATCGCCCAGGCGTCCTTCGCGGTCGATACGGCGCCGACCGCGACCGAGGCCAGGATCAGCATCTGCAGCAGCATTGTGAGGATGCGGCCGAGCGGGGCGCTGAGGACGGGCACGATCGCGGTGGCCGCGCGGCCGAGGATGAACCGCAGGTTCGTCTCGGCCATGTAGTAGTAGGCGACGATCGTCGTGAAGCAGAAGAAGGCCAGCGAGATCGCGATGAAGCTGGCGCCGGAGCCGTTGAAGACGGTGTCGAAGCCCTGCTGCGCGTACGCGGGACCGACCTCCGGGTCGCCGACGAGCGCGCCGCCGTCGGCGAGCACGCGGCCGGACGCGGAGTCGCCCTCGAAGACGCGGTAGGCGCCGGTGCTGAGGATGATGAACGCGGTGGCGGAGCAGACGAACAGGGTGTCGACGTAGACGGCGAAGGCCTGCGCGAGGCCCTGCTTGGCGGGGTGGCTGACCTCGGCGGCCGCTGCGGCGTGCGGGCCGGTGCCCTGCCCGGCCTCGTTGGAGTAGACGCCGCGCTTGACGCCCCACATGACGGCGGTGCCGACGAGCGCGCCGAAGCCGGCGGAGAGGTCGAAGGCCTCGCGGACGATCAGTTCGAGGACGCCGGGGATCGCGCCGGCGTTGAAGGCCATGATGATCAGGGCCGCCGCGATGTAGAGGATGGCCATGAAGGGCACGACCACGGAGGCGAAGGTCGCGATCCGCTTGACCCCGCCGATGATGACGAAGGCCAGCACGATGACGGTGCCGAGGGCGGCGACCCAGGGCTCGATCCCCCAGGCGCTCTCCATGGCGACGGCCATCGAGTTCGCCTGCACCATCGGCATGAGCAGGCCGCAGGCCAGCACGGTGACCGCGGCGAAGAGCAGGCCGTAGACGTTCCCGACCACCGCGTACTTGCCGTGCGCGAAGGCGCGCCGGAAGTAGTAGGCGGGGCCGCCGCGGTACTCGCCGGTGAGCTGGTCGCGCTCCTTGTAGATCTGGCCGAGCGTGCACTCGACGTACGAGGTGGACGCCCCGAGGAAGGCCATCACCCACATCCACAGCACGGCGCCCGGTCCGCCGAAGGCGATCGCGGTGGCGACGCCGGCGATGTTTCCGGTGCCCACGCGGCCCGCCAGCGACATGGCGAGCGCCTGGAACGAGCTCACGCCCGACGCGGATTTCTCACCGTGGATGAGTTGGCCGAGCATGGCGGGGATCTGGCGCACCTGCACCAGCCTCGAGCGGATCGAGAAGTAGACGCCGACCCCGAGGCACAGGTAGATCAGGGCGGGGCTCCACACGTACTCGTTCAGGGTCGCCAGCAGGTCAGACATGCGAGCAACCCTAAAGGGAACTCCAAGGCATCGGGGCACATCGGCGACCTTTGGTTACCCACAAGTAATCTCATCGCAAAGAATCGCGCTGCAGGGTCGCGCTCAGCGCTGGAACAGGTCGTCCAGATGCCGGTCGATCGCGGCGAGTGCGTCGTCCGGGGTGACGACTCCGAGCTCGAGCAGGGGCGTCAGGCCGGTCAGCGCGAGCAGCCGGTCCGTCTCGGTCGACGGTGCGCGGTCCGCCGCGATCCGGCCGTCGGCGATCGCGGCACCGACGAGCTGCTCGACCTGCGCGCGTCCCCGGACCATTCCCTCGCGAGTGCGGGCGCGGATATCCTCGTCGTGCAGCGCCTCGAGGACGTAGGCGGCGTTCATCCGGCTGGTCGCGCGCGAATCCGGGTGCAGCGGGAGCATTTCGACGAGCACCAGGCGCAGCACGTCGCGCGGGTGCGGGTCCGCCCCGAGGTCCGCCAGCCCCTCCGCCACCCGCGCCCCGGTCTGCTCCGCGGCGAAGTCCATCGCGAAGCCGAGCAGCTCCTGCCGCGAGGCGAAGTAGTGCTGCACCTGGCCGTGCGACATCCCGGCCTCCTTCGCCACCTCGCGCAGGCTCAGCCGGAGGACGCCGGAGGCGTCCACCACCCGCCACAGCGCACGGGCGATCGCCTCGCGGCGCTCCTGGTGATCGACCTCCTTCGGCACGGCGATTCCTCTCATCCATTCCAATACACTTGAAATAATACAACTGGCTGATAACGTCGGGGCAGGACACGCCGAGACCGAAGGAGCCGACATGCAGCAGCGACCGAGGATCAGAACGGCGGAGGGCGTCGTCGAGGGCGAACTCGTCGGAGGCACCGCGATCTTCCGCGGGATCCCGTACGCGCAGCCGCCCGTCGGGGCGCTGCGCTTCGCGGCGCCGGCGCCGGTCCCCCGCTGGGACGGGGTTCGCCCCGCGATCGAGTTCGGGCCCCCGCCTCCGCAATCCGGCCCCGGCCCCAAGGCCGAGGCCTCGGACGACGCGAACTGGCTCACCGCCACCGTGTGCACTCCTGACCCCGCGCGGTCCGGACTGCCGGTCCTGGTGTGGATCTCCTGCGGCGGCTACATGGCCGGCACCGCGGCGGATCCCATGTTCGACCCCACCGCCCTCGCGACCGAGGGCCTCGTGGTCGTGATCGTCCAATGCCGCATGGGCGCCGAGGGCTTCGCGTTGCTGGACGGCGCACCGTCGAACCGGGGCCTGCTCGACCAGATCGCCGCGCTCGAGTGGATCCAGCGGAACGTCGCCGCGTTCGGCGGCGATCCCGACGCGGTCACCATCTCCGGCACGTCGGGCGGTGCGGGATCGGTCGCCGCCCTGCTCACGATCCCGGCGGCGCGACCGCTGTTCCGGCGGGCCATCGCCCACTCGGTCCCCGGCCTGAACATCACTCCGGCGCTGGCGAAGGAGATCACGGACGCGCTCGCGGACCGCCTCGGGGTCGCGCCGACCGCGGCGGGGTTCGCGAACGTCGGGCCGCAGCGCCTCGCCGAGGAGGTCACCGCGCTCTGCGCCGACTCGCCCGCGCACAAGGAACAGTGGGGGCGCCTCGCCCACCTCGGGATCGTCGTCTGCCCGATCATCGACGGCGATCTGCTGCCGCAGACCCCGTGGGAGGCGTTGACCGACGGGAACGCCGCCGGCATCGACCTGCTCGTCGGGCACATGCGCGACGAGTTCCGGCTGTTCAGTGTCATGATGGGCGTCCGTGGCAGGTTCACCGAGGAGGACGCCGCGACGGCGGTGGAGGTGTTCGCGCCCGGCGACCCCGCCGAGTACCGCGCCGAGTACCCGGACGCGACGGCGGACGAGATGGTGGAGATCGTGTACTCGGACGCCACGTTCCGCATGCCGTCGGCGCTGCTCGCCGCGGCGAACGCCGACGCCGGCGGCACCTCGTACCTGTTCGAGATGCAGTACGCCTCCGAGGTCTACGGCGCCTGCCACAGCATCGACGTCCCCCTCGCCTTCGGGACCCTCGACTGCCCCACCGGCGTCCTCCTCCTCGGCGAGGACGCGCCGGACGGTGCGCGCGCGGTGTCGGACGAGCTGCTGCACACCTGGGTGCGGTTCTGCGCCACCGGCGATCCGGGCTGGCCCCGCTACGACGCCGACGGCCGGACAACTCGGCTCCTCGACGCCCCGTCGACGACGGCGCCGTATCCGGAGGAGCGCTCGCGCCGGATCTGGGAGAGCCGCCCGCCGCTGCCGTTCGCCCCCGCCTGAGCGGACCGTCGAGAAGCAGCGATGTCCCCACCGGTCCACGTCACCACCTGGAGGCCCATGGATCCGGGCCCCCGGGCCGCGACGCCCGCGATCTTCGTGCACGGTGTCTTCACCTGGGGCGACGACGACGCGTACGGCTTCGCCGCGCAGCGTCCGCTCGCCGACGAGAGGACGCTGCTGCTGGTCGACCGCCGCGGCTACGGCCGGTCCCCCGACACGGATCGGAGCGACTTCGCCACGGACGCCGAGGATCTCGTCGCGCTCCTCGACACCTGCCCGGACGGCGCGCACCTCGTCGGGCACTCCAACGGAGGGCTCGCGGCGATGCTCGCCGCGGCGCGGCGCCCGGAGGCCGTGCGCTCGCTGGCCCTGATCCAGCCGTCGGCACTGCGGGCCGCGGCCGACCACCCGACGGTGCGCGACCTCCTGGCCCGCGTCCACGCCGGGCCGGCAGCAGGCCCGCCCGACCTGGATCCGGCCGAGTTCCTCCGGCTCTCGACCGAGGGCATGGGGATGACGATGCCGGCACCGACGCAGCAGCGGCTGCGCGCCGTGAGCACGTCGATGCGCGAACGCCCGGTCTGGGAGGCGGATCCGCCGCTGGAGCCGCTCGCCGCCGCGCCGTGGCCCTCGCTGGTCGTCACCGGCACGTGGGACGACGCTCCCGAGGAGTACCGGCGGTACGCGGGCGCGCCGCTCCTGGCCTGCGCGGACGCGGTGGCCGACCGGATCGGCGCCCGGCGCCTGCGCGTGGCCGGCTACTACCCGCACACCCAGCACCCCGCGGAGGTGAACGCCGCGCTGCGCCGCCTGTGGCGGTGCTCAGCCGGGTAGCCGCGCGGCGAGACCGTCGAGCAGGAAACGCACGGCGTCCTCGAAGCGCTCGTCGGGCGCGCCCCACGCGGTCGGCCCGGCCTGCGCCGCGAGGGGGTACTCGTCCGCGCCGATCGCGGCCGCGCGGGCGACGGGGTCGTACCCCGCGGCGGGGGCACCGTCGGGCTCGAAGACCTCCTGCTCCTCGATGACGAACCCCACCACCAGGTCCCGCAGGGTGGACAGGGCGAGCGCGGCGTCGCGCAGCGGGAATCCGGCGTCGACCAGCAGGCGCAGGGGCCGCTCGCTCGCGCGCACGACGGCGACGTCGGTGAACTTCGACCCGCTGAAGACCCGGGCGCCGTCGGTGTGCGCGCGGAGTGCGGCGCGCAGCCGCCGGGCGCCGCCGAGCAGCTCGGCGCGCCAGTCGTCGGCGACGGGCTCCGCGGGGAGCGCGCGCCGCATCAGCTCGGTCGCCATCTCGTCGAGCAGGTCGCGCTTGGACGCGACGTGCCAGTACAGCGCCGGCGCCTTGACCTGGAGGCGGTCGGCGATCCGGCGCAGGGTCAGGCTCTCGACGCCGACCTCGTCGAGCACCTCCAGCGCCGCGGCCACCACGTCCGTCCGAGTGAGTCCCACCCCGACAGCTTAACGATGTTAAGGTGACGTCGAATTTAACGCCGTTAAGGAGACCGCATGAAGGCAGCACTCGCCACCTACGCCGATGCGCCCGTCTGGGCCGATGCCCCCGATCCTGCCGCCGGCCCCGACCTCGTCGCGGTGTCGATGCGGGCCGTCCCGCTGCACAACCTCGCGCGCGGCATCGCCGACGGACGGCACTACGCCGCCCCCGCGACGCCGGGCTTCGTCATCGGCGTCGACGGCGTCGGCGTCACCGAGGACGGCCGCCGGGTCTACGTCTCGGCGCCCGGCACCGCGGCCCCGACGATCGCGGTCCCCGCCTCCGCACTGGTCGACGTGCCGGACGCGCTCGACGACCTACAGGCCGCCGCTGCCGTGAACGCCGTCATGTCGTCCTGGATGGCGATGACTGTCCGCGCCCGAGTCCACCCCGGGCAGACGGTGCTGGTGCTCGGCGCCACCGGCGGCTCCGGCCGGCCCGCGGTCGCGGTCGCGCGCCACCTCGGCGCCCGCGTGATCGCCGCGGGGCGCAACACGGACGTGCTCGCGACGGTGGGGGCGGACGCGACGATCGACCTGGGCGCCCCGGAGGCGGAGATCGCGGAGGCGTTGCGCCGCGAGAAGATCGACGTGGTCGTCGACTACCTGTGGGGCCGCCCCGCGGAGCTGACCCTCGCGGCGCTCGAGAAGCGCGGACCGTCGGAGTTCGTGCAGATCGGAACGATGGCGGGCGCCGAGATCGCGCTGCCCGGCGCGCTCCTGCGGTCGACCGACATCCGCCTGCTGGGCAGCGGCTTCGGCTCGTTCACCGCGCAGGAGGTCGCCGCGGCGCGGCCGGACATCCTCTCCGCGGTGGTCGAACTGGGGATCGCGATGGACGTCACCGCGGTGCCCGCGGAGTCCGTCGCCGAGGTCTGGCGGGCGGACACCGCGGGCACGCGGGTGGTGCTCACGCTGTAGCGGGGACCCGGTCCTCGGCCGACTCGTCGGCGTAGACGTCCTTGCGGGGCGCGTTGTAGGCGTCCTCGTCGAGGATGCCCTCCTGCTTGGCGACGATGGTCGGGACCAGCGCCTGGCCGGTCACGTTGAGCGCGGTGCGGCCCATGTCGACGATCGGCTCGACGGCCAGCAGCAGGCCCACGCCGGCCAGCGGCAGCCCGAGGGTCGAGAGGGTCAGCGTGAGCATGACCGTCGCGCCGGTGGTGCCCGCGGTCGCGGCCGAGCCGATCACCGAGACGACCACGATGAGCAGGTAGTCCGTGATGCCGAGCGGGACGTGGAAGAACTGCGCGACGAAGATCGCCGCGATCGCCGGGTAGATCGCCGCGCAGCCGTCCATCTTGGTGGTGGCGCCCAGCGGCACCGCGAAGGAGGCGTACTCGCGCGGCACGCCCAGGTTCCGCTCGGTCACGCGCTCGGTGACGGGCAGCGTGCCGATCGAGCTGCGGGAGACGAAGCCGAGCTGCGCGGCCGGCCAGACGCCGCTGAAGAACTGCTTCACCGAGAGGCCGTGCGCCCGGATGATCAACGGGTACACCACGAGCCCGACGATCAGCAGGCCCAGATAGATCGCGCCCGTGAACACGCCGAGGGAGCCGATGGCGTCCCAGCCGTAGGTGGCGACCGCGGTGCCGATCAGGGCGGCGGTGCCGATCGGGGCGAGGCGGATGATCCACCACAGCACCTTCTGGATGATCGCCAGCAGCGAGGCGTTGAGGTTGATGAAGGGCTCGGCCTTCTCCCCCACCTTGAGCGCGGCGATGCCGATCGCGGCCGCGACCACGAGCACCTGCAGCACGTTGAAGCTGAGCGAGACGGAACCGTCGGACGCCTTGGCCTGCAGGCCGAGGAAGTTCGACGGCACGAGGCCGGTGATGAAGGCCCACCACGAACCGGTGCTCGACGGCGCCTTGCCCTCACCGGTGACCGTGGTGTGCGCGCCCGGCTGCAGTACCAGGCCCAGGATGATGCCGATGATCACCGAGATGAAGGCGGTGATGGCGAACCAGAGCAGCGTCTTGCCGGCCAGCCGCGCGGCGTTGGTCACGTTGCGCAGGTTGGCGATCGACGCGATGACCGCCGTGAACACCAGCGGCACGACGGCCACCGTCAGCAACTTGACGTAGCTGGAACCGATCGTCTTGAGCGTGCCGACCAGCCAGTTCACGTTGCCGTCGGCCGCGGGCGCCATGTTCCGGGCGATCAGGCCCAGCACCACGCCGGCGACGAGGCCGACGATGATCTGGAAGCCGAAATTCTTCAGCAGCGCGGGTACGCGCGACGGGGTTTCCACAGAGGACATGTCGGGGTGCAACGACGCGCGGCCGACCCGTGTTCCCTTTCACTCACGCTGAGCGAAAGGCTCGCACCACCACCCGCGCGGGCCGTACATTCCGCGCCGGCACGCTGAGGCCGGGCGCCAGCACCTCGGCGACGGTCCGGTCCTCCCCCGCGTCCTCCGTCGCGACGACGTCGACCGCCTCCATCACCGCCGGGTCGAAGGCCTCCCCCACCCCGGGGGTCACGACGGTGCCGCCCCGCCCGACGAGCAGGCGCTCGACCCGCGCCGCGACCGCCGCGAAGGCCGCCCGTTCCCGCTCGGACTCGGCGGTGTCGGCGCACGCCGTCACCTCACCGAGGAGGGCGAACAGCTCGACCACGAGCGGCAGGTCGGCGCCGGCCCGGTCCCGGGCCTCCCGCGCGCCCTCCGCATCCGCCAACCGCTCGACGGTGCCGGCCTGGCGGGCCAGGATCCGGGCCAGGTCCTCGACCCGCTCGGCGAGCCGATCGTCGCGGGGCCCGGGCTCCGTCGGGGCGTCCTCTGCGCTCATGCTCGCCAACCCTAGCGCGCCCCCTGCGCTGCTAATATCCCCGCCATGGGGGTCTACGGGATCGACCTGGGCACGACCAATTCTGCGATCGCGCGCATCGGCGCGGACGGTCGCCCGGAGATCGTCCGCGGGCTGGGCGGGGAGACGACGGTGCCCTCGGTGGTGCTGTTCGCGTCGGCCTACGACCACCTCGTGGGCGAGGGCGCCCGGCGCGAGGCGCGCCTCGACCCCGAGCACGTCTGCAGCCTGGTCAAGCGGCGGATGGGCGACTCGCAGTGGCGCTTCCGCGCGCACGGAGAGACCTGGTCCGCCCCGGCGGTGTCCGCACTCATCCTCAAGAGCCTGGCGGGCGACGTCGCGTTCAGCGGCGGCGAGCCGGTGCGGCGCGTGGTGATCACCGTGCCCGCCTACTTCGGCGACGAGGAGCGCCGCGCCACGATCCAGGCGGGCGTCTACGCGGGCTTCGACGTGGCCGGCGTGCTGTCCGAGCCGATCGCGGCGGCCCTGTCGTACGGCTTCGGGCGCCTCGACGGCGGCCTCGACCTCGGCAAGGGCGCGCCGCGCGAGACGGTGCTGGTCTACGACCTGGGCGGCGGCACCTTCGACGCCACCGTCATCGAGCTCGCCGACCGCCGGATCTCCGTGCTCGCGGTCGAGGGCGACCACCAGCTCGGCGGCGCCGACTGGGACGAGCGGCTCGCGCTGCACCTGTCGCAGCGGTTCTGCGAGGCCAACCCGGACGCGGAGGACCCGCTCGACGATTCCGCGGGCTCGCAGGCGCTGGTCCTCGCCGCCGAACGGGCCAAGCACGAACTGACCCTCGCCGACCGCACCGACGTGGTGATCGCGCACGACGGGGCGCGCGCGGTCGTCACGCTGAACCGCGCGGAGCTGGAGGAGATGACGGCCCCGCTGCTGCGGCGCACCGTCGACCTGGCCCGGGACTGCCTCAAGACCGCCGAGAAGCGGGGCGTGCACAAGGTCGACCGGCTGCTGCTCGTCGGCGGCTCCTCGCGGATGCCGGCCGTGGCCCGCGCCCTGCGCGAGCAGCTCGGCCTCGACGGCGAACTCCACGACCCGGACCTCGCCGTGGCCCGCGGCGCCGCCCTGTACGGCGAGAAGCTGGAGATGGAGCGCCTCGTCGCGGCCGATCTCGTGACCCGCGGCCTGTTGCCCGACGGCGCTCCCCCGCTGCACGCGCAGGCGGCCGAGCTGGAGAACTCGATCGCCCGCGTCGCGGCGTCCTTCCAGCAGCCCGTCTCGCTGGTGCGGCGGATGCTCGAGATCCAGGTCGACACCGTGATCTCCCGCGGCTTCGGCGTGCTCGCCGTGCACGATCACGGGGACCTCGGCGTGACGTGGCTGGTGGAGCGCAACCAGACGCTGCCGGTCCGCGTGCGCCGCTCCTTCGGCACCATGCGCGAGGACCAGCAGCAGATCGAGGTCACCGTCGTCGAGCAGCAGGGCCAGGTCGCCTCGCAGCGCCTCGGCGACGCGAAGCTGTTGGTGGAGGGCACGATCCGCGACATTCCGCCCGGTTACCCCGCAGGGAGCGAGGTGCGCATCACCTTCGAGATGGGCTTCGACGGTGTCCTGCACGTCACGGCGCACCACGTGGACGCCGACCTGCCGCTCACCCTGTCCGCGCAGACCGGGGCGATGCTCTCGCAGGCCGACGTGGAGCGCGAGCTCGGCCAGGTGCAGCGGTCGCGGCGTCGCGACTGAGGGGCCAGCCATGACGCCGATGCCGCCGTTCGATCCCAACGGCTACCGCAAGCGAGTGCTCGCGGACGTCGCCCGACGCGGCGGCCCCGAGAACGCCGACGCCTTCGAGCTGTACGACCTGCCCCTGGACCACGCGGCGGCCCTCACCGACGCCGAGGTCGCCGCACGCCTCGACGAGGTCTGGGGCTTCTGGCAGCGCCAGCGCGACCACCCGAAGTACCGCACCCTGGTCGCGCGGCTCGTCGACGAACACGAGCAGCGCAGCGCCCCACTGCGGTCCGCCGCGAGCCGTGCGTCCGAGGCCGCGCGGGTGCGCGCCGAGCGGGAGGAGCGGGACGCCGCCCGGTACGAGATCCTCGACACCGCCATCGCGCGGCTCGTCGAACGCCACGGCGGCGTGCCCGCCGAGAAGGTCCCGGGCCTCGAGGAGATCGGCGCGCTCGGCGGGCTGACCGCGGCGGAGGTCGCCACCCGGCTGCGGCGCCACCGCGTGCTGCCGGGCACGGCACCCGCACCCGAGCCCGCGGGTCTCACCGCCCAGCGCCGGGCGCAGATCCGGGCCCTGCTCACGGAGTGGAGCGAGCTCTGCGGCGAGCCCGTGCCCACCCTGTTCGCCCTACTCGGACTGGGGATCACCGACGCGCACGACGGGGTCGAGATCCGCGAGCGCGCCGACATCCTGCACCGCCGCGCGCGCGAGATGCGCGCCGGCCGGGGCCGCGCGGTGCTCGACGAGCTGGGCGTGCACGTGCGTGAGGTGCTCACCGCCGGCGGCCCGCTCGCCGACGCCTACGCCCGCGCCGTCGTCGAGGACGCCACGGAGGCGCTGCGTCCCAAGGTCCGCGCCGCGATCCTCATCGAGGACCGGCTCATCGGCCCCGACTACGAGTACCTCGCCACGGAGGGCGAGGAGCAGGGGCTCGACCGCGCCACCGCCGAGCGGGTACTCGCCGAGCTGGCCGCCGAGTACGGCGGCGGGGTCGGGCACGCGCCGCCCGCATCGACGCCCGCCCGCACCGCCCCGCCGACGACGTCACCCCGATCGGCACCGACGGCCGCCCCGGCTCCGGCGAGCGGTCCGCGGGCATGGGAGGCGCCGCTCAAGGCGGCCCGCGCGGCCCTGCGCCGCGGCCGCCCGGCGGAGGCGGCGCGCCTGGCCGCGGAGGCCCGGGCGCTCGACGACGGCACGGCCGGAACCCAGCTGCGGACCGTCGCCGACGAGGCGCAGCGCGTCCTCGACGACGCCGCGGGCCTGTGGCGCGAGGTCGCCGCCGCCCGCGCCGCCGGTCGGTACGCCGACGCCGCCCGCGCGCTGGCCCTGCTGCAGCGGCGGGCCCTCGACGCTCCCCCGCCGCCCGGCCAGCCGGCGCTGCAGGACGCCATCGACGAGGTCCGTCGCGCCCAGGAGGGCCCGGCGACCGGGCCCGCCCCGCACACCGCGACCGCGGTTCCCCCGCCGTCCCCCGCCCCGCCGGCGCCCGCGCCGCCCACGGCCGTCACCGCCCACCAGGTCGACGGTGCCGTGCTGGTCACCTGGTCGTCCCCGCATCCGGCGGCGGACTTCAAGGTCAGCCGGCAGCGGCCCGACGGTGGCTGGACGGTCGTCGGCCGCACCCGCGACACCCGGCTCGAGGACGGCGGCGCGCCCCGCCGCGCGGTGCCGGTCTACGCCGTGATCGCGATGGTCGACGGGGTCCCGTCGACTGAGTCCCGCTCCGACGCCCGCCCCGCTCCGGTGCCGGCGCCATCGGCTCCCGCACAGCCGCGACCCGTATCCCCGGCCCCGGGCCCGGCGCCGGCACCGTCGACACCGGCGGAGTTCCCGGCGATCGCGAACGTGGCACTCACCGACGGCCGGCTCACCTTCGACTGGCCGCCCGAGGTGACGGAGGTCTACGTGTCCTCGCGGGTCGGCGGACCGCCGCGCTCGCCCGTCGACCCGACCGCCCGGTCGTGGAAGGTGACGAATACCCGTTACCAGATCGACGGCGGCGCAGTCCTTCCCGGCGACCTGGCCCGCCCGGCGCACCTCGCCGTGGCCGCGTGCCGCCGCGGCCCCGACGGCGCGCTGCTCCTCGCGCCCGATTTCGCCGCGACCGCGCACCTGCGGTTGGATTGACGGGTGTCACAACCCCGCGCAGACTCCCGAGGAAACCTGCGGCTGGCCCTGATCCTGGGCTCGCTGTCGGCGTTCGGTCCCATCACGACCGACCTCTACCTCCCCGCCCTCCCCGCCGCCGCCGCGGACCTCGGCGCCTCGCAGCCGGCGATCCAGGCGACGCTCACCGCGTGCCTGATCGGCCTCGCCGTCGGCCAGATCTTCGTGGGCCCGCTGTCGGATTCGATCGGGCGGCGACGACCGATGGTCGTCGGGATGGCGCTGTTCATCCTCAGCTCGCTGCTGTGCGCGGTCGCCCCGTCCGTGTACCTGCTGGACGTCGCGCGGCTGCTGCAGGGCGCCGCCGGCGCGGCCGGGATCGTGTTGAGCCTCGCCATCGTCCGGGACCTGTTCGACGGTGTCGCCGCCGCCCGGATGATCGCCGCGCTCATGGCCGTCGGCGGCGTGGCCCCGATCGTCGCGCCGCTCGCGGGCGCCCAGCTGCTGCGGTTCATGGACTGGCGCGGCCTGTTCGTGGTGCTCGCGGCGCTCGGCGTGGCACTGCTCGTGATCGCCGCCGCCAAGGTGCCGGAGACGCTGCCGAAGGCGGACCGTCGGCCGGTGGGCTGGGCGTCAGTGGCGGGCGGCTTCGCGTCCCTCGCGCTGGACCGGCGCTTCGTCGCGCTCACGCTGACCGGCGGCCTCGCCTTCGCTGCCATGTTCGCCTACATCTCCACCTCCGCCTTCGTCTTCCAGAGCCACTACGGCTACACCGAGTCGCAGTTCAGCATCGTCTTCGCGGTGAACGCCGTGGGCCTGCTCACCACGAACCTGATCGGCGGGCGGCTCGTGGGCCGCGTGCCGGTCGCGTCGCTGGTGCGGATCGGGCTCGCGGGCATGGTGATCGGCTCGATCGCGTCGCTGGTCACGCTGGCGATGGGGAATCCGCCGCTGGTGATCGTCTCGCTGTTCGTCACCGTCTCGAGCCTCGGCCTCGTCATGCCGACGGTGGCGGCCCTCGCCCTCGACGACCACGGGAACCTGGCCGGCACCGCCTCCGCGGCGCTCGGCGCGGCCCGGATGGTGCTGGGCGGCGTCGCAGCCCTGTTCGCCGGTATCGGCGGGAACCCGGTGGTGCTCGGCACGGTGATGGTGCTGTGCGCGGTGGGTGCCGCGCTCTCCTTCGCCGCCGCCAAGCGAGCGCCAACCGCGAGCCGGTAACGTGGCCGACATGACCGATTCAGTGTCCCGAAGCTACCGTTCGCTGCCCGGAATCAGCACCCGCGCGTGGGAGCACCCCGCCGACCGCGCGGCCCTCGTCGCGCTGCGCAACCTCAAGGGTTTCGACACCGTCCTCAAGGCCATCTCCGCGCTGCTGCGCGAGCGCCAGCACCGCCTGCTCTTCCTCGCCTCCGGCGTGCGCGTGGACGACCGGCAGTTCCCGCACCTGCACGATCTGCTCACCGACTGCGTCCGGGTGCTCGACGCCCCGTCGACGCCCGAGCTGTACGTCGTGCAGGACCCGACGGTGAACGCCATGACCATCGGCATGGACACGCCCTTCATCGTGATCAACACCGGCCTGCTGGACCTGCTCGACGAGGAGGAGCAGCGCTTCGTCGTGGGCCACGAGCTGGGGCACGCGCTCTCCGGGCACGCGGTGTACCGCACCATGCTCATGCACCTCCTGCGCCTCGCGGGCAGCTTCGGCTGGGTGCCGATCGGCGGCTGGGCGCTGCGGGCGATCGTCGCCGCGCTCATGGAGTGGCAGCGCAAGTCCGAGCTGTCGGGCGACCGCGCGGGCCTGCTGTGCGTGCAGGATCCCGACGTCGCGATGCGCGTGCACATGAAGACGGCCGGCGGCACCAAGCTCTCCGAGATGGACACGCAGCGCTTCCTCGCCCAGGCGGCCGAGTACGAGCGCACCGGCGACCTGCGCGACGGCGTGCTCAAGCTGCTCAACCTGGAGCTGCAGTCGCACCCCTTCTCCGTGCTGCGTGCGGCGGACCTCAACCGCTGGGTGGAGCGCGGCGACTACGGCCGCATCGTCGGCGGCGAGTACCCGCAGCGCGCCGACGACGACAAGGCCAGCCCCGCCGAGGAGTTCAAGGCCGCGGCGCGCGGGTACAAGGACGGCTTCGACGCCTCCGCCGATCCGCTGATCACCACCCTGCGCGACTTCGGTTCCTCCGCCGTGAACACCGTCGGCCAGGGCGTGACCGACGTCGCGACCGGCGTCGGCCGCAAGATCGACGAGTGGCGCCGGAACTCGGCGCGGAAGCGCGACGAGGACGAGTGAGCACGCCCCCGCTCGGGCCGGACGACGCGCCCGAGCCGCCGGAATCCCCGGAGCACGCAGAATCCTCGGCCAACGCGGAGTCCCCCGCACCTAACGCCGAGCTGGCCCCGGAACCGGAACCGGAACCGGCCGCTGAGCCGAAGACCGTGCCGCTGAGCCGGCGGCCCGCCGTCCTCACCATGCTGGCGCTCATCGTGGTGTGCGTGATCGGCAGCCTCCTCATGCGCTCGATGAACGGCTGGATCAACCAGACCTCGGTGTTCTACGTCGGGCTGCCCGCGCTGCTCGCGGCCCTGCTGGTGATCTCGCGTCCTTCCACCAGCGCCTACGGCATCGTGCTCAAGGGCACGACGCTCTTCCTGCTGATCGCGACGATCTTCGCGGGCGAGGGCGTCGTCTGCGTCCTCTTCGCGGCCCCGCTCGTCTACGCCGTCGCGCTGCTGGTCGCGGCGCTCATCAACGCCGGGCGGAAGTCCGGGCGGGGCGCGCGGGCGATCGTCGTCCCGGCGGTGCTGCTCGCCGTCGCCTCGACCGAGGGCGCCGTGCCCGCGCTGACGCTCCCCGCCGAGAACACCGTCTCCGCCGAACGCATCGTGGCGGCCACGCCCGAGCAGGTCCGCGCCGCCGTCGCCGCGCCGCTGCGCTTCGCCGAGCCCTCGGGCGCGCTGGCGCTGGGCTTCCCCCGCCCGCTCGAGGATCACCCGGAGGGGCTCGATCCGGGCGACGCCCGGCACATCGTCTTCAGCGGCGCGCCGCAGCGCGCCGCGATGTTGCACGGGCACCACTGGGGCACGGCACCGTCGACCCTGACGCTGCGCGTGGCCGCGGCGGGCGACCGCTCCGTGGACTACGTCGCGGAGCACGACGCCACCCCGATCGCCACCTGGCTCACCTGGCGCGCGTCGACGGTGCGGTGGGAGCCGGTCGACGGCGGCACGCGCGTCACCTGGTCGCTCACGTTCGACCGGCGCCTCGCGCCGGCGGCGTACTGGACCCCGCTCGAGCGCACGGTCGCGCAACGCGCCGCGGACTACCTCATCGGCTCGCTGGCCCTGCCCTCCTGACGTGCCCACGGACCTCCCCCTCGACGTGCTGCGCCCGGCGGTCGCCCTGGTGCCGTGGCTCCTCGCGGCCGCCGCGGCGGTCACGGCGGACCGGCCGCGCCGGGCCGGGGCCGCGCTGGCGACGCTGTGGAACGCGGTGGCGCTGCTCGCCGTCAACGCCGCGGCGGTCCGGCTCGGCCTGTGGTCCTTCGGCACCGCCTCGCAGCCGGTCACGGGGTCGGTATGGGCGGGCGTGCCGGTGGACGTCGTCCTCGGCTGGGCGGTGTTGTGGGGCGCGGTCCCCGTCCTGCTCGGCGCGGTGGTGCGGCCCGCACTCACCGGCGCGGTGCTCGTGGCCGGCGATCTGATCGCGATGGCCTCGCTGGCGCCGCTCGTGGTCCTGCGCCCCGGCTGGCTGTGGGGCGAGGCGGCGGCGGTCGCCGTGGCCCTCGTGCCGGGACTCCTGCTGGGCGAACTGACGGCGCGCGGCCGCGCCCTCCGGGTGCGGTCGTGGCTGCAGACGGTGCTGTTCACGGCCATCCTCGCCTGGGTCCTGCCGACGGTCGCGCTGGGCTTCGCCCACCGCACGTGGGGCGAGGCGCTCGCCGCGTGGCCGCGGCCCGTCCTGTCGTTGTGGATCCAGGCCGGCGTGCTGCTCGCGATCGTCGCGCAGCGCGCGGTCGCAGAGTTCGCCGAGCACGGCGGCACGCCGTTCCCGTGGGATCCGCCACCGCGCCTGGTCCGGACGGGGCCCTATGCCTACCTGGCCAATCCGATGCAGGCCTGCGCCGCGGCGATCCTGCTCGTCGAGGCGGCGGCCCTCCTCGAATGGCGGCTCGCCGCGGCTGCGGTGCTCGCGGCGGTGTTCGCCGCGGTCCTCGCCGCGCGGCACGAGGACGACGAGCTGACCGCGCGGTTCGGCCCCACCTGGGGCGCGTACCGGCGGGCCGTGCGCGCGTGGCGCCCCCGCCTCCGGCCGGTCGACGGGAACGCCCCGGCGGAGCTGTGGGTGTCGGCGACGTGCGCGGTGTGCGCGCCGGTCGGCGCGTGGTTCGCGCGTCGCGCCCCGGGGCAGCTCACGGTCCGGGCCGCGGAGGAGCATCCCGCAGGCCTGCGCCGCGTCAGGTACTCCCGACCGGACGGCGCGGGCACCGCGTCGGGCCTCGCCGCGATCGGCCGCGGGCTCGAACACCTCGGCCTGGGCTGGGCGGTCGTCGGCTGGATCCTGCGGGCCCCGGTCCTCGCGCCGGTGCTCCAGGTCGCGGCCGACGCCCTCGGCGGCGGGCCGCGCGAGTTGCGAGGGCGGTAGCTCAGTCCTGCGGGCTCAGCGCGTCCAGGTCGATCCGCAGCGGGCACGGCATCGTCGCCGTGAACGCACCCCGCACGGTCTCAGCGCGGTAGGCACCGTCGACCAGCGTCAACAGGACGCCGGACGGCCCGTCGTCGAGGTCGACGATCCAGTACGCGTCGATGCCCGCCCGCTCGTATTCGGCGCGCTTGACCACCTGGTCCGTACGCCTGTTGTTCGGTGACAGGATCTCGACGACGAGGCGCACTCGCTCCGCGGGCATCGGCTGGCCGGCACCGCGCTCGAACAGCACCACGTCGGGTACGCGGATCGTGGGCCGCGCGCCGCCATCGATCACGACCTCGATCTCCGCCAAGCATCGGTGGCTGCGGTCGATCTGCCCCCTGATCTGGTGACACAGCTCGATCATCGCCTCCGCGTGATCCAGCCTCGGCCTCGGCGACACGTCCACGACCCCCCGCACCAACTCGAACCGCGCCGATGTGTCCTCCCCCAAGGCACACCACTGCTCCAGCGACATCGTCTCCGGATGCTGCGGCGCGGCGGTCATGGGTCGCAGTGTACGCCGCAACACCGACGGACCACGGTCCGAAAGAGGCGATCGCAACCGCCCTGTGGATGGACCGTTTTCCTCCACAGGCACCCCGTTCCGGGCCGGTTCCCGACGGTGCCGTGCGGCACCGTCGGGACATGCGCATCGTCACCCGCTCGGCACTCGCCCTGATCCTCGCCGTCCTCGCCGGCGCCGCGCCCGCACGGGCGGCCGGCGACTACGACTGGCCGCTCGACCCCCGGCCGGCGGTCGCGCGGCCCTTCGCGAACCCGGAGAAGCGATGGCAGCCGGGGCACCGCGGCGCCGACCTCGCAGCCGCCCCCGGGCAGACGGTGTACGCCGCGGGCGTCGGCCGGGTGCACCACGTCGGGCGCGTGGACGACCGCGTCGTGGTGTCGGTGCTGCACCCGAACGGCCTGCTCACCACCTACGAGCCGATCGAGGAGCCCTCGGTCCGCGCTGGCGACGAGGTGGGGATCGGGACGCCGCTCGGGCGGGTGGCCGCCGGACACGAGGGCTGCCCCGCGGCCGCGTGCCTGCACTGGGGGCTCCGGCGGGGCGCTGGCCACGCGGCGCAGTACTTCAACCCGCTCCTGCTCGTCGGCGCCGCCCCGGTCCGGCTGCTCCCGGACGAGAGCACCGCTTGAGGACCGACCTACCTGCCGGACGGCGCGCGAGCACCGTCGTCGGGTGCAACGATGGGACCGTGACGGACGAAACCACGCCAGCAGCGGACACCGGCGAGACCGACGACGCGGCCGACCGGCTACAGGAGGCACAGACCATCGCGTACCCGAGCAGTTACTCCGGGCGCCAGCGCAAGGCACCGGAACACGACCCGACGGTGGTGGTGCTGTTCGGCGCCACGGGCGACCTGTCACGCCGGAAGCTGTTGTGCGGCCTCGGTTATCTCGCCGTCTCGGGGCTCGGCCCGGACATCCGGGTGATCGGCACCAGCCTGGACGAGATGGACGACGCCCAGTTCCGCGAGTTCGCCCGCACGGCGATCGACGACGTGGGCGCACGCAAGCTGACGCCCGAGCAGTGGGCGGAGTTCGAGCCCGACCTGTCGTACGTGAACACCACCGCCGGCCCCGAGGCGCTCGCCCGGGCCGTGGCGGAGAAGGAGCGCGAGCTCGGCGCCGACAAGGGCGTGCGCGTGCGCCGCCTGTTCTACCTGAGCGTGCCGCCGAAGGCCGCCACCACGGTGATCGACACCCTCGCGAAGGCGGGCCTCACCGAGGGCTCGCGCGTGATCATGGAGAAGCCCTTCGGCGAGGATCTGGAGTCGGCGCTGGCGCTGAACGCGGAGGTGCACAAAACCTTCCGCGAGAAGCAGATCTTCCGCATCGACCACTTCCTCGGCAAAGAGGCGGCGCAGAACATCCTCGCGTTCCGCTTCGCCAACGGACTGTTCGAGCCGATCTGGAACCGCAACTTCATCGATCACGTGCAGATCGACATCCCCGAGTCGCTGGGGCTCGACGCGCGCGCCGCGTTCTACGAGCCGACCGGCGCCTACAAGGACATGGTCGTCACCCACCTCTTCCAGGTCATGGCGTTCGTCGCGATGGAGCCGCCCACCGCCCTCGAGCCGCGGGCGATCTCCGAGGAGAAGAACAAGGTGTTCCGCTCGCTCGAACCCATCCACCCCGACGACGTGGTCCGCGGCCAGTACTCGGGCTACCGGCAGGAGAAGGGCGTCGATCCGGAGTCCGACACCGAGACCTTCATCGCCCTGAAGGCGCGCATCGACAACTGGCGCTGGGCCGGCGTGCCGTTCTACCTGCGCACGGGGAAGAAACTGGCGCAGGGCATGCGGATCATCTCGATCGCCTTCAAGGAGGCGCCGAAGTCGATGTTCCCCGCCGGCTCGGGCATCGGCCAGCAGGGCCCGGACCACCTGACCTTCGACCTCGCCGACGAGTCCAAGGTGTCGCTGAGCTTCTACGGCAAGCGCCCCGGGCCCGGCATGCGGCTGGAGAAGCTGTCCATGCAGTTCTCCACCGAGGAGACCGACCGCGCCGACGACGTGCTCGAGGCCTACGAGCGGCTGATCCTCGACGCCATGCACGGCGACCACACCCTGTTCACCACGGCCGAGGGCATCGAATCGCTGTGGGAGCGGTCCATCCCCCTGCTGGACGATCCGCCGCCGGTCAAGCTCTACGAGCCCGGCTCCTGGGGGCCGAACTCGATCCACCAGCTGATCGCCCCGAACGCCTGGCGCCTGCCCTTCGAGCGCAACTGGCGCGACTGAGCGCTACGCGCGCGGGTGCGCCTGCTCGTGCGCGGCGCGCAGCCGGGCGACGGAGACGTGCGTGTAGAGCTGCGTCGTCGCCAGCGAGCTGTGGCCCAGGAGTTCCTGCACGACGCGCAGGTCCGCGCCACCGTCGAGCAGGTGGGTGGCGGCGGTGTGCCGCAGGCCGTGCGGCGCCACCTCGCGCCCGCCCGGCACCGACCCGGTGACCTGGTGCACGACGGTGCGCGCCTGCCGCGGGTCGAGCCGCCCGCCCCGCGCCCCGAGGAACAGGGCGGTGCCGGAGCGCTCGGCGACGAGGGTGGGCCGGGCCTCGTCGAGCCAGCGCCGCAGGGCCGCGGCGGCGGGTGCGCCGAAGGGCACCGTCCGCTCCTTGTCGCCCTTACCGATCACGGTGAGCACTCGCCGGCCGTGGTCGACGGACCCCAGGTCGAGCCCGCACAGCTCGCTCACGCGGATCCCCGTGGCGTAGAGGGTCTCCGCGATCGCGAGGTCACGGACCGCGAGGGGGTCGCCCTCCGCCGCGCCGGAGGCGGCGTTGCGCAGCGCCTGCCCGGCATCGTCGGAGGAGAGCACCGTGGGCAGGGTCCGGTGCGCGCGCGGGGCTTTGAGCCGGACCCCGGGGTCGGCGTCGAGGTGGCCCCTTCGGGCGGCCCAGGCGGTGTACGTGCGGGCCGACGAGGCCTGCCGTGCGAGGGTGGTCCGGGCGGCGCCGGACGCGGCCCGCTCCCCCAGCCAGGCCCGCAGCGTCGCGAGGTCCAGACGGTCCGCCGCCACCCCGCGCTCCGCGGCGAAGGCGAGCAGGGCGGTGAGATCGGCGAGGTACGCGCGCACGGTGTGCTCGCTGCGGCCGCGCTCGAGCCGCAGGTACGTCTCGTACTCCGCCAGCGCCTCGCTCATACCCCCACCCTAGGACGCTCATGCCCCGCCAGCCTCGATTGAACGACGTTATGGAGAGGAGAATCGCAGGTGGGGATCTCCAAAACAGCGTTCAATCGGGCAGGGGCGCGTGCGCGGTCTCGCGGCAGCGGTGGACCACGGGCAGGGCGACGAGGTGGAGCACCACCAGGTAGACCGGGAAGGCGAGGTCGAGGCCGCGCTCGTGCAGCGCGGTGCCGATGGCGGGGATCGTGCCGCCGAAGATCGCGGTCGCGAGGGCGAAGGCGGTGCCGGTGGCGAGCACGCGGATCCGGGCCGGGAACATCTCCGCGAGGGCGGTGCCGAGGCTCGCCATCATGAGCGCGGTGATCACCATGCCGGCGCACTGCACGGCGAGCACCGTGACGAATGCGCCGGAGAGCGCGAGGAACAGCGGGATCGTCGCGACGGCCCCGACGACGAGGAAGGCGTACATCAGGGGCTTGCGGCCGATCCGGTCGGAGAGCAGGCCGAGCGGGATCTGGACGAGCCCGTACACGACGAAGGCGATCGCCGAGACGGTCACGGCGCTCTCCTTGTTCAGCCCCTCGGTGAGGATCGCCCACGTGGGCACGAAGGTGCTCCACGCGTAGAAGACCGCGGCCGTCGTCGAGGCGAGGACGAAGGCGCGACCGAAGTCGGCGCGGTGGCCGGTGAGGATCTCGCGGTACGGGTTCGTCCCGACGGACGCCCCGGGATCGGCGAGGGTCTCCGCGGCGCTGCGCCGGATCCACCAGGCGACCACCGCGAGGACGGCACCGAGGAGGAACGGGACGCGCCACGCCCAGTCCGCCATCGCGTCCGCGCCGACGGTCCCGACCAGCAGCGTGATGGCGAGCAGGCACAGCACCTTGCCGAGGCTGGAGCCCACGTTGACGATGCTCCCGTATGCGCCGCGGCGGTCGCCGGGGGCGGACTCGACGAGGAAGGCGGTCGCCGTGGAGAGCTCGCCGCCGGTCGACAGGCCCTGGATCAGGCGCGCCACCACGAGGATCACCGGGGCGAGCACGCCCACCTGCGCGTACGTCGGGGCGACGCCGATGAGCAGGCTGCCCAGCCCCATCATCGCGACGCCGACGGCCAGCGTGGGCCTGCGCCCGTACCTGTCCGCCATCCGGCCCATCAGGACGCCGCCGATCGGCCGCGCGAGGAAGCCCACCGCGAACACGGTGAAGGTCGCCAGCAGCGGCACCACCGACTCCGCGTCGCCCGGGAAGAACTGGCGGGAGAAGTAGATGGCGAGGAAGGAGTAGGCGCTCCAGTCGAAGTACTCGACGAGGTGCCCCACCGTCCCGGTGAGGATCTGCGTGCGCCGATTCGGTCCCGTCGCGGGCGACGTGACCGTGCCGGTCTCAGTCACGGTGCTGCAACCGGCGGGAGAGCCAGTTGCCGAAGAACTGCGCGATCTGCACCACGACGATGAGCACCACGATCACGACCAGCGTGAGCTGCCAGTTGTTCTGCTGGTAGCCGTACTGGCGCGCGAAGTCGCCCAGGCCGCCGCCGCCGACGTAGCCGGCCATGGCCGACATGTCGACCACCGCGACGAACATGAAGGTGTAGCCCAGGGTGAGCGGCGCGAGGCCCTCCGGGATGACGACGGTCGCGAGGGTGCGGACCTTGCTCGCCCCCATCGACCGCGCGGCCTCGACGACGCCGGGATCGACGGTCACGAGGTTCTGCTCGACGACGCGGCCGATCACGAAGGTCGCCATCACCGTCATCGCGAAGGCCGCGGCCTCCACGCCGATCCGGGTGCCGATCACCTCCTTGGTGATCGGCGCGATCGCCGTGATGAAGATGATGAACGGGATGGGCCGGATGATGTTGACCAGCACGTTGAGCACCGAGAACACCGCGCGATTGGCGAGCAGGTTGCCGGGCCGGGTGGCGTAGAGCAGCGTGCCGTAGACGAGCCCCAGCAGGCCGCCGACGACCATCGTGATGCCGACCAGGCGGACGGTCTCGCCGATGGCGTCGATGAAGACGTCCTGCGTCCCGGGCGGGAAGACGTCGTCGAGGAAGGTCGGGTAGGTCATCGCACGATCTCCTGACCGGTCTGCGGGTCCTTGACGTGCGCGAGGGCTCCGAGCTGCGCGACCGCCGCGGCGACGGCGGCCTCGTCGCCCGTCACCGAGTAGGTCAGCGAGCCGAACGGGCGGCCGCCGACCTCGGCGACGCCGCCGTAGAGCACGCGCGCGCCGGTGCCGTGCGCGGCGAAGACCTCCGCCGCGTCGAGGGCGTCGGGCTCGTCCCGCACGTCGACGGTGACGACGGTGCCGGGTCGGGCCGCGTGCAGGCGCTGCAGCGTCTCCGGGGTGACGTCGTCGCCGACGGCCGCGTGGACCAGCGACGTGGTCGCGGGCGACGTGGGCGCGGCGAAGACGTCGTACACCGGGCCGTAGTCCACGAGCTTGCCGTGATCGAGCACCGCGACGGTGTCGCAGATGCGGCGGATCACGTCCATCTCGTGGGTGATCACGACGATGGTGGTGCCGAACTCGCGGTTGACCCGCAGCAGCAGGTCGAGGACCTCGCTGGTGGTGCCCGGGTCGAGCGCGCTGGTGGCCTCGTCCGCGAGCAGGATCTTCGGGTTCCGGGCCAGGGCGCGGGCGATGCCGACGCGCTGACTCTGCCCCCCGGACAGCTTGTTCGGGTACTGCTTCGCCTTGTCGCCGATGCCGACGAAGTCGAGCAGCTCCGCGACGCGCGTGCGGCGCTCGTCCTTCGACAGGTCCCCCAGCGTGAGCGGGTACTCGACGTTCCCCGCCACCGTCCGCGAGTTCATGAGGTTGAACCGCTGGAAGATCATGCCCACCTGGGCGCGCAGCTTCTGCAGGTCCCGCTCGCCGAGCGTGCCCACCACGGTGTCGAGCACGCGCACCTCGCCGGAGGTGGTGGACTCGAGGCCGTTGATGGTGCGGATCAGCGTCGACTTGCCGGCGCCGGACTGCCCGATCACGCCGGTGATCGATCCCTCGGGGATCGCGAAGCTGACGCCGTCGAGCGCCTTCGTCGTGCCGAAATCCCGGGTGGTGTCGCGGAACTCGATCGCCACCCGGGTATCGGTCGCGCTACTCACTTGCCGCGGGCCTTGACCTGCTCCTGCAGCTTGACCGTGATCTGCTGCAGCTCGTTCGCGGGCTTCTGGATGAGGATGAACGTGTCGCCCTTGTCCTTGCGCAGCGCCTCGACGACCTTCTGGTCCTGGTACAGCTTGGCCAGCTGCAGGTACTTCGGGTTGTCCTTGTCGGCTTCGCGGACGACGAAGGCGTTGATGTAGGGCTCCGACGCCGGGTTGGCCGGGTCGTCCTTGGCGATGATCAGGTCCTTGCCGAGCTTGGCGTTCTCGGCCGGATCGTTGTTGACGACGGCGCCGTCGACGCTGTCGAGGCTCAGCGCGGTCTGGTTGGCGTCCACCGTCTTGACGGTGACCTTCGACGCGGCGGTGTCGATGTCGGCCGGCGTGACGAACGGGTTCTGCTCGACCTTGAACTTCACGAGGCCGGCCGAGTACAGCACGAGCAGCGCGCGGGAGAGGTTGGTCGGATCGTCCGGGACGACGATGGTGCCGCCCTGCGGGATGTCGGCCACCGACTTGTGCTTCTTCGAGTACAGCGGCAGCGGGTAGATCGCGGTCGCGCCGATCGGCACCAGCTTGGTGTTGTTCTTGGCGTTGTAGTCGGCCAGGAACAGCAGGTGCTGGTACTCGTTGATGTTCAGGTCGCCGTCGTTGAGCGCGGCGTTGGGCTGCTTGTAGTCGCTGAAGTTCTTCAGCTCCACGTCGATGCCCTGGTCCTTCGCGAGGCCCTTGTAGACCTGCCAGAACGCCTGGGCACCGTCGGTCACGCCGATGGTGACGGCGTCACTGCTCGAGCTCGAGCCGCACGCGGCGACACCCGAGGCGAGGGCGATGGGCACGACCAGGGCGAGCGCGAAACGCTTCATCTTCACGGTTGATGTTCTCCAACTCGACGGCACCGGGGATCTCCCAGCTGCGTGAACGATACCTACTGGTTAGTACATCGGTGGGACAAGCGCGCGGTTGGGCTCGGCGCGCGGTTCCGTGACCAGGTTCGACGGTCCGCCGCCGGTTTCGCTCATGAGTGCACCGAATGATCGGCCGCCCCCGGACGGGCGCATCGGACCGGATCGATCACGAATCGAGAAGCCCGCCCGGTCGGCCGCTCGTAGTCTCGGTGGTGAACCCGAGGACCACCGCGAGGAGAGCACCATGACCGCCCGCAGCGCCACCGCCGTCCGCTTCACCGCCACCGCCGAGCTGCTCGGCGAGCGGACCCTCGTCCGGCTGCCCGCCGAGGCCAGCGCGGCGCTCCCGTCGCGCGGCCAGGTCGCCGTGACCGGCACCCTCGACGGCGGGGACTTCCGCACCGTCGTCGAGCCGGACGGCCGCAAGGGGCACTGGATCGCCCTCGACGACGCCCCGGTCGAGGCAGGAGACGAGGTCGCCCTGGACCTCGTGCCGACGAAGGAGTGGCCGGAGCCGACGGTGCCCGACGACCTGCGGGCGGCCCTCGACGGTGCGCCGGACACCGCCGACGTGTGGAGCGACATCACGCCGATGGCCCGGTGGGAGTGGGTCCGGTGGATCGGCGCCACGAAGAACCCGGCGACCCGGGCCAAGCGCGTGGACGTGACGATCTCCAAGATGCGCTCGGGCAAGCGCCGGCCGTGCTGCTTCGATCTCGCCTCGTGCACCGATCCTGAGCTGATGAAGAACGGCGAGCTGATCGCGCCCGAGGACGCGGCGCTCCGCCCGGCGTAGCCCCCCGAACGCCGCACCGGCCGGTCCGCGAGATGCGCGGGCCGGCCGGTGAGCGGTCGTTCGGATTCAGTTTTGGGGTGGCTGCTGTCCGCCCGGGCGACCCGGATCCTGGGGGTCCGGGCCGGGCCAGCGCTCGGGGTCGGGTCCCGGCTGCCAGCCCTGCTGCCACCCCTGCGGCTCGGCGCCGGGATGGCCGGCGTGCTGCCCGGTGTGGGTGGTCTCGCCCGGCTGCCGCGCCGGAGGCTCGGGGACCTGCCGGTTCCAGGCGTCGGGCCCGCTCTGCCACCCCTGTGGGTCGACGCCCTGCTGCCACGCCGGCGATTGGCTCGGGGCGCTGTGCTGCGGCGCCCGGCCGCCGTACTGGTGCTGCCCGGGTTGGTGCTGGCCCGCGGGCTGCGCGGGCAGTCCGACGGTGGGCGGCTGCCCACCCTGCGCGACGTGTTCGCCGGTGCCGGGCGCGGCCTGCGGCACCGCCTGGGTCGCCTGCGCGGACAACGGGGGCTGCCCGGACAGCGGCGCCTGCGGGGCTTGGGGCGGCAGCGGGGCCTGGTAGCTCTGGGCCTGGTAGCTCTGGGCCTGATAGGCCTGGCCCTGGTAGGCCGCCTGCGCCAGGGGCTGCTCCCCCGGTGCCGGCTGCGCCGTCGAAGGCTGCCCCGTCGCCTGCCCCGCCGGGCTCTGGGCCCTACTGGTGCGGGCGGCCTCCTTCGCGGCCTCCTCGCGCTCGGCGCGTCGGGCCGGGATCTCGGTCTCGACCTTGCTCAGCCAGCCGTCCCAGCGCTGCTGCATCGGCTTCACCAGTCCGCCGCCGACGCCCACGACGATGACGCCGCCGATCGTGGCGAGCACGGCGACGAGGACGGGGGTGGTGACCGTGGTGGCGACGCCGATCTGGTTCAGTGCCGCGATGATGCCCGCACCCCAGATGAAGAGCGAGGCGATGGTCGCGAGCAGCGGGCCGTAGGAGGCGCTGCCGAGCGCGCCGCCGACGATGTCCTTCACCGCCTTCGCGATCGCGGCGACGATCACGATGATGAGGATCGCGACGAACAGCTTGGGCAGCCACGCGACGAACCGGGACAACAGGTCCCCGATCGGATTGGGGCCGAAGACCCCGATCGCGAGCTGCAGCGTGATGAGCAGGACCGCGTAGTAGACGACCTTGGCGAGCAGGGTCGAGGCGTCGTAGTCGCTCTTGGCGAGGACACCCTGCAGGCCGCTGCGCTCGGCGAGCCGGTCGAAGCCGACCTTGGCGAGGATCTTCGCGATGATCTTGGACAGGATCTTCGCGACGATCCAGCCGATGATCAGGATGACCAGGAAGGCGGCAAGTTTGGGAACGAAGGTCGCGACGGAGCTCCAGGCGTCCGAGAGCCCGGCCCCGTAGTCGATGGCGAGTTGGGAGGTCATGGGTTCACCTCTCGATCAGCGATACCCGGGCACGCCGAACGCGTGGCGGATATCCACGGGAAGGACTTGGGGACCACGCCGGTTACTGGACACCGCCACCCTGGGGCCAACCCTAGGCACTCCGCGTGCCGATCTCGCGTCAACACCCCCAACTCCCGCGACAAGCGATCGCATTCACGACATTTCACCCGGTCGCATCGAGTTCGACTGAGGCGTTTGCAAATTCCAGCGGGTGCGACTTCACCGGATCTACACCCCGCGGCGAGCACCGGTCAGCCGTCCAGGCGCCACAGTGCGCCGTCACGCCGCACCAACCCCTTCGTCTCGAGCAGGGCGAGCTGCCCCATGACCGCGCGGGCGGGCAGCCCCGCGATCACGGCGATCTCCGACACCGGCAGCCCTGATTTCGCCGGGAGCGCGCCGTGCACCCGCAGCGCCGCCCCGTCGAGGCCGTCCGTCGGACGCGCGGGCACCGGAAGCTCCAGCGCGAGCTCACCGATACGGCCCACCTCCTCGATCACCTCGGCCGACCGGGTGACCAGCACGGCCCCCTCGCGGATCAACTGATGACAGGTCACCGAGGTCGCCGCCGTGACGGGCCCGGGCACCGCGCACACCGGCACCCCGCGACGGCGCGCCCACGTGGCGGTGTTCTTGGTACCCGACCGGAAGCCGGCCTCCACCACCACGACGCCGCCCGTCGCGGTGCCCACGATCCGGTTGCGGTTCAGGAAACGGTGCCGCGCGGGCACGCCGCCCGGCGGATACTCGGAGACGAGGAGACCCGTCTCCGCGATGCGCCGGAACAACCCGGCGTGGCCGGCGGGGTACGGCCGGTCCAGGCCACCCGCGACGAAGGCCACCGTCGGGCCCTCCGCGGCGAGCGCCGCGCGGTGCGCCGCCCCGTCGATCCCGTACGCGCCGCCGGAGACGATCGTGAACCCCTCGGCCGCGAGGTCGCCGGCGAAATCGTCCGTCACCCGCTCGCCGTAACTCGACGGCGCGCGGGTCCCGACCATCGCCACGGACCGTTCCAGCAGCTCGTCGAGACGTCCCCGGCCGACCACCCACAGCGCCACCGGCCGCAGCTCGCGGACCTCGTCCTCGTGCTCGGTGTCCTCCGACGGCAGGCGCTCAGCGAGCCGCCGCAGGGCCTGCTCGGGCCACTCGTCGTCGTCCGGCGTCACGAGCCGACCGCCGAGGTGATCGATGTGGGCGAGATCGGCGTCGGCCCGATCCTCCTGCGCCCGGCCGACGGTGCCGTCGGCCACGTCCTCGAAACCGTCGGCGAACTCCCGGCGGCGCACCATGTCCGCCGCGGCCACCGGTCCCACCTCCTCGACGAGGGCGACCAGCGGCCCGCACGGCGGCTCCGCGACCCGGCTCAGATACGCCCACGCGCGCCTCACGTCGTCGGTCATCGTCACTCCTTGTCCCGGAACTGCAGGGCCTGCACCACTTCCGGCTCGCCCGGCTTGTCCAGGCCGAGCAGATCCGCGAGGGTCCACGACAGCCGCAGGCAGCGGTCCGCGCCGCGCGCCGTGATCTTCCCGCCCCGCAGGTAGAGCTCCAGCGGCCGAAGAGCCTTGGCCGAGAGCCGGAACCGACGACGCAGCACCACGCCGGGGACCTCCGAGTTCGTCAGCCAGCCCTCGGCGCCCCAGCGGGCCGCCGCCGCCTCCCGCGCTCGGCGTACCCGGTCCCGCACCGTCGCACTGGATTCCTCCGCGACGCCGTCCTCGTGCAGCGCGCCGGTGCCGGGAGGTTCCATGCGCACCCACAGGTCCACCCGGTCGAGCAAAGGCCCGGACAGGCGGCCCAGGTAGCGGCGGCGGACCGTCGCGGTGCACGTGCAGTCCTGGTTCCGGGCGGGCGCGCACGGGCACGGGTTCGCGGCCATGACGAGCAGGAACCGCGACGGGTACTTCACCACGCCGTCGCGGCGCGCGAGCCGGATCTGGCCCTCCTCCAACGGGGTCCGCAGCGCCTCGAGCGAGCGCGGCCCCATCTCGGCGCACTCGTCGAGGAAGAGCACGCCGCGGTGGGCGAGGGAGACGGCTCCCGGCCGTGCCAGCCCGGTGCCGCCGCCGACGAGCGCGCTCACGGACGAGGTCTGGTGCGGCGCCACGAACGGCGGCACCGTGATGAGCGGCCGGTCCGGCCGCAGGTTGCCGACGATCGAGTGGATCGCGCTGACCTCGAGCGCCTCCCGGCGCCCCAGCGCGGGCATGATGCCGGGAAGCCGCGACGCCAGCATCGTCTTCCCGATGCCCGGCGGCCCGGTCATCATGATGTGGTGCGCGCCGGCGGCGGCCACCTCGAGCGCGTACTTCGCCTCGGGCTGCCCCACCACGTCGGCCAGGTCCGCCACCGCGGGATCGCACTCCTCGGCGACGAGCGGCCCCGGCTCGGCGAGCCGCCCCTCCCCGGCGAGCCACGCCACGACCTCGGAGAGGTGCGCGGCGCCCAGCACCTCGATGCCGTCCACCAGGCCCGCCTCGTCGAGGTTGGCGAGAGGCACCACCGCGCGGGTGAAGCCCGACTCCTTCGCGGCGAGTACCGCCGGGAGCACCCCGCGCACCGCCCGCACGCGGCCGTCGAGGGCGAGCTCCCCGAGGAGGACGGCACCGTCGATCCGCCCCACGGGCACCCGCTCGGCGGCGAGGAGGATCGCGATCGCCAGGGGAAGGTCGTAGACCGAGCCCACTTTCGGCAACGTCGCAGGAGACAGCGCGACCGTGACCCGCGTGTCGGGGAACCTGATCCCGATGTTGACGATCGCGGCGCGGATCCGGTCGCGGGACTCCTTGAGCACCGTGTCCGGCAGGCCCACGAGGTGCACCGCCGGCAGGCCCGGGCCGATGCAACCCTCGATCTCGACCACCGCACCGTCGACCCCGGTGATGGCGACCGAGTGCACCTTGCTCAGCGCGGACATCACGCCACCCCGGCCCGGTACTCGAGCGTGACCGGGCCGCCCGGCGGCGTGTAGACCGACGCCACGTCGATGCGGACCTGCGCGAAGGCGCCCTCCGTCTCGGCCAGCCAGCGCGACGTGAGGGCCCGCAGCTGGGCGACCTTGCGCGGCGTCACCGCGTCGAAGCCGGTGCCGAACGCCGTGCCCGACCGTGTCTTCACCTCGACGATCGCGAGCATCCCGTCCGGCGCGCGGGCGATCACGTCCAGCTCGCCGCGCAGGCCCCCGCCCGAGTACCGCCAGTTCCGCGCCAGCACCGTCCACCCGCGGTCCGCCAGGAAGCCGCAGACCACGTCCTCGCCGGCACGCCCCGTCTCGTTGTTCCCCATGGCCTGATCGTGCCGCCGGTGCACCACAGGCACCGTCCGCGAAGACGGTGCCTGTGGAGAGAAAAGGTTATGTACGCAAAATTGTGGATAACCGGCCCCGACGGGCGATCACTGTCGGACGAACCGCTCCGCGATCGACGCCACCTCACGACGGTCCGGAACGGCGCCCTGTACCAGGATCCGGAAGACGACCGGACCCACCAGCTCGGCCACGGCCACCGTCGGATCGAGGTCCGGAGCCAGCCGCCCGGCGGACCGGTTGCGGTCGATGACGGCCCGGGCGGCGTCGCCGAGCGGGTCGGCGCCGGCCATCAGTTCCGCGACCTTCGGATCGTGCTGCGCCTCGCCGATCAGGGCCCGGTAGGCCAGTCCCGCATCGGATTCCGTGAGGAAGACCACGACCGCGGCGAGGAGGTTCTCGACGTCCTCGCGCACCGTCGGCCGAGGCTCCACCGCGAGTTCGAGGACCGCGTCCGCCGCGCTCGCCTCCAGCAGGATCTCGGCCTTCGTCGACCACCACCGGTAGACGGTCTGCCGGCCGACCCCGGCGCGCTCGGCGATGCCCTTCATCGTCATCGCGGCGTAGCCCTCGTCGACGAGCATGTCGTCCACCGCCCGCAGCACCGCCGTGCGCGCCTCCTCGCTGCGGGGCCGCCCGACCGGGCGCTCGGTCTGCGTCATCGCGTCACCGTAACAGCCGACTCCCCCCTGATCCCCCCGTCACGCACGCGACGCCAGGGCGCGGGCGCGCGCCGCCGACCGCGCCTCGACGGCGCACACGACCGCGGCCAGTGCGGCGACGACGGCGCAGAAGACCAACCCCGCGGTGCGCAGGCCGACCGCCGCGGAGAGCGCGCCGACGCCGATCGCCGGGAAGGCGAGCATCACGTACAACCCCGCGAAGAAGGACGACGAGACCTCAGCGCGGTGCGCGGGCTCGACCTGCTCGACGGTGGTGGCGATGCCGGCGTTCATGCAGAGTCCGCCGAACAGGCCCAGCACGGCGGCCGACAGCAGCAGCGCGGCGACGGACTCCGCCGCGAGGGCGACGGCGAGCAGCGCCGCAGCCACCACCAGGCCGCCGCAGCCGACCACGAGCGCCGTGCGCGGCACCATCCGGCGCGCCACGAGCTGCCCGATCGCCATGCCCGCGAAGGCGAGGAAGACGACGAAGCCGGCGAGGGTGTGTCCAGGCAGGTGCAGGAAGCGCGCGAGGAAGATCGCGGAGACCGCGGTGAGCACACCGGTCACGGCGAACGCCGAACCGGCGGCGAGCACGGCCCGCACGAAGGCGCCGTGGATCTCGCTCGGCACCCGCAGTCGCCGGGGACGCAGCCGCACCGAGCCGGCGAGCGCGGTCCTCGGCGCGAACGCCCACAGCCCGGCGAAGGCGGCTACCGAGAGCACAAGGTGGACGACGAACGGCACGACCAGCGGCGACGCCGAGACGTCGGCGACGGCGCCCGCCAGCAGCGTGCCCACCGCCAGGCCGCCCGTGTTGACGGCGACGGCGAGGGTCCCGGCGGCCGCCCGCTTCTCGGGTGCGAACAGGTCGATGACCGCCGCGGTGCCGGTGCCGCTCATGAGCCCGGCCCCGAGGCCGGAGACGATGCGCGCCACGATGAGCAGCGGCAGCGACGGGGGCAGCAGGAAGAGCAGGGCGCTGACGATCGCCAGCGTCACGGCGACGAGGAGCACCGGGCGGCGCCCGATCTCGTCGGAGAGCCGCCCGAAGACGGTGAGCGCGGCGACGACGCCGAGGGCGTACACCGCGAACAGCACGGTGACGGTGAGCGAGCTGAATCCGAGCTGCGCGGAGTAGATCGAGTAGAGGGGCGTGGGGAGGGTGGTACCCATCATGACCACCAGGAACGCGAAGGCCGTGCACACCACGGCCGGCGCGACGCGGTAGGGAACCGCGGTCCGATCAAGCAACATGAGCTATTCCTTCTATATCGAGACAATGTGACTCGTTATGTTACGATAGCAGGTATTCGAGACACTGTGCACCGTTAATTTTCCGGCGGAGACGCCGCAGGCACCGTCCCCGACGGGAACGGTGCCTGCAGCAGGATCGACCGGCTCACTCCGGGAGTCGCAGCTCCGGCTTGTCGAGCTCCTCGATGTTGACGTCCTTGAACGTCACCACGCGGGCCTGCTTGAGGAAGCGCGCCGGGCGGTACATGTCCCACACCCAGGCGTCGGTCATCCGCACCTCGAAGTAGACCTCGCCGTCCGCGTTGCGCGGGATCAGATCGACCCCGTTGGCGAGGTAGAAGCGGCGCTCCGTCTCCACCACGTAGGTGAACTGGCTCAGCACGTCCTTGTACTCGCGGTACATGGAGAGCTCCATCGCGGTCTCGTACTTCTCGAGATCCTCTGCGCTCACGTCGTCCTCCTCACCTGATGTCATCTGTCGTAACCGCTCCAGATTACCGCGCCGCCGCGGTGTTCCTCGACGACGCGTCCAGCGCGGCCCGCACGTTCTGGTACCGCATGCGGTGCTGGGTGCTCGGCCCCAGCTCCCCCAGCGCCGTCATGTGCACCGCCGTCGAGTAGCCCTTGTGCACCGCGAAGCCGTACCCGGGGAAGTCGTCGTCCAGCTCCGTCATCACGCGATCGCGCGTCACCTTCGCCAGCACGCTGGCCGCGGCGATGCACGAGGCGGAGGCGTCGCCGCCGATCACCGGCAGCGACGGGATGCCGAGGCCGGGCACGGTGAAGCCGTCGATGAGCACGTACCCGGGCCGCACCTGCAGGCCCGCGATCGCGCGCCGCATCCCCATGATGTTCGCGACGTGGACGCCGATCCGGTCGATCTCGGGGGCCGGGATCGACACGACCGACCAGCTCACCGCGAGGTCGAGGATCTTCGGATACAGCTGCTCCCGGGCGATCTCGGTGAGCTTCTTCGAGTCGTCGAGACGCGCCAACGACGGCGGTATGCGCGCCGGCAGGATGCAGGCGGCCACCGTCATCGGGCCCGCGCAGGCGCCGCGCCCGGCCTCGTCGATGCCCGCCACCGGCCCGAGCCCCGCCCGGCCGAGCACGGTCTCGAGCGTGCTCAGGCCCGACGATGCCCGCACCACCGGTCGCGGGGGCCATCGGTCGCGCATGTGCCCCTAGCCCTGCTGCGGGTTGATCGAATCCACCGTCTGCCAGCGGCTGAACGGGAAGATGATCGCGACGACCTTGCCGCGGATGTCGGCCTTGGGGATGGTGCCCTGCAGTGGGTCGTTGTCGATGTGGAAGCGCGAGTCGCGCGACATGGTGCGGTTGTCACCCATGGCGAAGACGTTGCCGTCGGGGATCGTGACCGGCCCGAAGGGCACGCCCCAGCAGGCGTCCTGCTCGGCCTGCTGCTTGGCGGCGTCGGCGAGGTAGGGCTCGACGAGCTTCTTGCCGTTCACCGTCACGCCGGTCTCGGGCCGGCACTGGATGGTCTGCCCGCCGACCGCGATCACCCGCTTGACGAGGTCGTTCTCATTGGGCGGCTGCAGGCCCACGTACGACAGCGCCTCCTGGAGGCCGCGGATCACGGTATTGCTCGAACGCACCGGCGTCACGGGCGCGAGCCCCCACGACTCGGTGGGCGCGCGGAAGACGACCACGTCACCCGGCTTCGGGTCGCCGGTGAAGTAGCTGATCTTCTGCGTGACGATCCGGTCGCCGGTGCAGCCCTCGCACCCGATCAGGGTGGGTTCCATCGACTCGGACGGCACGTACCACTGGCGGCCGACGAAGGTCTGCAGGCAGAAGCTGAGCACCAGCGCGACCAGCACGATGGCGCCGACCTCGAGCGGCCAGTTGGTCTTCTTGTCCTTCTTCGCCTTCGCGCCCTTCCCGTCCGTGGGCGCGTCGGAGCCGGTGGTCCCCCGCTCGTCGCCCGACGGTGCCGGGTCCGGTGCGGCGTGGCGGCCGCCCTTGCGCAACGGCTCGGGGGTCTCCGGGGAGTTCGTCTGCTCGGGCACGGGTACACACTACCGAGCAGGCGGTGCGGATATCCGATCGCGGAGCCGCTGGGCGGGGCGAGTCTGCCGCCGCGGACAGCATCCGTCGAACGCCGGCGAATCCGCGTCGCCGTCACATGTGCGCGTAGACGATGCGTGGACGAGGCCCGATCGCGCGCAGAAGCTCGGCGTCGAGGCCGGGGACGAGCGACAGGGTGGGCCAGTTCCAGAGCGCGACCGCGCAGTCGGTGAAGTAGGTTCCGCCCTCGCCCTGCCAATCGCCGATGAGGCCCGTGGTTCCGCAGTTGTTGCACGTCACCGTCGGCTCGACGCGACTGTCGAACCATTGCTGGCACCACTCGCCCATCGGAATCTCCGTGAAATCGCGAGCGCATCCCGGGCACCGGGGATCGTCCGTGGCCTCCACGGCGGTGACGCAGCCGAAGCCCAGGTCGATCTCAGGGCGCTGCGGGTACATCGATCGCCACCGGGAGATGGCCAGCTCCTCCAGCGCGTCCGCGTCGTAAGCTCCGTCGCGGAAGTCGGGCGAGGCGTCGATGACGCCACGATAGGCGTGCCCGCACAGTTCCATGATCCGCGGGTCCGCTCGTGCCTCGTCGAGGCACCATCTGGCGTCGGCGAGCCTCAGCTCGGCCCCACGGTGCTCAGCGATCTCCGCCACGGCCTCCGCGCGTTGCCGCCGGCCCGGATCGCCCGGCGGCGCCACCGAGATCACGTAGATGCAGCTGTCGCTCACGATTCCCCTCCCCCGAGCGCCGACCCAGCCCTCAAGGCGATCGTAGGCGGAGACACGCGAGCGCCCCACGGTCCGCAGGGACTCGTGGGGCGCTCGGGAGGTGCTACGCGGCGGTCACTCGGATCGCCGGCGGCGCTGGTGTCAGCGCTTCTCCTTGATCTTGGCGGCCTTACCGCGCAGGTCGCGCAGGTAGTACAGCTTCGCGCGACGCACGTCACCACGGGTGAGGACGTCGATCTTGGCGATGTTCGGGGAGTGCACGGGGAAGGTGCGCTCCACACCGACGCCGAAGGACACCTTGCGCACCGTGAAGGTCTCGCGCACGCCGCCGCCCTGGCGGCGGATCACGACGCCCTTGAACACCTGGACGCGCTCCTTGCTGCCCTCGATGACCTTGACGTGCACGTCAAGGGTGTCGCCGGGGCGGAAGTCGGGCACATCGCTGCGCAGGGACTGCTGGTCAATGAAGTCGAGCGTGTTCATCGCTGGATCATCCGTTTCTTACATGTCTTCGTGAGCAGAGGACCCTGGCGGCCCGTCGCGACTACTGCCGCGGGGGTTCGACCGGTTCGTACTCCTGTCCTGCCGGCCGCTCCGCAGCCGGATACGCCCGGGTAGCACGCAGCCCGGGCAACCTGTTGATTGTGCCAGATCGCCGCCGGTTTCTCGAAATCGTGAGGCGCCGGGCCATCGACCGGGGCCGACAGGGCGGCGCCGGCGCGGGCACGACGGTGCGGTCCAGCTCCTTCTCCGCGTCCTCCCTCAGGTGCGGCAGCAGGTCCGGGCGGCCGGCCATCAGGTCCTGCACCGCGATCTTGGCGCGGATCAGCGGACGGCGGAGCCGGCGCTCGCGGCGCAGGGCGCGGAGCATGCGCCGCGAGTCCTGCTCGTACCGCCAGCGGGCCCAGGGCGCGCCGGGACGCGAGAGCCGGATCGCGCCGATCAGCAGCAGCGGGAAGAAGAACAGGCCGATGAGGCCGGTCCAGATCTTGCCCTTGAGCAGCACGATCGCCGCCGTCCCGAGGCTGATCACGCCGAAGCCGATCTGCGCGGCCCGCTCCGGCGAGTCGCGGAACCCCGCGAAGTCCACCAGGTCCAGCGGCCGCAGTCCGAGGAGCAGCAGGCCGCTCATGGCGATAGCCACGAAGACGGCGTCCACGGAAGCGCGGCCCTCCTCCTGCCAGTAGACGTCGCGCAGGTAGAGGATCAGCGCGAACTCGTCGAGGATCAGCGCCGCCCCCAGCCCGAACACGCCCGCGAGCACCGCGGCGGTCGTCTGGGTCGCCTTGTCGAAGTTCGCGATGAGGCCGATCGCCGAGCCCAGGCACAGCACCACGCCGAACACCATGTGGTGCAGGTGCAGGCCGCCGGGCTTGACGTTGCCGAACCACCAGCTCACGTTCGCCCGGATCAGCCGCACGCTGATCCGGATCCCCATGAAGCCCACGATCAGACCGACGCAGAAGGAGAACAGCGGCAGCCGTCCCCCTGCGACGATGTCGTTCGCGAACCAGGTGGACATCCCTCCAACCTAGCGCCGCGCACCGTCGCCCCAGGTCGGAACGCCGCCCCCGATGCAGGCGCCCGCGCACGCGGCGCGCGCGGGACTACTTCCCGAAGCCGGCCTTGCGCAGGGCGTCCGCCATCGACCCCGACGGTGCCGCCTGCGCGCCTCCGCGCGACGGCCGGTTCTGTCCGCCGCCCCGCTGCCCCTGGCCGCGGTTCTGGCCGCCCTGACCACCCTGCCCGCGCTGGCCACCACTCGGCTGCCCGCCGCGCGCGTCGCCGCGGGGACCGCCGCCCCGCTGGCCGCCGCCGCGCTGCGCTCCCCCGCCGCGGGGTCCGCGCTCCTTGGGGGCGGCGTCGTCGTTCAGGCGCAGCGAGAGACCGATCCGCTGGCGCTCGACGTCCACGTCGACCACCTTGACCTTGACGACCTGGCCGGACTTGACCACCTCGTGCGGGTCGGAGACGTACCGGTCGGACATGGCGGAGACGTGCACGAGCCCGTCCTGGTGCACACCCACGTCGATGAAGGCGCCGAAGGCGGCGACGTTGGTGACCACGCCCTCCAGCACCATGCCCGGCTTGAGGTCGGAGACCTTCTCGACGCCGGCCGCGAACGTGGCGGTGGCGAACGCGGGACGCGGGTCGCGACCGGGCTTCTCCAGCTCGGCGAGGATGTCGGTCACCGTCGGGACGCCGAAGCGCTCGTCGTCCAGCTCGGCGGCGATGTCCGCGGGCCGCAGCTTCGCCAGCGCCGGGCCGTTGCCGATGAGCTCGGCGAGGGCCAGCCCGGAGCGATCGAGGATCTTCCGCACCACCGGGTAGGCCTCGGGGTGCACGCCCGAGGCGTCGAGCGGATCGTCGCCACCACGGATCCGGAGGAAGCCGGCGCACTGCTCGAAGGCCTTGGGGCCGAGGCGCGGCACGTCCAGCAGGCCCTTGCGGCTGCGGAAGGCGCCGGCGCCGTCCCGGTGCGCGACGATCGCAGCCGCCAGGTTCTCGGTGACGCCGGAGACGCGCGCGAGGAGCGGCGCCGACGCGGTGTTGAGGTCGACGCCGACGGCGTTCACCGCATCCTCGACGACCGCGTCGAGCGACTTGGCGAGGCTGGCCTGCGAGACGTCGTGCTGGTACTGGCCCACGCCGATCGACTTGGGGTCGATCTTCACCAGCTCGGCGAGCGGGTCCTGCAGGCGACGGGCGATGGAGACCGCCCCGCGCAGGGAGACGTCCATGTCCGGCAGCTCCTGCGAGGCGTACTCCGACGCCGAGTAGATCGACGCGCCCGCCTCGCTCACGACGGCCTTCGCCGGCACCTTCGCACCGGCCTTCTTGATCTCGCCGAGCAGCTCGGTGGTCAGCGCGTCGGTCTCGCGCGATGCGGTGCCGTTGCCGATGGCGACCAGCTCCACGTCGTGCCGGGCGATGAGCGCCGCCAGCAGTGCCTTGGACTTGTCCCACTGGTTCTGCGGCTGGTGCGGGTAGATGATCAGCGTGTCGAGCACCTTGCCGGTGCCGTCGACGACGGCGGTCTTCACGCCGTTGCGGAAGCCGGGGTCGAGGCCCAGGGTGGGCCGGGTACCGGCGGGCGCCGCCAGCAGCAGGTCCTTGAGGTTGGTGGCGAAGACGTGCACGGCGTCGTCCTCGGCGCTCTGGCGCAGCCGGGTCCGCGCGTCGACGGTCGCGGAGACCATCAGCTTCGTGCGCCAGGCCCACCGCGCGACGGTGCCGAGCCACTTGTCGGCCGGGCGCCCCTGGTTCGAGATCCCGAGCGTGGAGGCGACCATCGCCTCGTAGTCGGCGTCCTCACCGCCGTCGAACTGCAGCGAGAGCACCTCCTCCTTCTCACCGCGGAGCACGGCGAGCACCCGGTGCGAGGGCATCTGGTCGAGCGGCTCGGAGAACTCGAAGTAGTCGCGGAACTTCTGCGCCTTCTGCGGGTCGGCGCCCTCGCGCACGCCCGTGCGCAGCGTGGAATCGGCCCAGAACTTCTCGCGCACGGTGCCCACCAGCTCCGCGTCCTCGGCCGCCCGCTCGACGAGGATGTGCCGCGCGCCCTCGAGCGCCGCCGCGGCGTCGGCGACGTTCTCTCCCAGGAACTCCCCGGCCAGCTCCTCCGGAACCAGCGTGGGATCGGCCAGCAGGTGCTCGGCGAGCGGCTGTAGGCCGTTCTCCCGCGCGATCTGCGCCTTGGTGCGGCGCTTGACCTTGTACGGCAGGTAGATGTCCTCGACGCGGGCCTTGGTCTCGGCCGCGAGCAGCGCGGCGCGCAGCTCCGGCGTCAGCTTGCCCTGCTCCTCGATGGAAGCGAGCACCGCGGCGCGGCGGTCGTCGAGCTCCCGCAGGTAGCCGAGCCGTTCCTCCAGCGTACGCAGCTGCGCATCGTCGAGGCTGCCGGTGACCTCCTTGCGGTACCGGGCGATGAACGGGACCGTCGACCCCTCGTCCAGCAACTGGACCGCGGCGGCCACCTGGTTCTCCCCCACCGAGAGCTCCTCGGCGATGCGGGCGGATACGGACTTCACGGGCGCGCTCGAATTCACGCGGCCACCCTACCGGCGGGCACCGACGAGTTCGGCGATCACCGGCTCGGTGGCGCCGCACACCATCACCGCCTCGTAGGCGACGTCGGCCAAACCGGCGCCGCCGTCGCGCACGAGGAAGTGCAGCGCCGCCATCACCCGCGCGGACTGGAAGCCCAGGATGTAGCCGGTGTGGTCGCCGTCGAGGCGGCGCGCGTGGGCCGCGCGGTCCAGCCGGTCGGCCGCGGCCGCCAGACGGTCCGCCTCGCTCCCCCGCGAACCCGGCGCACGCCGCTCGTCGAGCAGCACCTCGCCCGCGGCGTCGAGAGCGGGGTCGGCGGCGCGGTCCAGGGCCCCGGCGACCAGCGCGACGCCCGCGGCGTGCCGCTGGTCGGCGGGCACCGCGGCGACGGCCTCGGCCAGGTCGGGCAGGCTAGTCGAGCGATGCATCGGCGTCCTCCCAGCCCACGGACCACGCGTCGGACGACCACATCGGCGCGAAGCCGGCGGCGCGCAGGTACTCGCACACGTCGGGCGGCGGTTCGACCGCGCCGACCACCGGCCCCGGCGCGAAACCGTGTGCTGCGCAGAAGGTCGCGATGGACAGCTCCGGCCAGACCTCGTTGCCGGCGGCGAGCTCTCCGTCGCGCAGGATCACGCCGGGACGGAGATAGCCGTCGAGCTCGGTGGTGCCGATCAGCCGCCACGGCCGGCCGGCCTCGTCGGTCACCTCGGCGACCGCCATCCGCACCCAGCCCCGCGCCGGCCCGGTCACGGCCCCGCACACCTCGCGCAGCCGCAGGTCCAGGTCGGCGGGAGCGGTGAGGGGCACCGCGTACGGCGCCGCACGGTGGGCACCGTCCGCGCCGAAGGACCTGCCGAGCATGCCCATCCCGGTCAAGGGCGCGAAGGAGCCGACCGCGGCGCCGTGCCCCGCGGCGAGTTCGGCGGACCGTCGGCGGGCCTCCTCCGCGGCGTCCTCGGTCTCGGCGCGGCCCCGCTCGTCCGCGAGGTCGGCGGACTGCTCGGCCCCGGGATCGCCGGGCGGGTTCTGCCCGCGGGCCTCCAGGCGGGCCAGAGCGGTGCGCGCGGCCACGTCGGTCATGCGGGCGCGGGTGTCGTCCACGAGGCGCGCGTAGTCGGCGTGGAACTGCGCCCGCGCCCCGTCCAGCTCGGCGGCCGTGACGAGCGCCCCCGACGGCGGGGCCATCCCGAGGCCGGCGGCGATCCGCCGGGCCGCGTCGTGCGTGGCGAGGAAGTGCTCGCCCGTCGCGGCGTAGGGGCCGGGCTCCTGGGGCCAGAAGGCGGGATCCGTCACCGGACGGCCTCGATCGCCTCGGCCGCGGCGCGGTCGGCCCCGGCCGCCCGGCGGGCCCGATGCCGGATCAGCGCCGCGAACGCGCGCAGCTCGGCGACGGCGGCGGCGTGCAGCTCCCGCGCCGCGGCGTCGGACGCGCCGGGGACGTCGCCGAGGGCGCGCGCGTACCGGTCGTCGGCCAGCGGCAGGGGCTCCGGCGCCGGCAGGGAGTCCGCCAGCGCGTCGACGGTGCGCGCCTCCCGCTCCCAGGCGTCCGGCTCGAGCTCGAAGATCATCGCGGCACCCGGGTCAGCTCGGCGCGCCGCTCGTAGTGCTCGCGCAGCGTGCCGGCCGCGCGGGCCGCGAGCTCGGCGATCAACGGGCCCAAGCGTTCCGGCGGGTGCGCGCGCGGCGTCCCGGGCGCCAGTTCCACCTCGACGACGTGCCCTCGCACGTCGACGGTGACGGCGACCGTCCGGTCCTGCGACCGCGCCGTCACCCGGGCGGTGCGGAACTCCTCGTCGAGCCGCGCGAGCTCCGCCTCGCGGCGCTCCACGTCCGCGAGCAGCGCGGCGGCACCGCTGATCTCAGCCATGATTCCCCCGAATCCGCGGACGCCCCCACGCCCGCTGCGACCATCATGCCGTGCGGCCGCGCGCCGGGTGCGGATTCCGCGGCAATCAGCGCGCGCCGGGCGCCGGGGACTCCCAGTCCGGCAGGACGTCGCCCCGCACCGCGGGGAACTCCACCCGCAGGCGCGATCCGCCGCGCGGCGAGTCCTCGATGCGGACGGAACCACCGTGCGCCCGGACGATCTCGTCGACGATGACCAGCGCGAGTCCGGTGCCGTCCGCGCGGAGCCGGTCGGGATCCTCGAAGGGCGCGAAGGCCCGCGCGCGCTCGGCGGCGGGGATGGGCGGCCCGTCGTCGTCGACGCGGAGGACGACGGCGTCGTCGAACGTCGCGATCCGCAGCACGACGGCCGTCTCGGCGTGCCGCGCGGCCTCGTCGAGGAGGTACTGCATCAGCACGGTCAGGTGGGCGCGGGCGCCGAGGACGAGGGTCGCGAGGTCGCCCTCGACGGAGAAGGTCGCCCGTGCCGGGGCGCGCACGTCGGTCATCACCTCGAACCACGGGAGGATCTCGCGACGCGGCCGGTCGCCCGCGCGGAGGCGGGCGAGCAGCAGCACGTCGGCGGCGGCGGTCTGCAGCCGATCGGAGGCGGCGAGGCCCCGCTGGACCGCGTGCGCGGGGTCGGGGCCACCGGGCCGGGTCGCGGCGAGCAGGTCCGTGTGGACCGCGGCCAGCGGGCCGCGGAGTGCGTCCGCGGCGTCGCCGACGAAGTCGAGGCGCCGCTCGGCCCCGCGCTGGCGGCGGTCGAGGGCGTCGTTGAGCGTGCGCGCCAGGCGGGCGAGCTCGTCGTCGCCGGCCGGCTCGTCCACGCGCAGCCGGGGATCACCGTCTGCGAGTTCGCGGAACCGCTTCTCCAGCACGCCGACCCGCCGCAGGACCCGGTCCGCGACGAACCATGCGACGAGGGCGGCGACGAGGCCCGCCAGGACCGCGGTCGTCAGGACCGTGGCGGCGGTGGAACCGGGGTGGGCGTCGGAGACCCGCAGGGTCGCCCAGGCGACGACCGCGGCGCCGAGGGCCACGACGGTCCCGACGAGGAGCGGCAGGCGCGTGCGCGTCGATCCGGGCGCGGTCGCACCCGGCGCCGGTGTCCCTGCCACGCGTCCTCCTCCCGGGGTGCCGATCGCCGCGGCCGCGGCGGTGCGATCGCGTCGGCGATGTTCCCCGGGTTGACGATACCGATCGGCGATCCGTTCCCGGTGTTGATCGGTCCGGGGACATGCGGCGTGGCGTCCCGCCGGTCAGGCGGTGTTCTCGCCCGCGCCGGGCGGCAGCAGATCCGCCCGACGGTCCGCGGTCCGCGCGAGGGACTGCTCGCGGCGCCACTGCGCGACCTTGGCGTGATCGCCCGACAGCAGGACCGGGGGCACGGTGAGGTCGCGCCAGGTCTCGGGCCGCGTGTACGAGGGGCCTTCGAGGAGGCCGCCGGCACCGTCGGAGAAGGAGTCGTCCTGGTGGCTGAGCTTGTTGCCCAGCACGCCGGGGATGAGCCGGCCGAAGGCCTCGACCATGACGAGGACGGCGACCTCGCCGCCGATGAGGACGTAATCGCCGATGGACACCTCGACCACGCGGACGCGGCGGGCGGCGTCGTCGAAGACGCGCTGGTCGATGCCCTCGTACCGGCCGCAGGCGAAGACGATGTGCTCCTCGCGGGCCCACTCGTGCGCCATGGCCTGCGTGAACGGGACGCCCGCGGGCGTGGGGACGACGAGCAGGGCGTCGTCGGGGCAGACGTCGTCGAGGGCGGGGCCCCAGACGGTGGGCTTCATGACCATGCCGGGCCCGCCGCCGTAGGGCGAGTCGTCGACGGCCTTGTGCACGTCGTGGGTCCAGTCGCGCAGGTCGTGCACGCCGAACTCGAGCAGGCCCTTGTCGACCGCCTTGCCGAGCAGCGCCTGCCGCAGCGGCGCGAGGTACTCGGGGAAGATCGTCACCACGTCGATGCGCATGTCAGTCGCTACTCCGGATCGAGAAGACCCTCGGGCGGGTCGACGGTGACGACGCCGCCGGCGAGGTCGATGTCGGGGACGATGGCCGTGACGAACGGGATGAGGATCTCGCGGCCGTCGGGTGCCTTCACCGACAGCAGCTCGCCGCCGGGCGCGTGCAGCACCTCGGCGATGGTGCCGACGTCCTCGCCCCCGACGGTGCGGACGGCGAGGCCCTCGAGTTCGTGGTCATAGAACTCGTCGGGGTCGTCGCTCGGTTCGACGTCGGCGGAGTCGATGAGGAAGAGGGTGCCGCGCAGTTCATCGGCGGCGGTGCGGTCGTTCACGCCCTGCAGACGCACCAGCAGCCTCCCGGAATGGTTCCGGGAGGCTGCCACGGTGTACGTCTGGGTGTTCGTCTCGCGGGGGCGCCGGCCGGTGAGGACGGCGCCGTCCGCGAAGCGGAGCTCGGGCGAATCGGTGCGCACGTCCACGACGATCTCGCCGCGGATGCCGTGCGACTTGGCGACACGCCCGATCACGAGCTCCATCGGGTCAGCGAACCCGATCGGTGTCGACGACGTCGATCCGGATGCCCTTGCCGCCGATGCCGGTGACGAGGGTGCGCAGGGCGGTGGCTGTGCGGCCGCTACGGCCGATGACCTTGCCCAGGTCGTCCGGGTTCACGTGGACCTCGATCACGCGGCCGCGACGGCCGGTGATGAGGTCGACGCGGACGTCGTCCGGGTTCGACACGATGCCGCGCACGAGGTGCTCGACGGCATCAGCGACGACGGCACTCATTTACTCGCCCTCGGCCGGAGCCTCGGCGGCGGCCTCAACCGGAGCCTCAGCAGCCTCGGCGGGAGCCTCGTCGGCCTTCTTCTCCGCCTTCTTCTTGGGCGTGGTGGCGGCAGCGGCCGGCTCGTTGTCGGCGGCCGCGAGGGCCGCGTTGAACAGGTCCAGCTTGGACGGCTTCTCGGCGGCCGTCTTCAGGGTGCCCTCGGCGCCGGGGAGACCCTTGAACTTCTGCCAGTCACCGGTGATCTTCAGCAGGGCGAGGACGGGCTCAGTCGGCTGCGCGCCGACGCCCAGCCAGTACTGCACGCGCTCGGAGTCGATCGCGATGAGCGACGGCTCCTCCTTGGGGTGGTACTTGCCGATCGACTCGATCGCGCGGCCGTTGCGGCGGGTGCGCGAGTCAGCGATGACGACGCGGTACTGGGGGTTGCGGATCTTGCCGAGCCGCGTGAGCTTGATCTTGACAGCCATGTGCCTGTGGTTCCTTCGTGTGTAGTCACGTGTGCAATTCAGCGATGCGTCAGGATGAACGCACCCGGTTTTGCCGTCTGGTTGCGTGACCGCCGGGGCGGTATCTCAGCCGCTGCCGGTCAGCAGCGTTCCATTCTGCCACGCCGTGCGACCGGCGCGAAATCGCCCCGACGCCGGGTTCTCCGTAGACTGGCGGAACCAGACCGTGCACGACGTGACTCGCGCCACTTCGGCCCCGATGTTGCGAAAGCAATGGTTACCGACGGGTAAACTCAACCCCGTTGTTGCCTGCGCGATGCACCGTCAGCCCGGTGTAGCCCCCTGCCAGGCCGCAGACAGCCACCTCGCAGGATCGGACCGCAGACTCAGACATATGGCCACGCACCTGGACCGCACCGCCCCGTCGCCGGTGACCGCCGGCGACGCGGTCGCCCGTTCTCGCGGCGGCTATCTTTACCAGCTCGACTTCGTCCGCACGATCACCTTCCTGCTCGTGGTGTTCATCCACACGCTGACGAACACCAACGACGAGGTCAACGGCACCGTCACCAACGCGATCGCGATGAACCTGCACTTCACCCGCAACGCCTTCTTCGCGCTCACGGGCCTGGTGCTGGCGTACGGCATCGTGGAGCGCGGGGCGCGCCTGAGCCCCGTGCAGTTCTGGCGCAAGCGGCTCACCCTGGTCATCACGCCGTTCGTACTGTGGGCGTTCGCCTACTGGGCGTACGACATGGTTGTCGCCGGCAACGGCGGCCGGATCCCCACCGAGCTGGGCGACTTCTGGAACAGCCTCAAGTGGGGCGGCACCAACGGCTACCAGCTGTACTTCATCTTCGTCACGCTGCAGATCTACCTGCTGTTCCCGCTGATCTTCGCGTTCGTCGAGCGGACCCGGCGGTTCCACGTACCGATCCTCGCCGTGAGCGCGGTCCTCCAGGTGGGCATCTACGTCGCCGCCACCTACTGGAACCCGACCACCGGGTGGTGGGGAGAGAACTTCTGGCACCTGTACGCCACGTTCGTGCCGTACCAGTTCTTCATCCTGCTGGGCGTCGTCGCGGCCTTCCACCGGGAGCGGATCGAGGCGGTCCTGCTGCGGCACGCCCCGCTGATCTTCGCGGCCGCGGCGCTCGTCGCCGTGGGCGCGCAGGTGCTCTACCGGGTGCGCCTGGGCGACGAGACCGCGCCCATCGTGGCGTCGGCCGTCTTCCAGCCGGCCAACTTCGTCCTCTACGTCGTCCTGGTGGCGGCGGTGTACACGGTGGGCCTGCTGCTGGCCCGCAACCGGCACCGGCTGCCCCGTCTCACCCGGTTCGCGTCCTACGGGGCCAAGCGCTCCTTCGGCGTCTTCCTGGTGCACGTCATGGTCCTCGAGACCCTGCTCCTCCCCCGCACGGCCGACGGTGCCTCCTGGCTGACGACGGTGCTGCCCTCCCCCTTCGGCACCGCGGTCGCGTACGTGTTGACGATCGTGATCACGCTCGGCATCGTCGAGCTGCTGAGCCGCGCGCCGAAGGCGCAGTGGTGGGTCGGCCGGCCCCGCCCGGCGAAGCGGAAGCAGGCACCGTCGGAGCCGAGCGGGCAGAGCCTCGCCGGCATCGCCCGCCCCAGTACCTCTTGACTCTCCCCCCACTGGAGACCGCAGGCTGATCCCGTGACCGACGACAGCGCACTGTTCAGCATCGGCGACGTCGCGGCCCGGACCGGGGCGTCGGTGAAGACGATCCGGTTCTGGTCCGACGAGGGCCTCGTCCCCACCATCCGCAGCGCGGCCGGATACCGGCTATACGACGCGGAATCGGTGGCGCGGCTCGAGCTGGTGCGGACGCTGCGCGCGCTGGGCCTCGACGTGAAGACGGTGCGTGCCGTTCTCGCGGAGCAGGTCGGCCTCGCCGCGGTGGCCGACGCACATGCGAAGGCCCTCGACGCCGAGATCCGCACGCTGCGGATCCGGCGGGCGGTGCTGCGGTCGGTCGCCACCAGGAACAGTACGACCGAGGAGTTGAGAATCATGCACGAGATGGCGACATTGTCCGCGGCGGAGCGCCAGCGGATCATCGACGCGTTCGTCGACGAGGCCTTCGCCGGCATCGCCCCGGACGCCCCGGGCGCGCACATCGCGAACGGGATGCGGTCGATGCCCGCCGAACTGCCCGACGATCCGACGCCCGCCCAGGTCGACGCGTGGATCGAGCTGGCGGCGCTGGTCGCGGACGAGGGGTTCCGGGCCCGGGCCCGCGAGATGGCGGTCACGGGCGCCGCGGCGACGGAGGCGCCGGTGATGGTGGACCTCGAGGCCGCCCGCACGGCGGCGGAGAACGGGACCGCGCCGTATTCGGCGGAGGCCGCGGCGCTACTGGCGACGCTCCTACCGGAGGGCACGGACCGCGCCGCGATGGCCGATCAGATGGTGACCTTCACCGACGCGCGGGTCGAGCGCTACTGGTCATTGCTGGGCGTCCTGAACGGCTGGCCGCCGCGCCCGGCGATGGTGCCGGCGGCGGAGTGGGTCATCGCCGCGCTCCGCGCGCACGCCTAGCGGCTACCGGGGCAGGTCTGCGAGCTCGCCCCGGACCACCACGGCCGACGGTGCCGGCAGGGCGCCGTGGGCGAGCGCGACGCGCGGGTCCTCGTAGTAGATCACCAGGTCGGCAGGGGCGCCGTCGTCGACCCCGGCGAAGCCGAGCCACTGCCGCGCCCGCCAGGACGCGGCGGCGATCGCCTCCTCCGGCGGCATGACGGCGGCGAGCGCCTCGATCTCCCGGGGCAGGGCGCCGTGCACGTTGAAGCCGCCGGCGTCGGTGCCGGCGTACATGGCGACGCCGGCCTCCCAGGCCGCCCGGAACGTCGCCTTGCGACGGTCGTGCAGCGCCATCATGTGCCGGTGATAGGTGGGGAACTTGTCGCGGGCGGGGGCGGCGATGGAGGGGAAGTTCTCGATCTGGATCATGGTGGGCACCAGGCCGATCCCCTTCTCGACCATGATCTCGATGGTGTCGGCGGTGAGGCCCGAGCCGTGCTCGATCGCGTCGACGCCGGCGGCCAGCAGCCCGGGGAGGGCGTCCTCGCCGAAGACGTGCGCGGTGATCCGGGCACCGGCGTCGTGCGCCGCGGCTACGGCCTCGGCGAGCACGTCGTCGGGCCAGAGCGGCGCGAGGTCGCCGGCGGACCGGTCGATCCAGTCCCCCACCAGCTTGATCCACGGGTGTCCCTCGGCGGCGCGACGGCGCACCGCGTCGACGAGCTGCGACGGGTCCTCGAGCTGCTCGCCGAGCCCGCGGGTGTACCGCTTGACCAGCGCGATGTGCCGGCCCATGCGGACGAAGCGCGGCAGGCCGGGCTGCCCGTCCAGCGGCGACGTGTCGAGGTCGGAGCCGGGTTCGCGGATCACGGTGACGCCGACGGCGACGTCCTCCAGCGCGAGGGCGCGGCCGCGCACCAGGTCGGGCTCGCCCTCCTCGACGATGCCGACGTGGCAGTGCGCGTCGACGTAGCCGGGCACCGCGAAGCCGCGCAGCTCGGTGGCGGGACCGCCCGGATCCGACAGGTGGACGACACCGTCGGACACCCAGAACTCGCCCTCGCCGCCGGGCAGGACGGCGCCGGTGAAGTGCAGATCGCTCACCCGGGCAACCCTACGTCGTGAAACCGGGCGATTTCGACGGTACGAGGCCATTTACGGCCCCGTACCGCAGGATTCCGCCGGTTTCGCGAGGTCCTACCGCTTCTTGCGCAGCTGCTCCTCGAGCGCGGCCATGTCGATGCCCTCCAGGCCGGGGGGCAGCTGGTCGAGGCCCTTGGGCATGCTCGACAGGTCCATTCCGGCGGGCATGCCGGGCATCCCGGGGAAGCCGCCGCCCATGCGGGGCCCCGCGGGGCCGGTCTGCCGGGCGCGGTTGTTCTTCTTGCCCTGCTTGCCCTTCTGCTTGCGCTTGGACAGCCGCTTGGGGGCGCCGCCACCGAAGCCGGCCATCTGCGACATCATCTTGCGCGCCTCGAAGAAGCGGTCCACCAGCTGGTTCACGTCGGTGACGGTGACGCCGGAGCCCTTGGCGATGCGCAGGCGGCGCGAGGCGTTGATGATCTTCGGGTCGCTGCGCTCGGCCGGGGTCATGCCGCGGATGATCGCCTGGATCCGGTCGAGCTGGCTGTCGTCGACCGCCGCGAGGGCGTCCTTCATCTGGCCCGCGCCGGGCAGCATGCCCAGCAGGTTCCCGATGGGGCCCATCTTGCGGATCATCAGCATCTGGTCGAGGAAGTCCTCGAGGGTCAGCTCGCCGGAGGTGATCTTGGCGGCCGCCTCCTCCGCCTTCTGCTGATCCATGTGCTGCTCGGCCTGCTCGATGAGCGAGAGCACGTCGCCCATGCCGAGGATCCGGGAGCTCATCCGGTCCGGGTGGAAGACGTCGAAATCGTCGAGCTTCTCGCCCGTGGACGCGAACAGGATCGGCTTGCCGGTGATCTCGCGGACCGAGAGCGCCGCGCCGCCGCGGGCGTCGCCGTCGAGCTTGGTGAGCACGACGCCGGTGAAGTCGACGCCGTCGGCGAAGGCCTGCGCGGTGGTCACCGCGTCCTGGCCGATCATGGCGTCGAGGACGAACAGCACCTCGTCGGGGTCGACGGCGTCGCGGATCGCCTTGGCCTGCCCCATCAGCTCCTCGTCGATGCCGAGGCGGCCGGCGGTGTCGACGATCACGACGTCGTGCTGCTTGGCCCGGGCCTCGGCGATGCCGCCGCGCGCGACCTCGACGGGGTCGGCCGCGCTGACGCCGAGCTCGCCCTCGCCGCCGACGGAGGTGCCGGGGTGCGGCGCGTAGGTGGGCACGCCGGCGCGCTCGCCGACGATCTTCAGCTGGTCGACGGCGCCGGGACGCTGCAGGTCGCAGGCCACGAGCATCGGCGTGTGGCCCTGCTTCTTGAGGAAGGCGGCCAGCTTGCCGGCGAGCGTGGTCTTACCGGCGCCCTGCAGGCCGGCCAGCATGATCACGGTCGGCGGGGTCTTCGCCAGGTTCAGTCGCCGGGTCTCGCCGCCGAGGATGGCGACGAGCTCCTCGTTGACGATCTTGACGATCTGCTGCGCGGGGTTGAGCGCGGCCGAGACCTCGTGGCCCTTGGCCCGCTCCTTGACCCGGGCGACGAAGGCGCGCACCACGGGCAGCGCGACGTCGGCCTCGAGCAGCGCGAGCCTGATCTCGCGCGCCGTCGCGTCGATGTCGGCGTCGGTGAGCCGGCCCTTGCCGCGCAGGTCCTTGAGCGCGCCTGTGAGCCGATCGGAGAGGGATTCGAACATTGCTCCAGACTATCGGGTCGGCTCGTCGTCCGGTGGCGCAGGCGGCGCGGCCTCCGGCAGAACGGCGATGACGGCCTCCTCGGCGCGGGCCCGGACGGCCGCTTCGTCGCCGGGCACCGCGAGGCAGAAGACGTCGACGGCGGTGGCGCCGAGCGTGGCCAGCTTGGCCCACCGGACGTCGAGGTCGGCATCGTCGAGGGCGCCCGCGACCCGCGCGAGCAGGCCGGGGGTGTCGCCGGACCGGACCTCGAGGACGACGGTGCCGGGCGCACCGTCGAACCAGCGCAGCCGGGGTGGGGCGGCTACCCGCAGCGGCGGGGCGGCGACGCTGCCGTCGACGGGGGCCGACGCGGCGCGCTCGCGGGCGCGCAGCTCGGCGAGCACGTCGGCACCGTCCAGCGCGGCGAGGAGCCGCTGCCGGACGACCGCCGGATCGGGCGGGTCGCCGAAGGTGGGCACCACGAGGAAGGTGTTGACCGCGGACTCCCCCACGGCGCCGACGGTGGCGCTCTGGACCCGCAGGCCGGCGAGCGCGAGCACGGCCGCCATCCGAGCGAGGACGCCGCGCCGGTCGGGGCCGACGACGGCGACGGTGAAGGTGTGCGGCCCCAGCGCGGGCGCGGGCGTGATCCGCACGTGCGTCCCGCCCGCCGCGGCGAGCGCCGCCACCTCCTCGGGCACGGGACCGGGCTGCGGCGCGGGCTCCCCGTCCAGCACCCGGTTGGTGCGGCGGACGAGCTCGCCGATGAGCCGCGACTTCCAGTCGCCCCAGACCCCGGGCCCGGTGGCGAGCGAGTCGGCCTCCGCGAGGGCATGCAGCAGCTCCAGCAGGACGGGATCGTGGCCGATCTTCTCCGCGACCATCTCGATCGTCGCGGGATCGTCGAGGTCACGCCGGGTGGCGACGGCGGGCAGCAGGAGGTGGTGCCGGACCATCGCGGCGAGGAGGGCGGTGTCGTCGGCGGAGAGCCCGAGCCGGGCGGCGATCGCCTCGGCGAGTTCGGCGCCGATCACGCTGTGATCGCCGCCGCGGCCCTTGCCCAGGTCGTGCAGCAGCGCGCCGAGCACGAGCAGGTCGGGCCGGGCGACGTCGGTGGCGCGGTTGGCGGCGTGCGCGGCGGTCTCCATCAGATGCCGGTCGACGGTCCAGGTGTGCACCGCGTCGCGCGGCGGGAGGTCGCGCACGGCGCCCCACTCCGGCAGCAGCCGCCCCCAGAGGCCGGTGCGGTCGAGGGCCTCGATCACGGGCACGGCGCCGCGCCCGGCGCCGAGCAGCGCGAGCAGGTCGGCGACGGTCTCCGCCGACCAGGGGCTGCGCGGGGCGGGCGTGACCTCGGCGAGCCGGGCGAGGGTGGACGCCGACATGGGCAGTCCGGACGCGGCGGCCGCGGCGGCGACGCGAACGGTGAGGCCCGTGTCGCGGTCCGGCCGGGCGTCGCGGGCGAGCGCGACCTCGCCGGCGTGCTCGACGACGCCCTCGGCGAGGGGGCGCCGCACGGGCGGGCGGCGCAGCCGGGAGAAGCCGCGGCGCGGCAGGGCGTTCTGGGCGGTGCGGATGCCCACGTCGACGGCGTAGGCCACGGTGCGGCCGCTGTCGCTGATGGTGCGGGCCAGGTCGAACCGGTCGCCGAGGCGGAGCGCGGCGCCGATCTCGTCGGCCTCCTGGGCGCGGACCTGGTCCCGGGCACGGCCGGCGATGCGGTGCAGTTCGGTGCGCACGTCGAGCAGCCGGGCGTAGGCGGCGGCCAGGTCATTGCCGGTGGTGCCGTTCGGCGTGGCCGACGGGGTCGGGATCCCGTCGGTCAGCTGCGCCAGCGAGAGGGCCTGCAGGAGTTGCACGTCGCGCATGCCGCCGCGACCGTTCTTGAGGTCGGGTTCGGCACGGTGGGCGATCTCCCCCGAGCGGCGCCACCGCTCGCGCGCCTGCTCGGCGAGGTCGTCGACGCGGGAGCGGATGTCGGCGCGCCACTGCCGGCGCACGCCGCTGATGAGCAGGTTCGTGATCTCCTCGTCGCCGACGATGTGCCGGGCGTCGAGCAGCCCGAGGGCCGCGGTGAGATCGGACTGGGCGACGCGGACCGCCTCGGGGACGGTGCGGACGCTGTGGTCGAGCTTGATGTGCGCGTCCCACAGCGGGTACCAGATGCTCTCGGCGACGGCCGTCACGCGTTCCGGGTCCAGCCCGTCGTCGTGCACGAGCAGGAGGTCGAAGTCGCTGTGGGGCAGTAGCTCCCGACGCCCCAGGCCGCCGACCGCGACGAGGGCGAGCCCGCTGTCCGGGCCGATGCCGGCGGCAGCGCCGTGGGTGGTGAGCCACACCTCGGCCAGGTCGGCGAGGGCGCCGCGCAGGGCGGCGGGCTCGAGCCGGTGCGGGCCCGACGCCCGGTCGAGGAGGCGGGTGCGGGCGGCGACGAGTTCCTTCGCGCCGCTGAGTCCGCCCGTCTGCCCGCCGCCCGCGGGCGACCCGCTCTCCCCGATCGTCACGATCGCCCTGCCCGGCACCGTCATCGTCGCTACAGGGCCTCGTTGCCGCGCTCGCCGGTGCGCACGCGCACGACGGACTCGACGGGCGTGACCCAGACCTTGCCGTCGCCGATCTTGCCGGTGCGGGCGCCCTCGACGATCACGTCGACCACGCTGTCCACGACGGCGTCGTCGACGACGACCTCGATGCGGACCTTGGGCACGAAGTCCACGGAGTACTCGGCGCCGCGGTACACCTCGGTGTGCCCCTTCTGCCGGCCGTAGCCCTGCACCTCGCTGACGGTCATACCGAGGATCCCGGCCTGCTCGAGGCCCGCCTTCACGTCCTCGAGCGTGAAGGGCTTGACGATCGCGGTGACCAGCTTCATAAGAGTTTCCTTCGCTTAAGTCGGTTGTGGATTCAGCTTAGATCCGGTCACCTCAGACCAGGTCGTACGCCGTCTCTGCGTGCTCGGAATTGTCGATGCCGTCGGCCTCGGCCTCCTTCTCGACGCGCCAGCCGAGCGGCTTGAGCGCGAAGGCGATGACCGCGGTGAGGATCGCCGTGAAGGCCAGGGCGACTGCGGCGATGACGATCTGCACGACCAGCTGCTTGTAGTCGCCGCCGTAGAACAGGCCGGTGTCCTTGGCCAGGAAGCCGAGGGCGACGGTGCCGATCACGCCGGCCACCAGGTGCACGCCCACCACGTCGAGCGAGTCGTCGAAGCCGAACTTGGACTTGAGGCCCACGCCGAAGGCGGCGGCGACGCCGGCCACGACGCCCAGGATGAGGGCGCCCACGGGGGTCACGTTCGCGCAGGCCGGGGTGATGGCGACGAGGCCGGCGACGACGCCCGACGCGGCACCGACCGTGGTGGCGTGGCCGTCGCGGAACTTCTCCACCGCGAGCCAGCCGAGCATCGCGGCGGCGGTGGCCGCGGTCGTGTTGACCCAGGCCAGGCCGGCCGTGGCGTTGGCGCCGAGCGCGGAGCCGGCGTTGAAGCCGAACCAGCCGAACCACAGGAGGGCGGCGCCGAGCATCACGAACGGGATGTTGTGCGGGCGGTAGGAGTGCTTGCCGAAGCCCAGGCGCTTGCCGACGATGATCGCCAGCACGAGGCCCGCGATACCGGCGTTGATGTGCACCACGGTGCCGCCGGCGAAGTCGATCGGCGCCACGGTGGCGTGGCCGTCGGTGGTGCCGAACATCTTCGCGGCGATGCCGCCCTCGGCGCCCGACAGCAGGCCGCCGCCCCACACCATGTGGGCCAGGGGCAGGTACACGACGGTGGTCCAGATGCCGGTGAACAGCAGCCACGTCCCGAACTTCACGCGCTCGGCGAGAGCGCCCGAGATCAGCGCGACGGTGATCACGGCGAAGGTCAGCTGGAAGCCGGCGAAGACGATCGCCGGGAGGCCGCTGCCCGCGGCGTTGAGCACCACCAGGGTGTCCTCGCCCGACGTCTTGGTCTCCATCAGCTGGTCCAGGCCGAAGTACTTGAAGGGGTTGTCGAACATCCCGAGGTAGTTGCCCTCCCCGGAGAACGACATCGAGTAGCCCCACAGCACGTAGATCACGGAGACCAGGCCCAGCGAGCCGATCGACATCATCATCATGTTGAGCACGCTCTTCTGGCGGGACAGACCGCCGTAGAAGAACGCGAGGGCGGGCGTCATGAGCAGCACCAACGCCGCGGACATCAGCATCCACGCGGTGGTGCCGGAGTCGACCTTGCCGAACAGTTCGTCGGGCACAGAAGCCAAGAGCACGGGAAACCTCCTCGGGCGCGCCGCCGTTGCGGTGCGAGTGAGAACAGCTTCGGCGGCCGCGGTTTCCCTGCGGGGGCGCTCGTGTTGCTCGTGTGTAACCGGTCGGCCCGGGTTCGGGCCGTTCGGTTACGCCCGTGTTTCCGACGGTGCCGCCCCGCCGGCGCCGTCCGCGTCGGGATACCGGGGAATGGGCTGCCCCGCACCGGTCGTGACCAGCTGCGGGATGCTGGTGCGCACGTAGAAGCTCCAGCCGCGCGAGCAGGCCTCGAAGCATTCCGACTCGGCGGTCAGACCGACGTGGGTGAGGCGCAGCTCGGTGCCGCGGTCCACCGGCGTGAGGTCGATGATCACGTCGGTGTCGCGCCATTCGTGGCGGTCCTCGATGAAGGTCATCTCACAGTCCACGGCGTGCCAGGCGACCCGGGTGGGGCTCACCTCGGTGATCCGGAACCGGCAGAACCGGATGCCCTCCTTGGCCCGGGAGGTCTCCCCGGGGTACGCGGCGTCGTCGGTGAAGACGAACTCGTCGCCGACGGCGGCGGAGTGGCCGATGAGGTTCTCGGTCCACCATCCGCGCACGTCCAGGACCGCGGCGAGGACGCGTTCCGGCGCGCGGTCGATCGTCACGGAAGCGGTCAGGTACTGGGTGTTCTCCATGGTCGACATGATCTGGCTCCTTCGGTCGGGGGTCGTCCACCCCACCTACGGATGGGAGCGCCCGGAATCGACATCCGCCGCGAAGAAGTTCTCCGGCCGGCGTCCGCCGCGCAGCTCGCGCACCCGTCGGGCCAGGTAGGCGCGCTCGGGGTCGGTGGGCGCGAGCGCCAGGGCCTCCTCGTACGCCGCCAGGGCCTCGGTCGTGCGCCCGGCCCGCCGCAGCAGGTCGGCGCGGGTCGCGGGCAGCAGGTGGTAGCCGTCGAGGGCGCCGATGTCGGCGAGCCCGTCCACGATCGCGAGGCCCGCGGGCGGACCGTCGGCCATGGCGACCGCGACGGCCCGGTTGAGCTCGACGACGGGTGACGGCGCCGTGCGGGCGAGCTCGGCGTACAGCACGGCGATCTGCCGCCAGTCCGTGCGCCGCGCATCCGGCGCCGACGCGTGGCAGGCGGCGATCGCCGCCTGCACCTGGTAGGGGCCGGGCCGCCCGGCGGCGAGCGCCGCGTCCAGCAGGGCCAGGCCCTCCTCGATCAGCGCCCGGTCCCAGCGGCTCCGGTCCTGCTCCTCGAGCGGCACGAGCACCCCGTCGCGCACCCGGTGGGCGCGGCGCGCCTCGCTGAGCAGCATGAGGGCGAGCAGGCCGCGCGCCTCGGGCTCGTCGGGCAGCAGCCGGTCCAGCACGCGTCCGAGGTGTAGGGCCTCTCCGGTGAGGTCGCGGACGCCGTCGACCTCGTCGTAGCCCTCGTTGAAGATCAGGTACACGACGGCCAGCACCGCGGGGAGGCGCTGCGGCAGCAGGTCCGGGGGCGGGACGCGGTACGGGATCCCCGCCTCGGCGATCTTCCGCTTGGCCCGGACGATCCGCTGGGCCGTCGCCGACTCGGTGGTGAGCAGCGCGGCGGCGATCTCGCCGGTCGTGAGCCCGGCGAGGGTGCGCAGTGTGAGGGCGACGCGGGCGGCGAGCGGCAGCGCGGGGTGGCAGCAGGTGAAGATCAGGCGCAGCCGCTCGTCGGGGATGTGGTCCGGCGGCTCGTCCTCCCCCGGGTTCGCGAGCGCCGCGAGCCGGCGCGTCCGTTCGCGACCGGTGGCGTCGTGCCGCAGGCGGTCCCGCGCCTTGTTCCGGGCGGTGATGGTGAGCCACGCGCCGGGCCGCGGTGGCACGCCGTCCCGGGGCCAGGTCGCGAGGGCGGCGGCGAAGGCCTCCTGCGTGCAGTCCTCGGCGAGGTCCCAGTCGCCCGTGAGACCGATCAGCGTGGCGACGACCTGGCCCCACTCGTCCCGGTACGCGTCGGCGACCGCGCGCTGCACCGCGTCGGGGGCGGTCATTCCCAGACGGGCCGGACCTCGACGCACCCGCGGGCCGCGTACGGGTGGTTCGCGGCGATCGCGAGGGCCTCGTCGAGGTCGGCGCACTCGATGATGTCGATCCCGCCGACGACGTCCTTGGTCTCCGCGAACGGCCCGTCGGAGACGAGGGTCTCGCCGCCGCGCACGCGGACGGTGGTGGCGTCGGCGACGGGCCGCAGCCGGGCCCCGCCGAGCATGGCCCCGCGGCGCCGGAGGTCCTCGTCGTAGGCGCGGTAGGCGGGGTCGGCGGCGATCTCCTCGTTGGTCGGCGAGCCGTCCTCGTCGTCGCAGATCAGCAGCACGTACTTCACGACTCGATTATGCGCCCGCGGTGCCGATCCCGCGGGCCCCGAGCCAGCGCTCGATCTCATCGCCGGCGAGCGCCGCGGCCGTCCGCTCGCCCGCCGTGAGGGCCGCGCCGAAGTGCTTCCCGCGCACCCGTACGTGCTCGATGTCGTCGGTCCCGAACGCCGCGACCATCGCGCGGGCGTCGTCGGGGAAGCACGCCTGATCGCCGGTGATCTCGACGAACAGGGTCGGCACGGTGACGGCGGGGGCGCAGCGCAGGAAGCCGGCGTTGCTGCTGAGCGCCGACCACGTGGACAGCCACGCGTCGGGGGTGGTCAGCCGCCCGAAGCCCACGACGCCGTAGTCGGTGAGGTCGGGCCGGGAACCGAACAGCGAGCCGTAGGGCCGGTCGTTCGGGTCGAGCGACGGGTCGGTGCAGCGCAGGTCGGCGTCCGTGCGGTGCACCGTGATGAACTCGGTGGCCAGCGCGTCGCGGCGGTCGGCGGGGTCGCCGGACTCCGCGAACCGCTGCTGGGCGGCGCGGGCGCGGGCCACCCGCTCGCGCGCGAGGGCGTCGATCCGCTCCACCCGCGCGCGTTGCGCCGCGCGGTAGCGCTGCACGAACTCGGGCGGGTAGGTGCTCGGGGCGGGCGCGGGCGCGTAGCCGTTGTCCGGGCTGAAGGGGTCGAGCTCGGGCAGGATCGAACGGGGGTCGTCCTCGTCGGCGACCGACGGGTCGATCATGCGGAGCAGCAGCTCGCCCTGTCCGGGGTGCGGCGCCATGAACACCGCGAGGTCGGGTGCGGGCATCCGCGCGTCGCGCAGCTTCACGGGCTTGCCGCTCGGGGTCCGTGCGAGCCGTTCCTGGGCGGGCAGGCCGGCCTGTTCCAGGTAGAAGGCGGCCAGCGCGCCGCCGCCGGAGTGGCCGACCGCGATCACGGTGCCGAAGCCCTCGTCGCGCAGGAAGGCGTGGCCGGCGGCCATGTCGAGCAGCGCCTGCTCGTGCAGCAGCGTCAGGTCGTTGCCCTGGGTGCGGCTGCCCTGGGTCCAGACGGCGACGCCGCGACGCAGGAATTCGGGCACCAGGACGTGGTGCGCGAAGTCCTGCCGGGGGTGCATGAGGAAGGCGACGGCGGTGGCGCCGGGCACGGTGCGGAGCAGGCCGGAGACCTTGGCCCCGTCGACGGTGCTCAGCTCGACGGGGGTGGTGACGGTGCCGTCGGGCACGGCCTCGGCGTCGAGGTAGCGGCCCGCGCCGAGGCCGGTGGCGGCGCCCGCGCGCTCGGCGGTGGTCACCGGTCCACCACCCGGAGCGCGTCCTTGTCGTGCTGGGCGACGCGCGAGTCCTCCAGGCCCGCGAGGGCGCTGTACCAGACGGCGTGCCGGCAGCCGGTGGCGCGGCGATCGATCGCGATCTCCTCCGGCCGGGTGATCCGGAAGTACGGACCGACCCGCACGATCTCGTTGCGCGGCTCGGCGCCCGCGACCTTGAGGACGCCCTCGTTCTCGGGGACGTCGAGGACGTAGATGCGGCTCATCGGACCTCGGCCTCCTCGTCGGCGTTCCACGCGGCGTCGCCGGTCGCATCGCCGGTCGCGACGAGCCCGGCCAGCTCCCGCTGCCGCTCCTCCCACCTCTCGGCCTTCTCCACGATCAGCTCGGCCTTGCGCATCAGGAGCGCGTCCATCGACGGTGTGCCGCCCGAGACCACGTCGCACAGCGCCTCCAGGGTGAGGGCGGCGTCCAGGTCCTCCTGGGGCGTCACGGGGCGCAGGGCGCGGGTGATCTCGATCATGTAGCCGTTGGGATCGTGGGTGTAGATCGACTCGATGGTCTCGTGCATCACCTGCATCTCGCACGGCCAGTCCGAGGCGTCGAGGCGGCGGCGGTACTCCAGCAGGTCCTCCTCGCCGTCGACGTGGATGGCGAGGTGGCGGGAGTTCTTGAAGAACTCGGGCGTGCCCTGGGGAAGGCGCGCCCAGGAGTCGCCGGGGGCGCTCTGGTCGCCGAAGGGCTCGAGCCCGAAGTAGTAGAAGAACGCCATCCGGTCGCCGTTGCCGATGTCGAAGAAGAAGTGGATGAAGTCGGGGTGGTTCTCGGGGCCCCAGCCCGCGGCGCAGATCGAGTGGACGATGGGGAACTTGAGCACGCCGTTGTAGAAGTTCACGGTGCCGACGGGGTCGAAGGTCGGGAAGGCGGCGTGGTCGACCCCCTGGACGCGGTGCTCGGAAGTGCTGGCGGACATGTCTTCTCCTTATCCGGTGGCGAGTGGGGTCAGGCGCCGGCGGCGGCCGGGGCGGCGGCATCGGCGCGCAGCAGCGACCCGGCGCCGGGGATGTCGACGGTGGCGCCGACGGAGCGCAGGATGCGGTAGGCGCCGGCGGTGGCGGCGGTGATCACGGGGATGCCGAACTCGTCCTCGGCGGCCTGGACCAGGTCGAGCGAGGGCATCTGGACGCACGCGGAGAGCACGAGCGCGTCGACGCCGGTGAGGTCGAGGCTGCGCGCGGCCTCCATGACGCGGTCGCCGGGGATGCAGCCGACCTCGGCGTTGTCGGCCACCTCGAGGGCGCGCCAGTCGGTCACCGTCAGGCCCTCGTGCTCGAGGTACGCCATCACCTGCTCGGCGAGCGGGCGCAGATACGGGGTGACGACGGCGATCCGCGTGGCGCCCATGTCGCTGAGGGCGTCCACGAGGGCGCCGGCGCTGGAGAGCACGCGGGCGTCGCTGCCGCCCTCCGAGAGCTGCTCGGCGATCTTCGCCTCCACGCCGTGGTGCTCGCCGAGGCCGGTGGACATGATCGCGACGAGGCAGGCGTAGAGCATCGCGTCGACGCCCGCGTCACCGAGCTCGATGACGCAGCGCTCGCGCTGGGCGTTCATGGCGCGCAACTGCTCCGGGGAGACCTTCTGCATCCGCATGCGGCTGGAGTGGAAGGTGAACGCCTCCTCCGGGTGCCGGCCGAGGATCCGCGGCATCTCGGTCTCGACGGTGACGTTCGAGCTGGGGACGACCAGTCCGATCCGGATGGGCTTGGCGCTCATGGTGCTCCTCTGCGTGTGGTTCGTCGTTCCCTTCCAGTATTCGACGCCTTCGTAAAATTGTCAACACTCATGTTCACATGTCTACGTCGCCGTCACGAACCGGCCCGAGAAACGCCACTCGCCCGGCCGATGCGGCCGGGCGAGTGCGTGTGTTCGGTTGTGGGAGCGGGCGTCAGATCAGGGGCTCCAGGCGGTCCAGGCGGTCCCGGATCTCCGAGAGCAGCCCGGCGGGCCCCGAGGCCCCGTCGCCGGACTCCGGAACGCACAGCATGCGCCGGGCCAGCGCGGCGACGGTGTCCACGATGGCCTTGACCTCGACGGCGTCGGCGGGCCGCGCCCACCAGGCCACCCAGTTGCACATGCCGAGCAGGCTCAGCGCCGCGGTGCGGGCGTCGACGGGGACGAACTCCCCCTTCTTGACGCCCTCCTCGATGATCGCGATCGTCTCGCGCAGCACCTGCCGCTTGGCGCGCGCGTGCACCGCGCCCGCCTCCTCCGGCAGCATCATCTCGGAACGGTCCAGGATCCGGAACTGGCTCGGGTGCTCGGCGCGCTGCTGGACCAGCTGCTCGGTGAGCAGCGTGATCTTCTCGGTCGGCGCCAGGTCCGACCGGTTGCGCAGCTCCTCGATCACGTCGGCGAGATCCTTGGAGACCCGCTCGACGAGCATGACCAGCAGGTCCTCCTTGCTGCTGAGGTAGTGGTACAGCGCCGGCCGCGAGACACCCACCGCGTCGGCGATGTCCTGCAGGCTGGTCGCGTCGTACCCCTTGACCGCGAACAGGTCCGTCGCCGCGTCCAGCACGTCCCCGACGATCAGATCCCGCCGCCGCGATCCGCGGCCCGGTTTCTCCACTGTCGACATGTCGACGACCCTATCCCGCGGCGCGACCGGCCGCCGGGACGCTCATGCCGTGAGCACCACCGCGTCGGCCCGGCCCACGGCCACGGCCGCGGCCGCCTCCGCGCGCAGCGCGGCGGGGATCTCGACCACGACCGTCTTGCCGTCCCAGCGGATCCGTTCGGCCAGGTCGATCCGCGCGCCCACCGCCGCGGGGTCCGACGGTCCGCCCACCACGACCACGGCCGAGGGTGCGGCGGTCGCGTCCGCGACGAAGGCGTCGTGCCCGGCCTCCCAGGCCGCGCCGCCGTTCCACTCGACCCGGGTCGCGTCCTGGAGTTCTTCGACGCCGATCACCTTCGACGGTGCGCGCAGCGCCTCGGTCTCCAGCGGCAGGTCCAGCACCCAGTCGTCGACGGTGCCCCAGTCCCCCGCCGGCTCGGCGCCCAGGCCGCGCAGCGCGACGGCCGCCGCCTCCGGGAACTCGGCCGCGTAGTGCTCGATCCCGAGGTTCCCCGCCCGGGTCATGTACGACAGCGCAGTGGCCTCCGGCGCCGCGCCGGCGCGGTCGCGGAAGCTGGTCCACCAGTTCTGCGAACGCGCGGCGAGGTGCTTGAACCGCTGCACCGAGGGGCGGCGGGCGGCCTCGTAGGCGGCGAAGGCCGCGTCCGTGTCGGCGTGCGCGGCGAGCGCGGCGGCGAGGGCGATGGCGTCCTCGATCGCCAGCTTGGTGCCGGAGCCGATCGTGTAGTGCGCGGTGTGCGCCGCGTCGCCGATCAGCACCACGTTGCCGCTGGACCAGCGGTCCAGGGTCACCGTCGGGAACTGCGCCCAGCGAGTGCGATTGGCGAGCAGCTCACCGCCGTTCAGCTCGCGGGCGAACACCCGCTCGAGGTGCCTCAGGCTCGCGGTGTCCGACTCCCCTGCGGGCGTCGCCGCTGCGTTGGCCGCGAGCCCCGCGGCCTCCCAGGTGATGTCGTCGGCCTCGATCAGGAAGGTGCTTCGGTCGTCGGCGTAGGGGTACGCGTGGACCACGAACAGCTCGTCGCCCTCGCCGCGCCAGGTGAAGTTGGCGTTGTCGACGGCGAAATCGGTCCCGCACCACATGAAGTGCAGTCGGCCGTAGTCGACGTGCACGCCGAGCCCGTCCGCCACGGCGTCGCGGACGGCACTGCGCGCGCCGTCGGCGGCGACGATCACGTCGGCCGAGACGTCGTCGAGGCCGGCCTTCACACCGCTGCGGATCTCGACGCCCACCTCGAGCGCCGCCTTGGTGAGCACCTCGAGGAGCGCGGCCCGGCCGATCGCGAGGTTCCGCGCGCCGTGCAGGCCCACGTCACCGGCGTCGGTGCGCAGCACGAGCGAGTGGCCGCCGTGGCTGACCTCGCGCATCCGGTCCGCGGTCTGCGGGTCGACCTTGGCGAGGTTGTTCATCGTGGCCTCGGTGAGCCCGACGCCGAAGCCGAAGGTCTCGCTGCTGCTGTCGGTCCGCTCGTACACGGTGACGAGGGCGTTCGGGTCGGCGAGCTTGATCAGGCGCCCGGCGGCGAGGCCGGCGGGGCCGCCGCCGATGATCGCGACGGTGCGGCCGGGGGGGGTATGAGAAGTCATGGCGGTCTCCTATCGGGCGGTGGCGGACTGGTCGGCGGCGAGCTGCTCCGCGATGCGCTCGCGGAGGTCCTTCTTCGACACCTTGCCCACGTTGGACAGGGGGAACTCGATGACGACCTCGATCCGCTCGGGCAGCTTGTACTTCGCGAGACCCTGGCCGAGCAGGAACTCGCCGAGGGTCGCGACGGTCGGGGCCTCGGCACCGTCGTCGACGATGAGGTAGGCGCAGGCGCGCTCGCCGAGCACCGGGTCGGGCATCGCGACGAGCGCGGCGCTGACCACGTCGGGGTGGCGCAGGATGACCTCCTCGATCTCCTCGGCGTGGATCTTCTCGACGCCGCGGTTGATCACGTCCTTGATCCGCCCCTCGATCGAATAGACGGTGACGCCGCCGATCACGTGCGCGCGAGCGAGGTCACCGGTGCGGTAGAAGCCGTCGGCGCTGAAGGAGTCGCGGTTGTGCCGGTCGGCGCGGTAGTAGCCACGGATCGTGTACGGACCGCGGGCGCAGAACTCGCCGATCTCGCCGGGCGCGACCGGATCGTCGCCGCCCACCTCGGCGATCCGCACCTCGTCGGCGGGCGAGACGGGTGCGCCCACGCTGTGGTGCCGCACGTCCTCGTCGGCGCCGCCGGGCGTCACCAGGAACATGCCCTCGGCCATGCCGAACATCTGCCGGACGGCGATGCCGAGCTCGTCGCGCAGTCGCTGCGAGACCTCCTCGGGCAGCGCCTGTCCGCCGACCACGAAGTCCGCGATCGACGTGAGATCGGTGGTGCGGCTGCGCGGATCCTCCAGCAGCCGCACCGCGACGGCGGGCGGGACCAGCGGCAGCGACGTCGGCCGCTCGGCGGCGATGAGGTCGAGCAGGTCGGAGGTCCGCGCGGACGGGGCGAGCACCAGCTGGGCGCCGGCGAGGATCGCGGGCTGCACCGCGAGGCCGATGCCGGCGTTGTGCATCACGGGCAGCGGGTACAGCAGCTTGGTGTCGCCGTCGTAGCCGAGCGTCTCCGCCCAAGCGAGCGAGTTGTGGACGTACTCCTCGTGCTGCCGGGCCGCCACCTTGGGCAGGCCCGTGGTGCCGCCGGAGAGCTGGAAGACGGCGATCTGCGCGGGATCCACCGCCGGCGGCGCGGGGGCGGTGGCGCCGAGCTCGGAGAGTCGCTCCAGCGTGGGGGTGTCGCCGATCGCGTCCCCGCGGGCCACGACGACCACGGGCAGGGCGCCGGACTCGTGCAGCGCGCGGGCGACGGCCAGGGTCTCGCCCGCGCCGTGGTCCGCCTGCACGATCGTCGCGCGGGCGCCGACGTGTTGCGCGAGCAGGCCGATCTCGCGCTCGCCGTGCTGCGGCAGGGTGCACACGGGGCGCAGTCCCGCGATCAGGGCGCCCAGGTAGGCCACGACGGTCTCGGCCACGTTCCCCATCTGGAACATCACCGGCTCGCCCGGCTCCAGGTCGGTGCCCGCGAGCAGGCCCGCGCCGAACGCCCGCGCCCGGCCGAGCAACTCGCCGTGCGTCCACCGGACCTCCGGCGTGACGAGGCCGGGACGGTCGGCGAACCGCGCGAGCGCGTCGGTCAGCTCGTCGGGCAGCGACCTGCCGCGCCACAGACCGTCCGCCCGGTAGCGGGCGACGTACTCGTCGGGATAGGAGACCAACCCGGCCTCGTGCGCCGAGCGGGCTGGGGACTGCACATCGTTCTCTGACATGTTCGTCAATTTATCAACGTGACTGTTGACACACAAGGGGTCGGCGGAGTTTTCTTGACATTGCCGACGAAACTTCACCATCGGCGTAACCTCACTCGCGAACGCCGGCCGTCAACCGTCCGCGTCGACCATCCAAGGAGCACCGCATCATGACGACCACCTCCGCAGTTTCCTCCACGACCATCGACGCCGCAGGCGTTCCGCTCGCGGCACGCGTGGCTGAGGCGCCGGGCGATCCGCGCGCCCTGATCGTCGCGATCCACGGCGGCACTTATGATTCCGAGTACTTCCACGTCGGCGCGGATTCGTTGCTCGCCCTGGCCCCGGAGCACGGGTACACGGTCGTCGCGATCGACCGACCGGGCTACGGCGGCAGCGCGACGGTCCCCGCGGAGCAGCTCGGCTTCGACGAGCAGTCCACGCTCCTGGCGGCCGCGGTCGACGCGCTGCGCGCGCAGTACGACCTGCCGACGGTGCTCGTCGGCCACTCGATCGGCGGCATGCTCGCGCTGCTCACCGCCACCAAGACCGCCGAAGCGCCCGCGGGCGTGGAGATCAGCGGGCTCGGCGAGCTGTGGCAGCCGGGCATCCGGGAGATGTGGGGCGGCCTGCGCGGCGACGCCCCCGCGATCGCGCTGCCCGCCGAGGCCCATGCCGGCGTCATGCTCGGCCCCGACGGGTCGTTCACCCCCGCGCACGTCGCCCGCGACGCCGAGCTGTTGCGCCCGATGCCGATGCCGGAGCTCTGCGACGTGGTGGACTGGGCCGACCGCCTCCCCGCCGTCGGCGCGTCGGTCACCGCGCCGGTCCAGGTGACCTTCGCCGAGCACGACAAGATCTGGCGCTCTGACGACGAGGCACGGGCGGCCCTGGCCCGGCACTTCACCGCCGGCCCGATCGACGTGCGCGTGATGGGCGGCGTCGGCCACTCCATCGAGCTGCACAGCTGCGCGCGCGAGTACACGCTGGCCCAGCTGGACTTCGTGGAGCGGTCGATCTCCTGAACCGACGACGGCGCCCCGCACCGGGATCCTCCGGCGCGGGGCGCTGTCGTGTGCGGGCCCGACGGGCCGCGTGCCCTACCCGAGCAGGGCGTCGACGAAGGCCGCCGGCTCGAACGGGGCGAGGTCATCGGCGCCCTCGCCGAGGCCGACGAGCTTCACCGGCACGCCGAGCTCGTGCTGCACGGCGTAGACGATGCCGCCCTTGGCGGTGCCGTCGAGCTTGGTGAGGACGACGCCGGTGATGTCGACGACCTCGGCGAAGACCTTCGCCTGCGCGAGGCCGTTCTGGCCGATGGTCGCGTCCAGGACGAGCAGCACCTCGTCGACCTTGGCCTTCTTCTCGACGACGCGCTTGACCTTGTCCAGCTCGTCCATGAGGCCGGTCTTGGTGTGCAGGCGGCCGGCGGTGTCGATGAGCACCACGTCGACGCCCTCCTCGGTGCCCTTCGCGACGGCGTCGAAGGCGACGGCGGCGGGGTCGGCCCCCTCCTTGCCGCGCACCACTTCTGCGCCCACGCGCTCGCCCCAGGTCTGCAGCTGGTCGGCCGCGGCGGCGCGGAAGGTGTCGGCGGCGCCGAGCAGCACGCGCCGGCCGTCGGCCACGAGCACCCGGGCCAGCTTGCCCGTGGTGGTGGTCTTGCCGGTGCCGTTCACGCCCACCACCAACAGCACCGACGGTGCGCCGGCGTGCGGCAGGGCCTTGACGCTGCGGTCGTACTCGGGGTGCAGCTCCTCGATCAGCACCTGACGCAGCAGCGCGCGCGCCTCGGCGGCGCTGGAGACGCCCTGCGTGGCGATCCGGTCGCGCAGCTTCTCGACCACGGCCATCGTCGTGGGGGTGCCGAGGTCCGCGAGGAGCAGCGTGTCCTCGATCTCCTCCCACGACTCCTCGTCGAGGTCGCCCGCGCCGAGGAGGCCGAGCAGCGACGCGCCGACCGTCGACTGCGAGCGCGCGAGCCGTCCCTTGAGCCGGTCCAGACGCCCCTCCGTCGGGGCGATCTCGTCCAGCTTCGGGGCCGACGGTGCCGCCTCGGCGGGGGCCTCCACCTCGACCGGCGCCTCCGGCGCAGCGGGCTCCACCGGCGCCGCAGGCGCGGTCGCCTCAGGCGCGGTGGTCGTCTCGGCCGGAGTCGCCGGCGCGGCGGGAGCCTCGGTCTCGGCCGGAGCTGCGGGAGTCTGCGTCTCGGCGGGCGCCTCGGGCGCCGCCTCCGGCGCCTCGTCCTCGATGTTCTCGATCTCCGTCGGCGCGGACGGCGCGACGTTCGCGATGCCGGGGTCGATCTCCTCGGCCTCGGCGAGGCGCGCGTCGGCCTGCGCCTGCGCCGCTTCGGCGGCCTCCTGCTCGCGCGACTCCTGCAGGTCCTTGAGGGAGACGTGCGGCGCCGCGTCGGGCGCCGGCACCGTCTTCGGGGCGGGCGGCGCCTTCGGCACCAGCGGCACGGGCTCGGCCTCGCGCGTGCCCTCACTGAAGGTGAAGCCACCGCCGGCCTTGTACCCGCCCGACTTGTCGAGGCTCTTGGGCTCGGTCGTCTCCTCCTTGAGCGAGACGCGCCGTCGCTTGTTGAGATAGAGGCCGGTCGCCAGCGCCGCCAGAACGACGAGGACGGCGACGACGGCGATGATGATGGCGATGGCCGAAGTACTCACGCCACGACTCTAGTCAACGTGCCCGTCCCGTCCGGGGCGCCCGTCGCGACCGACCGACCACCGGGCTCCGACGCGATCGAGATCACGTATCCCGGATCGCGGTGATCGGAACTCTTCGCGGACCGTACGACCGCAACTAGCGTTCAGCTTCCATCGGGCTCCTCCACCTCCTGACGAAAGCGAGATCGCCCCATGCGCACCACCTTCTCCCGCCGCGCCCTCGGCGCCGCCCTGGCAGTGACGGCCGCAGCGGCGGTCACCGCCGTCGCCACCCCCGCGGCGAACGCCGACACCCTCACGGGCACCTTCTCGATCGACTCCGGTTCGTACTTCCGGATGATCCTGCCGAGCGGCACCGCGTCGGGCCCGTTCCTCGCGAACGGCAACTCGACCAACTCGGACAAGACCATCACCCCGCTGTCCGGGTCGCTGACCTCCGGCTCCTACCAGGGGCAGGTCACCGCGGCGCGCACCTTCTTCGGCTCGGACTTCGTGACCTCGACGAAGGCGACCGACCCGCAGACCGGGTCCGCGACCGCGGTCCCGACCATCACGCGCAACGGCTCGTCGCTGTCCGGCGACCTCTCGGCGTTCGGCGTCGCCTGGAACGGCCAGGTCTTCAACCAGGGCGCCCCGAAGCCCGGCGGCGGCCTCCCCGGCAAGACCAGCCGCGTGACCGGCACGATCAACGGCTCCAGCTACTCGATCACGTGGACGAGCCAGATCGTGGGCGGGCCGTTCAACAACTTCACCGGCCTGTGGCATCTCACCGGTACGTACAGCAAGTAGCGGCACCCGGCGCGGCGGCGCTCCTCGGGGGCGTCCCCCGGCTGCGCGCCGTCGCGCCCCCGCGCACCGCGGCGGTCTCCACCGCCCGACGGTGGCCGGCCTGGTTCCTGCTGATCGCGGGCATCGCCCTCGCCCTCGGCTCCGTCGCCGGCGGCCTGCCCACCACGACGGCGGGCGCGACGAAGATGCTCGACGCCTTCGCGCCGCACCTGACCGACGAGTCCCTCGCCCGGCTCGACGGGGACGTCGACGCGATCGCCCGGTTCGGCGCGGCCGCCCGAGCGGAGGCCGCGGCCGGGCGGCTCGCGGCGGCGCCGCGGACCGTCGACTACGCGAACCGGTCCGCGGACGTCGAGGCGAACGCCCGGGAGCTGCTCGCGTCGGCGCGGGCGGCGAAGCCCGACGTCGACGCGCTGGCCCGGATCCGCGGCCTGAGCACGCTCCCTCAACTGCTCCTGCTGGTCGGGATCGCGCTGGCCGTGGCCGGGGCGGTCCTGCTCCGCTCCCGGTCCGCCCCGCCGCGTCGGTGGGCGACCGCCGCCGCGGCGCTCTGCGCGGTGGCGCTGGTGGTCCACCCGTTCGCCTCCGGCCTGGTCGCCGGTGCGCCGTCCGCCGGCCGGGTGGTCGACCGGTTCGCGCCGATCATGACCGAGCAGCAGGTGGTGCGCCTGCAGCGCGACTTCCTCGCGCTGGTCGGCGCGGTCGGCGAGATCGACCGCGGCACGACGGTCCGCCGCACCCCCGAGATCCGGGCCTTCACCGCCTCCTGGCAGACGGTGTCCTCCGATCTCGCCTCGCTCACCGGCGCGATCAACGACAACCTCCCCGACTACCGGCGGCTGGCCTCCACCAACGCCGTCCTGCCGGTCCCCGGCGGCACCTTCGCGGCCCTGCCCTGGGCGGAGCTCGTCCTGGGCCTCGCCGTCGGGGGCGCCGTGCTCGGTACCCGACGAAAGGCCCTGCCGTGACATCCCGTCCGATCTCCCGACGGTCCCTCGCTCTCGCGCTGGTGGCCGTCGCGGCGGCTGCATCCGCCGCCTGTAGCACCGAGGCGCCGGCGCAGCCCGAAGCCGCCGAGCAGCTCGTCGGGCTGTTCCGGTTCACGCCGGGCGGTTTCGCCAACGGGAAGCCGACGGGCACGTACTTCAAGATGGCGATCGTCGGTGGAACCGCCGACGGGCCGTTCGTCAACAACGCCAACTCGCCGATCGACGAGGGCCGCGTTACGGCCCTGAAGCCGGGCACCGCGGGCGGGCTCCGCACTGGCGCCTACCAGTCCGAGGCGAAACCCGGTTTCCGCAACGGTGATTCGCTGTCCGGCTCGGTGATCACGCCGACGAAGTTCTTCGACGTGCTCTTCGGGATCTCCACGAACGCCGTCGATCCGCAGACGCGCGCCGCGCTGTCCGCGCCATCGGTGACGCGCACCGGGACGAAGCTGACCGCGGACGTCTCCGCCTGGGCCGCCTCCTGGAACAACCAGGAGTTCAACCAGGGCGCGCCGAAGCCGGTGCCTCGCACCGACGCCGCCGCGGCCGGTCAGGAGCAGGTCGGAAAGGCCTGGGACGTCGTCTCGCAGCGCTGGCTCGCGCAGCCCGCAGCGGCGAAGGCCGACGGCCCCACCGCGACCGGCACCTTCGACCCCGCGACGCGGCGTTTCACCCTCGACTGGACGAGCCACATCCAGGGCGGCCCGTTCAACGACTTCACCGGCGTCTGGCACTTGGAAGGCGTCTTCGAGCCCGGACCGCCGCCCACCGCGGCCGGCGCGACCGCCCCCGCCCACTCCTCCGCACCGAAGAAGGCACCATGACCCGCATCCCGCCCGCGCTCGCCCGCACCGCCGTCGCCGCCGCGCTGGCGATGACCGTCCCCGTCGCCGGTACCGCGGCGGCCGCGCCCACGCCCAAGCCCGCCCCGTCGCCGGGCAGCTCCCCCACGTCGGCGAGCGCGGCGGCGAAACCCTCGGGACCGGCGACGCCCTCGGCTGCCAAGCCCTCCGGTGCGGCGACCCCGTCCGGCCCGGCGAAGCCCTCCGGCTCGGCGGCGACCTCGGGATCGATCTCGACCGTCGTCCCGGGCGTGAACCCCGCCGACATCCAGTGCCCGCTCGGCTGGCCGAAGCCGAGGGAGAAGGGCGGCCTCGCATCGCTGATCCTGCTGGCGCCCGCCGCCGGCGCCTTCACCGACGAGGCCTTCGCGGCGGGCCAGGCCTACGACCCGATCCTCAGCCTGTTCGGCCCGTTCCTCGCCGCGATCAAGCCCGTGATCGAGCAGTCGCAGCCCGCCCTCGCCGGCCCCGTCGGCGCGCTCAATGCCGCGGAACAGGCGGTCTACGACGCGATCAAGCCCCTGTACGCGCAGTACCGCCCGAAGGTGATCGAGGCGCTCACCAAGGCCGGCGACGACCTCGCCCCCGCACTCCAGGAGCTCGCCGCCACCCCGGCGGCCGCGTGCCTCGTCGCCTGGGAGGACCAGGTGCTCACCGGCCTGCAGACCGGGAAGTGGTCCCCCATCGCCACCGGCGGCCTGGCCGCGCTCGGCGAGCTCGCTGCCAGCGGCAAGGGCGGGGGTCCGACGGCGCCGAAGCCCGGGCCCGCGAAGGCAGTGCCGACGAAGGCCGGGCCCGCGAAGCCCGCCGGCCCGGCCGTCGCCGCGCCGCCGCGGTGATCGAACTCTCCGGGGTCACCGTCCGCTACGGCGCGACGGTGGCCGTCGAGGACGTGACCTTCTCGGCACCGTCGGGCGAGGTCACGGGACTGATCGGCCCGAACGGCGCCGGGAAGTCGACCACCCTGCGGCTCATCGCCGGTCTCGAGCGGCCCTCGTCCGGCACGGTCACGATCGACGGTCAGCGGTACGACGAGCTCGCGAATCCCGGGGCGACCATCGGCGTGCTGCTCGACGCGGCCTGGGCGTCGCCGACGCGCACCGCGCGCGAGCACCTGCGGTGGATGGCGGCCGCGATCGGCCTACCGGACGCCCGGGTCGACGCCGCGCTGGACCTCGTCGGCCTCGATCGGGTCGCGGATCGCGACGTCGGCGGCTTCTCCCTGGGCATGCGCCAGCGACTCGCGATCGCGGGCGCCGTCCTCGGCGATCCGCCGGTGATCGTGCTCGACGAGCCGGTCAACGGACTGGATCCCGAGGCGATCGCGTGGATCCGCCGGACGCTGCGGGCGCTCGCCGACGACGGCCGCACCGTGCTGCTGTCCTCGCACCTGCTCAGCGAACTGGAGCAGACCGCCGACCGCATCGTCGCGCTGCACGAGGGGCGCGTGGTCGTCGACGCCCCACTGGCCGAGCTCGTCGAGCCCGCCCCGCCCGAACGGACCGGGCTCGAGACCCTGTACTTCCGGCTCACCGGCGACGACGAGGCCGCGGCTCCCGCACCCGCGCCGGAGGCCGTCGAACCGCGCGGTGTCGCCCGCCGGTCGGTGGCGGCCGAGGCCCGGAAGGCGCTGACCTCCCGCGGTTTCCGGGCCGCGCTCGGCGGCGCGACGGCCGTCGCGCTCGCGGTGGCCGTCGTCGTCGGCGTCTTCGCGCCGGTCTTCCACGACGCCTCGGTGACCACTGCGGGCTACGGCCTCGGGCTGGTGGGCGGCGCGCTCATCGCCGCCGCCGGGGCACTCCTGATCGGGCTCGACCGGGACCACGGGACGCTCGCCCTCACCCGGATCCTGATCCCGCGCCCGCTGCTCGGGTACGGCTCGAAGGCCCTGATCGCGGCGGTGGGCGGTGCGGGAGCGGGGCTGGCAGGTGCCGGTTCGGCCGTCGTGGTCGCCGCGATCACGGGATTGCCCTCGCCCGCTGGGGAGGTCCTGCGGCTGCTCGTCATCGCGCCGGTCGCGGGCGCGCTGCTCGCGGTATTGGGGTTCGCCGTCGGGCACGTGGCGTCGTCGACGACCGCCGCCGTCGGAGCCGTCCTGGGCTGGTGGTTCCTCGTGGAGGCGATCGCGGTGCCCGCGCTCCCCTTCGGGCGGTCGCTCGCGGCGTGGCTCCCCGCGACGAGCTCTCAGATCGCGACCGTCGGCGTGCCCGCGAACACGGCGACCTGGTCGCCCTGGGTCTCGCTGGCGATCCTCGCCGCGTGGACCGCCGTCGCCTCCGCAGGAGCGCTCGCCGCGGCGCGACGCGGGCCCCGGACCGCCTGATAGCGTCACGCTCGAGTCGGACATGGGGAACCCGGTGGGAATCCGGGACTGGCGCGCAACGGTGTGAGGCGGCGAAAGCGGCTTCGAGTCCGATACCCGCCGACTCGCAGCTGTCCACCGCCGCCCCCGCGCACGGAGCGGCCGACGAATCGAGTCCGACCCATGCGGCCCAGCGCCCTCGTCCCACCCCTCGCTCTGTCCGTCGCGGCGGCATTCCTCACGGGGTGCGGCACCGCACCGTCGACCCCCGCGGCGAGCCCCTCCGAGCGGTTCCCCGTCAGCGTCACCACCTGCGACTTCACCACGGAGGTCACGGCGGAACCGCGACGCATCGTGACCATGAACCAGGGCGCGACCGAGGTCGCCCTCGCGCTCGGCGTCGCCGACCGGATGGTGGGCACGGCGTACCTCGACGACGCGGTCGCACCCCGCTTCCAGGCCGACTACGCGCGGATCCCCGTGCTCGCCGCGAAGTACCCCACGCAGGAGAAGATGCTCTCGGTGCGGCCCGACCTCGTCTACGGCTCGTACAACTCGGCGTTCAGCGAGAAGAACGCCGGCGACCGCGCGCGGCTGCAGGGCCAGGGCATCGCCACCCTCCTCGCCCCGGCGGGCTGCGCCAAGAAGCCCGAGCGCGCCTCATGGGATCTCATCTGGGACGAGCTGACCGCCGCGGGCAAGGCTTTCGGCACCGAGGACGCCGCGGCGAAACTCGTCGCGGCGCAGAAGGACGAGCTCGGCAGCGCCGCGCTCAAGGGCGCGGCGCGCGGCCAGCGCATCTTCTGGTGGGATTACGGCGCGCAGTCCGGGCTCAACGTGGGCGCGGGCAAGGGCACGCCGCAGCTGCTCATCGAGTCGGTCGGCGGTGTGAACGTCTTCGCCCACCTGCCGGGCAACTGGGCCGAGGTCTCCCTGGAGAACGTGGTCGGCACGAACCCCGACGTCATCGTCGTGGCCGATACCGCGGGACACCCGGCGCAGGACAGGATCGACCAGGCCCGCAAGGACCCCGCCCTGAGCCAGCTGCGCGCGGTCCGGGAGAACCGTTTCGTCGTGATCCCGTTCTCGGAGACCACCTCCGGCGTTCGGCTGCTCGACGGTGCGCGGCGCGTCGCCGACGGAATCCGGGCGCTGCCGTGACCGCGATCCTCGTCGGCATGTCCGCCGGCGTCGACCCCGACGGCCTCACCGCCCTCGCCCGCAGCGCCGCCGCTGAGCCCGCCTTCCTCCAGGTCCACGATCCCGCGCTGGTCGACGTGCTCACCACGGTCGCCGACCGCGGCGCCTCCGACGTCCTGCTCATCGGCGCGGGCTGGGCGCAGCCCGGCCCCAAGCGGTCGTGGTTGCGCCGGGTGGCCGCGCACTGGCTCCGGGGCTACGACGGTGCACCGACCCTCCGCCTCGCGCCGCAGCTGCTGGCCGAGCCCGACCGCGACCTGCTCGCGGCCGCGATCGCCGCGGGCGGCGCCCCGATGACCGACGATGCCGCGCCCCTGCATTCGGCGGCGTGGGAGGAGGTGCCGCGGCACCGGCACCAGGTGCTGATCTGCCGCGGCCCGCGCTGCTCCGCGCTCGGGGCGTCGGCGCTCACCTCGGCGTTCGGCGACGAGCTGCGTCGTGCGGGCCTGGGTGACGACGACGCACTGGTCACGGTCACCGGGTGCCAGTTCCCGTGCAATCACGCGCCCGTCGTCACGGTCCAGCCGGACGACGCCTGGTACGGGCGGGTCACCGTCGACGACCTCCCGGACCTGGTGGATGCGCACCTGATCCGCGAGACGCGCGCCGCGAATCTCCTGCTCCCCCGGGAACGCTCCGAGGCCCGACGGTCCGCGGAATATTCGGACCGCAGTCCGGGGTTGTAGCGGCCATGAAGAAGATCGGCTTCCTGTCCTTCGGTCACTGGACCGATTCACCCGGCTCCCGTACCCGCACGGCGGCCGACGTCCTGCACCAGTCGATCGACCTCGCGGTGGCGGCCGAGGAGGTGGGTGCCGACGGCGCCTACTTCCGCGTGCACCACTTCGCGCGGCAGCTCGGCTCGCCGTTCCCCCTGCTCGCCGCGATCGGCGCCCGGACCTCGCGGATCGAGATCGGTACCGGCGTGATCGACATGCGCTACGAGAACCCGCTGTACTTCGCGGAGGACGCCGGAGCCGCCGACCTCATCGCCGGCGAGCGACTGCAGCTCGGCGTGAGCCGCGGGTCGCCCGAGCAGGTGATCGAGGGCTACAAGTACTTCGGCTACCAACCCGACGAGGGCAAGACGGACGCCGACATGGGCCGCGAGCACACCGAGTTCATGCTCAAGGTGCTCGAGGGCGGCGGCTTCGCGCAGCCGAACCCGCGCCCCATGTTCCCCAACCCGCCGGGGCTGCTGCGCGTCGAGCCGCACTCCCCCACGCTGCGGAACCGGATCTGGTGGGGCGCCGCGTCCGACGCCACCGCCGAGTGGGCGGCGAAGCTCGGCATGAACCTCATGAGCTCGACGCTCAAGACCGACGAGTCCGGGGAGCCCTTCCACGTGCAGCAGGCCAACCAGATCCGGAAGTTCCGCGACGCCTGGGCCGAGGCCGGCCACGATCACGAGCCACGGGTCTCGGTGAGCCGCAGCATCATGCCGATCATCGACGACGAGAGCCGCGCCTACTTCGGCCACGAGCGCTCCAGCGACGACCAGTTCGGCGTGATCGACGACTTCCGCGCCGTCTTCGGCCGCACCTACGCGGGCGAGCCCGACGAGCTCGTCGAGCAGCTCCGCGACGACGAGGGCATCGCCGAGGCCGACACCGTCCTGGTGACGGTGCCCAATCAGCTGGGCGTGGAGTACAACACCCGCCTGCTGGAGTCCCTGGTCAAGGACGTGGCTCCGGCGCTGGGCTGGCGCTGACCTCGATCACGGCCGCCACCACGCCGCGGACCTGCGAGGCCGCGGGCGAGAGCTCGTAGGCGTGGTGGTGGCAGTAGCCGCTCAGCTCGTACCAGGCCGCGGCGAGCACCCGCCCGGTCGCCGTCTCGTCGAGCGCCCGGAGCACCGCGATCCGGGCCTTCATCGTGGCGCCGGTGACGTCGGCGCCGGTCACCTCGCGGCAACGCGCGTCGATGAGCGACTCCACCTCCTGGCGAGCGAGGAAGGCGGCGAGCCGGGCGCTGTTGCCCGCGCCGGCAGGTGCGCCCGATTGCAGGAGCTCCTCGGCCCGCGCGAGCAGCCCGGAGGTCACCGTCCCTCCAGGACGTCGTCGACGGTGCGCCGCAGGTCCGTCAACGCGCCCACGAGGTCCCCGGTGCCGCTGTGCACGCCCCGCGCGCAGATCTCGATCGTCGGGAACCGCCAGTCGCGCCGGGACTTCCATCCACCCAGGTTGCCGCGGGGATCGCCGAGGACCGCGAGCGCGACCTTCTGCTGCGTCGTCAGCGCCGACTCCCACCGCGATTCGGACTCGTCGTACGACACCCCGCGCCGGGAGCTCTCGGCGTAGAACCGCTGCTGCGCGGCCGCCTCCACCGCGAGCCGGAAGATCCCCGGCACCGCCTTGCGCTTGACCACGTCGTCGAGCGCCTCATCGCGGACGAGCGCGGTCGCGTCGACGATGTACCGGTGCGCCGGCGTGTTCGCGGGCTTGGGCGCGACGATCGAGCCCGGCTCGCGCACCACCTCGATGAGGTTCGCGGGGATCGACGCGTTACGGATGGCCTTCGCCAGCCGATCGTCGTGCGAGAACACGATCACCTGACGCTCGGCGGCGAGATCCTGCAGTACGTCGAGGAATCCGGCGACCTTCGCCGGGTCCATCGCCTGGATCGGATCGTCGAGCACCAGGAAGCGGAACGGGCTCGCCGCCGCGGTCGCCCGCGGGATGAACAGCGCCAGCGCGAGGGCGTGCAGCTCGCCCTGGCTCATCACCGAGAGCGTCCCGGCCGGCTTGCCGTCGACGGTGCCGCGCAGCTCGGCACGCCGCCGCGTGGCGCTGCCCTCCAGTTCGATGGTGCCGAGGTCGACGTCGGATTCCTGCCGCAGCCGGGCCCAGATCGCCCGCGCCTGGTCGACGATCGGCGCGAGCCGGCGGCCGCGGAGCGTTCCCGCGTTCTCCTTGAGCCACGCGGAGGCCGTCTTCGCCGCTGCGAGAGCAGCGTCCTGGTCCTGCGCGGCGGTCTCGGCCACGACCCACGCGCCGACCTCCTGCGCCACCGGCGCCCAGGCGTCCTCGAGCTCCGACGCGAGGGACGCCGCGATCGGACGCAGTCGCCCGCCGATCTCTGCCAGCGCGCCCAGGCGATCGGTCAGGTGATCGGCCCACTCCGCGGACGAGGACGGCAGCGCACGCGCGGCTCCGACCGCGTCGTTCCACTCCGCGACGACGTCAACGGCATGGCCGTCAACGGGACGCAGCTGCGCGAGGCCGGCGACCAGGTCCCGCGCAGCGCGTTCGGCATCCGCGAGGTGGGCCTGTGCCGCCCGCTGGTCCGCGAGCTGCGAATCGGTATCCGCGAGTTCAGCCTCCACCCGGCTTCGCCACGCACCGTCGAGTTCGCCCGCGGCGCACACCGGGCACGGTCCATCGCCGGTATCGGCGTGCAGTGCCAGCGCGTCCCGCAGCAGGGCGTTGCGGCGCTGCGCCACCGCCGTCGCGCCCGCGGACGCGGCGACCACACCGCCGATCGCGCTGCGGAGCGCGGCTGCCTCAGCGACACCGTCCGGCGACGACACGGCGGCACACGTCCGCAGGGCCGAGACCGCCGCCGCCTGCGGTGTGGCGCTGCCCAGGGTGATCGCCGTGATGGCGGCGAGGTCGTAGGGCTTGCGAGCGATCAACTTCGTGACCTCCCCGGCACGCGCGTCGTCGCACGCGCCGAGCGAGCGCTTGAGCAGGGCGCGATCGGCGTCGGCGGCCTTACGGTGCGGTTCGAGCTGCTTGATCAGCGCCTTGAGGGCCGCCTCCGCATCGGCCACCGCGTCGAGCCCGAGCATGCGGTTGAGAGCGTCGTACAGCCCTGACGGCCCCTCCTCGAAGATCCCGCCGAGCTCGTCGTAGGAGAGCAGCGGGCGGTACACCGCGAGCGGCTGCTCCCAGCCCAGGTCCGCCACGCCGGTCTGCTTCTCCGAGGCGACCTGTGCCCAGCGGCGCGCCTCGTCGAGGTCTGCGTCGTCGGCCTACTGCGCCCCCACCGTCAGCGTCCGCCCGCCGCCGGCCTGCTGCACCGCGAAATCCGCGGCGATCCGGGCAGCCCCCGAGTGGAGGTTCCGCCAGGCGCCGGCCCACTGCTGCGCGCTGCGCTTCTCCTTCCACCGGTAGCTCGTACCGGTGAGGGCGTACTCCAGCGCCTCGGCGAAACTCGACTTCCCCGAGCCGTTCCGGCCGCTGATCACCGTGATCCCCGGCCGCGCCTCGAACTCGAGGCGCGCCTCGGGGCCGATCCCGCGGAACCCGGCGACGGTGATCGTGCGTAGGAAGGCGACCACCGGGTCCGGGACGACCTCCGCTTCCTCGCCTGTCCCGGGTCGCTGCGGCGCTGTTGCGCCACCCGCCTGCGCGAACAGATGCGCCTCACCCTCGAGCGCAGCCGCGACCAGGTACATCGCCTGCTCGCTGATCGCCTCGTCCGAGTCCAGCAGTTCCCACACCTCGCGGATCGTGTCCTGTTCGATCGCTTCCTCGATGGCCCCCATGTCGCCTCCCCTGCGGCTGGTTGTTGGGGCAACAATGGCACACGGCACCGACAGGAATGTGGGGTCCTGGCGCTCCGCCGTGGAACGTCGCGCCTCAGCGCTGCTGGTGGCCGGTCCAGTACCGCATCAGGACGCGCGTGAAGCCGTTCAGCACCGACGTGGTGTCCGTGACGTACTCGAAGCCCGCCCGCTCGAACAGCGGTCGGGTGCCGACATAGGCCATGGTCAGGTCGACCTTCGCGCCCCGATTGTCGACGGGGTACGCCTCGACGACCGTGGCGCCGTGGGCGCGGGCGAACTCCACCGCCCCGGCGACGAGTTCGTGGCTGATCCCCTGCTTCCGGTGTCCGGGGCGCACCCGCACGCACCACAGCGACCACGGGTCCTCGTGCCCGTCGACCTGCGGGATGCGGCGGTTCGTCGCGAAGCTCGTATCCGCGCGCGGGTGGATGGCGGCCCAACCGACGGGGTCGGCACCGTCGTAGGCGAGGACGCCGGGCGGCGGATCCTCCGCGCACAACCCGCGGACCCGCTCGAAGCGCTCGGGCCCGCGCAGCGCCTGATTCTCCTTCGAGCCGATCCGGTACGAGAGGCAGAAGCAGTTGCTGGAGGTCTGCTTCTTGGGGCCGAGCAAGGCCGCCACATCCTCGAAGACGCTCGCCGGCCGCACCTCGATACCGCTCATGCGGCTCACGCTAACTCAGCGCACCGACCAGCGGTCCTCGATCCGCCCGTAGCGCCAGATCAGCAGCGCCGCGGCCCATACCGCCACGAACAGCCCCACGATCACGAAGCCCGCGTAGTCCAGGTCGATCGAGGCGACCCAGCCGAGCGGACCGGACTCGACGTGCGCCCGCTCGGCCAGCACGCCCAGCAGCTCGACGGTGCCGATCGCCAGCGCCACGGCGACGGACAGCGAGGTGATCGTGATGTTGTAGTAGACCTTCCGCACCGGCTTGGCGAAGGCCCAGCCGTAGGCGGCGTTCATGAAGACGCCGTCGATGGTGTCCAGCAGCGACATTCCCGCCGCGAACAACACCGGCAGCACGAGGATGCAATAGAAGGGCAGGGTGAACGCGGCCATGCCGCCCGCGAGGACGAGCAGTCCCACCTCGGTGGCGGTGTCGAAGCCCAAGCCGAAGAGCACGCCGATCGGGTAGATGTGCCACGGCTTGCGGACCGACCCGGACACCCCGCGCAGCAGGCGGTTCATGAGGCCGCGCTTGTTCAGCCGGTCCTCGAGCTCGGCCTCGTCGTAGCGCCCGGTCCGCATGTCCCGGAACACCTTCACGATGCCGATGAGCACCACCAGGTTGATGATGCCGAGGATCCACAGGAACACGCCGGAGACGGAGGTGCCGATGAAGCCGAGCACGGTCTGCATCGTCGAGTTCTCGTCCTCCACGGGGCCGACGAGGGCGCGGACGCCGAGCGCGAGCAGCGCGGCGAGGCCGAAGACGACGGTCGAGTGGCCGAGCGAGAACCAGAAGCCGACCGAGAGTGGCCGACGCGGGTTGCGCTCCCCGGCGGCGATCCTCCCCTCGCGGTCCGCCAGCAGCTTCCGCGTGGTGTTGTCGATCGCGGCGATGTGGTCGGCGTCGAAGGCGTGGCGCAGGCCGAACGTGTAGGCCAGCAGTCCGATGCCGACGGTGAACTCGCCGCCGTCGCCGATCCGGTAGTGGCCGGGTGCGATGAGCAGGATGAGCGCGCCGAAGCCGACGACGTGCAGCGCGATGACGGTCGCGGTCATGCCGACCAGCGACCGCCGGTCGCCGGGGCCCAGCGCGGTCCACGCCGTCCGGAGTCGTTCGGTGGTGCTCGATGTGGTCATGCCGGTGTCCTCCACCTCAGTACTTTCGCAGGTTCATGGGAGCCTGTCCGGTCCATCGGGATCGGAGCAGCGCGATGACCGCGTCGAACAGGCCTGCCAGCTCGGCGGTGTCGTCACCGAGGCAGCGAAGTACGAAGCCCGGGCCGGCGAGCGCGGTGAGCCCGCTCCGAACCGTCCCGACGGTCTCGGTGAGCGCGTGCACCTCGTCGAGCAGGTCCTCGTCGATGCGCGGGTCCACCGCGGTCAGCGATCCGACGTGCGTGCGCCCGTCGAGGAAGCCGATGCCGGACGGGTCGGCGCGGCCGGGTTCGATGAGCAGGTTGTCCACCGCGAGCAGCTCCCCGCCACGGTGGATCTCGGTGCGCATGCGCAGCTCGTCGTAGCGGAACCGCGCACCGTCGGGCGACCACCCGGGCGTCACGATCTCGGCCAGGACGAGCGACGCCGATTCGTCGAGCTCCACGGCGCAGGTCTGCCGGTAGGTGGCCTCGCGGTACAGGATCAGCGCGTCGGGCACGTACTCGAGGACGGCGCCGGCACCGAGCCGGATCCGCATGTGCTGCGCGGCACCGCCGCCGGGCGTGCGGTAGACCTTGGTCGCCGACTGCGTGGTCACGACGGCCCGGGCGCCGGCCTCCAGCTCGATGTCGATCGCGTAGGTGTCGCCGCGCAGGCACCCGCCCCCGGGGTTCACCACGTGGTAGGTGACCTGCCCGGAGTCGTCGAGGTACATGGGCCGCAGGGTCTGCAGGGTGCCGGCGTGCCGCTGCGCCACGGCGACGGTGCGCTGCCCTCGCGGTGCGAGGGTCAGGACGAGTTCGCCGGTGAGCGCGGGCACGGCAGCAACGCTCACGCTAGGTCGAGCATGAGGACGTCGCGGCGGATCCACTCCAGCACGCCGTCCAGGCCCTCGTCGGTCTTGAGGTTGGTCATGCAGAACGGGCGGTCGCCGCGGAACACCTTGGAGTCGGCCGCCATGACGGACAGGTCCGCGCCGACGTACGGCGCGAGGTCGATCTTGTTGATCACGAACAGGTCCGACTTGATCATGCCCTGCCCGGCCTTGCGCGGGATCTCCTCGCCCTGCGCGACGTCGATGAGGTAGATCGAGAAGTCCACCAGCTCGGGGCTGAAGGTTGCGGAGAGGTTGTCGCCGCCGCTCTCGATGAACACGATCTGCAGGTCCGGGTGGGCCGCGATCAGCCGCGAGACCGCGGCCTCGTTCATCGACGTGTCCTCGCGGATGGCGGTGTGGGGGCAGCCGCCGGTCTCGATCCCGACGATGCGGTCGCCGGGCAGCACGCTGTTGCGCGCCAGGATCTTCGCGTCCTCGGTGGTGTAGATGTCGTTGGTGATGGCCGCCATCGACACCTCGCCGTCGAGGTGGCGGGTGATGCGCTCCACGAGCTGGGTCTTGCCCGCGCCCACGGGTCCGCCGACACCGATCCGGATGGTCGTCATGGAATCTCCTCCTAGCTCATGAACATCCGCGCCCGCTGGCGCCGATGCCGCATCTGGGCGATCTCGAGCCCGGGCGATGCGGCGCCCAGGTCGTCGTCGGTCAGGGTCATCGCGGTGGCGACGGCGTCGGCCACCACGTCGTGCATCGAGCGCTGCACCCGCTGCCCCGCCGTCTGGCCGATCGGGATGGCGCGCACGGCGTTCTGGGTCAGCGAGGTGACGGCGGCGAAGACGTGCGCCTCGATCGCCGCGGCCGGCGGGGCGTCCACCGCGTGCGCGAGCAGCGCGAACGCGACGGCGGGATGCCCGTGGCAACGGTCGGCGTCGAGCTCGGCGAGGTAGTCGCCGAGGAAGGACTCGGGCGCGACGACGGTGCCGACCTCGGCGGTGCGCCTGCCGATCGTGCCGGCCGCGGTCCGCACCTGTTCGGGCAGGGTGAGGGCCGCCAATAGGCGGTCGAGCCGCCAGACGGCGTCCAGGTCTCCGAGGTGCAGCGCGTCGTAGACCATCCGGATCGCGAGGCCGTCCGTGTACGCGAGCTGCCGGGAGACGTACGCGCGCAACCACGCGGCGAAGGTGCCCTCGTCCACGATGGTGCCGTCCGCGAGGTACGCCTCCATCCCGAACGAGTGGCTGAACGCCCCGGTCGGGAGGGCGGAGTCGCTGAGCTGCAGGAGCGGCAGCAGGTACCCCGGCGACGCCCCGGCCCCGATTGAACACCGTTCCTGTACGTCGCGACCTGCGCTTTCGCCGACCGAAACGGTGTTCAATGCGTGTGCTCCGCGTGGCGGAAGGGCGTGGGAAGGACGCGGTCCTGTCGCGCGAAGGGGACGCCGTGATGAACGAGATAGTCCTCGACGGTGTGGTCGTACTGCACCACCATCACCTCGGCGCCGTACTCGGAGTCGGCGTCGAAGAACTGCGCCTGCAGGTGGCGGTTGCCGAGTCCGTGTGCGGTGCGGCCCATCTCGGTGATCGTGCGCGGGGCGATCACGAGCACGTCGGTCGCCAACACCTGCACGGCGATGATGTTGCGCTCGTCGCGGTGCAGGATGTCGCCGTCGCGGAGGTCGCCGTCCGGCCCGACGGGCGCGGCCAGGCGCAGCCCGATCTCCCGGTCGTGGTCGGTGCGCACCCGCTGGATCCGCTTCACGAGGTCGGCTCCGGCGAGCGGCACCCGCTCGACGTGCACGGTGTCCAGTTCGGCGGGGTCGAGGTCGGCGAGGTTGCCGGCGACGGTTTCGATGATCACTTCTCGCCTCTCAGAACAGGAAGTAGCGCTGGGTCATGGGCAGGGACGAGGCGGGTTCGGAGCGGACGGGCGTCCCGTCGACGGCGACGACGTAGGTCTCGGGGTCGACGGTGATGTCGGGCGTCGCGCCGTTGTGCGGCAGGTCCTGCTTGCGGAGGGTGCGGATGCCCCGGACGGGCAGGGTGCGCTTGCGCAGCCCGAGCTCGCCGGCGACGCCGGATTCCGCTGCCGCGGTGGACAGGAAGGTGATCGCGGCGTCGTGCACCGCCTTCCCCATCGACCCGAACTGCGGGCGCATGGTGCGCGGTTGCGGCGTCGGGATCGAGGCGTTGGCGTCGCCCATGAGGGCCGTGGCGATCTGGCCGCCCTTGATCACCAGGTCGGGCTTGACCCCGAAGAAGGCGGGGTTCCAGAGCACGAGATCGGCGAACTTGCCCTCCTCGACGCTGCCGACGTACTCCGCGATGCCCTGCGCGAGCGCCGGATTGATCGTGTACTTCGCGACGTACCGCTTGATCCGGGCGTTGTCGCCGCCGTCGGGGTCGCCGTCGAGCGGCCCGCGCTGCCGCTTCATCGAATCCGCGAGCTGCCACGTCCGGGTGATCACCTCGCCGACCCGTCCCATGGCCTGGGAGTCCGACGACGTGATGGAGATGATCCCCATGTCGTGCAGCACGCCCTCGGCCGCGATGGTCTCGGGCCGGATCCGCGAGTCGGCGAAGGCCACGTCCTCGGGGATGTCGGCGTTGAGGTGGTGGCACACCATGAGCATGTCGAGGTGCTCGACGATGGTGTTCTCGGTGAACGGCAGCGTCGGATTCGTCGATGCGGGAAGCACGTTCGGGTGCCCCGCGATGGCGATGATGTCCGGCGCGTGACCGCCACCCGCACCCTCGGTGTGGAAGGTGTGGATCACCCGGCCGTCGATGGCGGCGACGGTGTCCTCGAGGAAGCCGCACTCGTTGAGGGTGTCGGTGTGGATCGCGACCTGCACGTCGTACTCGTCGGCGACCCGCAGCGAATTGTCGATGGAGGCGGTGGTCGAGCCCCAGTCCTCGTGCACCTTGAGGCCGATGGCGCCGGCGCGGATCTGCTCCGCGAGCGGCTCCGTCGCGCCGGCGTGCCCCTTGCCGAGCAGCCCGATGTTCATGGGGACGTCGTCGAGCGCCTGGAGCATGCGGGCGATGTGCCAGGGGCCGGGCGTCACGGTGGTGGCGTTGGTGCCCGCGGCGGGGCCGGTGCCGCCGCCGATCATGGTGGTCACGCCGGAGTTGAGCGCGGTGTCGATCTGCTGGGCGCTGATGAAGTGGATGTGGGTGTCAATGCCGCCGGCGGTGAGGATCCGTCCCTCGCCCGCGATGATCTCGGTGGCGGCCCCGATCGTGATGGTGATGCCGTCGCTGATCTGCGGATTGCCGGCCTTGCCGATCCGGAGGATGTGGCCGTCGCGCAGCGCGACATCGGCCTTGACGATGCCGGTGTGGTCGATGATCAGGGCGTTGGTGATCACGGTGTCGGGGATGTCGTGGTCACGGGGGAGCACGCCGTTCTCGCCCATGCCATCGCGGATCACCTTGCCGCCGCCGAAGACGACCTCCTCGCCGTACACGGTGAGGTCCTTCTCGACGACGGCGAAGAGCTCGGTGTCGGCGAGACGCACGGCGTCGCCGACCGTCGGGCCGTAGAGGTCGGAGTACTCGCGACGGCTCAGTTCGAAGCTCATCGCCCTCCCCCGTTCCCGGCACCGTCGAGGGGCCCGTTGACGCGGTTCGCGAGACCGTGGACCTCGCGGGTTCCGGCGAGCGCGACGAGGCGCACCGTCTTCCCGTCGCCGGGCTCGAACCGGACGGCGGTCCCGGAGGGGATGTCCAGACGGTGCCCGTAGGCCTCGGCCCGGTCGAACTCGAGGGCGCGGTTGACCTCGGCGAAGTGGAAGTGCGAGCCCACCTGGATGGGCCGGTCGCCGGTGTTGACGACGCGGACGGTGCGCGTGGGGCGGCCGTCGTTGCACAGGATCGGCGCGGACGCGAGGCGGAACTCTCCGGGGATCATGGCGCGCCTACCGGATCGGGTGGTGGACGGTGACGAGCTTGGTGCCGTCGGGGAAGGTGGCCTCCACCTGCACGTCGTGGATCATCTCGGGCACGCCCTCCATCACGTCGTCGCGGCCGAGGACGGTGGCCCCGTAGGCCATGAGATCGGCTACGTTGCGGCCGTCGCGGGCGCCCTCCACCAGCTCGTACGTGATGATCGCGACGGCCTCGGGGTGGTTCAGCTTGAGCCCGCGGGCCTGGCGACGGCGCGCCAGGTCCGCGGCGACGACGATGAGCAGTTTGTCCTGCTCGCGGGGCAAGAGGTGCATGAGAATTCACTCAAATCCCTTGCCCCGGCGGCCGTCAAGCCAGATCGTCAGGCGCAACAGGCTGGAAACACGAAGTTAACGTCGCCCGCTGGGGCCACCCCGACGGGGCGGGCCGGCCGGTGGTCCCGACGGCGAATCGCTGGACTCGGCGAGCCGGTACCGGATCAGCCTGGAGCTGTTGAGCACCACCGCGACCGAGGAGGCGTTGTGCAGGATCGCGGCCAGGACGGGCGAGAGCGCGCCGCCCGCGCCGACCAGCAGGCCGACCGAGTTGACCGCGATCGACATGCCGTAGTTCTGCCGGATCACGTCGACGGCCCTCCGGCCGAGATCCACGACGTCGAGGACGTTGCGCAGATCGTCCCCGGCGAGCGCCACGTCGGCGGTCTCGACCGCCACGTCGGTCCCCGCGAGGCCCATCGCGATCCCCACGTCCGCCGCCGCGAGCGCGGGCGCGTCGTTGACACCGTCGCCGACCATCGCGACCACATGGCCCTCGTCCTGCAACGCCCGGACTTCGGCCAGCTTGTCCTCGGGCATCACTTCCGCACGCCATCGGGTGATGCCGAGTTCGGCGGCGATGGCGGCCGCCGTCTCCGGATGGTCGCCCGTCAGCATGACGACGGTGCCGATGCCCGCCGCCGCGACGGCGGCGAGGGTCTCCGCGGCCTCGGGGCGTACCTCGTCGCGCAGGCTGACGAGGCCGGTCAGGGCATCGTCCACCGCGAGGAGCAGCGGCGTCTCGCACTCGGCGCGGAGCCGCTCGACCCACCGCGCGGCGTCGACGCCCACAGCCACGCCGTGCTGTTCCAGGAGCGCCGGACTCCCCAGCAGGAGCACGCGGCCGTCCTCGGCCTGGGTCCGCATGCCGAGTCCGACGATCACCTCGCACTCCGCGTGGCTGGGGATCTCGATGTGCCGCTCCTCGGTGGAGCGGATCACGGCCTCCGCCAGCGGGTGCCGGGAGTGGATCTCGGAGCTGGCCGCGTGCGCGAGCACCTGCTCCGGCGTCCAGTCGTCGCGGAACGAGACGACGTTGGTCACCACGGGCCGCCCCGTGGTCAGTGTGCCGGTCTTGTCGAAGACCATCGCCGTGACCGAGCCCGCCGCCTCGAGGTGCGAGCCGCCCTTGATCAGGATGCCCCGCCGCGCACCGTTGCCGATGGCGCCGCTGATCGCCGTGGGCGTCGACAGGCCCACTGCACAGGGGCACGCGATGAGCAGCATCGTCATCGCGCGCCGCAGGTCTCGGGTCAGGAGCAGGGTGAGCCCGGACAGGAGGAACGACCCGGGGACGAAGCGGCGGGAGAAGTTGTCCCCGACGGTCTGGATCGGCGCCCGGTCCCGCTCGGCCTCCTCGACCCGCTCGATGATGCGGCCGATGGCGGTGTCGGCGCCCACGGCCGTGGCGCGCACGACGAGGCGTCCCGAGACGACCACCGCTCCCGCATGCACCGTCGCGCCCGGATCAATGGTGACGGGGAGCGTCTCCCCGGTGAGCGCGGCCTGGTCGACGACGGCGAGCCCGTCGACCACGACGCCGTCCACGGGCACCGCCACGTGATCGTGCACGATGACGACGTCGCCGACGTCGAGCGCGTCGATCGGGACCTGCACCTCGGCCCCGTCGGCGAGCCGCAGCCATGCCGAATCGGTGTTGCCGCGCAGCAGGTCCGAGATCGCGCGCCGAGTGCGGCGCAGCGTGAGGTCCTGGAGGAACTCGCCGATGTTGAGGAGCCACAGCACCGTCAGCGCGACGACGTTCTCGCGGAGGAGGAGGCTCGCGATGGTTGCCGCTGAGACGAGGGCGTCCGTGCCGGCGCGTCCGCCGCGCAACGATCGCAGGGCGCCACGCAGGAACGGGTAGCCGGTGAAGACGGTGATCGCGGTCGCCGCGGTCCGCGTGCCGGGCCCGAGCAGCGGCGGTCGGCGGAAGGCGTAGCGGCGGAGGCCGAGGAGCACCAGCGCCGCGGCGCCGAGACCCATCCGGAGGAGATCCGCATTGGTCACGTCCGCCGAGTGCGGCGCGTGCCGGGCGACGAGGGACGCATCGGCGGCGAGCCCCTCCGCGGCGGCCACGGCGATGCGCGCGGGATCGACGTCGCTCCGATGCCAGACCACGAGGGACCCGGTGTGGCTGTAGGCGTGCGCTGCTCGCACTCCGGGAATCGCCAGCACCGCGTCCTCGACCGCGATGCGGCGCTGCGGTGTCGCTCCGACGAGATCATCGAGCACCCAGCGCAGCCGGCCGGCGGCCTGCGAGACGACTCGTCCTGCCGGCTCGGACAGCGCGGTCATCAGTGGTCGTGGTCGTGCGCGGCGCCGGTCGCCGGTGGGGTCGACTCCTCGCCGACCCGCTCCTTGGCCTCGGCCAGGATGTCCGCGGCGTTCAGTCGCACGTTCTCGGCGACCTCCTCGGCCTTGCGGCTGCCCTTGAGCCCCAGCGCCGTCGCGGCGACCGCGCTCTCGCGCAGCGGCGCCTTGGCGAGCGCCTTCTTGGTCGCCTCGTACGCCGCGGCGCCGACGAGGCCGGTCACGAGCGCGGAGCCCGCCTTGAGGAGTACCGCCTGAACCGCCATCGGATCGTCCCTTCGTCGGGCGGCTCACGCCACCTATCGAACATCATTTCCAACAGCGTACCGCGCCAGGCGGGGCCGACGGAACGTAACGCACAACACGATAGGCCGCCTTGCGCGCGTTCCCGGGACGAGACGGCGGGGGCGCCGCGTCTCAGCCCTGCGCGACCTTCACCGCCAGCACGGGGCACGTCGCGTCGAGCAGGATCCGCTGCGCCGACGAGCCGAACAGCAGCTTGCCCGTAGCGGTGCGATGCTTGATCCCGATCACCAGGACGGACGCGTCCAGCGCGGTCGCGGCGTCGACGACGCCGCCCACCGGGTCCTTCTCGAACTCCTTCGGGCGTTCGACGGTGACGGTGAGGCCGCGTGCGGTGGCCTCCGAGAGGTCGGGGGCTTCCCCGTCGAGCAGGAAGACGACGATGGGCTCCCCGGGCCTGCGCTCCGCCTCTCGATAGGCGGCGTCGAGTGCGGCGGCGCTCTCGGGGGTGGTCGAGTGGGCGACGAGGATCGTCATGTCAGATGTCCTTTCCGGTGCGGGCGGTGACGACCTGGCGCGCCTTGATGAGGAGCACGGCGATCAGCAGGGCGTAGAGGGTGATCGAGATCGGCGAGGAGACGAAGACCGAGTAGTCACCGTCGGAGGAGAGCAGGGCGTCGCGCAGGCTGGTCTCGGCGAGCGGGCCGAGGACCATGCCGATGAGCAGGGGCGCGATCGGGATGTCGTAGCGCTTGAAGACGAACGCGAGCAGGCCGATCGCGAGGAACAGGAGCAGGTCGAACATCGTCGGCGACGTCGCGTAGATGCCGAGGCCGCAGAAGACCACGATACTGCCGTACAGGTACGGAGCCGGGATCAGCAGGAGCTTCGCCCACAGCTGCGCGAAGGGCAGGTTGATGATGAGTAGCACGACCATCGCGATGAAGAAGCTGGCGAGCAGCGCCCACACCAGGTCCGGGGAGTTGTCGAACAGCAGCGGACCGGGCTGCAGGCCGTACTGCCGGAACGCGGCGAGCATGATCGCGGCGGTCGCCGAGACCGGGAGACCCAGCGAGAGCAGGGCTCCCATCGCCATGCCCGTGGTGGAGTTGCCGGCGGCCTCCGGCGCGGCGAGGCCGCGGATCGCGCCCTTGCCGAACATGGGGACCTTGCGGCGGCGGTCCAGGCGGCGCTCCACGTCGTAGGCGAGGAAGGTGGGGACCTCCGAGCCGCCGACGGGGATGACGCCGAAGGGCAGGCCGATCGCGGTGCCGCGGCCCCACGCCGGGAGGGCCTCGGTGAACTCGGCCTTGGAGAGCCAGGCGCGGCCCGCCTTGGCGCCGAGCGCCTTCGGGGCGGGGTCGCGGCGGAAGCGCCCCGCGACGATGATGATCTCTCCGAGGGCCAGCATGCCGACCGCGACGATCACCAGCGAGATCCCGTCGAAGAGGTTCGCGGAGCCGAACGTGAAGCGCTCGGTGCCGGAGATCTGGTCGATGCCGACGGTGGCGAACATCAGGCCCATCACCAGCGACGTGAGCCCCTTGATCACCGACTCGGAGACGACGGAGGAGATCGCGCCGAACGCCAGGAGCGAGAGTGCGAAGTACTCGGCCGGACCGAACTGGGTGGACAGGTCCGCCATGAACGGGGCGAGGAAGACGACGAGGATCGAGGCGATCATGCCGCCGATGAACGCGCCGATCGCCGCGGTCGCGAGTGCCTGGGGCGCGCGACCGTTCTTCGCCATCTGGTGTCCCTCGAAGGTCGAGGCGATCGACGACGCCTGTCCCGGCGTGTTCATCAGGATGGCCATCGTCGAGTCGCCGAAGAGGCCGCCGAAGTAGACGCCGGAGAAGAGGATGAAGGCCGCGGTCGGGTTGAGCGCGAAGGTCATCGGGAGCAGCAGCGCCACGGCCATCGAGGAGCCGAGGCCGGGCAGGACGCCCACCGCGGTGCCGATGAGGCAGCCGATGACGACCCACATGAGGTTCGACGGCGAGAGCGCGCCGGCGAACCCGTCGAGCAGGAGTCCGAACTGGTCCATGGTTACAGTCCTCCCAGGATTCCGGACGGGAGCGGGACGTCCAGCAGGACACCGAAGATCAGGAAGACGAGGCTGGAGAGCAGCAGCCCGACGGAGACGTCGAAGAGGGGCCGCTTGCTGTTGAAGGCCCGTGTCACGCACCAGAACAGGAGCGCGGCGGCGAGGATCCAGCCGAGCACGTCGAGGAGCACCGCGAAGGCGATGAGCCCGCCGATGAGCCAGCCGGAGGCGGCCCAGTCGGTGTAGCTACGGAACTTGGTCTCCGAGCGGGCCAGCTCGTCCGGGTTGCGGACGAAGTGCACCGCGACCGCGGCGGCGAGCGCGTAGCCGACGATCGCCAACAGCCAGGGGAAGAACGCGGGACCGGGGCTGTCGTCGGACTGCACGTCCATGGTGAGGTTGCCGATCACCACGAGGGTGCTGGCGATGGCGAGGATCGCGGGGACGACGAGCGCGCCGAGCCCGTTGCCCGTGCCCTTGGCCGCGGAGTCCGCTTCTTCTGCCTGCGCGGTCATTTGCCCAGCTCCTTGTACAGGCCGGCGATGACGCGGTCCTCGTCGGCGATGAAGGTGGTCAGCTCGGGACCTTCCAGCCATGCCCTGGTCCACTTGTTGTTGCGTTCGGCCTCGGCCCAGTCCTCGGTGCGCATGACCTCGTCGAAGACGTCGCGGATGTTCTTCACGTCCGCCGCGGAGATGTCGGGCGGGCCGAACAGGGCACGCCAGTTCGCGAGCGTCACGTCGTAGCCGAGCTGGCGCAGCGTCGGGAAGTCCACGCCGTCGAGGGGCTCCTTGGCCGCCATCGCGAGGCCGCGGAGCCGGCCGGACTGGATTTGGTCGATGAGGTCGGCGTAGCCCGAGAAAGCCGCCTTCGCGGTGCCGGTGACCAGGGCCTGGGCGACTTCGCCGCCGCCGGCCTTGGGGATGTAGGTGGTCTGCTTCGGGTCGATCCCGGCGGCCTTGGCGAACTGAGCCATGACGAGCTGGTCGAAACTGCCGCCGCCGGTGAACGGGATCGAGTGCGGATTGTTCTTCCAGGCCGCGACCAGATCGTCGACGGACTTGTAGGGCGAGTTCGCGGGGACGACGAGCACGTCGTACTCCTCGAAGATCCGCGCGACCGGGGTCACGTCGGTCATCTTCACCGCGGACTTGGTCTGCTGGACGCCCGCGACGAGGCCGGTGCCACCGACCATGACGACGTCGGCCCGGCCCGGCATCGAGTGCAGGCGGGAGAGTCCGATGGTGCCGGCAGCGCCGGGCACGTTGACGACCTGGATGTTGGTGGCGATCTTCTGCTCCCGCATGATCGCCTGCGCCTCGCGCATGACGAGGTCCCAGCCGCCGCCCGCACCCGCGGGCGCGATCAGCGTGGCCTTGTTGCGGATGTCGGCGGAGAGGCCGCCGCGTTGGAAGGAGTAGAAGACCGCCATGGAGACCACCACCACGACGACGATCGCGTAGACCGCCAGTGCCACCATGTTGCGTTGCCCCGGTGGGCCTTTCGTCTGCCCTGCCTCGTCCGAGCTGTCCGTCACGATCATGGCCTCCTCGTCGAGCTGATGAGGACGCCAGATTATCGCCGCACCAACGGCGTATGACGGGAACGGAAAATCTCAGTAAAGAGCAGAATGCGCGAAATGCGCAGAACTCCCTGCCGTCGATGAGGCCGTTGCCCCGCAGTCGATTCCGGTCACCGGTCGAGCCAGTGGTCCACGGCGAGCGCACGGGCGTCGCTCAGCGCCGAGGCCTGACAGCTGAAGCCCACCACGGTGCGGCCGTCGTCGAGCACCACCGAGCCCAGGGTCATCGGTGCGGGCAGCCGGGTGAGGAAGCTCCCCAGCGCGGCGGGCGCGAGTCGCCAGAGCTCGCCGCGAATGCCCTGGCCGTGGTCGGCGTCGTGGACGAGGCCCGGCTTGGGCGGCGTCGTCGCCAGTTCGACCAGCCGGTATTCGCCGGCGGTCCGGATCTCCCCCGCCCAGTACGCCCCGAGCGAGGTCAGCTCGTGCTCGAGCGGTTGGCCGCGCAGGTGCGCGCCGAAGACGGCCAGGTCGACCGCGCCGGCGAGGCCGAGGTTCCACGGCGCCGCGGGCTGCGCGCCGGTGATCCGAGCGGCGAGGTCGAGCGCGACCCCGTCGTGCCCGGCGGGCGCGAGCACCGTGATGCCGAACTGCGCGCCGTCCGCGGTCTCCCCCGCCGGGACGGCGACGCCGCACAGGTCGAGGAGGTTGCAGAAGTTGGTGTAGGTCCCCATCTCGGAGTTCACCCCGACCGGGTCCGCCGCCACCTCGGCGAGGGTCGGGTGGCGGGGCGCGGTGGGGACCATGAGGCCGGCAAAGCCGGCGAAGAGCGCGGTGGCCCGCGCGGCGATGGCGCGCAGCTCGGCCTGGTCGGAGGCCAGACGGTGCGCGGGAACGTCCCCCGCGGCCCGCACGATGCCGGCCACCGTCGGATCCAGTCCCGCGTCGTCGCCTGCCGCGGTGACGAACTCCCCCACCGCGCTGTACCGCTCGGCGACGAGTGCACCGTCGTAGAGGAGCTTCGCGGCCGCGAGCAGCTCGGAGACGTCGACGGGCTTGACCCGCAGCCCGGCCGCCTCGGCGCGGGCGACGGCACCGTCGAAGGCCTCCCGCCAGGCGGCGGACAGGCCGGGGAGCTCGGCGGGGATCGCGAGCGCCGCGTCGGGCGCGGCGGCGAACGGGGTGTCGGCGGCCCACCGTCGGGCGCCGGTGGCGCCCATGACCGCCATGGCGCGGTTCGCCGTCGCGACGTCGCGGGCGAAGACCGTGACGCAGTCGTACGAGGCGCATGCGGGCACGACCCCGTCGGTGCTGACGGCGCCGATCGTCGGCTTGATGCCGACGATGCCCTGCAGGCCGGCGGGCACGCGGCCCGAGCCCGCGGTGTCGGTACCGATCGCGATGTCGGCGTAGTCGAGGGCCACGGCGACGGCGGAGCCGGAGCTCGATCCGCCGGAGATGCGGTCGGGTCGCCGGGAGTCGCGCACCGCGCCGTAGGGGCTCCGGGTGCCGACGAGGCCGGTGGCGAACTGGTCGAGGTTCGTCTTGCCGATCACCACCGCTCCAGCGGCGCGCAGGGCGGCGACGGCTGCCGCCTCCGCCTCGGGGCGATATGCGTAGCCGGGGCAGGCGGCGGTGGTCGGAAGGCGGGCCACGTCGACGTTGTCCTTGACGGCGAGGACGACCCCCGCGAGCGGGCCGCCCGCGGCGAGCGACGCGGTGTACTCGGCGGCGACGTGCGCCTCCGGCCGCAGCGCGAGGAACACCTCGGGGCGGTCGTCCGCCTCGATGCGCCGGTAGAGGTCGGCGATGCGGGTCATGCTGCGCTCCTTGTGAACTCACCGGCGGCCGCCCAGCGGCCGCGCTCCTCGTCGCGGGCGATCTCCATCGCGGACCGCACCCGGGCGATGTCGTCGGCCTCGCGGGCCAGGAACGCACGGTGCGCGGAGAGGGAGAAGGATCCGGGCGTGATGTCCACCGAGCCCCGGCCCGCGGCCGTGTCGGCGCGCAGGTCCGCCAGCTCCTCGGTGCTGACGGGGTACCAGCTGATCCGGTCGAAGTGCCGCAGCAGCCAGGGATGTTCGGGCTCGAAGCCGCCGGCGGTGAGCGGGTGCCGGTGGTTCCACACCTGCGTCGTGCGGCCCACGAACTGGTACCCGCCGGGCCCCTCCATGCCGTAGATGCACAGGTAGGCGCCGCCGATGCCGACGGCGTTCTCGGGCGTCCAGGTGCGGGCCGGGTTGTACTTGGTGGTCACCAGGCGGTGGCGCGGGTCGAGCGGGACGGCCACGGGCGCACCGAGGTACACGTCGCCGAGGCCCAGCACGAGGTAGGAGGCGTCGAAGACGATCCGCTGCACGTCCTCGACCGATCCGAGGCCGTTCATGCGGCGGATGAACTCGATGTTCCAGGGGCACCAGGGCGCGTCGCCGCGCACGCCCAGGACGTACCGCTCGATCGCCTCGCGGGTGCTCGGGTCGTCCCAGGACAGCGGCAGGGAGACGGTGCGGCTCGGCACGATCATGTCGTCAGCGGCGGGGAGCTGCGACTCCGCCTCGCGGATCCAATCGAGGGCCGCGGGCTGGCTCAGCGCGGTCGGGTCGAACTTCACCTGCAGGCTGCGCACGCCGGCGGTGAGATCGATCAGCCCCCGCGGCGATTCGGCGCGGAGTCGCTGCTCGAGCGCGTGGACGCGGGCCCGCGACTCCAGGTCCAGCGTCATGGCGCCGTACTCGACGAGGATGTTGTCGTCGCCCGAGCGGCGGTAGGTGATCGTGGTCTCGGCGTCGGCCGTCATGGACCGGGCGAGGACGCCGTCGTCGGCGTCGCCGCCCGCCGACAGCACGACGGGAAGGTTCGCGCGCCGGGCACTGCCCACGGCGCCGGGCGAGGCGGCCGTCGAGGCGCGCACGGGGACGAACCGCACGGCGTCGCCGGGGCGAAGCTGCCCCAGCTTCCAGCGGTCGGCGGTGGTCACCGTGACCGGGCAGACGAAGCCGCCCAGGCTGGGGCCGTCGGGGCCCAGCAGGATCGGGGTGTCGCCGGTGAAGTCCAGTGCGCCCACGGAGTACGCGTTGTCGTGGATGTTCGACGGGTGCAGTCCGGCCTCGCCGCCGTCGGGGCGGGCCCACTCGGGCTTGGGGCCGATGAGCCGGACGCCGGTGCGGTCGGAGTTGAAGTGCACCTCGTAGGCCGTGCCGTAGAGGGTCGCGATGTCGGCGTCGGTGAAGTACTCGGGGGCGGAGTGCGGTCCGACTGTGACCGCGAGCTGCCACTGGGTGGTGAACGCGGGGACCTCGTCGTCGAGGATGCGGCGCGGGGCGGTGGCGGCGGCGGTGCCGAGGGGCAGTTCGTCGCCGGCGGTGAGGGTCCGGCCGTCGTGGCCGCCGAACTTCCCCAGCGTGAACGTCGAGGCGCTGCCGAGGTACTCGGGCACCGTCACGCCGCCGCGGACGGCCAGGTAGACGCGCATGCCGAGCGATCCGGTGGCGCGGACGGCGAGCTGCTGCCCGGGACGGAGCTCGACGGGGGCCCAGGTGGGGACGGGCGTCCCGTCGACGGTGACCGTGACAGGCGCGCCCGTGACCGCGACGGTGGTGGGTTCGTCGACGGTGACGGCGAGGCCGCCGAGGGTGCATTCGAATCCCGGCGCGCCCTCGTCGTTGCCGACGGCGAGGTTGGCGAGGCGGAAGGAGAGGTCGTCCATCGGGCCGGACGGCGGGACCCCGATCGACCAGTAGCCGGCGCGGCCGGGCCAGTCCTGCACGGTGGTCATCGGGCCGGGGCGGACGACGGTGAGGGTGGTCATGCGGCGGCCTCCGAGACCTCGAGTTCGACGGCGGTGGGGTCGAAGCCGTTGCAGGGGTTGTTGATCTGCGGGCAGTTGGAGATCAGCACGAGGGTGTCGATCTCGGCGCGCAGCACCACCTTCTTCCCCGGGGCGGAGAGGCCGTCGACGATGCCGAGCGTGCCGTCGGGGTCGACGGGGACGTACATGTAGAAATTGACGTTGCCCACCAGGTCGCGCTTGCCGAGGCCGTGCCGGCTGCCCTCGATGAGGAAGTTCTCGACGCAGGCGTGCTGGTGCTTGGTGTGGTGGCCGTAGCGCAGCGTGTTGGACTCCTGCGAGCAGGCGCCGCCGAGGGTGTCGTGGTGGCCGACCTCGTCGTCGACGATGGTCATCATCGGCCGCGACTCCTGGTCGCGGATCACGGTTCCGGCGCCCAGGAAGATGCTGCCCTGGGCGAGGATCGTCTGCTGGGCGCTGTAGCGGACGGTGTGGTCGTGCGCGCCGTAGAAGAGGGTGTCGACGGCCTGGTTGCCGTGCAGGTCGGTCATGGTGAGGGTGTGGCCGGCGGGGACGATGCCCGACCAGGGCGCCCGCGGGGTGACGGTGGCGATCATGGGTGGTCCTTCGGTCGGTGGTCGGCGATCAGCGCGCGGCGCGGTGGGCGTCCTCGGAGTTCGCCACGGCGCGCTGGTATTCGGGGTCGGTGTCGGTGGCGGCGACGAGCGCGGCCAGGTCGTCGTCGGCGCGCCAGGCCAGCACCTCGAGCAGGCCGGTGTCGAAGGTCGGCGACAGGTCGAGCGGGTGGGCGGTGTTCGCGACGGCGACGATGCACGGCAGGTGCAGCACGAGCTCCACCGTCTTGCCCGCCCCCGCGCTGCCGGTGGAGGCGAGGGCACCGTCGGCCTCCACGGTGACGCCGTGGAAGAAGGAGACGGACGGGGCGACGTCGGTGGGCGTGAGGCCGTGCTTGGCGGCGGCGAGCACGAGCAGTTCGCGGCCGGCGGGGCTGTCCGAATGCGCCTCCCCCGCGCCGTACTTGGCGGTGTTGGTGGCGAGCGTGGTGGTGCCGCAGAGGGCGTCGTGGCGGCCGGAGCCGTCGGCGACGACGGTGGCGAGCACGCGCCCCTGGTCGGAGAGCAGCGGGTGGCCCGCGCCGAGGTAGGCCTGCCACGGCACCTTGACGGTGTCGGCGACGTTGAGCCGCTCCCACGGGGCGTCGGCGCGCCAGAGGAGGATGTTCGCGCAGGCGGTGCCGACGGTGTCGGTCAGGCGGATTCGGGTGCCGCGCGCCAGCACCTTCGACGTGTAGCGGCCGCCCGGGACGGTCTCCGCCCAGGTGAGCGCGTCGGCGGGCACGCCCGCGGGCGGGTCGGGCCAGGCGGTGGCGGGCACCGTCGGCATGCCTTCGACGCGGGTGTCGGCCTGGGCGCGGGCGTGGTCGCGGGCGCCCTGGGTGGTGGCGGTGGTCTCGGCGATGGCGGTCACGTCAGATACCTTTCGTGGCGGGGAGGTTCGGGAGGACTGCGGTGACGGGGCGCGGGTGCGCGCGACGCGGGAAGCAGGCGATGCCGGCGAGGACGACGACCGCGATGGTGATCGGTCCGGCCCACTGCAGGATCGGGGATTGTCCTGTGGGGTCGTAGATCTCGGCGCGCGGCCACGCGAGGTTGATCACCATCGCGCCGCCGTAGAGTACGGCCGCGGCGTTGATCGGCACGCCCCAGCGACCCAGGGTGAAGACGGGCTTCCCCTCGGAGTCGCGGACGGTGGCGCCGTGCGGCCAGCCGCGGAGCCGCTGGTAGAGCATCGGCACCGTCACCGACAGGTAGGCGAGGTAGATGAGCACGATGCACACGCTGGCGAGGGTCGCGAAGATCGCGGGGTTGCCCACGTTGACCAGCAGGACGGCGACGCAGAGGACGCCGATGAGCACGGCCGGGGCGACGGGCGCCTGGGTGCGCGGGTTGACGCGGGAGAGCTTGTCCGAGAACGGGAGCCGGTGGTCGCGGGCCATGGAGAAGATGAGGCGGCTGCACGCGGTCTGGATGGCGAGCGTGCAGATGAAGACGGCCACGGCCACGTCGACCAGGAGGACCTTGCCCCAGAACGAGCCCAGGACGGACTGGAGCACGTAGGGCAGGCCGCCGGCGGCGAGCTCCTCCCCCAGCGTCGGTGCGGCCATCAGGGCCGTGATGAGCATGAGGCCGCCGCCGACCGCCGAGGCGGTGAGGGCGAACCGGATGGTGCGCGGCGCGACGCGGCGGGGGTTGACGGTCTCCTCGGCGAGCTCGCCCGCCGAGCCGAAGCCGACCATGACGTAGGCGGCCATGAGGCCGGAGACGATGAACGCGCCGAGGTAGCCGCCCGAGCCGGTGGTGGTCGCGTGCGAGGTGTCGAAGACGACCTGGGGGCCGCGCTGGGCGTGCATCGCGAGGGCGCCGATGACGGCGACCACGCCGACGAGCTCGCACGCGACGCCGATGGCGTTGATGCGGCTCATCCAGTGCACGCCGATGCAGTTGATGGTCGTGGTGACGATCAGGAGGATCGTGCCGAGCAGGACGGCGTTGGCCGCGCCGCTGGAGCTGGTGAGGGACGGGTCGTCGCCGATGATCTGGAAGCCCGACCACACGGTGGGCAGCACCACCTGCAGCGCGATCGCGGCCGCCGCGGCGGTGACGATCTGCGCGAGGATCATGAACCAGCCGCCGAACCAGCCGACCACCTCGCCGCCGAGGCGCCGCGACCACTGGTAGATCGCACCGGAGATCGGGTAGCGGGCGGCCATCTCGGCGAAGCACAGCGCCACGAGGAACTGGCCGACGTAGACGAGGGGCCAGGTCCAGAAGAAGGCTGCCCCGCCGAGCGAGTAGCCCAGGCCGAACAGCTGGAAGATGGTGGTGAGGATGGACACGAAGGAGAACCCGGCGGCGAACGACGCGAACGTCCCGAGCGAGCGGCGCAGCTGCGGCTGGTAGCCGAGCTCGGCGAGATCATCCGAATCATGGTGTCGGGGTTGGGTGGTTGTCATGGGCGGCTTCCCTGTCGGAGCTCTATCTGTCAGTTGATAGAAAACCGTTCTCCGGGGTCACCCGGATTGCCCCGCTGTAAGGACTGGGAAAACCGGCGCTACGAACATGTTTCGTGGCAGGTAGCCTGGCCGCTGTGACGGAGGCGAATGGCGGGGCCGGCGGTGGAGCCGACGGCGGGGCGGAAACCGCAGGTAGGCGGGGTCGTCCGCGTGCGAACGACCCCCGCCGGCCCGGCGCCACCGCCGTCGAGGAGATCCTCGACGCCGCGGCCGAGCTGTTCACCCAGCGCGGGTACGCGGCCACCTCGACGCGGCAGATCGCCGAGGCCGTGGGCATCCGGCAGGCCTCGCTGTACCACTACTTCCCCACCAAGGGCGAGATCCTGACCGCGTTGTTGGAGGCGACGGTGCAGGCGCCGCTCGCGCTCGCACGCTCCGTGGTTTCCGCCGACGGTTCGCCTCTGGAGCGCCTACTGACGTTGGCCCGGTCCGATGCCGGGCAGTTGCTGGCGGCGCGGTACAACCTTGGGGCTCTGTATCACCTGCCCGAGCTGGCGGCCGACGAGTTCGCCGAGTTCCGCGCCGACCGGGCGGAGCTGGCCTCGCATTACCGTTCTCTGGCCACCGCTGTTCTGGGCGACGACGGTGACCCGCGCACGCTCCTGCCGTTCCGGCTCGTGGAGTCCGTGATCGGCCTGCGGTCCGACGGTGCCGTCGGCGCAGGTGCGGGCGGTGGTTCCGGGGCCGCGTTCGACGACGGTGATGTGGTGGACGCGATCTGTCGGGCGATTCAGCGGGTATTGACGTAGCCGCTGATCACGGCGCCTTCGAGATCGCCAGCGTCGCCCACTCGATCGCCTTGTTGCACTCTGCCACGAGACCCGCAGAAGGCTTGCCAGCACTGCCAATTCGGTAGCTCGAGTGCACGATTGCATCCTCCGACATGAAGGACGCGAAACAGCCCGTGTCGCGCTCGGTGGTGACAATCACTCGGCGCCCGTTGATAATTCGATCAGGCTGCCACGGCCGATAGCTCTGTTTGACCTTGTAGATGTCGAGCGACTTCTCATTGCCCAGAGTTTGACTGAAGAACGCGACGCGATCGGGGGACTGCCACCAACATCCACGAAAGTTGGGCGACACGGATATTGCGGCATCTTTCAACGTGCCGGGATCTGCGCCGAGAGCCCGCATCTCGTCGTCCGAGTATGCGGTACACGGCTCGAAGCTGGTGCCGTCATTTCTGTCGTTAGTCCTACCAGAAAATTCAGGTGTGAACGGCAATGGCCGAGCGGACATCGGGGCAGAGGGCGACTCGATGCTCTCTCCGGGAACCGCCTCACCACCAACCGAAACCGCGCATCCCCCAAAGAGTAGCGACGAAGCTACCAGGCACAGGCACCACCGCAGTCCCACTTCAGTCCAACCTCACCGCACCGATACCTTCAACGTTCCTGAGTTCCGTGCTCCCGATGTCCTTCGCAATCTGCCGCAGCGCCGCAGCGATGGTCCGCGCTTCACCGAGCTCGCGAGTAAAATTCTGCACCACCGAGTGCTCATGATCGTGCACGGCAACCCCGATGTTGTGAGTCGCTGCGCGCCCCTCCACAGTGTCTCCGAGGTAGTTGTTGCGACCGACCCAGCCAAGAGATTCAATGATCGTCTCGAGCCTCTCCGCGTGCCGTTCGTGTGCCTTCGCGAGCTCCTCGATCGGGTCCCCCTTGAGCACCATGTTCGGACGGTCGGCGATGCGCTGCTGCGCCTCGTCGCGGATCTTGTCCGCTTCGGGACTCCCCATGATTCCTCCGATCGTCACCGGCAGGCGAGCACGCGCCCTCATCTATTGGACGCACCAGCCCGGCGATCGGTTCCCAACTCGTTCACCGAACGCGGAAGGGGGCGCAACCGATGCGGCTGCGCCCCCTTCCCACGTTGTGGTCAGTCCGTCTTGACCTCGCTGCGGTCGCCCGACCACAGGGTGTGGAAGGTGCCCGGCTTGTCGACGCGCTTGTAGGTGTGCGCGCCGAAGAAGTCGCGCTGCCCCTGGACGAGCGCGGCGGGCAGGCGGTCGACGTTGAGCGAGTCGAAGTAGCTCAGCGCCGTCGCGAAGCCCGGGACCGGGACGGCGGCCTGGGTGGCGGTGATGACGACGCGGCGCCACGCCTCCTCGCCGTCGCGGATGGCCTGCGCGAAGTACGGGGCCTCGAGCAGGGTGTTGAGGTTGGGGTTCTCGGCGTAGGCGTCGGCGAGGACGTTGAGGAACTGGGCGCGGATGATGCATCCGCCGCGCCAGATCTTGGCGACGGCGCCCTTGTCGATGTTCCAGCCGTACTTCTCCGCGCCGGCGATGATCGCGTCGAAGCCCTGGGCGTAGGCGACGATCTTGGAGGCGTAGAGGGCCTTCGCGACGTCGTCGACGAAAGAATCGTCGACCCGCGGGGCCGTGGGGCGTTCGATGCCGAGCGCCCGGACAGCGTCGCGCTGCGCCCGCTTGGACGAGACCGCGCGGCCGAAGACGGCCTCGGCGACGCCGCCGACCGGCACGCCCAGGTCGAGGGCGGTCTGCACGGTCCAGACGCCGGTGCCCTTGCTGCCGGCCTGGTCGGTGACGATGTCGACGAAGGGCTTGCCCGTCTCAGCGTCGACGTGCTTGAGGATGTCGATGGTGATCTCGATGAGGTAGCTGTTGAGCGGTCCCTCGTTCCACGTGGCGAACAGGCCCGAGATCTGGGCGGGCGTGTAGCCGGCGACGTTGCGCAGCAGGTCGTAGGCCTCGCCGATGAGCTCCATGTCGGCGTACTCGATGCCGTTGTGGATCATCTTGACGAAGTGGCCGGCGCCGTCGGTGCCGACGTGGGTCACGCAGGCCTCCCCCTCCGCGACCGCGGCGATCGACGCGAGGATCGGGCCGAGGGTCTTGTAGGACTCGGCGGTGCCGCCGGGCATGATCGACGGGCCCTTGAGCGCACCCTCCTCGCCGCCGGAGATGCCGGCACCGACGAAGTGGATGCCCGTCGGCGCGATCTTCGCCTCGCGGGCGATGGTGTCGTGGAAGTTGGCGTTGCCGCCATCGACGATGATGTCGCCCGGCTCGAACCGCTCCTGGAGCTGCTCGATCACCGCATCCGTGCCCGCGCCGGCCTGCACCATGATGATCGCGGTGCGCGGCTTGGCGAGGCTGGCGACGAACTCGTCGATGGTGTCGCTGGCGACGAAATTCGCCTCGGGGTGGTTCTTCACCACGTCGTGCGTCTTCTCCGGCGAGCGGTTGTAGATCGCGACGGTGTTGCCCTCCCGGGACGCCAGGTTGCGGGCCAGGTTGGAGCCCATCACCGCCATCCCCACCACTCCGATGTTCGCCTTGGCGTCGTTGCTGCTCATCGCTCGTTCGTCCCTCTTCCTCGTGGTGGTTCACACTCGGCCCCTACGTTACGTCCCCACGCCCGACGGTGCCCCCACCTCACCCACACAGAAGTCACGTATCGGCGCATGCGGCCCGGAATCGCGCCGACGTTTCGTCAGACCGCCGAACGTCCTGAGTGACGATCACAGGGCCGCCGTCGCGACACCAAAGAAGTCAACAGTCATCGGATGGTCTAGCTGCCAAGTGATCGCCATCGGTCGCTCACCGGAGTGACCGACGTACTCCGCGGGCCCCAAGAACTCGTAGGGGGACGTCCCAAATTCACCGTTCTTCGCAACACGGACGAACAACAGCACGTAGCTGTCGCCGAGAATGTACCGCTGTCCAGTCTCAGAGGACTCTGAGGTCAATGACTGAGACTCCCAGTGGAATTCAGTTCGACTGATCGGGTAGTCGCGATACATGGTCGTGGGCGAAAACGATCCCTCCGTCTTCACGAGGGTCACGAATAGAGCATCAATGTTTCGCGACGCAATATACTTGACGCCTTCCCGGAATGTGGCCGGCACCGATTTCAGAGAAGCGTGATCGAGACCAGCAAGGATCTCTTCGCGCGAGTACCGGGCGTGAATTCGCAGAGGAAAACCTCCGCGGCCTCCCCAGAGGGGATACGTCTGTCGTCGCGTACGTCCAAACCCCAGCTCCATGATTTCAATAAGCTCACCGACGGCCTCCTTCTCGGCTCGTAGAGCATCCAGCCCCTCATCGACACTCGCGAACTTCGGCTTGCCTCCATCCGGCCAGATCGAGAAGAACAGCATCGTCGCGAGGAGCCTGTCGGTCCCGGACATCTCGTCGAGCCGCGTGCAGTCTAAGAGGATTCGCTTGTAACCAGCGACGCGGACCTCGTCGTCAACATGGGCGAACACTTGGTTACGTCTGAGCACCTCGGCCTCGCGGGGACCCGGCGCGAACGCCAAGTCAATGCCGGCCTCGCGGCGAAGCCCCGTCCAGGACCGATCGGCCTTGATCACCGAGGCGAGGTCGATCCCAGTCGCTTCAAGGAAGCCTGCCAGAGTGTCCTCGCCTGCAGAGCGGACCTCGGCGACGAGTTGGGGCCGACGGAGGTTGAGTTGGCGTTTCACGTTCTCGAGGACGAACTTCTGTGTCTGGCGATCGAGCTCTATGCGGCAGCCCGACGGCAGGTACGGGAAGTCGTTCTCGACCTCCTTCACCAGTTTGCCGCGAGGAATGCCGGTCAGAGACCGGAGGCGCTTGTCCCAGCGGAATTCCTCCCGTTGATGCCCGACGAAGTCTAGGACCGTCAACACAGCCTTGTCTGGCGTGCGCCGGAGCCCCCGACCCAACTGCTGAAGGAAGATTGTGGCGCTCTCAGTCGGGCGGAGCATGAGGACGGTGTCGACTTCCTTGATGTCCAGGCCCTCGTTGAACACATCGACCGAGAAGATCGCATTGATGCGACGGTCACGCAGATCCGAGAGTGCCTGCCTCCGCGCGTCACCACCGGTCTGCCCCGACACCATCACTGACGGGATGCCCGCTTCTGTGAACCTGTCTGCCATGTACTGGGCATGCTCGATGGAAACGCAGAAGCCCAACGCACGCATCTGAGCCGGGTCAGCCAGCTTGTCCTGGATTGCCTTCAGAACCATCCGCACCCGGGCGTCGTTGCCGGTGTACAGCTGCCCAAGTGCGGTCTGATCGTACTTTCCGGTTTTCCACGCGATCGCGGTCAGATCCGTACCGTCGGCGATGCCGAAGTAGTGGAAAGGGCACAGAAGCTCTGCGCTCAGCGCATCCCAGAGACGGAGCTCAGTGGCGATTCGGCCGCCGAAATACTCGCGCACATCGAGGCCGTCAGCGCGTTCCGGGGTCGCAGTCAGACCCACCAACTCCTGAGGTGAGAAGTGGTCAACCAGGCGCCGGTAGGTCGGCGCCGCTCCGTGGTGAAACTCGTCGACCACGATTACCTCGAAGTGATCAGCTCCGAGCGTGTCGAGGGTGTCCTCCTTCAGAGATTGGACGCTCGCGAACACGTGGTCCCACCGCTCGGGCCGCTGGCCGTTGACGAAGAGTTCGCCGAACGCTCCGTCGGCCAGAACCTCGCGGAACGTGCGCTGTGCCTGAACCAGAATTTCGCGAGTGTGCGCCACAAACAACAGGCGCGGACGCTTGCCGCCCGCCGGAATCAGACGTCGGTAGTCCAGTGCCGCCAGGACGGTCTTTCCAGTTCCCGTCGCTGCCACCACGAGGTTCCGATGTCTGTCGTGTACTTCGCGCTCGGCCTGCAACTCGTCCAGCATCGTCTGCTGGTACGGATACGGCCGAACCTCCAAGCCAGACACGTTGATCGTGACGTTGCCCGAGGAAGTGAGGCCGGAGGCCTCGCGAAGAGCGCGATCGAGCCGCTCGCCGTCCCGATCAGGGATGTACTCCTCGAATCCGGGGTCTTCACTCCAGTAGGTCTCAAACGTCGCCCGGAACTTGTTCAGCAAGCTGGGAGTCGCGACCTTCGACAGACGCACGTTCCACTCGACTCCGTCGATCAATGCGACGTTGGAAAGATTCGACGACCCGATGTACGCCGTGTCGAATCCCGAGTCGCGGTGGAACATCCACGCCTTGGCGTGAAGTCGCGTACGCAAAGCGTCGTATTGCACTCGCACCTCAGCGCCGTATTTCTCCGCCAGTCGGTCGAGTGTCTTACGTTCAGTGGAGCCGAGGTACGTGGTGGTAATTACTCGGAACGGCTTGCCGGCGTCTGCGAGCGCCTGCAGCTCAGTTTCGAGGAGCCTGACCCCGCTCCACTTGATGAACGCGCAGAGCAGGTCGACACGGTCCGCAGAGGCAATCTCCGCCTTCAGTTCGTGACCGATGGAGGGCTCTCCCCTGCCGCTGTTCGTCAGCAGGGCAACCTCGGAGAGCGGCGTCTCGGGCCGAGTTGAGGTCCGATCGACAACGCCGGGCGCAGGCAACTGATAGAGGCGCGCAAGCTGGGTCGCCGGATCGAGAATCGGGCTGTCCAGGTCGCCCGCCACAGCCAGCAGACTGTTCGCGAGCTTTATCCGCTCCGACTCGTCCTTCTCCCCCGCGATCGCACGCTCCACGATGCTCGCCACGTGACGAGCGAGCACGTGCGGCTGGTCGGCCTTCTCGACCGCGCGCGTATCGCTTTGCAAGCCCGTCGCTTTGATCCGATCCCGAAGGTCCGCTGTGTGCAGCGACTCGTAGATCCCCTCTTCCATGGGCGCCAGTCTGGCACCTCCCTCTGACATGAACGGGCAAAGGTGCCAGAATCGCCGACATGCACTCTGACGCTCCGCGGCTCGTCGTTGGCGCGATCATCGTGGACGACCTGGAACAGCCAACCAGGGTTTTCGCTGCGCGGCGCACAAGCCCAGTGGCGCTCGCCGGCCTCTGGGAGTTCCCCGGTGGCAAGACCGAAGCAGGTGAGACGCCCGAGGCTGCGCTCGTCCGCGAGATCCGCGAAGAGCTCAGTGCGACCATCTCTGTCGGTCCCGAAGTACCCCATGCATCAGGCGCATGGCCAATCTCGGAGAAGTACGAGATGCGGCTCTACTTCGCTGCCATCGCGCACGGAAAGCTCGCGCCGGGCGACTCCCACGACGAGTTGCGCTGGATGGCACCCAGCGACCTTGGATCCATCGCTTGGTTGCCCTCAGACGCAGGCGCGATCGAGACGATCCAGGAACGCCTTTCGACCTGGGCTACTTAGACCTGGAGGATAAAGGGGCCGTGGATACCGCGGACTGCGGCGAGCTGCGGCGCGTATCTCGTGTCGCGGATGTTGCTCGCGTAGACCGAGAGGTGCTCGCCGACCTCATCGTGTTCGATGCATGGATCGCCCCTCCCATCGCGAATCGCTGTGATGCACAACCCGTCTTGGTTCCAGTCGAACCAAATCTCGCGGGCGTCAGGCGACGCCTCTCTCACCAACCCTGCAATCAGATCCACAACGAGCCGGTTGATCTCGCGTTCCTTCGCCGGGCCAGGGGCAAGGCCGAATGCTCGATCCAACTCCCGGTCGAGAACCGCTCGTGTGTCCACAAATACCTCCACGCGTTCATCCAGCCGCGACTGGACGCACCCGATTTTGTCACCCATGGTCACGGTTTCATACTGCCTGAACAGGCTCGCTCTCACACCGGCAGCGCGCCCAGCTCCTGGCCACGAATCCGCTGGGAGATGACCTGGGTGATGCCGTCGCCACGCATTGACACACCGTACAGCGCGTCGGCGACCTCCATCGTCGGCTTCTGGTGAGTGATCACGATGAGCTGGGACTTGTCGCGCAGCTGCTCGAACAGGGAAATCAGTCGGCGGAGGTTGGTGTCGTCCAGCGCAGCCTCGACCTCGTCCATGACGTAGAACGGGGACGGCCGGGCACGGAAGATGGCGACCAGCATCGCAACGGCGGTCAGGGACTTCTCGCCGCCGGACAGCAGGGACAGCCGCTTGACCTTCTTGCCCGGCGGCCGGGCCTCGACGTCGATGCCCGTCGTCAGCATGTCCCCCGGCTCGGTGAGGATCAGCTTGCCCTCGCCGCCCGGGAACAGGGTCTTGAACACCTCAACGAACTCGCGCTCCACGTCCACCCAGGCCTCGGTGAACACCTGCAGGATCTTGGCGTCCACCTCCTCGACCACGCTCAGCAGATCCTCGCGAGCCGACTTCACATCCTCGAGCTGCGTGGAGAGGAAGTTGTAGCGCTCCTCCAGCGCCGCGAACTCCTCCAGTGCCAGCGGGTTCACACGCCCCAACGTCGCCAGGTCCTTCTCCGCGAGCTTGAGCCGGCGCTCCTGCACCGCTCGGTCGAACGGGAGCCCCTGTGGCTTCACCACAGTCTCGCCGCGCTCCCGCGCCGCCTCGTACTCCTCCAACTCCAGCGAAGACGGCGGCAGCGGAACGTCCGGCCCGTACTCGGCCACCAGGTCGTCCGGCGACATCGCGAACGACGCCACCACCTGCTCCTCGAGCTGCTCGATCCGCAGCGCCGCCTGCGCCCGCGCCACCTCGTCGCGGTGCACCGCATCGGTCAGCTGGGCCAACCGCGCGGTCAGCGAGGTCGCCTCCTGTCGCGCGACGTCCAGTGCACCGGCGCGCTGGGCGCGTGATGCCTCCAGCGCATCACGATGCGCAGCAGCACGTGTCACCGCGCGCCCCAGTCGCGAGGTCACCAGCGCAGCGCCTTCCGCCACCGACTTGGCAACCGCAGCCGCCGACAGACGCGCAGCAGCCGCCGCCTCCGCCCGCTCCCGGGCGGCACGTTCGGCAGCGGCGGCCCGTCGAAGCCCCTCGGCCTTGCCCCGCACGCCGGCCGCGCGCTCCTCGGCGGTCCGGCGGGCCAGGCGAGCCTCCATCTCCACCGAACGCGCCGCCGACAGGGCGGCAGCCGCCGCGTCCCGCTCATCCGTCCCCACGGACACCGAATCCTCGGGCAGCTCTTCCGCGAGCCGCAGGCGCTCCTCGTGCTCGACCAGCGCGGTTCGCGTCTCGTCCCGCGAGCCCTCGATCCTGGTTCGCTGCGCCACCAGGCGCTCGGCCTCGTCGCGCGCGCTCCGCGCGGCCTGCCCCAGCCGGGCCAGCTGCTCATAGATCGCGCCGAGCTGCGCATCCGACTCGTGCAGCGCCGCCAGCGCCGACTCCGTCACCTCGCGCCGCGAGGCCAACTCCTCGACGGCGCCGGCCAGAGCGGCCGACAGAGACTCCACCGACCGCCGGGTCTCCCCCAGCGTCGCCTCGGCGGCGTCGATCGACTTCTGCACCTCCAGCGTCGACTGCCGCGCCGCGGAGCCGCCGGTCAGCACGCCGTGCGAGATGATGTCACCGTCGGACGTGACTGCCCGCAGTTCGGGCCGCGCGGCGACCACCGCCAGGGCGTCGTCGAGGGACGAAACGAGCACGTACCCGGCCAGCGCCGCCGTCACGGCCCCCTCCAACGAGGACGGGGCGGTCACGCACGACACGGCCCAGACGGCACCGTCGGGCAGGGGGCCCGTGGGCACCGTGCCGGGCGCGACGCCCTCGACGACGACGGCCGCCCGGCCCCCGTCGGCCTCGCGCAGCCGAGCAACCGCCGTCACGGCCGCATCGACCGAGCCCGCCGCGACGGCCTCCGCCACCGGTCCCAGTGCGACGGCGACGGCCTTCTCGTAACCCGCACGGATGGAGAGGCGCGACGACACGGCGGCCGTCACACCGTCGACGTGCTCGGCGATCCAGGCGGCACCGTCGCCCCGGTCCAGGTTCAGCGACAGCGCCTCGACGCGCGCGACGAGCGAGGCCACCTTCTGCTCGGCCTCCCGCTCGGACGCGCGCAGTTCCTCGACCCGCGCGCTGGCGGCGTTGTAGGCCGCGACGCTGCGTTCGTGGTGCTCGTCGAGGGAGGCCTCCGAGGCGTCGAGCTCGGCGATCTGCCCCTGGACCTGCTCGAATTCGGCCTCGGCGGCCTCGGCGCGCTCCACCGCCTCGGCGATGGCGGCGGTGAGCCGCCCGGACTCCGCCTCCACGGACTCGGCGCGGGTGCGCAGGGTCTCGACCTGGCCGGCCAGGCGCGCGAGCCCTTCCCGACGGTCCGCGATCGCCGCGACCGCGGCCATGTGCGCCTTCTCCGCGTCCCGGGCGGACTCCTCGCGCGACGCGAGCTCCTCGGTGGCCTCCTCGAGGATCATGGCGGCCTCCTCGAGGGCCTCCATGAGCTCGGCCTCCTCCTCGGCGACGCGCTCGGCCTCGGCCTCCAGCTCGTCGGGGTCGCGGCCGGGAGCGTGCTGCACGGGCTCGGACAGCAGGCGGGCGCGCTCGGAGGCGATGCGCTCCGTCGACGAGACGCGCTCGGCGAGCGCGGACAGCGAGAACCAGCCTTCGCCCGCGGCCTTCACCGCGGGGTCGAGCTCGGCCACGGCCTCGGAGTGCTCCGCGACCAGCGCGTTCGCCTCGTCCAACTGGCCCGCGACGAGATTCTGCTCCTCACGCACCGCCGCCTCGTTGCCGCTCTGGTCGGCCAGCTCGGCGCGCCGGCGCACCAGGTCGTCGGCGGCCAACCTGAGCCGGGCGTCACGGAGGTCGGCCTGGATGGTCTGCGCCCGACGGGCCACCTCGGCCTGCCGCCCCAGCGGCTTGAGCTGGCGGCGCAGCTCCGTCGTGAGGTCGGTGAGGCGGGCTAGGTTGGCCTGCATCGAGTCAAGCTTGCGGACCGCCTTCTCCTTGCGGCGACGGTGCTTGAGCACACCGGCCGCCTCCTCGATGAAGGCGCGACGTTCCTCGGGCTTGGACTCGAGGATCGCCGCGAGCTGGCCCTGCCCGACGATGACGTGCATCTCGCGCCCGATGCCGCTGTCGGAGAGCAGCTCCTGCACGTCCATGAGGCGGCACTTGGTGCCGTTGATCTCGTACTCGCCGGCGCCGTCGCGGAACATGCGCCGCGTGATGGAGACCTCGGAGTAGTCGATGGGCAGCGCACCGTCGGAGTTGTCGATGGTGAGCGTGACCTCGGCGCGGCCCAGCGGCGCGCGGCCGGACGTGCCGGCGAAGATGACGTCCTCCATCTTGCCGCCGCGCAAGCCCTTGGCGCCCTGCTCGCCCATCACCCAGCGCAGGGCGTCGAGGATGTTCGACTTACCCGAGCCGTTGGGCCCGACGACGCAGGTGATGCCCGGTTCGAGGCGCAGAGTCGTCGCCGAAGCGAAGGACTTGAAGCCCTTCAGTGTCAGCGACTTGAGATACACGAAACGCCAGTTTAGGCGGTGACCGTCAGAGGACGGCCATCGCCACGATCAGACCGAGCGCGACGTGCGACGCGGCGATCACGCGGGCCTGCGGCAGGAAGACCTCGGAGTACATGAGTTCCTCCATGTCGACGCCCGTGACCAGGTCGAGGACGCGCACGGAGACGATCTGCGCGATGATGCCGACCACGCCGTAGACCAGCGAGTAGATGACACCGTCCAGCAGGTTGCCGCCGCCGGTGTAGTTGGCGTAGATCGCGACGACGATGATGAACGCCATCGAGAGCATGCCCGCGCCCGTGATGTAGGTGGCGTTGGGCTTGCCGGCCTTCACCAGGTCGCGCAGCTTGCCGGGAGTGGAGAGGTCGACGGCGTAGAAGCCGACCACCATGAGCAGCAGGCCGACGAGGGCGTACAAGCAGATCGCGCCGATGCCCTTGCCCAGGGTGCCCAGGTCTGCGGCGGCGAGGAGGGTCGTGTTCATGATGCGGTCGTGCCTTTCGGAGTGATGCGGTGCGGGATGAAGGCGGCACCGTCGTCGGTGATGAGTCCGGAGGTCTCGCGGATGCCGATGCCGGCGGACTCGTCGCCGACGACCCAGGCGCCGATCACGGGGCGGTAGCCGTCGAACTCGGGCAGCGGGTCGAACATCTGGTACACGTAGCCCTCGGCGCCGTAGACGCCGCCGGTGGCGGTCTCGCGGCCCGCGTCCACGATCGTGAGGTTCGCGCCCTCGCGCCCGAGCTTGGGCTTCTTCACGTACTCGGTGAGGAAGCCGGGGCTGTCGATGAAGGCGGGCAACAGGTTCGGGTGGTCGGGGTACATCTCCCACAGGACCGCGAGGATCGCCTTGTTGGAGAGGATCGCCTTCCACAGCGGCTCGATCCACGTGGTGGCGGGGATCGATTCGACGACGCGCTTGCCGAAGTCGTCCTCGAGGATCCACTCCCACGGGTAGAGCTTGAACACCGAATTGATCGGGGCGTCTTCGAGATCCACGAAGGTCTTGAGGTCGTGGTCCCAGCCGATGTCCTCGATGGGCAGGCCGACGGTGTCGAAGCCGGCCTCGGCGGCCGTCTCCTGCAGGTAGCCGGTGGTCACGTGGTCCTCGCCCGTCGCGTCGGCGCCGGACCAGGTGAAGTGCAGCTCCGACGCCGGGATCACGTTCCGGATCTCGCCCCAGCGCGCGACGAGCGACTCGTGCAGGGAGTTCCACTGGTCGTAGCCGCCCTCGTCCCAGGAGCGCTTGTCCGGCGCGGTGTCCTGGAACCAGTACCATTGCACCACAGCGGCTTCCAGCAGCGAGGTGGGTGTATCGGCGTTGTACTCCAGCAGCTTCGCGGGCCGCCGGCCGTCGTAGCGCAGGTCGAAGCGGCCGTAGACGTGCGGATCCTGCCGCTTCCACGACTCCTCGATCGGGCCCCACGCCCACTCGGGGATGCCGAAGTCGGCGTACCGCTCGGTGAGGATCACGTTCTCGACGGCCTTGAGGCACATGGAGTGCAGCACCTCGACCTGCGCCTCGAGGGCGAGCACCTCGTCCATGTCGAACTCGTAGAACACGGACTCGTCCCAGTAGTTCCGGCTGTCGCCGGCACCGTCGCGCGCGGGGGTGCCGAACACCAGGCCCTGCGATTCGACGGTCCGCTGCCAGCCCGCGCGGGGCGTTCCCCGCATGCGCCGCACTAGGAGCCGCTCGATCCGGAGCCGCCCTTGGAGCTCCCGCCCTTGCTGGAGGTGCCCAGGCCGCCGCGATCGATGTTCTTGCCGCTGGATCCGCTGTTGCTGCCGGCGTTGGTGTTCCCGCTGCCCGAGCCGCTCCCCGATCCCGTCCGCGAGCCGGCGGCCGGCGGCGCGGGCTTGCTCGCCGCGTTCGTCTGGCCGTTGGTGCCGAACGAGGTGGTCTTGGCCGGGTCCACTGCCGCGCCCGTCGAGGTGCGGAAGGCGGTGTTGGCGGGCCGGTCGTAGCTGCCGCCGGTGATGCGGCCGTTGTTGTAGGAGCCGCCGTAGTTGTACCGGTAGCTCATGCCGTTGAGGAAGATGAAGCCGGTCACCGGGTTGTACGTGCCCCGCGAGCAGTAGTCGTCGGAGACCACCTGATCGCCGTCGACGGTGCAGTACGCCGTCTGCGTGTTCACGTTCTGGGTGTTGTCGTTGTCCGGGATCGCGACGTAGAGGAGCGCGATCGCGCCCACCACGCCGACGCCGACCCCGGCGCCGATCATCTGCTTGCGCCGACGGCTCTTCTTCGCGGCCGCGGCGGCGGCCTCCGCCGCCTCGCGCTGCTCGTCCTCGGCGCGCTGGCGCTGCGCCCGCTGCCGGGCGCGGGCCTCGGCCACCGTCTCCGGGCGGGCCTGTGTGTTCTCGTCCTGCTGCCGCATCCGACCGGGCCGCCGCGGGGCCTCCCCCGTGTCCGGGAGATGCAGCTCCGGCGGCATCCCGGGGACGGGCATGTAGTTCGACTCCGGCCCGGGGATGTCGCCCACCGGGCGGTTCTCAGGGATGGGCGGCTGCATGCCTCACCTCTCCTCGAACGACGGGAGCCCGCCTCGCGCGGGCCCGAACAGTTCCACGACCAGATCGACCCTGCCCGGAGTATCCCCCGACCACAGGCGTTGCAGCAGAGTGTCGCATGCGGAGCGGTCTCCCTCGACCACGACCCGCACACGTCTGTCCGGCTGATTCGCAGCGTAACCGAGCAGGCCCAGTTCCAGGGCCTGAGTCTTCGTCCAGTACCGGAAACCGACGCCCTGCACGTGACCGTGCACCCACGCCGTCATCCGGGCCTGATCGTCGGGCACGCGCTACCCCGAGGTGATGTCGAGATTGACCGTCGTGCCGGCCTTGAGCGTGCGGCCGACGGTGCACACCTGGTCGACGGCGCGGCGGGCGACGGTGATCAGCCGCTCCTGGGCGGCCTCGTCGAGCTCGGACAGGTCGAGCTCGAGGATCTCGTTGAGTTCGGGGTAGACCTCGTTCTGCCGGTCGGCGTCGCCGGAGACCCGCACGGTGGCGTCGTAGTCCTCGCCCAGGCGGCGGGCCAGCACGTGGTCGGTCGACATGCCGCTGCACGCGGCGAGGGCGATCTTGAGCAGCTCACCGGGGGTGAACACGCCCTCGACGTCCGCCGAGCCGACCAGCACCTCGGCGCCGCGCGAGCTGCGCCCGGTGTAGCGGCGCACGCCGGTGCGCTCGACCCAGAGTTCGGTGGACGGTGCCTGCGCGTTCGTGTCGTCGGCCATATGTCCAATCTACGGCAGCACCGTCCGCGACCAGCGCTCGGAGGGCCGGGCTCGGCCGTCCCTATCGGCGGGAGACCGGTAGCGTTGTGAACATGCGTGCGCGGTGGTGGTCGTTCCTCGGAACAGTCCTCGCGTACGCGGCCGCGGCCTCGTGGGCGGCGGTCTCCGGACCGGACCCGTTCCCCACGCATTTCGGCCTGTCCGGGCAGCCGGACTCGTGGACCCCGCGCGCCGAGGCGGTGTCCCTGCACGCGGGCATCGCGGCGGGCGTCGCCGTCCTGATCGCGGTGCTCGCACTGATCGCGCCGCGGATCCCGACCTCGATCATCAACACGCCGCGGCGCGACTACTGGCTGTCCCCCGAGCACCGACCCGCGTTCGACGACATCGTCTCCGGGTTCCTGCTCTGGGCGGGCGGCCTCTTCCTCGTCCTCCAGGGCGCAACGTTCGTGGTGACGGTCATCGACCCCACGGAGACCGCCGCCAAGTCGACGCTGGTCATCCTCTTCCTCGTCGCGCTCGTGGGCTCGATCGGTTACCTGATCTGGCTGCTCACCCATCCGCCGAAGCGGTCGACGACGACGTCGCGGGGCGTCCGCCCGGGTCGCACCGGAGATCGTTCGTCGAGGTAACGTCATCCGCATGCGACCCCGATGGTGGATCTTCCTCGGCGCGGTCCTGCTCTGCGGCGCCTCGCTCGCCTGGGCCGCGACGTCGGGTCCCGATCCCTTCCCCACGCACTGGGGCGCCGGTGGGACCGCTGACTCCTGGAGTCCCCGTGGTTCGGCGGTCGGAATCTTGGCCGTGTCTGCGGCGGCCCTCGCGGCGCTGTTCGGCGTCCTCGCCGCCTGCACGTCCGCCCTCCCGGACGGCCTCATCAACCTTCCGCCCACTTCCCGCGCGTACTGGCTCGACCCCGCGCATCGCCCCGGCCTGGACACCCTCCTGCAGCGATACCTGCTCACAGTCGGGACCGCGGTGCTGCTCCTGCTTGCCGTGTCGGTGACCGGTGCCATCGTCAGCCCCGAGGGGAATCCGATTCTCGGCGTCGGCATCTGGGCCGTCTTCGCGGTCATCGCCGTGAGCAGCGGTCACCTGTTGTGGCGTCTGGTCCGGCCGCCGGCGGATAACCTGGCCGCATGAGCGCCTCCACGGAAACCGGCCCCTTCTTCCACGGAACCACCGCAGACCTCCAGCCCGGCGACCTGCTCAGCGCGGGCTTCGTCTCGAACTACCGCCCCGACGTGGTCATGAACCACATCTACTTCACCGCCCTGCGCGACGGTGCCGGGCTCGCCGCGGAGCTCGCCTCCGAGCTCAAGTCCGACGGTGCCGCCCCGCGCGTCTACGAGGTCGAGCCCACCGGCGCCTTCGAGGACGACCCCAATGTCACCGACAAGAAGTTCCCCGGCAACCCCACCCGCTCGTACCGCAGCACCGAGCCGCTGCGCGTCGTCGCCGAGGTGACCGACTGGACCCGGCTGACCCCCGAGGCCCTGCAGATGTGGCGCGACACGATCGTCTCCAAGGCACCCGCCGACCGCGGCGAGATCATCAATTGATCACCTCCGGGTCCCGCGAGAACCGGCCCTCAGCCCGGTGGGCCTGAGGTATGGATTTCGCGCTGAACGGTCTCGTCGAATCGGTATCGGCCACCGACGCGGCCCTCACACGCGAGTTCTACGCGGCAAGGCCTCGTGGCTCGGCGATCGCGGGCTACGACGAGCTGATCGCGGTCCGACACGAACGCAGCCTGCGGTTCGCTGGTTCCGTTCGCGCCGAAGCCGAGTCTGCGGATCTCGCCGGGCACGCCGTACCGATCCGAATCATCGAGCCGCAGCATCGTCCGGCCGTCGGCGTTCTACTGCATTGCCCCGGCGGCGGGTTCTACATGAGCTCGGCGGTCGCCGACGACGAGCGGAACGCGCGGCGGGCGGACGCCACGGGGCTCGCGGTGGTCAGCGTCGACTACCGGCTCGCGCCCGAGAACCCCTGGCCCGCAGCCCCGGACGACTGCGCCGCGGCCGCCGACTGGCTGATCGCTCACGCGCCCGAGCGCTTCGGAACGGACAGGCTCTTCATCAGCGGCTTCTCGGCGGGAGCGACGCTGGCGGCATGCGTCCTGCTGCGGTTGCGGGCAGGAGGACGCGGCGACGCTTTCCGCGGAGCGGTGCTGGAGGCCGGGACCTACGACCTGACCACACTCAATCCGTCAGGGGCCGCTGTCGTCGACGACTACTTCGTCGAGGCGTACGTCGGCAAGGTGGAGGACCGCGCCGATCCCGATGTGTCACCCGCGTACGGCGACCTCCAGGGGTTGCCGCCGACGTTGCTGACCGTCGGCAGCGACGACGTCGTTCTACCCGACAGTCTGCTCATGGCGGCGAGGCTGGCGGCCGCAGGGAACGACGTGGATCTTCGGATCTATCCGGATGTGCCGCACGGCTTCTCGAACCATCCCACGCCAGTGGGTCGCAGTGCCACCGCTGCCGTCGACGCATGGCTGCGTGCTTAAGCCAGGCCCGTTCACTGCGTGAAGAACGTCGTCAGCACACGGGCCATGGATTCAGGGGCGACGACGTGTCCCTGCCCGTCCAGCGTGTGTCGTCTGGCCTGGGGGATCACAGCGGCTATCGCGCTCGCGGCGCGGACGAAGAAGTCGGTCGGCATGCCCGCCAGCTGGGGCTGGGTGATCGACCCCTCGGTGGTCACCAGGACCGACTGTGTGATGCGGGTGAGTCGGTCAGTGGGGATCTTGTAGTCGTTGAGGACCACGGCGTCCTTGACGAGCGTGTGGGCGAGCACGACGGACGAGGTCCAGAGCGGGTGTTGCTTGCTGGCCGCGATGTCCGCGTCGGGTCCGCCGGTCAATGTCATGAACAGTTCCAGGAGCTCCTCATCCCGGTCGGCTTCGTACGCCTCGCGGGTGTCCGCGAGGTACTGGTCGAACCTCGGCCGCAGGTCGTCTCCGATCGCGTACGGCACATCCCACACCGCGATCTTGTCGATCGCCGACCCTGCTGCAGCTGCCTCCAGCACGAGAGCACCGCCAGATGACGAGCCGTACACATGAGCTGAGCCGCCGGCCGTCGCAATCAGCGCGTCGAGGTCTTCCACCTCACGCGCGAGTGCGTACGGCGACGCATCGCCGCTGGCTCCCCGGCCGCGTCGTGCGTAGTTGTAGACCGTGAAACGGTCGGCGAGGAACCTGGCCAGCGGCGCGTTCTCAGCGCCGTCGTCCAGGGTGCCGCCGACGAGGATCACCGCCGGGCCGGTGCCTTTCCGGTCGTAGGCGATTCTCGTACCGTCGACGGACGTCACACGAAGTGTCATCTCGTTCATTGCTTCTCTCCTCTTATCGATGCGCGGTCGTCACCGTCGGAGCATCGGGAGTTCCGGGCTTGGCACCGGTGGTGGCGTTGACTGAGCGCCCGACCTAGTCAAACTTGATTACTAGCTCAGAGTGCACCTCGAGGACCATCTAGTCAAGCTTGATTAGGAGCTCTTCTTGAGTTGATCAGGGACCGTTCGCCACGACCCCGGATCATCAGCCATGATGTAGGCACCCTCAGACAGGCGTCCGCTCAGGCTCTTCGCCCACTCCAGTTCGGTGCGTGCGTGTCCCGCCCACAGGTCGGCCTGCTCGCGGACGTGCTCCGGGGTGTCCCGATTGGGGTGCTTCCGCCACTCGGCCTGCGCTACGAGCTCTGCTTCCAGGCTCGCGACCCGCTCGCCAACCTGCGCGATGGCATCTGACCTGGTCAGCATGGGCAACATCGCGATCGCCGCGTTGAGCATGTCCGCGTCGTGGGTGCGCCGCAGACCGTCGCGGACCATGTCGACCATCTCGTCACATCCCCGCGCTGTCACGCGGTACAGAACTCTCTCCGGCCCGGAATTGCCCGCCTCGGCGTGTTCGGTGAGGAGGCCATCAGCCGCCGCCTTCTTGAGCGCGTGATATACCGAGCCGGGATTGATCTTGGCCCACGTCTCCGCACCCCAGCTCTGCAGTTCGGACCGCACCTGGTAGCCATGCGCGCCGCCGGAGAGGTGCACGATGCCGAGTACCAAGAGCTTCGTCGCCGACATGCGCCCACCTTCGCTCAACCTGCTCGGACTCGCTCCGTGCTGCTCAATGAGTTCAATCGCCTCGGCAGCCAGCGCAAGCGCTGCCTGCGCTCGGTTCACTCATTCTTAGGCTCAAGCATATGAGCATCCCCGTACCGACCGCGATGAGCACGCCGAACCCGATGTGAGGCTGACCGTGCCTGGTCAACGCGGCGTGCGCTGACACGTCGGGCAGAAGTGGGAGCCGCGGTTCATGAAGGACTCACGCCGCATGATGGTGCCGCACCGACGGCAGGGTTCGCCGTCGCGTCCGTAGGCGTCGAGGCTGCGGGAGAAGTACCCGGACTGCCCGTTCACGTTCACGTACAGCGAGTCGAAGCTGGTGCCGCCCTGGTCGAGGGCCTGCCGCATCACGTCGGTGGCATCGTCGATGAGCCGCCCCAGCGCGGCCTTGGTGAGGGCGGAAGCGCGACGGCGACCGTGCACGCCGGAGCGCCACAGGGCCTCGTCGGCGTAGATGTTGCCCACGCCGGAGATCACGGTCTGATCGAGCAGCACCCGCTTGACCTCGGTGTCCTTGCGCTTCATCCGGGCGATGACCGCGTCGCGATCGAACAAGGGGTCCAGGGGATCCCGGGCGATGTGCGCGACGGACGCGGGCACGAGCGTGCCCGCGACCTCCTCGAGCGGGTCGACGGCCCAGCCGCCGAAGGTGCGCTGGTCGACGAACCGGAGCACGGCACCGTCGGACAACCCGGCCCGGATGCGCAGGTGCCGGTCGTCGCCCGGCCCGACGAGCATCTGTCCGCTCATGCCGAGGTGCACGACGATCGCGGCGTCGGCGGGGGCGCCGCCGCGCGCGAGCGGCAGCCACAGGAACTTGCCGCGACGCTCCGCGGATTCGACATCGGCTCCGGTGATCTGGCCGATCATATCCGCCTCGCCAGCGGCGTGGCGCCGCGCGGCGCGGGGGTGCAGCACCTCCACGGAGGTGACGCCGCGGCCCACCAGGTGATCGACGAGGCCGCGCCGGACGACCTCGACCTCGGGCAGCTCGGGCATCAGGCCGGCTCGGGCGCCTGCTCGGCGTCGCTCGCCGCCGCATTGCCCGCAGCCGCGTCATCGGCAGGAGACTCGGAGTCGTTCACGTCCAACGACTTCCACGCTGCAGCGGCGGCCTTCTGCTCGGCCTCCTTCTTGGTGCGGCCCACGCCCTCGCCGAGGTCGCTGGAGTCCACGACCGCGACGGCGGTGAACTCCTTGTCGTGGTCCGGCCCCGTCGACGTGATGCGGTACGCCGGCGCGCCGAGGTCCCGCTCCGCGGCGAGCTCCTGCAGCGACGTCTTCCAGTCCAACCCGGCACCCATCGACGACGAAGCCGTCAGCAGCGGCAGGAACAGCCGGAGCACCACCTCGCGGGCGGTGTCGATGCCGTGCTCGATGTGCACGGCCCCGAGCAGGGCCTCCATCCCGTCGGCGAGGATCGAATCCTTGTCGCGGCCGCCGGTGAGCTCTTCGCCGCGGCCCAGGTACAGGTGGGCGCCGAGGCCGCCCTCCCCCAGCCCACGGGCGACGCGCGCGAGGGCGTGCATGTTGACCACGCTGGCGCGGATCTTCGCGAGCTCGCCTTCGGGCTTGTCCGGGTGGGTCACGTAGAGCCACTCGGTCACGGAGATGCCGAGCACGCTGTCGCCGAGGAACTCGAGCCGCTCGTTGGTGGGCAGCCCGCCGGCCTCGTAGGCGTAGGAGCGGTGCGTCAGCGCCAGGGTGAGCAGCTCGTCGTCGAGACCGACGCCCAGGGCTTCCAGCAGCGGGGCGCGGTCCGTGGCGGGCGGCGCAGGGAGGCGCTTGCTCACTTGCCGTCGGCCTCGCCCTCGGTGGCGAACTTCGTGAGCCCGGCCCACCGGGGGTCGATCTGCTCGTGGTGGTGGTCGGCCGGCAGGTCGGCCAGCTTCTCGCCGCAGCCCTGGCACAGGCCCTTGCAGTCGTCGGAGCAGACGGGGTCGAGGGCCAGCTCCATGCCGACCGCGTCGATGATGGCCTGCTCGAGGTCGATCATGTCGTCCTCGATGCGGTACATCTCGTCGTCGTCGGTGGTCTTCGCGGTCTCGCTGCCCGGGTAGGCGTACAGCTCCGTCACGAAGACGTTGAGCGCGCCCGACAGCGGGTCGAGACACCGGGCGCACTGGCCGGCGGTATTGGCGCTCACGGTGCCGGTCACGAGGACCCCCTCGGACACGGCCTGCACCTGGAGGTCGAGATCGACCTCCTCGCCGGACTCGATGGCGATCAGGTCGACGCCGACGCGCTCGGGTGCGGCGACCGTGCGGTGCACCTGCGCAGAGGTACCAGGCCGACGCCCGAAGGCGCGGACGTCGAGTACGTACGGCTTACCGGCCGGCTGTCGCACGGCGGCATTGGGTTCGTTCACAACAATCCTCGGGAACTCGTCAGGTCAAGCCAAACACCCGATTGTACGTCAATCGGGCTACCGCGCGTCGACCCGCGACTCTGCGAACTCCTCGAGGTAGCCGTCGGTGGCGCCGTGATCGCTGTAGTCGTGCACGCCGGCGGCGGTGCGCAGCTGCTGGCGGCCGCGGTTCACCGACCGCATCGTGGCGCCCAGCACCTCCTCGAACTGCGAGAGCTTGGTGTCGACGTACACGTCGCACTCCCCGCGCAGGCGGTCCGACTCGGCGTGCGCCGCATCGATGATCCGGTCGGACTCGCCCTTGGCGGCGGCCACGACCTCGGTCTCGGCGACGAGGCGCTCCTGCTCGGTGATGCCCTCGGCGACGGACCGCTGGTACGCGGCGTTGCCGTCGGCGACCAGGCGCTCGGCCTCGGCACGGGCGCGGCCGGTGACGGCCTCGTACTCGCGCTGGGCGCCGCGTCGGATCCGCTCGTCCTCGGCGCGAGCCTCGGCGACCAGGCCGGTGGCGTGCTGGTGCGCCTCGGCGACCATGCGGTCCGCCTGGGCCTTCGCGTCCGCGAGCAGGCGGTCGGCCTCGGCGCGGGAGCGGCTCAGGGTGGCGTCGGCCTCGGAGTTGGCCTGGGTCACCGTGGTGTCGTAATGGGTGCGCGCCTCGCTGACCAGGCGGTCCTTCTGATCGAGCACGTCCTGCGCGTCGTCGAGGTCGGCCGGGAAGGCGTCGCGGATGTCGTCGAGGAGCTCGAGCACATCACCGCGGGGCACGAGGCACCCGGCGGTCATGGGGACGCTGCGCGCCTCCTCCAGGATGGCGCCCAGCTCGTCCAGTGCTTCGAATACGCGGTACATACACCCATTGTGACGGGTGGGACCGATGTTTCGCCGTAACGGCGCCGCCGCGTGTCGAGTCGGTCGTGGAATCGGCTGATTCCTGACCTACGAAGCCCGATCCGGCCTCGTAGCGCAGAATTCGGCCGATTTCACGACAGCTTGGTGCTCAGGGCGGTCTGCACGTTGGGCGGGATCAGGGCGGAGACGTCGCCGCCCAGCTTCGCGACCTCCTTGACCAGCGAGCTCGACACGTAGGAGTACTGCGGTGCGGTCGTGAGGAACGCGGTCTCGACGTCGGTGAGGTGCATGTTCATCCCGGCCATCGGCAGCTCGTAGTCGAAGTCCGTCGAGTTGCGCAGGCCCTTGAGAATGCACGCGACGCCCTCCTGCCGGGCGTAGTCCACGAGCAGGCCCGTCCACCGGTCGACGGTGACGCCGGGCAGGTCCGCGACGTTCTCCTCGATCAGCGCGATCCGCTCGTCGATGGAGAACATGCCCTGCTTGTTGGGGTTCACGACGACGGTGATCACCAGCTCGTCGAAGATCCGCGCGGCCCGGCGGAAGATGTCCAGGTGGCCGTTGGTCATGGGGTCGAACGATCCGGGGCAGCACGCCTTGCTCATGCCCGGTCATCCTGCCAGACGGCGATCTCCACGCGGGTCTCCCCGTAGTCGCGCGTCAGGTCGAGCTCGAAGCCCTCGGGCCACGTCGCAGCGGGCGTCCGCGCGGAGCGCTCCACGATCACGTGAGCGCCCGGCGCCAGCCATCCCGCGGTCAGCGCGGCGACGTCGCCGTCGACGGTTTCCGCCGGCACGTCGTAGGGCGGGTCCAGGAAGACGAGGTCGTACGGCTCGGCCGGAAGGTCGAGGTACGCCCGCACGGCCCGACGGTGCGCCGTCGCCCCCGGCAGCCCGACGGCGCGCGCGTTCTGGTTGATCACCGCGACCGCCTTGGCGTCGGCGTCCACGAGCACTGCGCGGGCGGCGCCGCGGGAGAGCGCCTCGAAGCCGAGCGCCCCCGACCCCGCGTAGAGGTCGAGGACCGCGAGATCATCGAAGTCGAGGCGCGACTGCAGCGCGCTGAACAGCGCCTCGCGGACGCGATCTGACGTCGGGCGAGTGCCGCGGGGCGGCACCGCGAGCCTGCGCCCGCGTGCCGCCCCGGCGATGATCCTCGTCATCGCTCCACTGTAATCAGTGCGGTTACTCGGCCTTCGCCAGCCGCGCCTCCTCGATGTGCGCGAGGCGCGTGGCGTCGGTGTCCGGGCCGGGCACCTCGGTGCCGCGGATCGAGCAGCCCTTCGTCTCCTGCAGGAAGGGCAGCGCGATGAGGCCGATCACGCAGGCGCCCATCATGTACCACGCGGGGAACAGGCTCTGACCAGTTGCTTCGATCATGGACTCGTTGACGTACGGGGCGGTGCCACCGAAGGCCGCGGTCGCCACGTTGTAGGAGATGGCGAACCCGGCGAACCGCACCGGAGTGGGGAACATGGCGGGGAACGTCGCCGTGATCGTGGCGAGCTGCGGGATGTACAGCACTCCCAGCACCACGAGTGCCACCATCGCCAGAACAGTTCCCTGCTCCATCAACTGGAACAGCGGCCACGAGAGAACGAGCAGGCCGATCAGCGATATCCACCACATCGGTTTTCGCCCCGTGCGGTCGGACAGGGCGCCGAAGAACGGAATCAGAGCCGCCATGATCACCTGGGCGACCAGCAGTACCTTGGAGCCGGTTTCGGGATCCATACCGATCGCCCCGTGCAGGTAGGTGGGCATGTACGCGATCAGTGTGTAGTTCGAGACGTTGAGCGCGATGACGAGCCCGAAGAGGACGAGAATCGGACGCCACTGCTGGGTGAGCAGCTGCTTGAGCCCACCGACCGCCGAATCCTGGTTCTGCTTGTTGTCCTTGAGCTCGACGAACACCGGGCTGTCGTGGATCTGGTTACGGAGGTACCAGCCGATGAAGCCCATCGGCAGCGCCATCAGGAACGGGATTCGCCAGCCGTACTCCTGCATCTGCTCCTCGGAGAGGATGACCTGCAGGAGCAGTACGACCGCGGTGCCTCCCGCGAAGCCGCACATGGTTCCGAACTCGAGGAAGCTGCCGTACTTGCCCCGCTGCCGATCGGGCGAGTACTCGGCCATGAAGGTCGCGGCACCGCCGTACTCGCCGCCCGTCGAGAAGCCCTGCACCATGCGCAGAACGATCAGTAGGACAGCGCCGAGCCACCCCGCGACGGCGTAGGTCGGAAGGAAGGCGATCAACGTGGTCGACCCGGCCATCAGCAGGATCGTAGTGGCGAGCACGGCCTTTCTGCCGATCTTGTCGCCGAGCGGGCCCCAGACGAATCCGCCGAGCGGCCGCAGGACGAACGAGATCGCGAATCCGAGCAACGTACCGATCGTGCCGTTCTCGGGGAACAATGCGTTCGCGATGTAAACGGCCGTCGACGCGTAGACGCCGTAGTCGAACCATTCGGTGAAGTTGCCCATCGCAGACGCGCCGATGGCTTTGTGCAGCGACTTCTTTCGCTGCGTCTCGGTCTCCTGGAGGCCCGCGGACGAGAGCGGTGAACCTCCGGACGTTGTTGAGTTATCAGGCATGCAGATCAGCCCCTGGCGTTGGTCACCGTGCGGACCGGGCTTGCCTGTGGCTAGACACTGCTGGGCCCACCGGACGTGTGATTACCGCGCGTTCGACGTTAACAGAGTCAACGACCGGTTCTCGGGTGGACGGTTCACCTGGTGGACACTGTCCGGCATCCTCGCTGGTAACCCGGTGTTCGCCGCCCGGGAACCGGACTGCGGCATCGTTTCCGCAATGCCCCTCAGTGATTCGCACTTCTCGCGTCGTTCGCTCCTCAAGGCCGGCACCGCCGGCGCCCTCCTGATCCCGGCCGGCTCGCTGCTCTCGGCCTGCGGCTCCTCGTCGGACGGCGCGGCGGCCTCGTCGTCGCCCGGCGTGGTCCGGGGCCGCCCGTCGCTCACCCACGGCATCGCGTCCGGCGATCCCCGCACCGACGGCGCGCTGGTCTGGGCGCGGTCGGACGCGCCCGCACGGATGATCGTCGAGACGGCATCGTCGGAGTCCATCAGCAACCCGCGCCGTTTCGAGGGACCGCAGCTGAACCCGTCGTCCGACGGCGCCGGCCGGTTCCGCATCACGGGTCTCGAGCCCGGCCAGACGGTGCACTATCGCGTCACCCTCGAGGGCGAGAACGGCGCGACGTCCGAGCCGGTGGCCGGCACGTTCCGGACGGCACCGTCGGCGAACGGGAACGTGAGCTTCGCCTGGTCCGGCGACGTGGTCGGCCAGGGCTGGGGCATCAACCGCGACGGCGGGATGGCGATCATGGGCGCCATCGCCGACGCGCGGCCCGACTTCTTCCTGCACTCGGGCGACGCGATCTACGCCGACAACCCCGTGCCGGAGACCCAGAAGCAGAACGACGGCAACACGTACCGCAACGTCACGGCCGAGGCCAAGAACCAGGTCGCACAGACGCTCGACCAGTTCCGCGGCAACTACGCCTACAACCTGACCGACGAGCACTACAAGCGGTTCGCGGCGACCGTGCCGCAGCTGATCCAGTGGGACGACCACGAGGTGGTCAACAACTGGTTCCCGGGCGAGAGCCTGGCGGGGCAGAACCGCAAGGGCTACACCGAGACCGACGTGAACAAGCTCGCGGACTTCGCCTACCAGGCGTGGCGCGAGTGGCAGCCGGTGCAGCCCACGGAGGCCGCCGACGGGCGCCTGTACCGCAAGATCTCCTACGGCCCGCTCCTCGACGTCTTCGTGCTCGACATGCGCAGCTACAAGGACCCGAACCCCAACGCGTGGGCCACGTCCAACGACGCCGGCATCCTCGGCGACAAGCAGACCCAGTGGCTCATCGAAGGCCTCACCTCGTCGAAGGCGGTGTGGAAGGTGGTCGCGAACGACCTGCCGCTGAGCATCGTGGTCCCCGACGCCGCTACGAACCCCAAGGACGGCGGCCCGAAGTCGATGGAGGCCGTCGCGCAGGGCGACAACGGCGCGCCGCTGGGCCGCGAGATCGCCCTCTCGCGCATCCTCTCCCGCACCAAGGACGTGAAGAACGTCGTGTACCTGACCGCCGACGTGCACTACACCGCGGCGATCTCGTACCACCCGGACAAGGCGGCCTTCCAGGACTTCTCGCCGTTCTGGGAGTTCGTGTCCGGCCCGCTCAACGCCGGCGCGTTCCCGCAGAGCCCGCTCGACGGGACCTTCGGCGCGCAGTACGAGTTCGTGCACGCCCCCGACAAGGCGAACGTCTCCCCCGCCGAGGGCTTCCAGCACTTCGGGCACGTCACCATCGACGGCGGCACCCGGGCGCTGACGGTGCACCTGCGCGACGCCAAGGGCGCCTCGCTCTACGCCAAGGAGCTCGCTCCGGCGTAGTCCTGAGCGCCCGCGTAGCGGAAGCGCTGGGCGGGGTGATCGGCGGCGAGCCGGTCACCCTGCCCGAACAGCTTGTGCCGCAGCGTTCCCGGCACGTACTCCGTGGGGTACACGCCCCGTCGGCGCAGCTCCGGAACGATGAACTCGACGATGTCCTCGAAGGTGCCGGGCGTGATCGCGTAGGCCAGGTTGAAGCCGTCGACGTCGGTCTCCTCGACCCACTCCTGCAGCTCGTCGGCTACCCGCTCCGCGGATCCGACGAGCACGGGGCCCATGCCGCCGATGCGGCCCCACTTGCCGATGTCCTCGACCGTCCAGTCCTTGCCCGACGGATCCGCCTGCTGGAAGTTGGAGACGGCCGAGATGATGGCGTTGGACTTGACGTCGCCCACCGGATCGCTCGGGTCGTAGGCGCCCAGGTCGACGCCCATCCACCCGGACATGAAGACCAGCGAGCCCTCGATGCTGGCGTAGCGGTGGTACTCCTCGAGTTTCGCCTGCGCCTTCGCCTCGGTCTCGTCCGTGACGATGGTGAGCAGCGTGTAGACCTTGGCCGAGTACGGGTCGCGGCCGTTCGCGACGAGGCCCTCGCGGATCGTGCGCACGACCTTCTTCAGGATGGCCTTGGTGGGCGCCGCCACGAAGATCGCCTCGGCGTTGCCGGTCGCGAACGCCAGCCCGCGCGGCGACGCGCCGGCCTGGTAGATCACGGGCGAGCGCTGCGGCGAGGGCTCGCCGACATGGATGCCGGGTACGTCGAAGTATTTGCCGTGGTGGTTGATCGGGTGCACCTTCGACGGATCCGTGAACACGCCGCTCTCCCGGTCGCGGATCACCGCGTCGTCCTCCCAGGAGCCCTCCCACAGCTTGTAGAGCACCTCGAGGTACTCGTCGGCGTGGTCGTAGCGCTCGTCGTGCTGCAGCTGGTCGAGCTGCCCCATGTTCTTCGCCGCCGACGGCAGGTACCCCGTCACCACGTTCCAGCCGATCCGGCCGTTCGTGAGGTGGTCGAGCGTGGTCAGCCTGCGGGCGAAGGGGAAGGGGTGCTCGAAGCCGGTGCCGGCGGTGATGCCGATGCCGAGGTGCTCCGTCGCGCCCGCGATGGCCGAGGCCAGCAGGATCGGATCCGACACCGGGACCTGCGCCGCGTGCTTGATGGCGGCGTCGCCGTTGCCGTTGTAGGAGTCGTAGATGCCCAGCACGTCGGCGATGAAGATGCCGTCGAAGGTGCCGCGCTCCAACAGCTTCGCCAGGTCCGTCCAGTAGCTCAGCTCCTTGTAGCGGTGCGACTGGTCCTTCGGGTGCCGCCACAGGCCCGGGGACTGGTGGGCGACGCAGTTCATGTCGAAGGCGTTGAAACGGATCTGACGGCTCATGGAGGCCGACGCTAGGCGGCCCGCCCGCGCCCGCCCAGGCTTGCGCTCAGCGTGACGCGAGGGCCGCCCCGCCTGCCCGCGTGAGGGTACGGCGCACCGTCAGGCCAGGTTGAGCTGCCACGACACGCCGAACCGGTCCCCCACCCAGGCGAAGGCGGTGGAGAAGCCGTACTCGCCCAGTGGCATGTAGGTCTTCCCGCCCGCGCCGAGTGCCTCGGTGAGACGCTCCAATTCCTCGCGGTCGTCGCAGTCCACGAACAGCGACGTCGACGGGGTGAAGTCGAAGGCGTGGTCGACGGAGCTGTCGCTGATGAGCACGTGCTCGCCCTTGATCACCAGCTCGGCGAGCTGGATGCCGTGCTTCGGATCCGCGTGCGGCACCGAGCTCAGGACCGCCCCGTCGAAGGTCGCGACGTACAGGTCGATCGCCTGCGCGGCGACCGCGCCCTGGAACATGAGAAACGGACGAATCATGGTCATGCGGCGAGCCTACGTCCGGCGCGCGCCGTAGGGTGCGGGCATGACATCGGTGGTCGTGGTGGGCAGCGTGAATCTGGACGCGATCACGGTGTGCGAGCGGTTCCCGCAGCCGGGCGAGACGGTGACGGGTGTCTCGGTCGCCTTCGGGCAGGGCGGCAAGGGCGCGAATCAGGCCCGGTCGGCGGCGCGGTCGGGCGCGGCGACCGTCTTCGTCGGCGCGGTGGGCGAGGACGACGCCGCGGGCACGGTGCTGGACTCCCTCGCGGGCGCGGGGGTGGACGTCTCCCGCGTCGCGCGCACGCCCGGCAGCACCGGCTTCGCGAACGTCACCGTCGACGGGTCCGGGGAGAACCACATCGTGGTCGTGCCCGGCGCGAACGCCGCGGTGCGCGTGGACGACGCGGCGCGCGAGGCGATCGCCGACGCGGACGTGCTCCTCCTGCAGCTCGAGATCCCGCTGCCCGCGGTCGTCGACGCCGCCCGCGCCGCGCGCGAGGCCGGCACCGTCGTCCTGCTCAATCCCTCGCCCGTGCAGCCCCTCCCCGACGAGCTCGTCGAGCTCCTCGACGGCGTGATCGTCAACCGGGACGAGGAGAAGGCACTCGCCGAGGTCGTGGGGCGCGTGCCGCACGTCGTCACCACCCTTGGCGGCGACGGTGCCCGCGCGACGGGACCCGACGGCACCGTCGACGCCCCGGGCTTCGCGGTCGACGTCGTGGACACCACCGGGGCCGGCGACGCCTTCGCGGGCGCGCTCGCTGCGCACTGGGACCTGCCACCCACCGAACGGCTGCGCCGCGCCAACGCGGCCGGCGCCCTCACCGCCACCGCCGCCGGCGCGGCGGCCGCCCCCACCGCCGCCGAGGTCGACGCCTTCCTCGCCACCCAGGAGACCGCCCGATGACGATCACCGTCCACGACGTGCCCGGCGACGGCCCGTACGCCCTGACCACCGGGCCGGACGGGGCACTGTGGTTCACGCTCGTCGGGAGCGGCGAGATCGGGCGGTACGACTCCGCCACCGGTCAGACGGTGCGGTATCCCGTCGGCCCGGACACCGGCCCCACGATCATCACGACCGGGCCCGACGGCGCGCTCTGGTTCACCGAGTACCGCTCGCACCGCCTCGGCCGGATCACCGTCGACGGGGAGGTCTCGCACGTCGACCTCCCGCCCGGGTGCGGCCCTTTCGGCCTCGCGACGGGGTCCGACGGCGCGCTGTGGTTCACCGCGACCGCCACGAACCGGATCGGTCGGGTCACCGTCGAGGGAACGGTCACCGAGTTCGACCTGCCGATCCCCGGGGCCTTCCCCTCCGCGATCGCCGCCGGCCCGGACGGCGCGCTGTGGTTCCCGCTCAACCAGGCCGACGCGATCGGCCGGATCGACACCACCGGGACGGTCTCGGTGTTCGCCCTGGACTCCCCCGGCTGCGCGCCGGTCGGCATCGCCGCAGGGCCGGACGGGGCACTGTGGTTCGTCGAGATCGGGGCGGGCCGGATCGGCCGGATCACGCCCGGCGGTGCCGCCGCTCACCACCCACTCCCCGACGCCGCCGCCCGCCCGCACGGCATCTGCGCCGGGCCCGACGGTCGCATGTGGTTCACCGAGTGGGCCGGCAACGCCCTCGGCTCCATCGACGCCGAGGGACGAATCCGCAGGTACGAGCTGCCCGTGCCGGGCTCCGAGCCCCACGGCATCGCCCTCGGACCCGACGGTGCGCTGTGGGCCGCGCTGGAGGCCGGTTCGCTCGCTCGACTGGCCCCACCACAGCCCTGATGTGACCCATCTCACATTGACCCGCCTCGCTGGGGATACCCCGGGGTTCCGCTGACCGATTCCGAAGCGCGGGTGACTTCCGCATTGCCGGTTGTTAGCGTCGAGAGTGATGAGCCCGTCTCACAAGAGCGATCCCACTGCCCCCGCAAAAACGGGGGTCACCACCCGTCGCCCGTCGATCGACGATGGAATACGACTGTGGGAGATCGCCCGGGACACCGAGGTTCTCGATCTCAATTCGACGTACGCGTACACCCTGTTGTGCCGTGACTTCGCCGACTCGTCGATCGTCGCCGAGCATGATGGCGCCGTCGCCGGTTTCGTCACGGGGTACCGCCGTCCCGACCGCCCGGACACCCTGTTCGTGTGGCAGGTGGCGGTGGATGCCGCCCATCGGGGCCACGGCATCGCCTCGCGTATGCTCATCGATCTGTTGGATCATCTTGCGGTGAGGGGCGTTTCACGCCTGGAGACCACGATCACCGCGTCCAACACGGCGTCCCAGGAGCTCTTCGGCTCCGTGGCGAAGAAGCGCCGTTCCACCCTCACGGTGCGCGATCTGTTCGCCTCGCACCACATCTCCCCCACTGAATCCGACCCCCACGAGCCCGAGCAGCTGTACATCATCGACCCCGCCTGACCGGCGGGGCCGCTGCCGGCCCACTAGGAGGATCACCATGTCCACCCTGACCGACGAGAACACCAGCACCGCCGATTTCGAGCAGCCCTCGATCTTCAGCACCCGCGAGTCGGAGGTGCGCAGCTACTCGCGCGGTTGGCCTGCCGTCTTCGATCGCGCCGAGGGTTCATGGCTCATCGATCGCGACGGCCGCCGCTACCTCGACTTCTTCGCGGGCGCCGGTGCCCTCAACTACGGGCACAACCACCCCAAGCTGAAGCAGGCCCTGGTGGAGTACATCTCCGAGGGCCACATCACGCACTCGCTCGACATGTCGACCGTGGCGAAGGGCGAGTTCCTGCAGACCTTCGAGGACAAGATCCTCAAGCCCCGCGGCCTGGATTACAAGGTCCAGTTCCCCGGCCCCACCGGCACCAACACGGTGGAGGCGGCGCTGAAGCTGGCCCGCAAGGTCAAGGGCCGCGAGTCGATCATCAACTTCACCAACGCCTTCCACGGCATGACGCTGGGCGCGCTGTCGGTGACCGGCAACTCGATGAAGCGCGGCGGCGCCGGCATCCCGCTGGTGCACGCCACGCCGATGCCCTTCGACAACTACTTCGACGGCGTCGCACCGGACTTCCAGTGGTTCGAGGCCGTGCTCGCCGACTCCGGCTCGGGCCTGAACAAGCCGGCCGGCGTGATCGTCGAGACCGTCCAGGGCGAGGGCGGCGTCAACGTCGCGCGCCCCGAGTGGTTGCGCGCGCTGGCCGACCTGTGCGAGCGGCACGACATGCTGCTCATCGTCGACGACGTCCAGATGGGTTGCGGCCGTACGGGTCCGTTCTTCTCCTTCGAGGAGGCCGGGATCACGCCGGACATCGTGACACTCTCCAAGTCGATCGGCGGCTACGGCCTGCCGATGGCGCTCACGCTGATGAAGCCCGAGCTCGACGTCTGGGGCCCCGGCGAGCACAACGGCACCTTCCGCGGCAACAACCCCGCGTTCGTCACCGCCAAGCACGCGATCGACGAGTTCTGGTCGGACGACGTGCTCGAGAAGGAGACCCTCCGCAAGGGCGCCCACATCGAGAAGCGCTTCGACGAGTTGTGCGCCGAGTTCCCCGAGCATCTCAGCCACCGCGGCCGCGGCCTGGTGCAGGGCCTGGTCTTCGCCGACGCCGACAAGGCGGGCGCGGTCTGCGCCGCCGCCTACCAGCAGGGCCTGCTCGCGGAGACGTCCGGCCCGTCGGACGAGGTGGTCAAGCTGCTGCCCGCGCTCACCATCACCGACTCCGAGCTCGATCTCGGCCTCGACATCCTCGCCACCGCGACCCGAAAGGCACTGTCCGCATGATCGTCCGCACCACCGATGAGATCACCGGCACCGAGCGCGACGTCGCCGCCGGGAACTGGCGCAGCAAGCGCATCGTGCTCGGCGGCGACCGGGTCGGCTTCTCCTTCCACGAGACCGTGATCGAGCCCGGCACCGTCAACGAGTTCCACTACGCCAACCACGTCGAGGCCGTATGGCTCGTGGAGGGCGAGGGCACGCTCCTGGACCGGGAGACCGGCGTCGAGTACCCGCTCGCCCCCGGCACCATGTACCTGCTGGACGGCAACGAGCGGCACACCGTCACCACGAGGACCCGCATGCGCATGCTGTGCGTCTTCAACCCGCCCGTCGTCGGCACCGAGGTGCACGACGAGAACGGCGTCTACCCCCTGGTCGCCGTCGACTGACCCCCTCAGCAATTGAACGACGTTATGGAGAGTAAAACCCCAGGTCGGGTTCTCCATAACGTCGTTCAATTGCGTTAGAGGGTGAGGGCGAGGGCGCAGACGGCGACGAGCACCAGCGCGGCGAGGGCGTCGATGCGGCCGGGGCCGTCGGCGCGCACGACGAGGCGGCCGGTGCCGCCGCGGGCGGCGATGGCCTCCCCCATCTCGGTCGCGCGGCGCAGGGAGACGACCATCGCGGCGACGCAGAGGTCGACCAGATCCGCACGGCGCGAACGCTTCACCGCGGGCGGCGGCTGGAGGCGGCGCGCCGCCGACAGCGTCCGGAACTCGTCGATCATCAGCGGGAACGTGCGCAGCGCCAACGCGAGCGTGACGGCCCACTCGTCCACCGGAATCCGCAACCGGCGCAACGGCCCGCACAGCCGCGCGACGGCGGGCGCCACGTCGGCAGGGTCGGTGGTCCACGCGATGAGCGCGCCGGCCCCGAGCAGCACCAACCCCAGCAGGATCACGCGCAGCAGGTTGAGCAGGCCGCCCAGGCCCACCGTGGCGCCGGCGACGTCCACGTGGGGCGCACCGCCGCTCGCCGCCATCAGGCAGCCGCCGATCAGCACCACCACGAGCACCCACCGCGGCACGGACGGCAGGACCGAGAGCGGGATCCTCGCCGCCGCCGCGGCCAGGACGAGCAGCGCGGCGAGCAGCCCGATCACCGGCCAACTCGGGTCGACCGTGAGCACGACGGAGATCGCCGCCACCGCCAGCAGTTTCGTGCCGGCCCAGAGGTCGTGCAGGTAGGAGCGGCGCGGCAGCGGCCGCAGCACCAACGACGTCGACCGGCTCATGCCACCTCCTCCGCATCGATCGCGCCGCCGGCGAGATGGACGGTCCGGTCGCACAGCCGGTCGAGGTGGTCGACGTCGTGCGAGATGATCACCATCGCCTGGCCGCCGTCGCGGATCCCGACCAACAGCTCGACCAGTTCGCGCTGCGATGGCAGGTCCAGCCCGGCGAGCGGCTCGTCGAGGATGAGCAGCCGCGGTGCCCTCGCGAGCAGGCCCGCGAGCGCCACCCGGCGGAGCTGGCCGCCGCTGAGCCGGTCGACGAGAAGCTCCGCCGTCGCTGCGGGGAGGCCGACGGAGGCGAGCGCCCGGGCGATCGCGGTGGCGTCGTCGCCGCGGAGGCCGGCCAGCGCGGCGAGAGCGTCGCCGGCGGTCCCGCGCACCAGCTGCAGGCGCGCCGCCTGCAGCGCGAGCGCCACCGCCCCGACGTGCTCGGCGACGGGCGCACCGTCGAGCTCGCAGGTGCCGGCGGTCGGCTCGAGGAGCCCGGCCATCACCCAGGCGAGCGTCGACTTGCCCGACCCGTTGCCGCCGCAGAGCAGCACCGCCTCGCCCTCGCGCACGGCGAGGTCGACGCCGCGGAGCGCGGTGCGCCGCCAGGGCGTCCCGGCGTCGTACTCGTAGTGCACGCCGCGCAGCACGAGCAGCGGCGCGCCGAGGGAGGGTCGGACGCTCCCGCCCTCGGTGGACGCGGGAGGGTCGGCACGCTGCGCGCTCCCGAGGTCGACGGTGCGGTCCGCTCCGGCCGCCTCCTCCGGGTAGTGGGTGATGTTCACCAGGCCCAGGTCGTGCTGCCGGGTCAGGCCGCCCAGCAGTGCCATCAGATCCTCGCGGCCGTCCCGGTCCACCATGGTGGTGACCTCGTCGGCGACGACGAGCGCGGGCCGCCGGGCCAGTGCCGCCGCGACGGCGAGACGCTGCGCCTCCCCGCCCGAGAGGCCGGAGGTGTCGCGGTCCCCCATGCCGCCGAGCCCGACTTCCGCGAGCAGGCCGTCGACGTCGACCTCCACCCCGTCCGGCAGGCCCCAGACGACGTCGTCCGCGACGCGGATCCCGAGCACCTGGCTGTCGGCGTGCTGCAGGACCAGGGCCGTGCCGCCGACCCGGCCGAGCGCCACGGCGCCGGGGCGATCGACGATGCCGGCCGTCGGCGGGAGCCCGGCCAGCACGCGCATGAGCGTCGACTTGCCGGTGCCGTTGGCGCCGGTCACCGCGACGTGATCGCCGGGTTCCACGCCGAAGGAGACGCCGGAGAGCGTGTCGTGCCGGGCCTCCGGGTAGCGGAAGGCGACGTCCTGCAGCCGCATCGGCAGCGGGAGGGGCGCACCGTCCTCGGACTCGCGGGGGAAGAGGTCGCGCGGCGCAGCGCTGGTGGCCCGGACCCGGCGGAGCACCGGGGTGAGGATGCGCCAGGCGAAGGAGCAGCCGATCACCACGATGAGCCAGACCGACACCCACACGAAGACCTGCCAGTGCTGCAGCCCGAAGGCCGCGAGACGCTGCAGCGCCGCCCCCGGTCCGGCTCCGCCCGGGAGCGGCAGCAGGAGCGCGCCCAGGCCGCGGACGTTCGCCGCGAAGGCGCCGAGCACCACCGTGCGGATCTCGGCGAGCGCCGCGAGGAAAGCGAACACCGCGGTCGCGACGACGACGCCCCAGAGGGCGGCGACGCCGAGCATGACGCCGCGCCCGCGGCCCCGCCGGCGCACCTGCCCGCAGATGACCCCCATGTACACGCACGTCCATGCGGAGACCAGGCCGCCGAAGCCCGCGAGCAGGAAGGCCACCGTCCCGGAGGCCATCGTCGTGGCGACCGCGACCCGCGCGCGGTGGTGGAAGGCCAGAACACCCATGGGAACGGCGCCGGCCCAGGCGAAGACGACGGCGCCCGGGACGACCATCGACAGCACCGCGATCGCCGACATGAGGGCGGCCGTGACCGCGGCGTGCGCGAGCTCGACGGGCCGCAGTGGGCCCGACTCGGTTTCCGACATCGAATCACCCTATCCGCGACCGCACATCTCGGTGGGGCGACGGGCCCGTCCGAATCAGTGCGCCGGGCGGGCGCATGGACCAGACTGGGGACATGACCTCGCTCGCCGATCTGGCCGTCACTCTCAAGTCCCTGCACCGCAAGGGAGATCCCGTCGTCCTGCCCACCACGTGGGACGCCTGGTCCGCCAACACCGCGGTCGCGGCGGGCTTCGCCGCGCTCACCGTGGGCTCGCACCCGATGGCCGATTCGATCGGTCGCCCCGACGGCGAGGGCATGAGCTTCGACGAGGCGATGACCCGCGTCGCGCAGATCACCTCGGCCGTCGACGTTCCCGTGTCCGTCGACATCGAGTCGGGGTACGGGCGGTCCGCGGAGCGGATCGTCGAGGGCCTCCTCAGCGCCGGCGCGGTGGGCCTGAACATCGAGGACACGGTGCACTCCGAGGGCGGCCGGTTCCGCGACGCGCAGGAGCACGCCGACCTGGTCGCCGCGCTGCGCGCCGCCTCCGACGCCGCGGGCGTGCACGTGGTGATCAACGCCCGCACCGACATCTTCAAGAGCCAGGTGGGTGAGGCGGAGGACCGCGTGGAGCGCGCCATCGCGCGGATGCAGCTGTGCGCCGACGCGGGCGCCGATTCGCTCTACCCGGTCGCGTTCCACGACGCGGCCACGCTCCGGCACCTCGCGGACGCCCTGCCGCTCCCCGTGAATGCGATCGCGAATCCGGCGACCGACGATCTGGCCGCGCTCGCCGCCGCCGGCGCGGGCCGGATCAGCTTCGGTCCGATCTGGCAGATGGCGCTCACCGAGCGGTCGAACGAGCTGCTCGCGCGCTGGCGCTGATCCTCATGTCTCGCGCGACGCCCTGGACGTGAGGAGCGCCAGGGCGTCGTCGACGCACCGGGTCACGAACGCGTCGTCCGGTGGTTCCCTGCCCACCAGCACGCGGAAGTAGACGGGCGCGGCCACGGACTCGAGCAGGTCGCGCGAGAGCACCCGGTCGGGGATCTCGCCGCGGGTGATCGCGCGCTCGATCACCGGCGCAGTGCTCGCGAATCGCGCGTCCCAGAAGCTGATCCGCGCGGCGTCGACCTCGGGGTCCTGCGACATCGCGAGGGTGGTTCCGAGGAGCCGCGCCAGTCCGGGCTGTTCGAGGAGCGCGGTGATCTGCCGCGCGACCTGGAGAAGGTCCTCGCGCAGATCACCGGTGTCCGGGGCGGGATTGCCCTGCGCCGCGAGCTCACTGACCGCGTCGGCGACGAGGGCCGTCGGTGTGGGCCACCGTCGATAGACGGTGGTCTCCGCGACGCCCGCCCGGGCCGCGACCTCCGCGATGCGCAGGCCCTCGAAGCCGTGCTCGGCCACCTGCGCGAGCGCCGCTGCCAGCACCGCCTCGCGAACACGCGCCGATCGACCTCCCGTCCGCCGACGGGGCCCTGCCTCCTGGTCCATACCCCAGTTCTACGCGACCGACGCCGTCACACCGAGGCGAGGTAGCCGTCGACCCAGTTGCCGAACTCGGCGGCGAGATGCCACTGGTGCTCGGTGATGTACAGGCCCGGCACCGCCGCGGGGAAGGCGACGCGGAGCCGGCTCCGGAACCCGCCGCCCGGGAGATCGCGGAACTGGTGGCGCACGCCGCCGATCATCTCCCCCGTCGCGAGCGACGCCGTACCGGCGATCTCGAGCGGATACGAGGGGTCGCGCGGGATCGGGACGCCACGCACGTCGGTGTAGTCGACGAAGAAGCGCAGGGGCAGCACCGCACCGCCGGTCACCTCGATCACCTCCTGTCTCCCGTCGGCGCCGGTGACGATGACGTAGTGGTCGGGGCACGCACCGGTCCACGTCGGGCGGTCGTCCGTGGTGCGCTCGCGGGTGAACCACTCCACCATGCCCGCGGCGGTGCCCCGCGGCGCCGTGATCTCGGTGTCCGCGATCGCCCAGCGGCCTCCCGACGCGGCCTTGGCGGCGAGCGTCGCGGCGCCAGCGAGCGCGGTCTCGGGCGCGAGCAGTTCGCGGATGCGGTCCACCCCGAGCCGCTCGCGCGTGCGGGCGAGCGCAGCACGCGCGGCCGGCAGATCCGACGGGGCCGCGACGCCGCGGTCCACCAGCGCGCGCAACTCCCCCGCGGCGACACCCGGGGAGTCCCGCAACAGGCGCGCGGCGGCGATCGGCACGCGGCGGCGCTCCCACGCCTGAACGCTCGATCGGGAGACGGGTACGCCGGCGAGACGCGTCCGGAGCCCCGCCTGCCCGGCGGGTTCGGAGAGCGCCCGGCCGGCGCCCTGCGTCACGACGGCCGCCGCGATCCCCGCTCCCACTGCCCCGGCGAGGAACCCCCGCCTCGTCGGCCTCGACACCGTCATCGTGACCTCCCTCTCTTAACGCTTGAATTTGTAGCGTTAGTGGATACTATGGGGTGACAGCGATCACTTGTCAAGACTCGAGGACGGGCGACACCCATGACCGACCACACCGGCATCAGGACATTCATCGACGACCGCGCGGTCGCACCCGAGGCGGTGCGCGCGTGGGAGGCGCGCCGGCTCCGCGCCGTGTTCCGCAGGCTCGCCTCCGGGCTCGGAGCCCGCGCGACCGCCGAGCTGCTGCCCGACGAGTCGATCGCGGACGTACTGCGCGCACCGATCCAGGTGCAGCGGGACACACTCACCGCGATGAAGACGCGTCTGGGCCACGCCGGGATCTACGCCCTCCTCCGGCGCGAGCTCGCATTCTCGGAGGCCACCACGCGCGCGACCGTCGCGGTGAGTCGCGGCCGGACCGCGACCTCGGTCACGCGCCTGGAAGCACCGGGCGTGTCCGCGGAGCGCTTCGGGGCGTGGTTCGACGACCTCACCGCGTCGAACCGCGAGGGCACGATGCTCGCCGCGTGCCCGGATCACTACCTGCTCCGCGGCCTGCCCGACGGCCGCCAGGAGGTCGTCGAGACCACGGGCGGCACGCCCACCGCGTCGCGGTTCCTCGTCGATTACACGCGCAGCGACCGGCTGACCACCGCCGCCGACCCCGCGTACCCGATCCAGATCGCCGGCCTCGCGCTACTCGACGACGGGACGTGCATCGGCGGCGTCCGGCACCAGCTGCGCGACCGCGACGGTGCCCTCGACGCGCTGCTCACCGTCGAGTTCCCGGCGGCGGTGCCGGCGCACTTCCTTCGGCAGCACCAGTGGCACCTCGCCGTCGAGTTCGGCAACTGGATCTCCGCCGCTGCCCGCGAGATCGGCTGATCGGGACCGCGGCCCCGTCAGCGCCGACGGGCGCTACCGCGCACCGTCGGGCACCCAGGCGGAGCCACGCTCCCGATCGAGGTACGTCTCGGACTTGTTGTGCAGGAAGAAGATGTACACGAAGAGCGAGATCGCGATGGTGATCGTGACGTAGGCAATGAACCAGGGCACATGACCGGACTTCTTCGCGGCCTCGTAGATCAGCGGCGCGGTGCCGCCGAAGATCGAGTTGGCCAGGGCGTAGCCGATGCCCACGCCGAGCGCCCGCACGTGCGAGGGGAACAGCTCCGCCTTCACCAGCGCGTTGATCGACGTGTAGCCCGTGATGATGATGTAGCCGGCGCACACCATCGCGAGCGACCCGATCGCGACGTGGATGTTCGGCAGGAACGTGATGAGGAAGTACGTGTAGAAGACCCCGCCCACGCCGAAGAAGATCAGCATCGGCTTGCGGCCGATCCGGTCGCTGATCATGCCGCCGATCGGCTGGATGAGCATGAGGAAGATCAGGCCGATCAGATTCACCCACGTCGCCGTCAGCGCGTGATCGGTGTAGGCCGTCTTGACGATCGCCGGGGCGTTGACGCTGTAAACGTAGAACGCCAGCGTGCCGCCCATCGTGACGAGGAAGCACAGCACCAGCTGTCGCCAGTAGCCGGTGAGCAGCTCGCGCATGGTGCCGGAGCTGGTGTCCTCGCCGTCGCGGATCGCGGCGAGCTGCTCCTCCGACAGGGACTCGTCCATCGTGCGCCGCAGCCAGAAGACGACGATCGCCGCGATACCGCCGACGAAGAAGGCGATGCGCCAGCCGAAGTCGGACACCTGCGCCTTGGAGAAGATCCCCAGGAGCACGAGCAGCATGAACTGCGCGAGAACGTGCCCGCCGACCAGCGTGACGTACTGGAAGGAGGAGAAGAAGCCGCGCCGCTCGCGGGTGGCCGCCTCCGACATGTACGTCGCCGAGGTGCCGTACTCGCCGCCCGTCGCGAAGCCCTGCACCAGGCGGCAGAGGATGAGGATCACCGCGGCCGCCATGCCGATCGTCTCGCGGCCGGGGACGATCGCGATGACGAACGAGCACGCGGCCATCAGCGAGACGCTCATAGTGAGCGCCGCCCGCCTGCCCTTGCGGTCGGCGTACCGGCCGAAGAACCACGAGCCGACGGGTCGCATCAGGAAGGTCACGGCGAAGATCGCGTAGACGTAGACGGTCGAGTTCTTGTCGGCCTTGTCGAAGAACTGGCTCTCGAAGTACGTCGCGAACACCGTGTAGACGTAGACGTCGTACCACTCGACCAGGTTCCCGGAGCTGCCGCGCAGCGTGTTCCAGATCGCCCGGCGGGTCTCCGCCCGCGACGAGACGGGCTTCGTCGCAATCGATTCCGTCATGACACCTTCCGTCCTAGACCTCGTCGGCGGAGCGGCCCGTGCTCCGATGACCGAGGGCGGCCACCGTGATCATCAGGGCGAGCATCGCCGCCGCCACCACCGCGAACACCCACACGCTGCCACGCTCGTCGAGAATCGGAAGCAGAACGAACGGAAGAAACGCGGTCACCAGCTTCGACAGCGAGTACGCGGCGCCGGCGGCCGTCCCCCGGATCGCCGTGGGGTAGGAGTCCGCGAGATACACGTGGTACGCGTTGGAGAACAGGTTCGACGAGAGCGTGTAGAGGAACCCGGCGAGCACGATCTGCACCGGAGTCGCCGCGAAGCCGAACCACAGGCCGAAGACGGCCATCAGGCCCGCCGAGCCGATCACCAGGTACCGGCGTTCGATCCGCTCGACGATCGGCACCGCGAGCGCGGCGCCAAGCGGGTAGCCGATGTAGGACAGCGCCACGAACAGCAGCGAGGTCTGGATCGAGTAGCCCTTGGCGAGCAGGACCAGCGGCGCGATGGTGCCGAACCCGTAGTAGCCGAAGACCTCCAGCGCGGAGACGATCCACAGCATGACGGTGCGCCGGCGGTACGGCGGGCGGAACAGGGCGCGGATGGTGATCGCGTGGGACTTCACCGGGCGGAGCGCCGCGTCGGGCTCCGCGAGCACCTTCCCCTCGGCGACCGCCTGCGCCTCCATCCGCCGGACGATGGCGTCGGCCTCGTCGTAGCGCCCCTGCGCCTCCAACCACCGGGGCGACTCGGGCAGGCCCCGTCGGACCAGCCAGACCAGCAACGACCCGAACGCGCCGAAGACGAACAGCAGCCGCCAGCCCTGCACCTCCACCCCGCCGAGATCGAAGACCTGCGGGGTGAGCCAGCGCGCGGCGAAGCCGACGACGGGGACGCCGAGGAAGGACACCACGTAGGCGAGCGAGATGTACTTGCCGCGCACGTTCTTCGGCAGGATGTCCGAGAGGTAGGAGTCGGCGAGCGCGAACTCGCCGCCGATGCCGATGCCGGCGACGAACCGCGTCACCACGAGGAACGCGGCGTTGGGGCTGAACGCGCCCGCGAGCGACATCGCCGAGTAGAGCGCGAGGTTGATCATGAACGCGGTCCGCCGGCCGTAGCGGTCCGCGAGGCGGCCCATGAACAGGGCGCCGATGAACTGGCCGATGAAGGCGGACGCCAGGAGCAGTTTGAGTTCGTCCGGCCCCAGCGCGAAGTCCTTCTTGAGCACCGTCGCGATGGTCGCGGCGAGGAAGTTCTCGTACTGGTCGAAGAACAGGCCCAGCCCGATGACACCGACCGCGGCGAAGTGCAGCCTGGTCATCGGCAGCCGGTCCAGGCGCGCCGCGATCGACGGTGCCTGCGAAGTCTCGGTGGTCATCGTCGAAATATACTTCGGTAAACGAATACACCGGTGTCGGGGCGGTGACCGCCAGGCGAAACAACGGTGCGATACCGCACGCGAGCGCCTGCGGAGGAGTTGAATCTCCCGAGTGATCGTCGATTGCGCCCACTACCTGGGCGGCGCCCGGCAGGCCGAGGAGACCCTCGCCCCGCTGGACGCCGCGCGCCTGTGCACCGAGGACGGCTTCGTCTGGCTCGGCCTGTTCGAGCCGACCCCCGCGGAGATGGAATCGGTGCGCGAGGCCTTCGACCTGCACGAGCTCGCCGTCGAGGACGCGCAGGACTACCACCTGCGGCCCAAGGTCGAGGACTTCGAGGCCTCGGTGAAGCTGGTGATCCTGCGGACGGCGCGCTACGACGACGCCCGCGAGGAGGTCGACTTCGGCGAGATCAGCGTCTTCGTCGCGAAGAACTTCGTCATCACCGTGCGGCAGGGCGTCGCGAGCGAGCTGCACCAGGCCCGGGCCCGGCTCGAGCAGAAGCCGGAGCTCCTCGCACTCGGCACCGACGCGGTGCTGTGGGCGATCCTCGACCAGGTCGTCGACGGTTACGAGCCCGTCGTCGCCGGCCTGGAGCACGACATCGAGCAGATCGAGGCGACGGTCTTCTCCGGCGCGGTCGCGCCCACGGAGCGGATCTACCTCCTGCGGCGTGAGGTGACCAACTTCTACCGCGCCGCCCACCCCCTGCTCGCCGTGGTCAACTCGGTGGGCAAGGGCCTCGGCGAGGAACGCCTCTCCCCCTACCTCCGCGACGTCTACGACCGGCTGCAACTCGTCAACGAGGAGGTCTCGGCACAGCGCGACCTGCTCGGCACGATCCTGCAGGCGAACATCGCCGTGGTCTCGGTGCAGCAGGCGCACTCCGCGGCGCGGCAGAGCTCGACGATCGAGCGGCTCACCGTGCTCTCCACCATCTTCCTGCCGCTGACCTTCGTCACCGGCTTCTTCGGCCAGAATTTCGGCTGGCTCGTCGACCACATCGGCGGCCCCTGGCAGTTCCTGGTCTTCGGCGTCTGCGGCCTGTTCGTGCCGCTCATCGCGCTGCGCCTGTGGCTGCGCCGCAAGGAGTCGATGCCCGACAATCCGCTGGGCAGCACCGACTGACCCCGCGCGACGTAGCCTGGACGGGTGCGCACTGCGATGCCAGCCTGGGAGCCCGCGGAGGCGACCGCGCCGGACCCGGACTACGCCGACCGGCTCGACCGGGCCCGCGCCCTTCTCCGCGGCCGGCGCATCGTCGCCCTGACCGGCGCGGGGATCTCCACCGCGTCGGGCATCCCCGACTACCGCAGCCCGGGGGCGCCCCGTCGGAACCCGATGACGATCCAGCAGTTCCTCGGCTCGCCCGAGTTCCGCCGGCGGTACTGGGCCCGCAACCACCTCGGCTGGCGGCACATGGACGCCGCGCTGCCCAACCCCGCGCACCGGGCGCTGACGGAGCTCCCCGGGATCAGCGGGGTCATCACGCAGAACGTGGACCTGTTGCACCTCAAGGCGGGCTCGCGCGGCGTCATCGACCTACACGGCAACTACGCCCAGGTGCGGTGCCTGAGCTGTGAGAACCGGATCAGCCGGCACCACCTGCACGCACGGCTCGAGCCGCTCAACGCGGACTTCGCCGCGCGCATCGCCGATCGCGGCGCGGTCGAAGTGGCGCCCGACGCCGACGTCGTGGTCGAGGACACGACGGACTTCACCATGGTCGACTGCGGCACCTGCGGCGGCATCCTCAAGCCCGACATCGTCTACTTCGGGGAGTCCGTGCCCAAGCCGCGCGTCGAGCGCGCCTTCACCATGGTCGACGGTGCCGACGCCCTCCTCGTGCTGGGCAGCTCGCTCACCGTGATGTCGGGGCTCCGGTTCGTGCGGCACGCGCACAAGCAGGGCAAGCCCGTCGTCATCGTCAACCGCGGGCGCACGCGGGGCGACGGGCTGGCCGACGTCACCGTCGACGTGGACGTCGCGACGGCGCTGCGCCGCCTCGTCGCTCCCTGAACCCACTGAACCCCGCCCCGACCGAGAGGACATCCCGTGAGCACCGCCGCCGACCTGCCGCTCGAGGACCGCGCCCGCCTGCTGACCGGCGCCGACTTCTGGACCACCGCCGCGGCCCCGGGCGTCCCGTCGATCGTGCTGACCGACGGCCCACACGGCGTGCGCCGCCAGGTGGGCGCGTCGGATCACCTGGGGCTCAACGCCGCCGCCCCCGCGACCTGCTTCCCGCCGGCGGTCGCCGTGGGGTCGAGCTGGAATCCGGACCTGGCGCGGCGGATCGGCGGGGCGGTCGCGGCGGAGGCGCGGGCGCTGGGCGTCGCCGTGGTGCTCGGCCCCGGCGTCAACATCAAGCGGCATCCGCTGTGCGGCCGGAACTTCGAGTACTACTCCGAGGATCCGCTGCTCGCCGGCGCGCTGGGCGCCGCCCAGGTGCAGGGCCTGCAGGACGGCGGCGCGGGCGCGTCGGTCAAGCACTTCGCGCTGAACAACCAGGAGACGGAGCGCATGCGGGTCAGCGTCGACGCCGACCCGCGCACCGTCCGCGAGATCTACCTGCCAGCGTTCGAGCGGATCGTCACGGACGCGGCGCCCGCGACCGTGATGTGCTCGTACAACCGCATCGACGGCGTGTACGCCTCGGAGAACCCCTGGCTGCTCACGACGGTGCTGCGGGACGAGTGGGGCTACGACGGGCTCGTCGTCTCCGATTGGGGCGCGGTGCACGACCCGGTCGCCGCGGTCAACGCCGGCCTCGACCTGGAGATGCCGCACGGCCCGAACAGCGCCGCGCGGATCGTCGAGGCGGTCGGGTCCGGCGAGCTCGACGAGGCCGTCGTCACGCGCGCGGCGCAGCGCGTGATCGACCTGACGCGCTGGGCGCCGTCGGACGACGAGCCGGCGCCGGACCTGGACGTGCACCACGCCCTCGCGCGGGAGGCCGCGACCGAGTGCGCCGTCCTGCTGCGCAACGAGGACGCCGCGCTCCCCCTCGGTCCCGCATCGGGGTCGGTCGCCGTGATCGGCGAGCTGGCCCGCACGCCGCGCTACCAGGGCGGCGGCTCGAGCCATATCAATGCCACCCGCGTCGACGTCCCGCTCGACGAGATCGCCGCGCGCGGCGCCGATCTGGGCGTCGCGGTGGAGTTCGCGGCGGGCTACGGTCTCGGCGACGAGGACCACGCCGCGCTGCGCGCCGAGGCGGTCGCGGTAGCCGCTCGCGCGGGGACGGCCGTGGTCTTCGCCGGGCTCACCGAGGCCGAGGAGTCCGAGGGCTTCGACCGGCCGGATCTCGCGATCGACCCGCGACAGGTGGAATTGCTCCGCGCTGTCGCCGCCGCGGCGCCGCGCACCGTCGTCGTGCTGGTCGGCGGCGGCGTGATCGAGCTGGAGCCCTGGCACGACGAGGTGGACGCGATCCTCGAGGCCTTCCTCCTCGGGCAGGGCGGCGGCGCGGCGATCGCCGACCTGCTGTTCGGCCTCGCGGCACCGTCGGGCAGGCTCGCGGAGACGGTCCCGCACCGCCTGGAGCAGACGCCGGCGTTCGGGAACTTCCCCGGCGAGCTGGGCACCGTGCGCTACGGCGAGGGCCTCCTCGTCGGCTACCGCTGGTACACCTCCCGGGGCATCGCGCCGCGGTATCCGTTCGGGCACGGCCTCGGCTACACCACGTTCGCGGTCGACGGCCTCGCCGTGCTGGCCACCGGGCGCGACTCCGCGACGGCCACGGTCCGCGTCACGAACGCCGGCGACCGGGCGGGCAGCCACGTGGTGCAGCTGTACGTGGGCGGCGGGCCCGGTCCGGTCTTCCACCCGCGCCGGTCGCTGGCCGCCTTCGACAAGGTCGCGCTCGAGCCCGGCGCCTCGACCACGGTGACCCTCGACCTGCCGCGGCGCGCCTTCGCTCACTGGGACGGGCCGCGCGGCGACTGGGTCGTCTCGCCCGGCGACTACCTGATCGAGGTGGGTCGCAGCAGCGCGGACATCGACGCGGACGCCGTCCTCGCGCTCCACGGGGACGTGCTCACCCAGCGGCTGGACATGGACTCGACGATCTCCGAGTGGGCCGCGCACCCCGTCGCGGGCGAGGGCTTCCGCGCGACGCTGGCGGGGGCGGCGGGCGGCATGCCCGTCGACCAACTCCTGGAGCTCGCCGGATCCATGCCGATCGGGAAGGCCCTCGACATGCTGCCCGGCGAGGCCGGCGACGAGGCCCGGTCCCGGCTGGAGGCCGCGATCGCCGCGCAGTGACCGCGCTGCTCAGAGCGGATCCGACGGTGCCGCACGCCCCCGGCGTCGTAGCGTTGCCGGTATGACGATCGGCGGCGAGGCACTGTTCCGGCACGAACTGGGCGGTGTGCTGCGGCGTCGTCGCCAGGAGCGGGGCGAGCGGCTTGCCGACACCGCGGCGCGGGCGGGGATCTCGCCGCAGTACCTCTCCGAGATCGAGCGCGGCCTCAAGGACCCGTCGAGCGAGATGCTGGCGGCGATCGCCGGCGCACTCGGCACCGGCGTCGGCGCGCTCGCCGTCGAGGTGGGCCGCCGCCTCGGTGCCGCGCGCCCGGTCCTGCGCCTCGATCGCACCGCGCGGCCGGCGGCGGGCCCCGTCTCCCCCGAGCCCGCCGCCCCCGCTCCGCGCCTGTTGGCGCTGGCGGCCTGAGGCGTCAGGCCTCCTCGATCACCTCGTCGATCAGCCCGTAGTCGACGGCCGCCTCGGCGGTGAAGACGCGGTCGTGGTCGGTGTCGGCGCGCAGTTCCTCCGGCGTCCGCCCCGTGTGCCGCGCGAGCACCCGCTCCATCTGCGCGCGGACACGGATCACCTCGTCGGCCTGGAGGATCAGGTCCGGGATGGTGCCGCGGCCCTGCGCGGAGGGCTGGTGCAGCACCACCCGCGCGTGCGGCAGCGCCATCCTGCGCCCGGGGGCACCGCCCGCGAGGAGGACCGCCCCCACCGCGACCGCCTGCCCGACGCACGTGGTCGCCACCGTCGGGCGGATGTAGCGCATGGTGTCGTAGATCGCCAGCGCCGCACTGGGATCGCCGCCCTCGCAGTTGATGTACAGCTGGATCTCGCCGTCGCCGTCGGAGGCGAGGAAGAGCAGCTGCGCGACGATCGCGTTCGCGACGCCCGCATCGATCGCTGTGCCGAGGTAGACGACGCGCTCGGAGAGCAGGTGCGAGTAGACGTCGGTGATCCGCTCGCCGTTCGGGCGGCGGTCGATGACGTTGGGGATCGTGTAGGTGCTCATCGGGCGGCTCCCGTCAGGTCGAAACCGGCTCGGCGCCGGCCCGGCACCACGGTGTCGAAGGACTCCACGATCTCGTCGATGAAGCCGTACTCACGGGCCTGCTCGGCCGTGTACCAGCGGTCGTGCAACGAGTCCTCGAAGATCTGCTCCAGGGGCCGGCCGGTGTCGTCGGCGATCAGGCCGAGGACGGTGTCACGGGTGTGCCGCAGGTCGCCGGCCTGCAGCTCGATGTCGACCGCGGTGCCGCCGATGCCCGCGGAGCCCTGGTGCATGAGGACGCGGGCGTGCGGCAGTGCGCGACGCTTGCCGGGCGTGCCAGCGGAGAGCAGGAACTGCCCGGCGCTGTACGCGATGCCGAGGACCAGCGTGGAGACGTCGCACGGCACGAGCCGCATGACGTCGCGGATCGCGAGCATCGACGGGACGGAGCCGCCCGGCGAGTGGATCCACAGCGCGATGTCGGCCGAGCTCGTGGACGCGAGCGAGAGGATCTGGGTGGCGAGCAGGGAGCCGTTGTCGTCGTCGAGCGGACCGTCGAGGACGACGACGCGGCGGTCGTAGAGCTCGCGGCGCACCCGTTCGGTGAAGTGCGGGATCTTCGGGTTTTCACTCATGCGCCCATCGTGGCGCCGATCCCCTCCCCTGGACAGACGAATCCGCCTGGAGCGGAACCGCTCACGGCAGCTCCGCTCCAGGCGGATCGGGTCGGTCGGGAGGTCAGCCCGCGGAGTACGCGGGCTCGCTGCGGAAGCGCGAGACGCGACCGTCGATGCCGAGGACGCGCCACAGCACCCGCGAGACGGGGTTCATCAGCTTCGTCTTCTCGGCCAGCAGTCGCACGTCGCCGAACACCTCGCGCTTGACCGCCTGCGACTCCGGGGAGCGCCAGTACATCTGCTTCCACTCGGAGCGCGGGATCTCGAAACGCTTGCGGAACTCGCGCGGCGGCACCGCGATCGCGGTGAGCAGCGAGCGCATCACCAGCGGCAGCGCCAGCGACAGCAGGAAGCGCGGGAAGGCGCCGCGGGTGGGGATGCGGTGCTCCAGAAGCTGGTGCGCGAAGGAAATGTGGCGCGCCTCCTCCGCCACGTGGATCTGCATGACCGCGGTCATCGTGGGGTGCTGCTCGATGCCCGAGCGCAGGAACTGCTTCTGCACGTGGTCGATCGGCTCCTCGCCGCCGAGGACGCCCATGTAGAAGATCATCGGGAAGGTCGTGGCCGCCAGCGGGATGATCGGCGACAGGCGGCGGAACCACAGCGGGCCGCCGGGCACGTCCATCCCGATCCGGTTGACGAACTCCTGGAACATCAGCGTGTGCTGGCACTCCTCCTTCGCCTCATGGGTGGCGTAGCGGAACTCCGGCGAGTTGTTCGGCTGCAGGGCCGTGTACTGCATGATGCCGCGGATCAGCACCGACTCGAACTGCAGGCCGACCTTGGCCACGTTCGCCTGGCGCCACATGCCCATCTCGATCTGCTTCGAGCGCGGCTGCGACTGGTACCACTCGGTGCGGCCGATCGGATCGAAGCGGGAATCGAGGATCCACCGCGGATCGTCCGGCGTGACCGCGAGCTCCGGCGAGTCCCAGTCGATGTCGACGTACGGATCGAAGTTGCGCTGGACGGAGGCCTCGGAGAGGTCCTGCAGGGTCTGCTCGTACTCCGCCTGCCCGGCGAACGGGCGGCCTCGGGTGCGCCCCATGTGGGTGATGTGCAGTGCCACGACGGACTCCTCCTGCTGGCTGACACAGTTCTGACGAAAATGTACCACGTTCGTGGACATTTCCTACCTGTCTGTATGAATGCCCTGGTCGCACCTGTAGGGTCGCCGGTGATCACCCGGGACACCGGGTCCCACGTGTTCGCTGTTGCTCGCCCAGACCGGAGGCCTCCATGACCACCATCCACCACACCGCGACCGCGTCGGTGCCGCTGAGCACCGCGTTCGCCCACGTCGCGGATTACCGGACCGTGCCGCAGTGGTTCTTCGGGATCAGCAGGTTCGTGCCGCAGGGCGAGAAGGACTACGGCCTCGGCGCGACCTACGACTCGGCGGTGAAGATCGGCCCGAAGGAGATCGGCTCCGTCGTCGAGGTCACCGAGTTCGAGGAGGACCGCCTGATCACCCTGAAGTCCATCGCGGGCTTCAAGACCACGTCGCGCTGGACGTTCAGCGCCGTCGGCGACGCCGCCACCGAGCTCGCGGTCGAGTTCACCTACGAGCTGCCCGGCGGCCTGGCCGGCAAGGCCCTCGGCATGATCATCGAGCCCTTCGCCGTGCAGGCCGTGAAGGCCTCCGAGGCCGCGCTCCGCCGCGACCTCGAGGGCGCCCAGGTCTGACGGTCGACGCCCGCGGCGTCAGCGCACCGGCACCAGGTCGTCCGCGTGGACGACGGGGCGCCGCAGACCCTCCGGCAGGTCCGTGGTGTCGCGGCCGAGCATCATCTCGAGCTCGGTGTGGTCGTAGGCCGCCACCCCGCGGGCCCGGACGGTGCCCTGCAGGTCACGCAGGTTCACCACGTCGCCGCCGGAGAAGGTGCCGCTGACCGCGGTGACGCCGGCGGGGAGCAGCGAGCGGCGCCGGTCGACCACCGCGGCGACGGCACCGTCGTCCAGCGTGAGGTCGCCGTGCACGTCGGCCGCGTGCCGCACCCAGAACCGCCGCGCCGAGAGGCGCACGGCCCGGGGCCGGAAGACGGTGCCCACGTCGGCACCGTCGAGCGCCCGGTCGGCGAGCGCGGCAGCGGTGAGCAGCACGGGGACGCCGGCATCCGCCGCCAGGCGGGCCGCGGAGAGCTTCGAGGCCATGCCGCCGGTGCCGAGCGCGCCGCCGGAGCCCGCGACGACGCCGTCCAGGTCCTCGGGGCCGTCGACGGCCGCGATCAGCGACGCGTCGCCCTTGCGCGGGTCACCGTCGTAGAGCCCGTCGACGTCCGACAGGAGGACCAGCGCGTCGGCGCCGGTGAGATGCGCGACGAGGGCCGCGAGCCGGTCGTTGTCGCCGAAGCGGACCTCGTTCGAGGCCACCACGTCGTTCTCGTTGATGATCGGCACGGCGCCCAGCGTGCGCAGGCGGTCCAGAGTGCGCTGCGCGTTCGCGGCGTGCACCCGCAGGCCGATGTCGTGCGCGGTCAGCAGGACCAGGGAGACGATGCGGTCGTAGCGCCCGAACGAGGCGCCCCAGGCGTTGGCGAGCTGCAGCTGCCCCACGGACGCGACGGCCTGCTTGGTGGCCAGGTCGGTCGGCCTGCGCTTGAGGCCGAGCGGCGCCATGCCGGCGCCGATCGCGCCCGACGAGACCACGATGACCTCGGTGCCCCGGTCCAGTCGCGCGACGATGGCGTCGGTCAGCGCGTCCAGCCGGTCGGAGGCGAGGCCGTGCTCGAGGTCGGTCAGTGCGGAGCTGCCGATCTTCACGACCAGCTTGCGGGCGCCCGCGACCATGGCGCGCATGTCGCCGGCGAGGAGATCACCGGTCGCGGGCGCCGCCGTCATTCGTCGTCCTCGTCGTCGCTCGCGAGACCACGGCGCACGTCGTGCTGGTGGCGCCGCTCGGCCGCGCCCACGCGCTCGTTCTGCTCGAGGCGGATGTCGGTGCCGCGGCCGGTGACGGGCACGTCGTCGATGGTGCCCAGCGAGGGCTCCCAGTTGAAGCACACGTCGCCGATGGTGACGGGGCAGCCGGGCTCCGCGCCGAGCTTGAGCAGCTCCTTCTCGACGCCGAGCCGGTTGAGCCGGTCCGCGAGGAAGCCGACGGCCTCGTCGTTGTCGAACGGGGTCTGCTTGATCCACCGCTCCGGCCGCGGGCCGCGCACGATGAAGCCGCCCGGCTGATCCGGGTCGGAGATGACCTCGAAGCCGGACTCGTCGATCGCGATGGGCCGGATGACGGGGCGCCGCGCGACGGGGTTGCCGCGCTCCGCCCGGAACTTCTGCACCAGGTCGGCGAGGGCGAAGGTCAGTTCCCGCAGCCCGGTGTGGGCGACCGCGGAGATCACGAAGACGGGCCAGCCCCGCGCCTCGAACTCGGGGCGCACCATCTCGGCGAGCTCCTCGGCGTCGGGCACGTCGGCCTTGTTGAGCACCACGATGCGGGGTCGCTCGGACAGCTCGCCCAGGCCGGTGTCGGCGGCCAGCGCCGGCTGGTAGGCGGCGAGCTCGGCCTCCAGCGCGTCGACGTCGCTGACCGGGTCGCGGCCCGGTTCCAGGGTCGCGCAGTCCACGACGTGCGCGAGCACCGCGCAGCGCTCGAGGTGGCGCAGGAAGTCCAGGCCGAGGCCGCGGCCCGTCGAGGCGCCGGGGATGAGCCCGGGCACGTCGGCGATGGTGAAGGTGGTCTCTCCCGCCGAGACGACGCCGAGGTTCGGGGCGAGCGTGGTGAAGGGGTAGTCGGCGATCTTCGGCTTCGCGGCCGACAGCACCGAGACCAGCGAGGACTTGCCCGCGGACGGGAACCCGACGAGGCCCACGTCGGCCACGGACTTGAGCTCGAGCACCAGGTCGCGGGCCTGGCCCTCCTCGCCGAGCAGGGCGAAGCCGGGGGCCTTGCGGGCCTTGGACACGAGCGCGGCGTTGCCGCGGCCGCCGCGGCCGCCCTGCGCGGCGTCGAAGCGGGTGCCGGCGCCCACGAGGTCGGCCAGCATCTTCCCGTCCGTATCGAGCACGACGGTGCCGTCCGGCACCTTGAGCACGATGTCCTGCCCGGACTTGCCCTCGCGGTTGCCGCCCTCGCCGGGCTTGCCGTTGGTGGCCTTGAGGTGGGGGCGGAAGTGGAAGTCGAGCAGGGTGTGCACCTGCGGATCGACCTCGAGGACCACGGAGCCGCCGCGGCCGCCGTTGCCGCCGTCGGGGCCGCCGAGCGGCTTGAACTTCTCGCGGTGGATCGAGGCGCAGCCGTGGCCACCGTTACCGGCCGTGACGTGCACCGTCACCCGGTCGACGAACCTGGACATGGGAAACCTCTTTCTACCTGTGTGCCCTGCGCCGGTGGGCGCGGGGCGGAAAAGCCGAAGGCGGGCGGGTCACCTGATGGAGACCACACCCGCCTTCGAAAAGACTCGTACTGCCGCTGCGGGACTAGGCCTCCACAGCGACCGGCACGATGTTGACCGTCTTGCGGCCACGCTTCGTGCCGAACTCCACCGCACCCGCGGCGAGGGCGAACAGGGTGTCGTCGCCGCCACGGCCGACGAGGACGCCGGGGTGGAAGTGGGTGCCGCGCTGGCGGACCAGGATCTCGCCGGCGCTGACCTTCTGGCCACCGAACCGCTTGACGCCCAGTCGCTGGGCGTTGGAATCACGACCGTTGCGCGAGCTGGACGCGCCCTTCTTGTGTGCCATCTGGCTACTCCTGTACTAGGGGTGTTCGTTGTCTGGGTTCGCCGGTCAGGCGATCGCGGTCACCTTGACGACCGTCAGCTTCTGCCGGTGGCCCTGACGCTTGTGGTAGCCGGTCTTGTTCTTGAACTTGTGGATCCGGATCTTCGGGCCCTTGACCTGATCCACGACCTCGCCGGTCACGGAGATCTTCTCCAGCGCCGCGGCGTCGGTGGTGAGGTTGGCGCCGTCGACGACCAGAGCGACGGGCAGCTGAACGCTGCTGCCGACCTCACCGTCGATCTTCTCGACCTTCACCAGGTCGCCGACGGCGACCTTGTACTGCTTGCCGCCGGTCTTGACGATCGCATACGTGGCCATCTTCGGACTTACCTCTTCTTACACATCTCGTAGTTCAGCGCGCGCCAGGTGCGCGGCTCGTATCACGCGGGTACTCCGGAACACGCACGCACGAGCGCGCCGCCGGAAAAGCGACCTTCCCAGGTTACGGGAAGGCCGGCGACAGGGTCAAACCGGCTGGTCCGCCTTGTCGGCTCCGTCACTCCCGGCACCGCCGGCCGCCGGGCCGGCAGGGCGGGCGGCGGCCCGTCGGCGGGCCCGCTTGCGCGCGGGCTCCGCCACCGAGGCACCGGCACCATCGGCCGCGGTGGCCGTGACCGCCGGGGCATCGGGCGCGGGGGCCGCGATGTCGACGACGATCGTCTGCGGTGCCGCGGACGTGGTGGTGGGCGCCTTGCGCGCCACCCGCCGGCGCCGGGGCGCCGACGCCTCGGTCTGCTGCGCCGGAGCGGTCTCGACCGGCGCCTCGGCGGCGGCCTGGGGCGCCTCCGCGACGGCCTCGACGACCTGCTCCACGACCGTCCGCTCGACGGTCGCGACCTCGGGTGCATCGGCGGCCGACGCCTCGGCGACCTGCGCCGCGGCGACCTCGGTGCCGTCAGCGGGCGCCTCGTCGTCGTGGTGCGCGGCCATCGCCCGGAACATGGGGTGCTCGCCCTTGTGCACGGCGGGCTCCTTCGCGGGCGCCGGCGGGGCAGGCGGCGTCGACGGGGCCTGAGCGGCACCGTCGGACTTGGTGCGCTTGCGCTTCTTGCGACCCGAGCCCTCCGCCCTGTCGCCGGAGCGGCCGCCGTCCTCGCCGCCGCCCGACGACTCGACGGGCGCGTCGTGGACGATGATGCCCCGGCCCGAGCAGGCCTGGCACGGCGTGGAGAAGGCCTCGACGAGGCCGGTGCCGATCCGCTTGCGGGTCATCTGGACCAGGCCCAGCGAGGTGACCTCGGAGACCTGGTGGCGGGTGCGGTCGCGGCCGAGCGCCTCGGTGAGGCGGCGCAGCACGAGGTCGCGGTTGGACTCGAGGACCATGTCGATGAAGTCGACGACGATCATGCCGCCGATGTCGCGCAGGCGCATCTGCCGCACGATCTCCTCGGCCGCCTCGAGGTTGTTCCGGGTGACGGTCTCCTCGAGGTTGCCGCCGGCGCCGGTGAACTTGCCGGTGTTGACGTCGACGACGGTCATGGCCTCGGTGCGGTCGATGACCAGCGTGCCGCCCGACGGCAGCCAGACCTTGCGGTCCATCGCCTTGGCGAGCTGCTCGTCGATGCGGTAGGTCGCGAAGACGTCCGGCGCATCGGCGTGGGCCTTCTCGAACTTCTCGACGCGGGGCAGCAGGTCGGGCGCGACGGTGGAGACGTACTTCTCCACGGTGTCCCAGGCGCGGCCGCCCTCGATGACGAGCTTGCTGAAGTCCTCGTTGAACAGATCGCGCACGACCTTGACCAGCAGGTCGGGCTCCTCGTAGAGCGCCTTGACGCCCTTCTGCGAGGAGGCCTCCTCGATCTCGGCCCACTGGGCCTGCAGCCGCGCGACGTCGCCCGCGAGCTCCTCGGCGCTGACGCCCTCGGACGCGGTGCGGATGATCACGCCGGCATCGGCCGGGACGATCTCCTTGAGGATCTCCTTGAGGCGCTTGCGCTCGGTGTCGGGCAGCTTGCGCGAGATGCCCGCGGAACCGCCGCCGGGCACGTAGACCAGGAAGCGGCCCGCGAGGGAGATCTGCGTGGTGAGGCGGGCGCCCTTGTGACCCACCGGGTCCTTGGACACCTGCACCAGCACCTGATCACCGGGCTTGAGGGCCTGCTCGATCTTGCGGGCGTTGCCGTCCAGGCCTGCGGCGTCCCAGTTGACCTCGCCGGCGTAGAGGACGCCGTTGCGGCCGCGGCCGATGTCGACGAAGGCGGCCTCCATCGAGGGCAGCACGTTCTGCACGCGGCCCAAGTAGATGTTGCCGACCATCGACGCCGAGCTCGACGACGTGACGAAGTGCTCCACCAGTACGCCGTCCTCGAGGACGGCGACCTGGGTGTAGTCCTGCGGGTGCGGGACGGTGTGGCCGTCCTGGCCCTCCGACGGGCCGACGCCGGTGCGCTCGCGCACGACCATCACGCGGTCGACGGCCTCGCGACGGGCGAGGAACTCGGACTCGGTGAGGATCGGCGGGCGGCGGCGGACGGTGTCGCGGCCGTCGCGGCGGCGCTGGCGCTTGGCCTCGAGGCGGGTCGAGCCGCTGATGCCGCGCACCTCGTCGCGGCGCTGACGCTGCCGCGGCTCGCGCTCGTGCACGACGGTGTTGGGCGGGTCGTCGGACGGGGTCGCCTCCGCACCGTCCTCCCCCGTGCCGCGGCGGCGGCGACGGCGACGGCGGCGACGCGAGCCGCCGTCGGTCACGTCCTCGACGTCGTCCCCATCGGCATCGTCCGAGGCCTCGTCGGTCTTCTCGTCGTCGGCCTTCTCGGCCTCGGACTGGTCTGCGTCGGCCTTCGGTGCGTCGTCGCGGGCGGGCGTCTCGGCGGCCTGCTCGCCGCCGTCGGTCTCCTGGCCGTCCTGCTCGTCGGCGTTCTCCCCGCGGCCGCGGCCGCGACCGCGGCGTCCACGGCGGCGGCGACGGTTGCCGGCGGCCTCGTCGTCGTTCTGCTCGGTCGACGCTGCCGCGTCAGTCGTCTCAGCCTCGGCCTCGGCGGCCTCGGGCTGCTCCGCCTCGGGGGTGGCGGTCGCCTGGGGCTTCTCAGGCGCGGTCGCGGGCTTCTCGGCCTCGGGCTCGTCGGCCTCGGAGGCCGGCGCGGCGTCCTTCTTGGCGGCGCGCGCCTTCCGCGGCGCCTGCTCGACCTGCTCGGGCTGCAGGAACAGCGGCACGTTCGCGTCGAAGGACGACGGTGCCTGCTCGACCACGGGCTCGGCGGCCGCGGCGGCGGAGAAGAGCGAGGGCGTGCTGCCCACCGCGGTCGCCTCCGGCGCGGCCTCCTCGGCGACGTCGGGCGTCACGGGGGTGTCGGCCTCCGCCGGCTCCGTGGCACCCGCGCCCTCGGCGATGCGATCGCGCACCCGCTCGGCGGCGCTGCGGTCGATGCTCGAGTGCGCGCTGCGCGCGACGAAGCCCAGCTCACCGAGGTGCGCGAGCACCTCCTTGCTGGTGAGGCCCAGCAGACGCGCCAGCGCGTGGACGCGCAGCTTCTGCGGGAACTCCTCCCGAGCTTCGTTGTTCTGTTCTTCCGGCGACGTGTTGTCGGCCACTCAATATCTCCTACCGACCCCCGGGCGCGATCACTGCTGGTCGCGGCCACGCGGGGGCGTGTCATGTGGTGCGGGCGAAGGAATTCTCCTACCGCCCCACGTTTGTCAAGGTCTGCACGTGTCTCGTGCGTGGCGCACGCTGACTCGACGATCTGTGAGCCAGCCGGGCCGGTCGGTGCCGCGCGGTTGCGCGCGCCGACGTGCGTCCGACGTCAGTATCCCACACGCCACAGGCAGTGCGGAAAAGTATCGGGCCCGCGCCGCGCGATGTCGCGCGGGCGGGCCCGTGGGTTCAGGGGTGTGGAACAGGTTCTGGCAGGTCAGGCGAGGCCGGGGAACCAGAGGGCGATCTCGCGCGCGGCGGACTCGGGCGAGTCGGAGCCGTGCACGAGGTTCTCCTGGGTCTCCAGGCCGAAGTCGCCGCGGATGGTGCCGGGCACGGCCTTCTCGACCGGGTCGGTGCCGCCGGCGAGCTGGCGGAACGCGGCGATCGCGCGTGGGCCCTCCAGCACCGCGGCCACGACGGGCCCGGAGGTGATGAAGTCGAGCAGGGAGCCGAAGAAGGGCTTCTCCTTGTGCTCGGCGTAGTGGCCCTCGGCCACCTCGATGGAGACGTGCTTGAGCTCGAGGGCCGCGATGGTGAGGCCCTTCCGCTCGATACGCGCCAGGATCTCCCCGGAGAGGCCGCGCCGCACGCCGTCGGGCTTGATGAGAATCAGAGTCCGCTCAGTCACGGCAACAGCGTAACGGGCCTCACTCGGCGATCGGTTCCTGCCCCGGCAGGCGGCCCTGCTCCATGCGCTGCTTCACGTCGCGCTCGATGAAGGCGATGTAGGCCCAGACGATGCCGAAGACGATGCCCACGGCGCCGATCCCCCAGTGCACGACGAAGCCGGCGACGACGGCGACCTGCAGCGCGAGGAAGGCGGGGACGGCCCACGGCTTCTTGACGACCATGCAGCCGGCGAACATCAGCGCCGCGAGGATCAGGACGTACGCGATCTTGAGCCAGGACAGGCCGGGCGAGAGGCGGACCACCACGGGCAGGGCCAGCAGGATCACGATCATCTCGAGGATCAGGGTGCCGGAGAGGATGCCGCGGAAGCTCTTCCACGGGTCCTTGGGCGGCGGGGTGAACCGCTGGGGCTCGGTCACTGGGGTTCCTTTCCGAACAGCGAGCGCGCGGCGCCGGCGGTGACCACGGAGCCGGTGATGAGGACGCCGACGCCGGAGGCGGGGCCTTCCTCGTCGTCGGACTCCTGGTCGGCGAGGGCGACGGCGGTCTCCACCGCGTCGACCATGGTGGGCGAGGTGACCACGCGGTCCTCGCCGAAGATCTCCTCCGCGATGGCCGCCAGTCGCTCGACCTCGAGTGCGCGGGGCGAGCCGTTGTGGGTGACGACGACGGTGTCGAGCACGGGTTCGAGCGCCGTCAGCACGCCCACGGCGTCCTTGTCGGCGAGCACGGAGACGACGCCGATCAGGGTGCGGAAACCGAACTCGGTCTCGATGGTCCGGGCGAGGGCCTGCGCGCCGTGCGGGTTGTGCGCAGCGTCGATGAGCACCGTCGGGGCACTGCGGACCCGCTCGAGGCGTCCGGGCGAGGCGGACTTCGCGAAGCCCTCCCGCACCGTGTCGATGTCGAGCTGCTGGTCGGCGCCGGCGCCGAAGAAGGCCTCGACGGCGGCGAGGGCGACCGCCGCGTTGTTGGCCTGGTGCTCGCCGTGGAGCGGCAGGAAGACGTCGTCGTAGACCCCGCCGAGCCCCTGGAGGGTGAGCTGCTGCCCGCCGACGGCGACGCGGCGTTCGACGACCGCGAACTCCGAGCCCTCGCGCGCGACGGCCGCGTCGGCCTCGACGGCCTTGCGCAGCAGCACGTCCATCGCCTCGGGCTCCTGCTTGCCCACGATCACCACGGTGTCCTTGGGGATCAGCCGCTCGGGCGCGCGCTTGACGATGCCGGCCTTCTCCCCCGCGATCGACGCGAGGTCGGGGCCGAGGATCTCGACGTGGTCGAGTCCGATCGGGGTGATGACGGCGACCTCGGCGGTCACCACGTTGGTCGCGTCCCAGGTGCCGCCGAGCCCGACCTCGACGACGGCCACGTCGACGGGGGCCTCGGCGAAGGCGGCGAAGGCCATCGCGGTGAGCACCTCGAACTTGCTCATCCGCGGCCCGTCGGCGGCCTCGGACTGCGCGTCGACGAGCTCGATGAAGGGCTCGAGCTCGCGGTAGGTCTCCACGTACTGCCTCGCGGTGAGCGGCGCACCGTCGATCGCGATCCGCTCGGTCGCGAGCTGCAGGTGGGGGCTGGTGATCCGGCCCGTGCGACGGGAGAAGGCCACCAGCAGCGAGTCGATCATCCGCGTGGTCGAGGACTTGCCGTTGGTCCCGGCGACCTGGATCGACGGGTACGCGTCCTGCGGCGAGCCGAGCAGCTGCATCAGCGCGGAGATCCGCGTGAGCGAGGGCTCGATCTTCGTCTCCGGCCAGCGCTGATCCAGCTCGGCCTCGACCTGGGCGAGTTCGGCGAGGTCGTCGGGGTCGGCGGCGAAGGCGGGCACCGTCACGCGGCGCCCCCGCCCAGCTGCGCGATCCGGGCGGTGAGGCGCTCGACCTCCTCCTGTGCGACCGACTGGCGGCCGCGGATCTTGTCGACGACGGCGTCGGGCGCCTTCGCGAGGAAGGCCTCGTTGCCCAGCTTGGCCGACGTGCCGTCGAGCTCCTTCTGCGCGGCCTTGAGGTCCTTCTCGAGGCGGGCCCGCTCGGCCCCCAGGTCGACGGTGCCGGAGGTGTCCAGCTCGACGGTGACCGTGCCGCCCACGAGCCGGACCTCGAGCGACGCGGTGGCGGCGAAGCCGTCCTCCGGCGGGGTGAGGCGGCACAGGTTCGCGGCGGCGGCCGCGAGGGAGGTCAGGTCCGCCTCGTCGAGGCCGGTGAGCCGCGCGGAGACCCGCTGGCCGGGCTTGAGCAGCTGGTCGCTGCGGAACCGGCGGATCTCGGTGACCAGGCGCTGCAGGTCGGCGAAGCGGCGGGCGGACTCCACGCCGTCGGCGGGGATCTCGGCCGGGGCCCAGTCGCGCGACGGCCAGTCCGCGATGACCAGCGAGGTTCCGCCGGTGAGGGCCTTCCACAGCACCTCGGTGACGAAGGGCATCGTCGGATGCAGCATGCGCAGGACGACGTCGAGGGCCTTGCCGAGCACGAGGCGGGTGTTGTCGGCGACCGCCGCGTCCTCGCCCTGCAGCTGCAGCTTGGAGACCTCGAGGTACCAGTCGCACAGCTCGTCCCAGGCGAAGTGGTAGAGCGCCTCGCAGGCCTTGCCCAGCTCGTTGGCGTCGAAGGCCGCGTCGGCCTCGGCCTGGACGGCGGCGAGGCGGTCCAGGATCCAGCGATCGGCGTCGGTGAGGGCGGCGCGGTCCGGCAGCTCGCCGACGCGGGCGTCGTTCATCAGGGCCAACTTGGTGGCGTTGAACAGCTTGGTGGCGAACTTCCGGCTGCTCGCGGCCGCGTCGGCGCCCACGTTGAGGTCGGCACCGGGGATCGTGCCGCGGGCCAGGGTGAAGCGCAGCGCGTCGGCCCCGTACTCCTCGACCCAGTCGAGGGGGTCGATGCCGTTGCCCTTCGACTTCGACATCTTGCGGCCGAACTCGTCGCGCACCAGGCCGTGGAGCAGGACCTCGTGGAAGGGCACCTTGCCGGGGGCGTTCGGCTCCTCGCCGAGGAAGGTGCCGAACATCATCATCCGGGCGACCCAGAAGAAGATGATGTCGTAGCCCGTGACCAGCGTGGACGTGGGGTAGAACTTGTCCAGGTCGGCGGTCTGCTCGGGCCAACCCATCGTCGAGAACGGGAACAGACCGGAGCTGAACCACGTGTCGAGGACGTCGGGGTCCTGCTCGTAGCCGGCGGGCGGCACGTCGTCCGGGCCGCAGCAGACCACGTCGCGGTTGCCCTCGGCGTCGGCGGGGCCGTACCAGACGGGGATGCGATGGCCCCACCACAGCTGGCGGGAGATGTTCCAGTCGTGCATCTCGTCGACCCAGTCGAAGAACCGCGGCGCGAGGGACTCGGGGACGATGGTGGTGTCGCCGTTGCGGACCGCGTCGCCCGCGGCCTTGGACAGGCGGTCGACCTTGACCCACCACTGCATCGAAAGCCGCGGCTCGATCGGCTCGCCGGAGCGCTCGCTGTGGCCGACGCTGTGCCGGTAGGGGCGCACCTCCTTGACGATGCGGCCCTGCTCGGCGAGCGCCTCGCGGATCGCCTTGCGGGCGGCGAAGCGGTCCAGTCCGTCGAACTGCGTTCCGGTGCCGACGATGTGGGCGGTCTCGTCCATGATCGTGGGCATCGGCAGGTCGTGGCGCTGGCCGAGCGCGAAGTCGTTCGGGTCGTGCGCGGGGGTGATCTTCACGGCGCCGGAACCGAACTCGGGGTCGACGTAGTCGTCGGCGACGATCGGGATCCGGCGGTCGAGGAAGGGGTGCTCGAGGGTGGTGCCGAGGAGGGCGCGGTAGCGCTCGTCCTCGGGATGGACGGCGATCGCGGTGTCGCCGAGCATCGTCTCCAGGCGCGTGGTGGCGCAGACGATGTGGGGCTCGTCGTCGTTCAGCGAGCCGTAGCGGAAGGAGACGAGCTCGCCGTCGACCTCCTTGTGGTCGACCTCGAGGTCGGAGATGCCGGTCTGCAGCACGGGCGACCAGTTGACCAGGCGCTCGGCGCGGTAGATCAGGCCCGCGTCGAAGAGCTGCTTGAAGATGGTCTGCACCGCGCGGGAGAGGCCCTCGTCCATGGTGAACCGCTCGCGGGACCAATCGACGCCGACGCCGATCCGGCGCATCTGGCCGGTGATGTTGCCGTGGCTGGCCTCCTTGAACGCCCACGCGCGCTCGAGGAACTTCTCGCGGCCGATCTCGCGGCGGGTGGTGCCCTCGGCGGCGAGCTGCTTCTCCACGAGCGACTGGGTGGCGATACCGGCGTGATCGGTGCCGGGGAGCCACAGCACCTCGTAGCCCTGCATCCGCTTGCGGCGGCACAGCGCATCGGTGATGGTCTGGTCGAGCGCGTGGCCCAGGTGCAGGCTGCCGGTCACGTTCGGGGGCGGCAGGACCACGGAGAACGCGGGCTTCGGCGAGGTGTTGTCGGCCGTGAAGTACCCCGCGTCGACCCAGCCGCGGTAGATGTCCGCCTCTACCGCACCGGGCTCCCAGGCGGCGGGAAGTCGGTCTGCGGCGATGCCCGGATCGGCCGGGGCGGCGTTCTGCGGCTCAGTAGTCACAGCACGATTCTAGTCAGCGGGTGCGAGCGCTTTCCGTGGGGCGTTTACGACGGTGCGCGGCTCACGCCACGTCGCTCGACGACGCCGCCCACGTGTTGCACTGCGCCAGCCGGTTGCTCTGATATCCGGAGTTCCACCACGCCTGGTAGTGCACCGAGCTTCCGTGGTCGCGCGGGTTGCCCGGCTTGTCGCCGCGCTCCTGGTCCTCGTAGACGGTGCGGAAGTCGGCGCTGGTGAACTGACCGCCGGTATCGCTCACCGATTTCACGAACAGTCCGCTGAAGCATTGCGCCTGCAGCTCGAGGCGACGAGAGGATTCCAGCCCGGTCTCGGAGGTCCGCCCGTCCTGCCGTTCCACGCGCACCTGAGCCGGCAGGATGCCGCTGATCATCTGGACGTGGTGGCCGTACTCGTGCGCGAAGACGGCGAGGTAGATCACCGGCTGGTTGCCGTAGTGGCTCACGCCGAGCCCCGTCAGCGGCATGTACAGGGTCTCGTTGCTCGAGCAGTAGAACGCCGCGACGTCCTCCGTGGAGAGGTCGGTCGTGCCGCACGGCGAACTGATCTGCGATCCGGTGGGCACCACCACCGCGGGAGTGCGATAACTGAGGCCGGCGGCGGTCATCGCCGCGCTCCACGCCCGGTCGAGACAGGGCGCGAGGCTGTCGAAGAAGCGTTTGCCCGTTGCGCTGTTGGAGGGCCAACCGACGGCGGTGCACGGCTGTGTGACCAGGCCGGCCGAGCTGCCCCCGTACAGCGGATTACCCTGCAGCGCCGCCGTCCCCGTGGGCGTGGCGCCGGCCGTCGGGACGGCGCTGCGCGAGCGGGTCGACGTGGTCGACGTGGTCGGTTCGGTGGTGGTCGTCTCCGCGGTGGTCGGGACCTCGACGGTCGTGCTCGTCGTGGCCGGTCCCGCCTCGGTGCTGGTGCTCCCGACGACGGCGACCGCGGTGCCGAGGACGAGAGCGATCAGCGCCACGAGCGCGATCACCAGCACCGCGATCCAGGGGCCGGCCCCTCCCGACGCCGGTGGGCGCGGCGTCCAGGCGGGCTGCGGGTAGGAGGGCCGCGGATACGGGGAGACCCGGCCCCCGTACGGCGCGGGCGCGGGCATGGACCACTGGCCGTACGGCACGCCCCGGGGCGGCGCGGCGGGGCCCGGGCGCGGCGGCACGGGCCGGTACTGCGGAGGCGCCTGGGTCGCCGCCGGCCCGTACGTCGGGCGGTAGGGGCGGACCGGGGCGCGGGGAGGCACCGTCGGGCGGCGCAGTCCGGACGCGATGCGGTACTGCCCGGAGCCGCCACGCGCCGGGGCCGGTCGCGGGGAGGCGGGAGGCGGCGGGACCGGGACCCGGGCAGCCGGTGCGGGGGCGTGCGGGTACTGCGGGCCGCCCCGCCCGGGCGGCGGCATCCGCGGGCCGCCGCGGTACTGCCCCGGCCCCTGTGGATTCCCCACGCCGGTCCCCCTCTCCACCCCCTGGTTTCGGTTACTGTACCGAGACATGTGGGAGGACAGGGGAAAGGCGGCTCCACCGCTGGCGCGGGCCCTGGCGGCAGCGGCGACGGTGGCGCTCGTGATGCTGCTCGGGGCGGCACCGGCGAGCCCCGCGCCGGACGGGATCACCGTCGACGTGGCTCTGGACCTCCGAGAGGACGGGGCCCTCGTCGTGAGCACCGTCATCACCGCGCCGACCGGGCGGGCGGTCGCCCAGCGGCTCCCGCTGGACGTCCCCGTCGAGGGCGACCGCACCCAGCACTACACCGTCGCTGATGTGAAGGCCGAGAACGGGACCGCCACCGTCGCCGACGGTGCGCTGCAGGTATCCGCTCCCGGAGGCACCACGAAGGTCGGCTACACCGTGCGGGGCTCCGTGGAGAACGGCCCCGAACTGCAGCAACTCACCTGGCCTCTCGCGGCTGGGTACACCGCCGACATCACGACGCTCACGGCGAGCTTCGTCTCCCCCAGCCCGAAGCCCGATTCGCCGCTCTGCGGCATCGGACGCACCGGGGAGCGCCGCCTGTGCACGCTCACCGAGACGGCCGCCACGGGCCGGGTCACCATGCAGCAGAACGGACTCGCGAAGGGACGCGTGGCCGTGTTCACGGTGCTGCTCCCGGCGGGCACCGTCGCCGCGGACGCGCGGTTCACGGGCGCGTCCGCGCCGCCGGCCGTGCGCAGCGCGCCCGCGCTCATCGCGCTGTCGGTGGCCACCGTGATCGCGCTGGCGGTCGCGGGCTTTGCGTTCCTGCGGCGGCGGGCCGACGACGCGGCCACCGGCTCCGTCGGACCGACCGCCGATCTGCTGGTCACCACCGGCTCGGTCGTCGCGAACGGAGGGACCGCGGCCGTCGCCTTCGCCTCGCCCGACGGGGTGCTCCCCGGCCAGGTCGGGGCCCTGCTCGACGGGCGCGTGCACGCCTCCGACGTCGGGGCGACGGTGCTCGACCTCGCCGTGCGCGGCTACCTGTGGATCGCCGAGCTCCCCGGCGGCGACTTCCAGATCTCGCGCCGGACCCCGCTCGACGGCGACGTCACCCCGGCGGAGCGCGCCGTCGTCGACGCGATCCTGCCCGACGGTGCTGAGTCCACCACGACCGGCGAGCTGGCGGGCGGCGCGCGCCGCGTCGAGCTGGCCGCCGCCCGCGGCGCGGTGCGGGAATCGGTCACCGCGCGCGGCTGGCTCCGCGGCGCCGGCCGGGCACGACGGACCGCGCCGGCCTTCGCCGTCGCCGGGGTGGGCGCGATCGCAGCGTTGATCTGCGCCTTCGCCGGGTTGACGGTGCTGTACGCCGTCGCGGTCATGATCGTCGGGCTGGGCCTGGCGGTGGCGGCGCTCCTCCTGCCGGACCGCACCGTCGCGGGCAGCCAGCTCGCTGCGGGCGTCGGCGGGATGCGCCAGTACCTGGTCGCCACCAACGTCGGCGCGCTGCCGCCGGCCGAGCGGGCGCTGCTCTTCGAGCGGGCACTGCCGTACGCGCACGCCTTCGGCGACCTGCGCGGATGGGTCGGGACCTGGGGCGGCACCGTCACCGCTCCCCTCGATTGGTACCGGTCCGCGCACGGCCCCGTCGCCGGCCTGACCGCGCTCGGCGCCGTCCTCGACGGCGTGGCGGCCCAGTCGGCCGCGGCGGAAAACAGGTAGCGCCCCTGCCCGTCCCCCCGCAGGATAGGACGAATGGGACATCTCGAGGCGACACACGTGGAGTACTTCCTGCCCGACGGGCGGGCGCTCCTCGGCGACGTCTCGTTCCGGATCGGCGACGGCGCGGTGGCCGCGCTCGTCGGCCGCAACGGCGCCGGCAAGACCACCCTGCTGCGGTTGCTCGCGGGCGAGCTGGAGCCGCACGGCGGCACCGTGACCTCCAGCGGCGGCGTCGGGGTGATGCCGCAGTTCATCGGCTCGGTGCGCGACGACCGGACGGTGCGCGACCTGCTGCTGTCGGTGGCCGCGCCGCGATTGCAGTCCGCCGCGCAGGTGCTGGACGCGGTCGAGCTGACGCTGATGGACGACGACGGCGATGCCAATCAGATCCGCTACGCCACGGCGCTCGCCGAATGGGGCGACGCGGGCGGTTACGCCGCCGAGACGCTGTGGGACGCGTGCACCGTCGCCGCACTGGGCGTCCCCTACGACCGGGCGCAGTGGCGCGGCCTGACCTCGCTGTCCGGCGGTGAACAGAAGCGGCTGGCGCTGGAGGCACTGCTGCGCGGCGACGCCGAGGTCCTACTCCTCGACGAGCCGGACAACTACCTCGACGTGCCCGGCAAGGAGTGGCTCGAGGAGCAGCTGCGGCAGACGCCGAAGACGGTGCTCTTCGTCAGCCACGACAGGGAGCTGCTCTCCCGCGCGGCCACGCGGATCGTCGCCGTGGAGCCCGCGCCCGGCGGCTCGGACACGTGGGTGCACGGCGGTGGCTTCGCGACCTTCCATCGGGCGCGCGACGAGCGCTTCGCGCGGTTCGACGAGCTCCGCCGGCGCTGGGACGAGCGGCACCAGCAACTCAAGAAGCTGGTGCTGACCCTACGCGAGCAGGCGAAGTTCAACGACGGGATGGCGTCGCGGTACCAGGCGGCGCAGACCCGACTGCGCCGGTTCGAGGAGGCCGGTCCCCCGCCCGAGCCGCCCCGGCGGCAGGAGATCACCATGCGGCTGCGCGGCGGCCGCACCGGCGTGCGGGCCGTCACGGCGAAGAACCTGGAGCTCACGGGCCTGATGCAGCCCTTCGACCTCGAGGTCTTCTACGGCGAGCGGGTCGCGGTGCTGGGCTCGAACGGTTCCGGGAAGTCGCACTTCCTGCGGCTGCTCGCGGGCGAGGAGGTGGCGCACACCGGCGACGCGACGCTCGGCGCCCGCGTCGTGCCGGGGCACTTCGCCCAGACGCACGCGCACCCGGAACTGCAGGGCCGCACGCTCGTCGAGATCCTCCGGCACGAGCATGCGGCGGACCTCGGCCGGTCGATGCCGGCGCTGCGCCGGTACGAGCTGCAGGGGCAGGCCGACCAGCGCTTCGAGAGCCTGTCGGGCGGCCAGCAGGCACGCTTCCAGGTGCTGCTCCTGGAGTTCGCCGGGAGCACCGCCCTGCTGCTCGACGAGCCGACGGACAACCTGGACCTGGAGAGTGCCGAGGCGCTGCAGGACGCGCTGGAGGCGTACGACGGCACGGTCTTGGCGGTGACGCACGACCGGTGGTTCGCGCGCTCCTTCGACCGGTTCCTGGTCTTCGGCTCCGACGGTGCCGTGCGCGAGGCCCCGGAGCCCGTCTGGCACGAGACGCGGGTGCAGCGCGCCCGGTGACCCCTGCGCCGCCATCGGCGATCGGAAACTACTGCGCCCCCGGCCGATTCGGCCGGGGGCGCAGTCGACGCGCGGGTTACGCGCTCTTCTCGCGACGCTCGTCGCGCGAGCGCTTGCGGGGCACGATGGTCGGCAGCACGTTGTCGCGCACCGTCTCCCCCGTGACGACGACCTTAGCCACGTCGTCGCGCGACGGGATGTCGAACATGACGGGGTTGAGGACCTCTTCCATGATGGCGCGCAGGCCGCGGGCACCCGTGCCGCGGTGGATGGCCTGGTCGGCGATGGCGCCGAGGGCGTCCTCGTCGAACTCGAGCTCCACGCCGTCCATCTCGAAGAGGCGCTGGTACTGCTTGACGAGCGCGTTCTTCGGCTCCGACAGGATCGAGACCAGCGACTCCTTGTCGAGGTTCGAGACGGAGGCGATGACGGGCAGGCGGCCGATGAACTCGGGGATCAGGCCGAACTTGATGAGGTCCTCGGGCAGCACGTCGGCGAAGTGATCGACGGTGTCGACCTCCGCCTTGGTGCGCACCTCGTTGCCGAAGCCGAGGCCGCGCTTGCCGATCCGGTCGCCCACGACCTTCTCCAGTCCGGCGAAGGCGCCGGCCACGATGAACAGGACGTTCGTCGTGTCGATCTGGATGAACTCCTGGTGCGGGTGCTTGCGGCCGCCCTGCGGCGGGACGCTGGCCTGCGTGCCCTCGAGGATCTTCAGCAGGGCCTGCTGCACGCCCTCGCCGGAGACGTCGCGGGTGATCGACGGGTTCTCGCTCTTGCGGGCGATCTTGTCGACCTCGTCGATGTAGATGATGCCGGTCTCGGCGCGCTTGACGTCGTAGTCGGCGGCCTGGATCAGCTTGAGGAGGATGTTCTCGACGTCCTCGCCCACGTAGCCGGCCTCGGTGAGCGCCGTCGCGTCGGCGATGGCGAAGGGCACGTTGAGCATCTTCGCCAGGGTCTGCGCGAGGTAGGTCTTGCCGCAGCCGGTGGGGCCGAGCATGAGGATGTTGGACTTCGCCAGCTCCACGGCCTCGCCGCGCGCGTCCTTGCGCTCGCCGGCCTGGATGCGCTTGTAGTGGTTGTAGACGGCCACGGCGAGGTTCCGCTTGGCGGAGTCCTGGCCGATGACGTAGTTGTCCAGGAAGTCGCGGATCTCGACGGGCTTGGGCAGCTCGTCCAGCTTCACGTCACTGGTCTCGGCCAGTTCCTCTTCGATGATCTCGTTGCACAGGTCGATGCACTCATCGCAGATGTACACGCCGGGACCCGCGATCAGCTTCTTGACCTGCTTCTGGCTCTTTCCGCAGAAAGAGCATTTCAACAGGTCTGCGCCGTCCCCGATCCGTGCCATGCCCTGTGCCTACTTCCCTTGCCGATGACTCGCCTGCCGCGTTGCTCAGCAGGTGGGGTCTGTTGTCGACGGTACCCGCGAACTTCCGTCCCGGCGACCGATATGAATAGCTTGCTAGAGGTGGCACCGGGGGCCGCGGAACCCGCTCACGCGGCGTGTCGCGACCCCCGGTGTCCTGCTGGAACTACTTCGCGGACGCCTTGCGGTACGGGAACACCGTGTCGACGATGCCGTACTCCTTGGCCTGGTCGGCCGTGAGGATGTTGTCGCGGTCCGTGTCCTTGCGGATCGTCTCGACGGTCTGGCCCGTGTGGCCCGCCAGGATCTCGTCGAGGCGGTTACGCGCGCGCTCCATCTCCGCGGCCTGGATCTCCAGGTCGGAGACCTGGCCGCGCATCGAACCGCCCGTGCGGGGCTGGTGGATGAGCACCGTCGAGTTGGGGAGCGCGGCGCGCTTGCCCGGGGTGCCGCCGGCGAGCAGGATCGCCGCGGCCGAGGCCGCGGTGCCCAGCACCACCGTCGCCACGTCGCAGTGGACGTACTGCATCGTGTCGTAGATGCCGAGGGCGTCGTAGAGGCTGCCGCCGGGCGAGTTGATGTAGATCGTGATGTCGCGGTCCGGGTCCTGCGACTCGAGCACCAGGATCTGGGCCATCACGTCGTTCGCCGAGACCTCGTCGATCTGGTTCTTGAGGAAGATGATGCGCTCGTCGAACAGCTTCGAGTACGGGTTGGTGACGCGCTCGTTGCCGTTCGCCGCGCGCTCGATGAACGACGGGACGTCGTAGCGGCCGGTGGCGGGGACGTGCAGGCCCTGGGCCGACATCGTGGTGGGGTAACCCTCAGTCATGGAAGTGTCCTCTCGCTACTTGACGGAGCTCGCGCGGCTGACGACGTGGTCGACGAAGCCGTAGTCGCGGGCCTCCTCGGCCGTGAACCACTTGTCGCGGTCGGCGTCGGACTCGATCCGCTCGATCGGCTGGCCGGTGAACTGGGCGTTGAGCCGGTTCATCTCCACCTTGGTCTTGCGGAACAGCTCCGCCTGGATGGCGATGTCGGAGGCGGTGCCGCCGATGCCGGCGGACGGCTGGTGCATCATGATCCGCGCGTGCGGGAGCGCGTAGCGCTTGCCCTTGGCGCCCGCGGCGAGCAGGAACTCACCCATCGAGGCGGCCATGCCCATCGCGTAGGTCGCGACGTCGCACTCCACGAACTCCATGGTGTCGAAGATCGCCATGCCGGCGGAGATGCTGCCGCCGGGCGAGTTGATGTAGAGGTTGATGTCCTTGGTCGGATCCTCCGCGGACAGCAGCAGCATCTGTGCGCAGAGCTGGTTCGCGATGTCGTCGTTCACCTCGCTGCCGAGGAAGATGATCCGCGACTCCAGGAGGCGGCTGTACACCGAATCGTTGAGGTTCAGGCCGGCAATTCCGGCCCGCATGGTGGGGTTGGAGTTCATCCGCTGCTCCCTGCCTTTCTTTCTGACATCGACAGTAACGAACGGAACCGACCGAACCGTCCCCCGGCACGCTCGGCTCCGCTGAGGGCAGAAACGCCCCGCAGCCGGATCGGCTGCGGGGCGCTCCGCGGGGTTCTACTTCTCGTCGGCCTCGGCGGTGATCTCCTCGGCCTCGGCGACCACGTCCTCCTCGGAGGCGGCCTCCTCCGCGAGCGCCTCGCCGGCGTCCTCGCGGTCGAACAGCTCCTTGGTGTCGACGACGTTGCCGTCGGCGTCCTTGACCGCGACCTCGAGGACCACGTCCGCGAGGCCCTTGCCGCGACGGACCTCCTGGAAGAGGGCGGGCAGCTGGCCGGCCTGCTGGATCTGCTGGATGAACTCGGCGGGCTGCATGCCGTAGCGCTGCGACTGGAACAGGATGTGCTCCTGCAGCTCCTGCTGGTCGACCTGCACGTCCTGCGCGTCGGCGATCGCGTCGAGGAGCAGCTGCACCTTGACCTGCTTCTCGGCGGACTCGCGGGCCTGGGTCTCGAACTCCTCGCGGGTGGTGCCCTGCGCCTTGAGCGCGGTCTCGAGGAGCTCCTCGTTGTGGCCCACCTGGTGCAGCACGTCGTGCACGTTGGCGTCGGCCTGCTCCTTGACGACGGCCTCGGGCAGCGGCACCTCGACGGCCTCGAGCAGCTTGTCGAGCACGGCGTCGCGGATGTCCGCGGCCTGGCCGAGCTTCTTGTTCTGCTCGACGCGCTGGCGCAGGTCGGCGCGCAGCTCGTCGACGGTGTCGAACTCGCTCGCGAGCTGGGCGAACTCGTCGTCCAGCTCGGGCAGCTCGCGCTCCTTGACGGAGTCGACGACGACGGTCACGTCCGCCTCCTGGCCCGCGAACTCGCCGGCGACGAGGGTGGTCGTGAACTCCTTGGATTCGCCCGACTTCAGGCCGACGACGGCCTCGTCGAGACCGTCGATGAGGTTGCCGGAGCCGACCTCGTGCGACAGGCCGGTGGTCTTGGCGTCCTCGACGTCCTTGCCGTCGACGGTCGCCGACAGGTCGATGGTGATGAAGTCACCGGTCTCGACGGCGCGGTCGACGCCCTTGAGGGTGCCGAAGCGGGCGCGCAGGCCCTCGATCTGCTCGTCGATGTCGGCATCGGTGACCTCGAGCGACGGGACCTCGACCTCGATGGACGAGTACTCGGGCAGCGTGATCTCGGGACGCACGTCGACCTCGGCGGTGAACGAGAAGGCCTCGCCGTACTCGAGCTTGTCGATGTCGATCTCGGGCTGGCCGAGGGCCTTGATCTCGGAGTCCAGGACGGCCTGGCTGTACTTGCCGGGCAGCGCGTCGTTGATCACCTGCGAGAGCACGGCGTCGCGGCCGACGCGCGCCTCGATCAGCTTCGCGGGGGCCTTGCCCTTGCGGAAGCCGGGGATGTTGACCTGGTCGGCGAGCGTCGCGTAGGCGCGCTCGAAATCGGGCGCGAGCTCGTCGAAGGGAACCTCGACGCTCAGGCGGACGCGAGTCGGGCTCAGCTGCTCGACGGTGCTCTTCACTCGTTCTCCTCGGGTTGGTATCAGCAGGAGGGCCGCCTGATGTGCGGTTTCCTGCGGGCAGCACGGGACCCCGTCGGGCCCACGGCACTCGGATCAGCGTACGCGACGGTGCCCGGCCCCTGACAGCCCGGGCGGGGGTGCCGAGGGCCCGGGCGGCCCGGCGATCGGCCATGATGAGCGCATGATCGTGGTCGGACTCGTCCTCGCCGCCGTTGCGGCGCTCGTGCACTGCTTCATCTTCTACCTGGAATCGATCGCGTGGACCTCGCCGCGGTCCCGCGCGACCTTCGGCACGACGCCGGAAACTGCGGAGATCACCCGCCCGCTCGCGTTCAATCAGGGCTTCTACAACCTCTTCCTCGCGATCGCCGTGTTCCTGGGGATCGCGCTCTTCGGCGCGCAGCGCGCCGTCGGCGCGACGCTGGTGCTCGTGGGCGTCGGCTCGATGCTCGCGGCGGCGCTCGTCCTCGCCCTGTCGGACCGGACCAAGCTCCGCGCCGCAGCCATCCAAGGGACGGCGCCATTCCTCGCCGTCCTGTTTCTCGGCATCGGCCTCGCCGCGTAGTCGCACCCGCGCGACGCCGAACGCCCCGTCGGACGCCGAGCGGCGGCCGGCGGTTCGGCACGACGCGGGCGGGATCGTTCTACCCTGAGGTGGTGGAACTGAAGCTGCGCGCCATGGAGCGCACGGACCTGCGGTTCGTGCACGGCCTGTTCAACGACCGGGCGGTGATGTCGTACTGGTTCGAGGAGCCCTTCGACGCGCTGGCCGAGCTCGAGGACATCTACGAGCGGCACATCCACGACGAGCGCGAGCGGCGTTTCATCATCGAGTACGACGGGCTGCCGGTGGGCCTGGTGGAATTGGTCGAGATCAACGTCATCCACCGCAACTGCGAGTTCCAGATCATCGTCGCCCCGTCCGCGCAGGGCAAGGGCTACGCGGCGCCGGCCACTCGGAAGGCGCTCGACTACGCGTTCCGGATCCTGAACCTGCACAAGGTGTATCTCTACGTGGATGTCGCCAACGAGAAGGCCGCGCACGTCTACGAGAAGCTGGGGTTCGCCGAGGAGGGGCTGCTCCGCGAGCAGTACTTCTCGAACGGCGAGTACCGGGACGCGCGGCTCATGGGCCTGTTCCAACGCGACTTCCTCGCAACGGACCTGCCGCCCGCCTGACCGCCGCCGTGCACACATTGTGATGTGCCTCCCACCGAGGTGCGAATGTGAATCGGTGCGGGCGCACGGCGAAGGATGCTTCCCGTCGGTAACCATGGGGAATGACCACCTCGACGGAGCAACAGCCCACGAAGCAGCCGCCCCGCCCGGTCGTCTCCCGGGACGCCGCGATCGGCCCCGACGCCCGCCTGTCCTGGCTCCTCGCCGGCATGGCCGGCATGGTCGGCGCGGTCGCCTTCCTGCACTCGGCGGGGTATTTCGTCACCTTCATGACGGGTAACACCGAACGCGCGGTGCTCACGTGGTTCAAGGCGTCCGACGCGCAGCAGATCCCGGGCGCGGGCGCACTCGCCGCGACGGCCCTCATCGTCGCCTTCGTGACCGGCGTGGTCGTCGCGTCGATCTGCCGCCGCTACTTCTGGCACAACCACCCGCACGGCCCGACGGTGCTGACCACCGCGGGACTCCTCATCGCCTCGGCGACGGACTTCGCCCTGGACGGCTTCGACGAGCCCGAAGTGCGTTTCGTACCCATCCTCATCATCACCTTCTCGCTGGGCGCGCTGAACACCTCGTTCACGAAGAACGGCGAGGTCTCGGTGCCCCTGTCGTACGTGACGGGCACGCTGGTCAAGCTCGGCCAGGGCATCGAGCGGCACGCGACGGGCAACGGCACCGTCTTCGACTGGCTCGGCTACGCGCTGGTCTACGTCGGCTTCGTCCTCGGAGCAGCCGTGGGCGGCGTCATCGGGTCCTTCGTCACCGGCCCGCAGGTGATCCTCGTGGCGGGCCTGTTGTGCGGCGCCATCACGCTGGTCACGTTCCTGCACTCGGATCGGCGGAAGTTGCTGGGCTGACGTCCGGCGCACCCCACCGATCCGGGTTCAGCCGGATCTCGATACCGTCCGCGGACACTTCCACCCCGCCGGCGGCGGGCCGGGTGCGCACCTGCTCTCCCGACTCCGCGTCCACGAAGACGAGGGGCGCACCGTCGGGCTGCAGGTGGGCGTCGCCGAACTGGATCAGCGCGAGGAAGACGGGCAGCAGATCCTGCCCCGCGGCGGTGAGCCGGTACTCGGCGCGGGCACGCGCCCCCGGCTCGCGGTATTCGGTCGCCGCGATGAGGCCCGCCGTGGCGAGCTGCTTGAGCGCGCGCGAGACCGCGGGCGCGGAGGTCTCCGTCCGGTTCACGAGATCGTCGAACCGCGTCGTGCCGTAGAGCAGTTCGCGGACGACGAGGAAGACCGTCTTCGTGCTGAGCAGGTCCAGCGTGCGCGCGGCCGAGCAGCCGTCGCCGATCGCCCACCTACCCCGGTCCCGCAGCCGCTCCTCGAACTCCATGCCCCGATCATAACTAACGCTTGCGTTAGTCAGGCGGCGATGCTTGAATCAAGCTGACTAACGTAGTCATTACTCAGAAGGAGTCGCCATGGTCGCCATCAAGGACGCCGTCGTCGTGGTCACGGGAGGCCGACGGGGCCTCGGGGCCGCACTGGTCGACGGTGCGCTGGCCCGCGGGGCGCGGAAGGTCTATGCGACCGGCCGCGGGCCGTTCACCGATCCCCGCCCCGAGGTCGTTCCGGTCGAGCTCGAGGTCCGTTCTGCCGAGTCCGCCGAGGCGCTCGCACGCCTCGCGTCCGACGCCGAGATCGTCTTCAACAACGCGGGGATCATGACGCCCACCCCGCTCGTCACCGGGGATCCGCGCGACATCGAGGCGATGTTCGACGTGAACGCCTTCGGGTTGCTGCGCGTGGCGCGGGCGTTCGCGCCCGTCCTCGCGGCGAACGGCGGAGGCGCCCTCGTCGACATGCACTCGGTGCTGTCGTGGCTCGCCGGCTCCGGCGGGTACGGCGCCTCCAAGGCCGCCGCGTGGTCGATCACCAACTCCCTGCGGGCCGAGCTGGCCGCCCAGAACACCCAGGTCGTCGGCGTGCACGCGGGCTTCATCGACACCGACATGGTGTCCGCGATCCCCCTGCCCAAGGCGACGCCCGCCGCGATCGCCGCGGCGATCCTCGACGGTGTCGAGGCCGGCGACGTCGAGGTCCTCGCCGACGAGATCACCGCCGCGACGAAGGCGGCGCTGTCGGGCCCCGTCGAGGCCCTCGCCTTCCCCACGCCCGCCTGACCCCACACCGCATCGAGACCGAGGAACCGTCATGCCGCTCTGGAACATCCACCACACCCCCGGCGTCTTCACCCCCTCCGAGAAGGAGGCCCTGGCCGCCGCGATCACCGATCAGTACGCGGCCATCGGCCTGCCCCGCTTCTACGTCGTCGTCCTGTTCCACGAGGTCGCGCGGGAGAACTTCTTCATCGGCGGCGTCAGCGCGCCGACCGCGGTGCGCATCTCCATCGACCACATCGCCCGGCACGCATCCGATTCGGCGAGCCGCACCCGGATCGCCGAGTGGGTCCGCGCGATGGTCGCCCCCTCGCTCGCGCGACACCCGGACCTGCAGTGGGAGTTCCACGTCGACGACACGAGCGAGGAGATGTGGATGATCAACGGCCTCGTGCCGCCACCCGCGCAGTCGGACGTGGAGCGGGGCTGGGCCGCGGCGAACCGGAGCTCCGCGTACTGACCCGATTGCGGTCACCGCGAGCACAACCGGTGACAGGTACCGCCGGCCGCGGATAGCTTCCGGTCGGTGAGTACCGCCACCGTCGACGACGCGCCCTCCCCGTCCGCCCCCGACCGCTCGCAGTTGCGGCGGGTGATCGCGGCGTCGCTGCTGGGCACCACGGTGGAGTGGTACGACTTCTTCCTCTACTCGACCGCCGCGTCGCTGGTGTTCAACAAGCTCTTCTTCCCCGACGCGAGCTCCTTCGTCGGCACCATGCTCAGCTTCGTGACCTTCGCCGTCGGCTTCGTCATGCGCCCCGTCGGCGGCCTCGTCTTCGGGCACATCGGCGACCGCATCGGCCGCCGGCAGACGCTCGCGCTGACGATGCTGCTGATGGGCGTCGCGACGGCTCTCATGGGCGCGCTGCCCACCGCCGGCCAGGTGGGCATCCTGGCGCCGATCCTGTTGCTGCTCCTGCGGATCGTGCAGGGCTTCGCCCTGGGCGGCGAGTGGGCGGGTGCGGTGCTGCTCGCCGTCGAGCACGCGCCCGAGGGTCGCAAGGGCCGCTTCGGCGCCGTCCCGCAGGTCGGCCTCGCGCTGGGCCTCGGGCTCGGAACGGCCGTCTTCGCCCTGCTGCAAACGGTTTTCGACGACGACCAGTTCCTCCGGTTCGGATGGCGCATCGCCTTCGCGGTCTCGATCGTGCTGGTGGTGATCGGCATCGTCGTCCGGCTGGCGGTCGACGAGACGCCCGCCTTCGTGGCGGCGCGCGCCACTCTCGACACCACCCGCACTCCCCTGCGCCAGCTGCTCGGCGATCCGGTGCTGCGCCGCAACACGATCGCGGGCTGCCTCGCGCGGTGGGCCGAGGGCAGCGCGTTCAACACGTGGGGCGTCTTCGCGATCACCTACGCCACGGCCACCCTCGCGATGAACAAGGTGGACGTTCTGCTCGCCGTCACCGTGGCCGCCCTGGTCATGGCGGTGGTCATCCCGTTCGCGGGCATGCTCGCGGACCGGATCGGGCCGGCGCGCGTGTACGGGACGGGCGTGCTGCTCTACGGGCTCGCCGTCTTCCCCGTGTTCGCACTGTTCGGCACGGCGTCGATCGTGTGGTTCACCGTCGGCCTGGTCATCGTCTTCGGCCTGATCCACGGCGTCTTCTACGCCGCGCAGGGCACGTTCTTCGCGAGCCTGTTCCCCACCGAGGTCCGGTACACAGGGCTGTCGGTCGTCTACCAGTTCTCGGGGATCTACGCCTCGGGCCTGACTCCCCTCATCCTCACCGCCCTCATCCACGGGGCCGACGGTGCGCCGTGGACGGCGGCGGGGTACCTGGTCGCGACCGCGCTCATCTCGCTCGCGGCGACGGTCTGGATCCGCAGGGTCGCGCAGCCCGCGGGTTCGACGCTCGACGCCTGACCACCTCCGGCACGGTGCGGGTGCGGCCGCAAAACCGCTGAGCATCGATCTGTGATGCATGCCACACTGCGTGCATGACGGCCCACATCCGCGAGTTCCACGACGACGACCTGGACACCATCGTCCGGCTCTGGGAAGCCGCCTACCACCGCGGAACGCCGCCGGTGTACTCCATGGCGGAGGTGATCGCCTCGTGCCAGCAGGACCACGCGATGGTCGCGACGGAGGGCGATCGCGTGGTGGCGGTCGCCGTCGGCCGTGCGGCGCACGCCCAGGGCTGGATCGTCTTCTTCGACGTCGCGCCCGATACCGATCCGGCCGTCGCGGGGCTCGTGCTCGACGCACTGGAACGACGCATGGCGCCGCTCGGGCTGGGCAAGCTGTCGGTGCTCACCGCGGGCGACGACGACGCCTCCGCCGCACTCTCGAAGAACGGCTTCGTCGTGCGCGATCCGGTCCGCTACCTGGAGCGGCCCATGCCCGTGCAGCGCCGAGAACTGGACCTGCTCAAGGAGGTCGGTGGACGACTGCTGCCGCGCCAGCTGTGGGACCGCGTGAGCGGGATGCGGCGGGAGAAGGAGATGCTCGAGCAGCGCCTCGTGACCCCGCTCGCCCGGCCCGACATGGCCGAGCGCTTCGGCGTCATGCCCCCGCACGCGGTGATGCTCTTCGGCCCGCCCGGGACCGGGAAGACCACCTTCGCGAAAGCCGTTGCCTCGCGCCTCGACTGGCCCTTCGTCGAGCTGTTCCCGTCCCGGCTCGCCGACTCCCCCGGCGGTCTCGCCGGGGCGCTGCGCTCCGCGTTCGAGGCGATCGCCTCCTTGGAGCACGCGGTGGTGTTCATCGACGAGGTCGAGGAGATCGCGTCGCATCGACGCGGCGATCCCCCGTCGCCCACGCAGGGCGTGACGAACGAGTTGCTCAAGCAGGTCGCCGAGTTCCGCGACCAGGAGGGGCGGCTGCTGGTGTGTGCCACCAACTTCGTGCGCGCCCTCGACGACGCCTTCCTGCGGCACGGGCGCTTCGACTACGTCATGCCGATCGGTCTGCCGGACGCGGACGCCCGCTCCGCCATCTGGGGCCGCTACATCCCCGACCACGTGGTCGGCACGGTGGACATCGCCGCACTCACTGCGGCCAGTGAGGGGATGACGCCCGCCGACATCGAGTACGCGGCCCGCCGGGCCTCGCAGGACGCCCTCGCGCGGGCGCTCGACGCGCCGGACGGCGCCCGCACCGAGGAGCTGAGCACCGACGACTACCTGGCCGCCCTGGGCGCCACCCGGGCCACCGTCTCCCCCGCCGTCGCGGCCGAGTTCTCCGAGGACATCGAGACCTACGCGCGCCTCTGACACCCGCGGACCGGCGCAACGAATTGGAACAAAGGAGCGCCGTCTGATACAGTTTCGAACAAGTTCGTGAGCGTGACTGTAAACCGCTCAGTGAAACAGAGGCCGGGGCGCGTTACAGGTGCCACCGGCCTCGCCCATATCCGGAGCAGGATGCTCCGCATCCCGCCTAGTCTTGGAGCATGTCCAGGCGAGCCCGCGTGACCGTGCCGGAGGCGGCACCGTCGGCGGCGAACGGCGCGCGGACGATCCCGGAACTCGAGACCCTGATCCGCACGTGCAGGGCATGCCCGCGCCTGGTCGCGTGGCGTGAGGAGGTCGCCCGCATCAAGCGCGCCGCGTTCGCCGACGAGGACTACTGGGGACGACCGGTGCCCGGATTCGGCCCCGTGGAGGCGCGCATCCTCATCGTCGGCCTCGCGCCCGCGGCGCACGGCGCGAACCGGACGGGCCGGATGTTCACCGGCGACCGCAGCGGCGACGTCCTCTTCGCCGCCCTGCACGCCGTCGGCCTGGCGAATCAGCCGCGGGCCGTGGCGATCGACGACGGGATGGAGCTGTTCGACGTTCGGATGAGCTCGCCCGTGCGCTGCGCGCCGCCGGAGAACAAGCCGACGCCGGCGGAGCGCCGTGCGTGCGCGCCCTTCCTCGCGCGCGAACTCGAGCTGCTCCCCCGCACCCGGGTGGCCGTGGTCCTCGGCGCGTTCGGCTGGCAGGCGCTGTTCTCCGTGCTCGCCGACGGCGGCTGGCGCATCCCGAGGCCGCGGCCCGCGTTCGGACACGGCGCCCGCGTGGACCTCGTCCATCCCGACGGTCGCACGCTCGCCGTCCTCGGCTGCTTCCACGTGAGCCAGCACAACACCTTCACCGGGCGGCTCACACCGTCCATGCTGGAGGATGTCCTCCATCGCGCGCGGACGATCGCGGGCGACGGTGTGGAGGAAGGGGCGACGGTGATGGTCCGGGTCAAGCGGGTGTACGAGGCGGAGGCGGCGGGCGACGGCGAGCGGATCCTCGTCGATCGGCTGTGGCCGCGCGGGATCAGCAAGGACCGCGCCGATCTGGCGCAGTGGTGCAAGGAGATCTCGCCGTCCACGGAGCTGCGGAAGTGGTACGAGCACGATCCGGCGAAGTACCCCGAGTTCGTCGAGCGGTACCGGGCCGAGCTCGCCGAACCCGAGGCGGCCGCGGCGTTCGAGGGGCTGCAGGCCCGGGTCGACGCAGGGCCGGTCACGCTGCTCACCGCCTCCAAGGCGGAGGGCATCAGCCACGCGCACGTGCTCGCCGCGCTCCTGACCGGGCGCGACCCGCTCGTACGTTGACGGACCTAACTTCTCCGACCGGCACCGTCGGGCATCGTCCGACTGCTAGCGTCGCGCCGTGGCCGCGTTGTCCTTCCTCGACCGAGAGCACTCCGTCGCACCGCTGAACTACAACCGGTGGTTGATCCCTCCGGCGGCGCTGGCGATCCACCTCTGCATCGGGCAGGTGTACGCGACGAGCGTCTACAAGGACGCGCTGGTCAAACACTTCGACACCAACAAGACGATGATCGGCATCGTCTTCTCCATCGCCATCGTCATGCTCGGCCTCTCGGCGGCGGTCTTCGGCACCTGGGTGGACCGGGTCGGGCCGCGGCGCACCATGTTCACGGCCGCGAGCTGCTGGGGCGCGGGCTTCCTCATCGCCGCGGCGGGCATCGCGACCGGCCAGCTCTGGCTCGTCTACCTCGGGTACGGCGTGGTCGGCGGCATCGGCCTGGGGCTGGGCTACATCTCGCCCGTGTCCACCCTGATGAAGTGGTTCCCCGACCGGCCCGGGCTCGCGACGGGCATGGCGATCATGGGCTTCGGCGGCGGCGCGATGGTCGCCTCGCCGATGTCGAAGGAACTCATGAAGTTCTACGGCGGCGCCGAGGCCGGCGGCAGCGCGGTGACCAAGCTGTTCATCACGCTCGGCATCGTCTACTTCGTGGTGATGATGATGGGAGTCTTCACCATTCGCGTTCCCGCGCCCGGCTACGTTCCCTCGGGCTTCGATCCCGCGACCGTCACCTCCAAGGCGATGGTGAGTGCCGGGAACGTCTCCGCGGCCAACGCGATCAAGACGCCGCAGTTCTGGCTGCTGTGGATCGTGCTGCTGTGCAACGTGACCGCGGGCATCGGCATCCTCGAGCAGGCCGCCGACATGATCCAGGACTTCTTCCGCGACGACACCGGCGTCTCCGCCGTCACCGCGACCGTCGCCGCCGGCTTCGTCGGGCTGCTGTCGGTCGCGAACATGGCGGGCCGGCTCGGCTGGTCGACGACGTCGGACTACATCGGCCGCAAGCCGACGTACATGGTCTACCTCGGCGGCGGAATCCTGCTGTACCTCGGGCTCGCGACCATCGGCGCCACGTCGACGGCGCTGTTCGTGCTGTTCTGCGCGGTGATCATCTCGTTCTACGGCGGCGGCTTCGCGACGGTGCCCGCCTATCTCCGCGATCTGTTCGGGACCTACCAGGTGGGCGCGATCCACGGCCGGCTCCTGACCGCGTGGTCGACGGCGGGCGTGCTCGGCCCGCTCATCGTCAACCGGGTGTTGGACTCGAAGAAGGATCGCGTTGACGGGGCCGGCAAGGCGATCCCGCTCGAGGCGGCCGACTACCACCTCGCGCTCTACATCATGGTCGGCGTGCTCGTGGTCGGCTTCCTCGCGAACCTCGCCATCCGCCCCGTCGCCCAACGGTGGCACGAGCAGGGCACCGTCGTCGATGCGGTCGACGCCGCGCACGCACCCAAGGAGACCCGATGACCGACACCGGATCCGATGGACGGCACCCCGTCCAATTGGTCGTGACGTGGACCTTGGTCACGATCCCGCTGCTGTACGGGCTGTACAACGCCGTCGACGCGGCGCTGCAACTCTTCCAGGGCTGAGGCGCGGCGACCGATCAGCGGCCGCGGCGGAAGAAGCCGCGCCGTGGGCGTCGGGGCTCCGGCGGGATGAGCGCCTCGCGGAAGCGATCCGCGAAGCCCGCGATGGCCCGCTGCTCGTCGTCGAGGAGATGACTGTTCCCGCTGGTCACCTCGACCGCGATCGGCGTCCCCGGCCCTACGCCGAGATCGTCCCAGCAGAGCGAGAGATTCTGCGCCAGCAGACGCCGCTCGCCCACGATGAGGTAGATCCTCGAGGCGTACCGGGAGCTCTCCCAGCTCAGACGAGCGGCGCGATCGGCATCGAGATAGCCGTGCGCGACGAAACGCTCCAGGTACACGGGACCGACGGTACGCCGCTCAGTCGCGTTCCGCCGCGTTCCCGGCCGGGGCCGAGACCGGCGGGGTGAGCGACCAGATGGTCAGGTACGCGAGCCCGAAGAACGCCGCCACTGCGACCGCGACGCCGGTGGACTGGACGTAGGAGAACGGGGAGGTCACCCAGTCGAGCGTCGCGATCACGACGGCGTCCGGCCGCGTCACCAGATCCCACGAGTTCCACCGCTGGAACCGGCCGATCACCACCCCGATCGCGCACAACCCCACCGACAGCACGACGGCGAGCCACCCCCAGCGCGCGCCGAACTCCCGCTGCAGGCGGCGATGCACCAGGAGCATCGAGACGACGCCCAGCAGGATCCCCGTCCACGCGGCGAAGCCGTACTGCAGCACGTGCCGCCACATGTTCTCGTCGTCGCCGAGGTGGACGAGGTCGGTCACCAGGTACGGCGAGTTGGGCAGGAAGGCCAGCCAGCCGAGGCCGAGCGGCACGAGCGCCCACCGGCTGCGGACCGTCGCGAAGCCGACGGCGAAGACCATCGGGATCCACGCGAGGAAGAGGTTCCAAATGAGGAAGCGGCTGGGGTAGGTGAGCGGGGCCGAGGTGTCGGTGGTCCCGAGGACCACGGTGAGCGCCGTCGTGGCGAGCAGGGAGGCCAGCAGCAGCACGGCGCGCGTTCTCGTCATCAGATCAGTTTGCCAAAGCACTCGGAGTCGTTAACAAAGGTCAGGTCTGACCATCCGCGACTCGTGACACGACCACTCCTCGTCGACCTGGACGGCACCGTCGAGCTCGAACCGGTGCTTGCGGTAGAAGGCGAGCGCTCTGGCGTTGCCCGTCGCCAGCCACAGGTACGCCCCGCACTCCCCGATCACCGCGTCCAGGAGGTCCGCCGCCACTCCCGTGCCGTGGTGGCCCGGTAGGACGTTCAGGGACCAGAGCTGCGTGGTCGACGGTGCGCCCACGTCGCGCGCGGGACCGCCCGTCGCGAAACCGACGATCCTCCCCGTCGCCGTGTGCACGGCGCAGCGAGTACGGACGCCCTCCGATTCCTGACGATCCAGCCCGCCGATGATCCGTTGCCAGCGTTCCGTCCCGTCCGCCACGGTGAGGGCGTCGAGCTTCACGCGGTCCACCAGGCCGGGGTAGGTCGCCTTCCAGACGCGGACGTGCACGTCGGCGAGCGCTCGAGCGTCGCCGTCCTCGAGCCGCCGGATGAGGTAGCCGGCACCCGCGTCACTGCTCAGGACCATGCGGTGAACAGTAGTTCCGACTCACCCGCGCTGCCCGCCCCGCGGAAAAGCGATTGCCCGCTCCGCGGCAGCGCCCGTACCGTCGGTGCCGACTCCGCCCAAGTCGCGTCTACCCGGTAAGGACGCGACCTACCCGCGATGGTGAGGGTGGCCGCCCGTTCGAGCCGGGCCGGAGCCGGAGGGCTCACATCGACGCGGGCGTAGTCGGGGTCCTCACCACGGGTACTCTCTTACCTGGTCGCGCGAGCGATCACGGGATGTGGCGCAGCTTGGTAGCGCATTCGCTTTGGGAGCGAAGGGTCGCAGGTTCAAATCCTGTCATCCCGACAGAACACAGGACCAGTCGCGAGGAAGCGTGAGTCCGACTGAAGGTCGCGGTCAATCAGCGCTCTCGTGTCCAACGATCAACATGCCATGCCCCATCCTCGAAAAGCAGGTCCACCCGGACATTCTCATGATTCACACCCGGACGAATATCTTTGTCGTAGTAGGCCACACTCTTGATGTAGCTGTCACCCCCGCGATTGAGGTCGACCGCAAATTTTCTGCTCGACAGGTTGGGCGCCATCCCGTCACGGAAGATCATGGCCTTGAGATACGCCTGCGCGTCAGCCTCACACCTTCCGCGCAACTCAGCCACCAGCGAGTCCGACAAGAATGATTGCGTTGACTGAGACCGCTCCAATGCGTTGACCAGCATGTCAACAGCAATCCGAGCCAAGGCCTTGTCTTCGTAGGGATTCCACTTCTCACGACTTCCACCTGGCACTGCATCTCCTGTACTTGTCGTCATTTTCGTTCCAGGCAACGCCGGGTGTGAGCCCTGGGCCCACGACGAGGTAGCCGATTCGTACGTGCACCCTAAGCCTGTCATCCCGACGGAGACCGTCCTGCCTCTGCCCGGCCCCCGGCAGTCTGTAACGATTCGACCGCCCCCGGCGATATGCCCGACGACCAGCCGTACCCCGTTCCGTCGTGCGCGGTGCCGTGCCGACGATGCGCGCCCGCTTCCACCGGTACCCCGCGCCGGAGTAACAACGACGATCCCGACACAGGAGGGACCAGCATGCGCTGCGGAACCGCACTCGCCGGCCGCTACGAACTCCTCCGGCTCATCGCCACCGGTGGCATGGGTCAGGTCTGGGAGGCGATGGACACGCGGCTCGACCGCCGCGTGGCCGTCAAGGTCCTCAAGGCCGAATTCTCCGAGGACCAGGAGTTCCTCGCCCGCTTCCGCAACGAGGCCCGCACCACCGCCGCCCTCAACCACCCCGGCATCGCCGGCGTCTACGACTACGGCGAAACCGCCGACCAGGCCGGCGGCGCACCCCTGGCCTACCTCGTCATGGAACTCGTCAACGGCGAACCCCTCAACGCCGTCCTCAGCCGCCTCGGGCACCTGAGCCAGGCCCAGGCCCTCGACCTGCTCGAGCAGACCGGCCGCGCCCTCCAGGTCGCCCACACCGCCGGCCTGGTGCACCGCGACGTCAAACCCGGCAACATCCTCATCACCCCCACCGGGCAGGTGAAGATCACCGACTTCGGCATCGCCAAGGCCGTCGACGCCGCACCCGTCACCAAGACCGGCATGGTCATGGGCACCGCCCAGTACATCTCCCCCGAGCAGGCCTCCGGCGAGGACGCCACCGCCGCCTCCGACGTCTACTCCCTCGGCGTCGTCGGCTACGAATGCCTCACGGGGCACCCGCCGTTCACCGCGCCGACCGCGGTCGCCCTGTGCGTCCAGCACATCCGGGAGGAGCCGCCGGCGCTGCCGGCGTGGGTGCCAGCAGGTGTCGACGACGTCATCATGCGCGCCCTCACGAAGGAGCCCCGGCGCCGCTTCGCCAGCGGAGGCGAACTGACGGAGGCGATCACGAGGGCCCGGCTGTCCCCTACCCTCCGGTCCGGTCGCACCGCCGCGTACGCCCCGACGGTCCGCCGCACCGTCGGGCCGCGCACGGTCACGCGACCGGCGACGCCGCCACCCATCGGATCCACCGCGCCCACACAGCCCCATGCCCACGGCGCCACCGCCGGCCACCGCCGGAAGCGGTCGGTCGCCGTCGCGGGGGCGCTGGCGGTCGCCGCGATCGCCCTCGGGGGCGCGCTCGCCGTCAACGGCATGGGCGACGACGGTGCCGGGCCCACGGCGGGACCGACGGCCGACAACCCCGGCGCGATGACCACGGCGCGGGCGATGGCCGAGCGCCCGTCCGACCGGGCCGACCCCGCGCCGTTGACGCGACCGACGGACATCCCGCGGACCACGACGTCCACCGTCCCACGGCCCACCAGTACCTCGACGACGCCGACCAGCACCTCCACGACGCCGACGTCGACCACCACCACGACGCCGACCACGACAAGCACGACGACAACGACGCCGACGACCACGTCCTCGACCCCGACGACGACCTCGTCGTCGAAGCCACAAGCGGAGTCACGCGTCTAGCGACCGCCGGACTCCCAGCACCAGGTACACGACGATCCCGACGAGCAGCGCCCAGAAGGCGGAGCCGACGCCGGCCACCGTCGTGCCCGAGGCGGCGACGATGAACGTCACAGCGGCGGGCACGCGAGCCGATTCGTCGGCCATGGCACCGGCGCACGCGGCGGCGAAGGCGCCCACGAGCGCGACGCCGGCGACCGCCTGGATCACGCCTTCGGGCGCGGCCAACACCACGGCGGTCAGGCCCGTGCTCAGCACGCCGAGAACGAGATTCGCCGCGCCCGAGGAGACGCCGGCGATCCACCGTCGAGACGTGTCCGACCCCGCGTCGGGTCCCGCCGCGAGCGCCGCGCTGATCGCGGCGAGGTTGATCGCATGCCCGCCGAAGGGCGCCCCGACGACGCTGCCGACGCCGGTCACGGCGAGCGACGGCCGCCACGGTACCGAGTACCCGTAGCTCGCGAGCACCGCTGCGCCCGGGATGTTCTGCGAAGCCATGGTCACGATGTACAGCGGCAACACCACCCCGGTGAGCGCCTGCAGCGTGATCGAGGGGGTCGTCCACTCGACGTGCGGGACCAGCTCCGCGACGGCGGGGACGGCATCGTCGCGCACGAGGGCCACGGCGATCACGACGAGCGCGGCCACGAAGGCCAGCGGCACGGCCCACCGCGGGCGGAGCTTGAGCAGTACCAGCCACACCACCAGCACGGGCGCCACCGCCCACGGATGCTTCGCGAGCGACGTGACCGGCGCGATGCACAGCGGCAACAGCACGCCCGCCAGCATGGCCTGGGCGATGGGCGTCGGAATCTTCTGCACCCAGCGCGCGAGGGCCGGCCAGAGCCCGGTGAGTACGAACAGCACGCCGCAGATGACGAAGGCCCCCACCGCCGCCGGCCAGCCGCCCGCGACGGCGCCGGTGGTCGCGAGGAGGGCCGCGCCGGGCGTGGACCAGGCGCTGATGATCGGCATCCGGTACCGCCAGGAGAGCAGGGCGGACGCGGCGCCCATGGTCACCGTGACGGCCAGCAGGCCCGACGCCGCCTGGCCCGGGCTCGCGCCCATCGCGCGCAGGCCCGCGAGCACCACCGCGAAGGCGGAGGTGTACCCGACCAGGGCGGTCACGATGCCCGCGCCCACCGGCACCATCGTTCCGTTCTCAGAACGTTCCATGAACAGAACGTAGCATGGGGTCATGCCCTCCCCCGACGTCGGCCGACGCCTCCGCGAGCTGCGCACCGAGCGCGGCCTCAGCCTGTCCGAGCTCGCGCGCCAGGCCGGCGTGGGCAAGGGCTCGCTCTCGGAGATCGAGGCCGGCGGCCGCAATCCGACGGTCGAGACCCTCTACGCGCTGTGCGGCCCGCTCGACGTGCCGCTCACGGCCCTCGTCGGGGAGTCCCCCGGCGCGCACAGCGTCGCCGACGGCGGCATGCGCACGGCACTACTCTCGGTGCGCCACCTGCCGCACGTCACCGTCGAGGTGTTCCGGCTCGAGTTCCCCGCCGGGTCCGATCACGTCTCCCCCGGGCACGGTCCGGCCGTCCGGGAGCACCTCACGGTGGTCGACGGCGCCCTCACCGTCGGCCCGGTGGGCGCCGAAACAACGGTGCACGAGGGTGATTCGCACTCGTGGACGAGCGACGGGCCGCACCGGTTCGCCACCGTCGACGGCGCCGAGGCCGTCGTGGTGATCACGACGCCCCGCTAGAAGGACTCCGCGCCCTGCGCGCTCACGACCATGCCGTGCCCGGTGGTCCGGTTGGTGAAGGCAGTGCCGTACTCGTTGGCGACGATGAACCACCCACGGGCGGTGTAGGTCTTGTAATCGAGCGTCACCGGATCGATCGCCCCCAGGTTGCCGAGCACGTACGACAGCTCGCCGTCGCTGGTGACGTTGACGCCGTTCGCCTCGTCGCCGGAGTCGGTCCGTGGCCGCGGCTGATCGAAGACGAGCTGACAGCCGGCGCTGCTCGCGCTGATCTGGCAGCGCGTGCGGCCGCTGCGGGTCTGAATGAAGGTGAAGCCGTTCCCGTTGTCGGGCAGGGCGACCGCCGCGGTCGGCCCGCTCGACGAGGGCGCGCTGCTCGTCGTCGACGGTGCGGTGGTCGTCGTGACCGGTGCGGGCGTGGCCGGCGCGGGGGTGGCGATCCCCGGGCCGACCCCGCCGCGGATCACCGTGACACCGGCGCCGTTCCCGGACACCGTCGCCGAGCATCCCGCGAGGAGCGCAAAGCAGCCCGCCACCACCGCGGGCGCGAGTCGTGCGCGCATCCGGACCTCCGCATCATTCTCGTCACTTCTGCCACAAGCGTAGACTTCCATCCCACTCGTTGCACGGACGGCGCCCGCGGCGCCCGTCCGACCGGCTCACACTCCCGGCCGGTCCGCGCCGCTCCAGAGACTCCCGGCGTAGCGTCGCGATCGTGAATCTCCTGCTGCTGTCGCTCAACGCGGGCGCCCTGCCCGACTTCCTCCGCCGGCACACCGGGCGGGAACCGAGCGCCCTGCGGATCGGCTTCATCGACGACGCCGGCGCGCCGTACGCCGACCAGCCCTTCGGCTCGTTCGAGTGGACGCAGCTCACGGACCTCGGCTTCCGGCTGACCCGGATGACCCTCGCGAAGTACACGGACCCGGCCGATTTCGACTCGGACCTGAACACCGTCGACGCCGTGTACCTCTCCGGCGGCCACACGTTCGTGCTGCTGGGCGCGCTGCAGGCCAACGGCACCGGAGAGGTGCTCAAGGCCCGGGTACGCGCGGGCCTGCCCTACGTCGGGCTCAGCGCGGGCTCAGTCGTCGCGGGGCCGAACGTCGAGCCGGTCGCTCCCCTCGACGACCCCACGGACGCGCCCGGCGTCACCGACTTCACCGGGCTGGGCCTGGTCGACACCGTCGTCATCCCGCACGCCGACGGCGCGCTCCCGCCTTATCCCTCGGCCATGATCGACGACGTGGTCCGCACCTACGGCGGCCGCTTCCCGCTGACCCGCGTCAACGACGACCAGGCTCTGCTCGTCGAGGGCGGCGTCGCCACCCTCATCCCCTCGGCGATCACGTAGCGGGCGCGCCGGAGAGCGCGTCACACGCCGCGGTTCCCGCCTCGGCGCGCCTTTGCGAGCGTTACGATCGACGGATGACCGGCATGCTCTCCGACGTATTGCCCTCGGTCTGTACCGCTTTCGGCATCGCCGGGGAGAACCCGCTGGGCGTGACGATCGAACGCGACGTCGTCCTGCTGCTCATCGACGGCCTCGGCGCGGAGCTCCTGCGCCGCCACGCCGACGATGCCCCGACGCTCGCCGCGCACGTGCACACCACCCTCAACGCGGGCTTCCCCGCGACCACCGCGAGCAGCCTGTCGAGCCTCGCCCTGGGCGCGCCGTGCGCGGCGCACGGCATCGTCGGATACAGCTTCGGCGTCCCCGACGAACACGGCCGGCGCCTGTTCAACTCGCTGCGCTGGACCATCGACGGCGCGAGCGGGCCCGACGCCCGCGCATCGCACCCGCCCCGCGAGCTGCAGCGCCGCCGCAGCCGCTTGGAGGACCTCGCCGACGCGGGCGCGGAGATCCACTACGTAGTCCCCGCGTATCAGGAGACGTCGGGCCTGACCAGGGCCTCGTTCCGCGCCACGGGCGTTCAGCACCCCGCCGCAAACCTCGACGAGGTGCGCGAGGGCGTGCTCGCCGTCGCCCGGCACGACACCGCCGCCCGGCGCTTCGCCTACGCGTACACCGGCCTGTTGGACGCGGCGGGGCACGTGCACGGCCCCGGCTCGCCCGAGTGGCTGGGCGTGCTGCGCGCCGTCGACGCGATGTTCGCGGACCTCCTCGCGGACCTGCCCGGCACGTGCACTCTTCTGGTGACCGGCGATCACGGGATGATCCAGGCCGAGTCGCTGGTGAACCTCGACGCACTGCCCGCCCTGCACCGCGGCGTCCGGATCATCGCCGGCGAGGCGCGGGTGCGGCACGTCTACCTCTCGCGGGGCCACCACGTCGACGACGTGCGCGCGCGCTGGTCGGAGACCCTCGGCACCCACGCCCACGTGGTGACCCGCGAACAGGCGCTCGACGAGCACTGGTTCGGCCCCACGCCCCCGAACCCCGTGGTCGCCCACCGCATCGGCCACGTCCTCGCCGTGGCGCAGGGCGGGTCGGTGCTGGTCACACCCAGCCAGGAGCCGATGGAGTCGCGGATGCTCGGACATCACGGTGCGTGGACCGTCGACGAACAGGCCATCCCCCTGATCACCACGACGCCATGATCGGACACGGGCGCACGCGCCCCTTGTCCGATTCTTGCAGCAGTATCACGTAGGATACCGAAACAAACACGACCGCAGCCCGGGGTGAAGACGCTCAGCCCTTGCACGACACCAGGGTGGTGCCCACCATCGAAACGACGAAGCCGCCGCAGGTCGCCGCGCCCGAGAAGGCCCCGGCGAAGCCGAAACGCGAGCAGACCGCGGACCTCACCCGGGTCCTGCTGTTCCTCGGCGTGGTGATCGCACACTGCGTGACCACGATCAACTACTCCCCGGACGTGATCCGCCAGACCGGGCTGGTCTCGGCGGCGCTGCACCTCACCCGCTACGGCTTCGTCGCGGTGACGCTGTTCGTGCTGGTCCTGAGCATGCGCGGCCGCACCATGACGGCCCGGGAGTTCTGGCGCAAACGCTTCGGGCTCATCGTGGGCCCGTACCTGGTGTGGACCCTCGTCTACTCGATCACCGACCACCTGCTCATCGCCGGCGATCCGTTCCCCTCACCCGGGCGGTGGCTCGGCGATCTCGCGCGCACCACCCTGACCGGTGACGCGAAGTACCAGCTGTACTTCCTGCTGATCTCGATGCAGATCTACCTGTTCTTCCCCGCGCTGCAGAAGCTCTCCCGCAAGCTCGAGGGCCACCCGTGGACGGTGCTGCTGACCGCGGGCGCGATCCAGCTCGGGTTCTTCGCCTTGTACCAGTACGCACCGCGGCCGGCGGGTCAGCCGTGGGAGACGCTGTTCAACCACATGTGGAAGCTGCTCCCCATGTACGTGCTCTTCGTGGCGATGGGCATGCTCGCCGCGCAGCACTACGAGAAGGTCGGCCCCTGGCTCCGCGCGCATGCGCTGCGGCTGGTCGCCGTCTGCCTCGCGGCGGGCGCCTTCAGCCTCGTGATCTACCTGCGTGACACCGAGCCCGGGAACGTCCCGGACGCCGCCACCGCGGCGTGGAATCCGCTGTACCTGCCCTGGTACGTCGCCGCGACGATCCTGATCTGGCTCGGCGCGATGATGTGGGACGACCTGCGCGCCTCCGGCCGGGCCGTGGGCGAGCGTGTGGTCTCCTACGCGACGATCCGCGCCTTCGGCGTCTTCGCGGTGCACCCACTGATGCTCGACATCCTCAGCAAGGCCGGCTTCTTCGAGCTGCTGGGCAGCTGGTTCCCCGCGTCGGCGTTCTTGCGCGCCGCGGCGCTGTCGGTCGTCGTGCTGGCGATGTCGCTGCTCTTCGTCGACCTGGTGCTGCGGACCCCCGTCAGCCGCTGGATCGTGGCCCGCGAACGGGCCTGAGCGACCCGCGCGTCAGTACCAGCTCGACGGTGCCGCCTGCGGCTTCTGCAGCCACAGCGCGTCCGTCGACAGGTTCTGCGTACCGAACTGCCAACGGCGGAGCGCCTCGTCGCGAAGCACCTGGTCGAACTGCTCGTTGCGCGTCCGCTGATCCACGTACAGCAGCGTCTGCACGCCGGCCAGGAAGGGCACCGTCAGGATCTGCGCGATCGCGGCGCCGACACCGGCGATGGCGAGGCCCGTCACCGTCGAGCCCGCGAGGGTCTCGAGCCCGGCACCGTCGTCGACGAGCACGCTGACGACGCCGAACGGGATCGAGACGACGATGCCGATGATGCCGGTGATGAGGTAGGTGAGCAGCAGGATGCCGAGGACCCGCCAGAAGCCCGGCCGCTGCAGCTCGTAGCCGCGCTTGAGCGCGGCGATCGGGCCGAGCTGTTCGAGGACGACTGCGGGATACGCGAGAGAGACCATCGGCAGGAGCGCCAGGTACCCGACGATCAGCACGAAGAACAGCAGGAACGCGACGAGGACCGCGACGATGGGGCCGGCGTCGCCCGCCGCCACCGCGAGGACGACGACGAGGCCCACCACCAGCGCGGTGGGCACGAGGAAGATGAGGAACTGCAGCAGGCTGAGCCCGATCAGCGAGAGCAGGCGCGGCCCGATCGCCCGCACCGCCTCGCCGGCGCTGGTCCGCTCCCCCATCACGGCACGCGCGACCGCGACCGTCAGGACGCCCGTGAGGAAGAGCGAGGCGATGCCCGCGATCAGCCCGACACCGATGCTGAGGCCCGTCGCGGCGGCGAGATCACCGAGCGCCGCGTCCGTCTCGGCGTCCGGATCCACCGCGATGCGCGTCATGGGGATCTGCGCCAGGAAGGTGACCAGCTGCGTGACCAGCACGAGCACAGCCGTCAGCCCGACCATGACGCCCGGGTTGGTACGGATCGCGGCCATCGCGCCGCCGTAGATGTCGCCCAGGTCGAGCGGACGCAGCGCGACGATCCCGACCTTCACCTCGGGCGCCGGCGCGCCCCAACCGGGGCCGGGCTGCCCGTATCCCTGCTGGGGATACCCCTGCGGGTATCCCGGCTGGGCGTACCCGGGCTGCGGCTGGCCGTACTGCTGTGCCCACGGGTCGCCGTAGGGGTACTGCGGCGGGCCCGGCTGCTGGTACCCCTGCTGCGGGACGCCCTGTTGCGGGTAGCCACCGGTGGGGCCGGCCCACTGACCATCGGGGCCGTAGCTGGGCTGATTGCCGGTTCCGTCGGGATTCACAGCACACATCCTGCATTGCGAATGCACTCTTATCAACTTGCCCGGGGCTCGATGTCCGTAGGGTGAGCAACGACATGCTCGACGCGCCATCCGACCGGAGGAACGCATGATCCTGGTGACCGGAGCGACGGGGGTCGTCGGACGCCGCGTGGTCGCGCAACTCGCGGCGAACGGGGCCTCGGTCCGCGCGACGAGCCGGACGCCGGACGCCGCAGACCTGCCGGACGGTATCGAGACGCTGTCGTCGTCCGCCCCGGCTCACGTGCTGGTGGACGGGTGCTCGTCCGTGCTGATCATCGCGTCCGCGCTGGGTGCCGCGCAGCAGGACCGGCTCGCCGAGCTCGTCGCCGCCGCGAACGCCGCGCAAGTGGGTCGCCTGGTGCACCTGTCGACCGCGTCCGTCACGGACCCGCTGAGCCCGACCGGCGCGCACCACCGCGCCCTCGAGGAGGTCAGCTCCGGCTTCGCCGGGGCGAGGCGCGTGCTGCGCCCGGTGCCGTTCGCGCTGAACACGCTGCACTGGTGGGGCCCGACGGTGCGCGCCGGCCGGTTCGCGGAGGCTCCCTACCTCGACGTCCCGATGGTGCCCGTCGACGAGCGGGACGTCGCCGACGTCGCCACGGCGCTCCTGCTCGGTACACCCGAGCCCGACGGTCCGCTGCACCTCACGGGCCCGGAGGCGCTCAGCTCGCGCGAGCAGCTCGGGCTGCTGGCCGAGGCGCTGAGCACTCCCCTCGACGTGCGCGAGATCGAGCCCGATGAGGTGCGGCGGCGGCTCGCCGCGGTCGGCGTCCCCACTCCGGCCGTCGAGTCGTTGCTGCGGTCCTTCGAGGTCGCTGCCGAGCGCCCAGTGGCTCCGAACGGCGTCGTCGAGCGGATAATCGGGCGGTCGGCCCGCAGCTACGGGCAGTGGGTCGTAGACCACGTCGAGCAGTTCCGCTGATCCGCAGGTACGGGGCGGTGACACGGGCAGGATTCCGCCTCCGCTCGCGCATGCCGTAACATGTCTCGCGCGCCGAATTCGGCGCACGCGGGCGTAGCTCAATGGTAGAGCCCTAGTCTTCCAAACTAGCTACGCGGGTTCGATTCCCGTCGCCCGCTCCACGAAAGGCCCCCTGGTCAGCGAATCAAATCGCAGGTCAGGGGGCCTTTTGCACTACGTGCTAGGCGTATTGAGCCTGGACACTACGGCCCACTACAGACCGCTTTTGGACCCCCGTAGGGTCACAGGTAGGGTCACAAGAAACAGCGTGCCACCAGGACGGATGCAGCCATGACCGGTAAGCGTCGAGCACAGGGCGACGGATCCCTATTCAAACGAGCCGACGGATACTGGGTCGCCCGCGTCGAACTACCCCCGGCACCCGACGGGACACGCCGCCGACGCCGTGTCGTCCGAAGCAGCAAAGCCGAAGCTGCCGCCGAACTCCGCAAGCTCCGCACCCAAGTCGATCGAGGCGAGATAGTCGACTCCCCCCGAGTCACAGTCAAGACCTGGTGCGAACACTGGCTCGCCGAGATCGCCGCCAACAGACTCCGGCCCAACGCACTCAAAACCGCCCGCAGCTACATCGACAACCACATCACCCCAACCATCGGACACAAGCGGCTCGACAGACTCACCCCCGACGACATCCGCGACGTCACCAACACCATGACCCGCCCCAAAGCAGACGGCGGCAAAGGCCTCGCCACCGGCACCGCCACCAACGTCCACTGGCTGATGTCCGGGATCCTCGGCGATGCCGTCAAAGCAGGACGCACTCATGCAAACGTTGTTGATCGAGTCGACCCGCCGGCCGTCAAGCGCACCACGCGCCGCCCGCTCGACCACACGGAAGCAGTCAAGATCCTCACCCACCTCGCCGCCGAAGCTGACACTGCTCGCGGCACCGCCGCCGAATGGGTGGCTGTTCGAGAACTCGCCCGATGGTCCTTCGGCATCTTCACAGGTGCGCGACAAGAAGACATCCTCGGAATCGAATGGGATCGGATCGACCTCACTGACGCGACCGCAGACATCACCTGGTCTCTGCAGTGGCTCCCTCTACGTGAAGACGCTCAGCGGGGTAACGGGCGGCATCAGACCGGGGATGCCGCGTACCCGGATACCGCGTTCGACGTCGCACCCCATGTCGTGTTCCGCCCAATCTGGCGCTCAGCCTGCCTCGTCGAAACCAAGACTCGGCGCTCACGCCTAGTGCCGCTGATACCGCCGCTCGCGGCCGTCCTGCAGCGTCTCCGCGACCTCACGCCACCAGACCGCCCAACCAGCCTCGTCTTCACTACCGACGCCGGCACACCCGTCCGCCGGCAAGATGACACCCGCCAGTGGAACGAACTCACCAGGGCGCTTGAGATCGATAACGTTCAGCAGCACGGCGCCAGGCACACGACGGCGACCCTCTTGCTGGCCGCTGGCGTACCCGAGGACGTGCGAATGGCAATTCTCGGCCACAGCACGGCGGCTGCCCATCGTGGATACGCGCACGTCGACCAGACCGTCACCCGCGCCGCACTTGAAGGCGCATTCAGCGGGATGCTCGACAGCTAGACCAGCCGCACGACCTTGTACACCGTCACCAACGGCACCGTCTGCGACCCACCCAACGTCGTCTCATACGTCTTCGAACCCTTGACCTCGACGAACATCTTCAACTCATCGTCCTTGACGCAATCACTCAACCCGGAGTCGTCCGACGTGGGCGCCTGCACGATCGTGTTCACGTCGTAGTCGTACGACGCATCCTGCACCTCACCGTCCGTCGACATGCGGATCGCCGACGCCCCTGTAGCCGCATCCGCCTGCGTCACCACCCCGTAGATCCGATACCACTTCCCCTTGTAGCTGTCGGGGTCTCGAGCAATCACCTTCCACGTCCGCGAGTCGACCACCGTGTACCGCGACTCATCCATCCGTGCCGCTCGCTCGATCGCCGCCAACGACGCAGCCGCAGCGGACACCTCCGCAGCCTTCACCGGATCCATCGTCGTAGTCGTGGCAGCCGCGATCGTCGTGCGCGCCGGCCCCGCGCTCTTGCCGCCCTCGATCAACGCGAGTGGTACGCCGATGACGCACAGGGCGAACGGGATCGTCAGCGCCAGGATGATCGGGACGTTGGACTTCTTCTTCGGCGGCTGGGGCGGCTGGAATGGCGGGTAGTTCGGCGGCTGCTGGGGCTGCTGGGGTGGCTGCTGGGGGTACATCTCGGGGCCTCCATGCTTTGGGCTCAAGGTTGTGTGAGTATGCCGCTCCTGCGGCTTGCACGGGACACGTTTAGACATTGCAATAGCTTTACGTTTCAACAGATTCCGTACAGTGGAAGAAATACCGCGAAATGTGAAACATGTCACAGATCGTCGACGATCCTATCCACAGCAACACCTTGACCAGCGTGACTTCCCCGCGTCAGGCCGCACGTGTCGCCTCCCAGATCCGCACTCACCCTGGAGACTCCATGCCCTTCTCCGCATGCAACGACCACTTCGGCCCCGCCTGCTACACCTGCAGCACCGTCGGCTGCGACGAACTCGACGCCGCCGTCATCCGCGCAATCCGAACCTGCGGCAAGAACGGCGGCCTAACTGGAGCCCGTGGAGCTGTCGCCGTTGCGGCGCTGCTTGGTGTCCCTCTCGAAGCTGTCGGCAGCGTCGCCGAACTCGGCATCCCGCGCCCGCGCCTTCGCGTCATCCCCGGCGGAATCCCTTAGCCCACCCGACTTCTGTCGAGCCAACTCCAGGGTTAGTCGCTGCTTCTCCACCAGCTCCTCAATCACCTTCGACACCAGCCGGCGTTGCTCCGGGTTTAGAAGGTGGGCGCCCTCGGGGAGGGTCATCGACTCCCCTTCGGGCTCGTCGTCTCGGATTGAACGCAGCCGATCCACAGACACCTTGAACGCCCGGCTCACGGCCGCCCACGTCTCATTCGTGGGGTTTCTGGTCTTCCCGTTGAGGAAGTTCGTGAGCGAGGAAGTCGCTAGCCCGGTCACTCGCTCAAGGTCCACTTGGTTACGAATATCGACCCCCGTCTCGTCAGCGAGCGCGAGGTACTTCGCAGGTAGGTCTTTCGGTACTGCTGGCATGCCGTGAACCTTCCGCTGAGGGATGGACCTTGGCAACCTACCAACTATCCAGACTGGAAAGTAATCCCAAGCGTGTAACACCAGGTCACGCATGTCAGCGCGAGAAATCTCCCCCTCAAGGCTTTACAAGGTTGGAAAGGTGCGATACTCTTGCTGGACATTGGAGCAACAGGAGGTGACAACACCAGTGGAACCCCAGGACTACGCCGAGCTGCAGGTATCGGCAGACAAGTTCAAGGAGTACGTGCAGGATCTCGGTTCGTACCGCACCTTCGCGGACGACTCGACGGCGCTGCTACAGAAGCAGCGCCGGGACCGTGCGCGACGACGCCGCTCTGCAATCCGCGACGACGAGCCGGGCAGCATCTCACACTCGCTGATCTCTCAGCTCGCTAACGGCATCACCCGCAACACCCACCCCGATCGCGCCAGAGCGATCTCCAAGATGCTCGGGCGAGATGATCTCTTCGTCGTCCGAAGCTCCAACCTCCAGCAGCCTGTTCGAAAGACGGCCTGACCCCCGGACACGAAAAAGCCGGCCCGCTGCAACGGACCGGCCAGGCATCCCGCCCCATCGGAAGGAGAGAACAAGATGCATCACCAGTTTACCGCACCGCCCCCAACCCGGGTAGCGCGAACCAGCTCCACCCCAGGGATCGGCGTCCTGGGAATCGAAGACCTCAAGTCTGTGACACGCACCGTGCTCAATAACGCAGGGGTGACTTGGAGTCCGAACCGCATCGTGAAGGTGTGTCTCCGGTTCGCCCGAGACGTTCGTGGCACCGGCTGGGATTTCTTCGACTTCATCACCACAGAGCTTGCGATCTCTGCCGAGGAGAAGCGAAATCTTCGTGACGACCCGGAGGTTCAGCGCATCTTTCGCTTCGGCCTTGACCCGACGGGTGAGCAGGCGGTCGGCAACGTCATGCGTGAGCGGGGCTACTGACATGATCTTCAACCGCAAATCGCCCGCCGGCTTGGTGGAGCGCGCCCTTACCGGTGTCGGCTACGAGTTCGATCGTACGAACAAGTCGGGCTGGTCGGTGTTCACGCGCACCGGATCGCCGGATGTTCCAGTGAATCCGCGGATCGCTGAGCGTGATGCCCGGCACCTGGTGGTTCGCATCGAGAAGTCGCATGGCGTGGCGCAGTCGACGAACAAGCGCAATCCGGAGGCGATTCGGGAGCGGCGTGCAGCTGAGCGTGCTCGTATTCAGGCCGCGATGGATCGTCTGGATTCTGAGCGTGCCGAGTTGATCCGTCGACGTGAGCTGCTTCCGTCTGGTGATTTCGACTTGATGTCGCGGTCTGAGCGGTTGCGGCTTGAGCGGGAGATCGCCCGTATTGAGCGTGAGCATCGTGAGTGGGTGCAGCTGATGCGCCAAGAGTCCGCGTAGCTCCCCTGTCCTTCTTGTTCCTGGCCCCGTCTCGCATCTCGGCGACGCGGGGCCGATCTATACCCCAGGAGTTCTCATGCCCGCACCTCAGCAGGCGACAGTGCATCACCTGCCGCTCACCACACAGCAGAGACTCGACGCCCTCCATGGCCGAGTCGCCCGATCTAACAGTGTCAACATGCAGGTCGCCACCGGACTCGACTACGTCTGGCAGCAGGCCCGCAACCTGCACGCGTCGATCATGCCGGACGACACCTTGGCGGATGAGCGGATGGAGCAGCTTGACGCCATCGCTGACACCGTCGCCAAGCTCTCGGAGACCCTGCGCGCATCGGCGGTGACGGCATGACTACCGCGACTGAGCGCATGTTCCGCGTCGGAGTGATTCGCCTACTCATGGACCACGGCCCCCGCCTATTTGTCACAGGATCTACCACTCTCTCCGACGCCGCTTGGTGGCTGGTGGACCAGGGGCTCGTCACCCACCGTGACGGCATCTTTGTGTACGTCGGCCCCGTCAAGGCTGAGGCGGTGGCGTCATGAACGCGTTCGCCCGCCTGTCCCTCATTGGCGCGACTGCCCTCATCTGCATCTGGCTGTTCCGTTGGGAGCCGGCACTCCTGTTCCCGATCGGTGTCCTTGCGTCGGTGTTCGGCACGGTGTGGTGGTTGTCGGCGAAGTACAACGAGCAGCAGGCGATGGATGAGCTTGCGGATTCGTCGGCTATTCGTCGTCAGATCGGCCCGCAGATGGCTGCGTTGGCGAACGAGGAGCATCACGATCGGTGGGCCGAGTGATGAGCCCGCAGAGCGAACCCGACCCCATTGTCACGGACAACGGCTCCCAGTGGACGCCAATCCTGTTGGGCGGCGAGTGGCTTTACCGCACACCCGATTACTGCGTGGTCTACACGCGGGACCAGTTGCAGAACCTGTTCGGAATTTCAGAGGAGGCCGAGTCATGAGCCGGTATCAGCAGGACTTGGAGCGCGGCTTCATCATGACTGCCGCCTACGACCATGCCTGCGAGCGTAGACCGCTCGCCATGGCAGCCGCCCGTGAGCGGATGGTCGACGAGCTTGAGAAGTGGGCGAACAGCGAGACGTGGATGGACGAGAAGGAACGCGAACTCCGCGAGGCTATGCGCCGTCATCCCGCAGGTAAGGCCCGGTCCCGTGAGTGCACTCCACCCGAGTGGCAGCCGGACCCGGACTTCACGGCCCAGTTCTACGCGCGGTCGACGCGGTCGTTGTTGGCGGATGTGTTTTGGGCTGTGGTGGAGATCTTCGCCCCGAAATGCAAGGCGGCCAAGCGATGAGCGCGCACCATGATGCCGAGAGGTACGGGTACGACGTCCTCCAGGAAGTTCTCGCACTGGGCGTCTTCGAGGGCGTTCCATTCGTGCGGCTCGACCGGGTCGTCGAGGTCGGTGACACCTATCTCGCCGCAAGAAACACGGGTCCGCACCTGCTGACGGCCACCCGCATTTGCAACGGGTACGTCCTCAACGCTGAGGGGAAGTACCCGTTCGACACGTGGGAGTGCCATCCGATCGAGCTGCAGCTATGACCGCCTCCGATCCCGCCGTGGCTGCGGCGTTCCGGGTGGCCGAGGACTGGGGCGGTCCCTACGACATCGGCGCTGGAGTCGAAGCCGCCCGTGAAGCCCTGGCTCCACTCCGCGAGCTGCACAAGCCGACTTCCGACTATTCCGGCGCATCGGTATGCGATCACTGCCTGGGCGACGACACCCTATCGGCACCCTGGCCTTGCGCCACAGCGAAGTTGGTCTACCCACCGGAGGAGTTGTGATCCTCCGCCGACGCCGCCACCGCAAACGCATGGACGCCCTGCACCCACAGTGGCTCGCCCTCCAAGCCCGCATCCTCACCACCTCACCCACCGGCACACCCCTCGACGTGCTGCAACCCCGAAACCACCAGGAGAACCGATCATGACCTTCCGTCAGATCACCATCCAAACCACAAACGGCGCCGTGGAACTCACCGGCGAGGTGGTCACTGAGCACTTCGCGCTCGTCCCCGGCGTCCATTCAAGCCCCGACGGCGACCATCGCCTCACCGGTGGCGCCACTCTGACCCACATCCCGTCGGGCAGGTTCATCCACGGCCCCTGGTGGACGGAGAGCTTGGAAGCCAAGCGAACTCTCGCCGAAACACTGGAGGCCGCCGCGGTCGACTGGGTCAACTTCGCGCCTTCCAAAGAGAACTCCGAAGCGATCCAGGCCGCATACCGGCGAGCAAAACAGATCACCGCCGACGACGAGAACTCGCCCGGCCTCACCATCCACGTCTAATCCCAGGAGAACCGATCATGAGCGACCTGACCAACGAAGACCTACACCTCATCCGCTCCATCACGGGTCTGCAGCTCGACACTCGGGAGCCCTCAAAGGACCCGTGGAACCCGAACGCCCCGGCCATGCGGTACGCCGCCGACGTGCTGCACGCGCTGATCGGCGAACTCGAAGCCGGTGATTCCGCCTCGGAGTGCGTCGAAGCCCTGCGCTGGGAGGCCGACCGTGCCGACGCCAACGAACTGGCCCGGGCCTACTACCCCCATCTCAGTCCCGCCGAACAGGCACCGGTTGCGGAGGTGTGGCTCAACACGCTCACCGAACGCCGTCACGAACTCGCGCAGGAGAACTGACACATGACGCTCCGACAGATCAACATCACCTTCGGAGGCGACCCTGTCGAGGTAACCGCTGAACTGGTCACCGAACACTTCGCGATCGCACCGTCCATCGGTCGTGAAGAGAACGGCAACCTGATCATGAACCGCGACTTGTCGCTGACTCATATCCCGACGGGCGGCGCATTCCCGATGCCGTGGTGGTCGGAGTCCACGGACGCGATCCGCGCTCTGGCTCGCGAACTCGAAGCGCTCCCCATCGCCTGGGAGACCTTCACGCCCGAAGATGCGCGCAAACCCGATGTGTTGCCGCAGGTCCGCGCCGCATACCAGAGCGCAAACGAGGCGTGGACCGCCACCGATCCCGCCTTCACCATCCACATCTAAACCTCATACCTCACAGGAGAACTGACCATCATGACCACCACCCACCGCGCGCTCACCTTCCTCGGCACCCTCACCGCAGGAGCCATGATCGCCGCCAGCACCATCACCACCGCCCACGCCGAACCCGCACCCATCGACGATGGTTCCGGACCGATCAGCAACGGCGCACCGATCGAGGATGGCTCCGGCACACCCGGCCCCAGCTACGACGAGCCCGTGTCCATCCCCGACGTCACCGCCGACAAGACCACCGACCCCGACGAGTACCAGCGGCAGGTCAACGCACGCGCACAGGCCCAGGCACTCGAAGCTGCACGCATCGCAGCGAAGGCCTATCGCGACTGCATCAATGCGCGCGGCGACCAGGACCGGGTGTGCTGATGAACGCCCTGTGGCTCCTCGCACTCATCCCCATCTTCGCCGCCGTCTGGAAGCTCGCGCGATGACGTACAACATCCGGCGTCGGCACCATGACATCCTCGCTGTCGACGATGGCGTGCGCGCATGGACCGCAACCGTCGACCCCGACCGCACCATCCGTCGCATCGCCAATGCCACATCCAACAGGCCGATCAAGCTCGACGGACCGCTCGGGAAACGCATCACCGCAGCCGTACACGACTGGCTCGTCGAGTGCGCCAACCGGCTTCCGACGGCGTTGGAGATCTACACGCGCGCACTGGTCGCCCCTGAGTACGACGGCCAGCGAGAAGAAGCCTGGCACCGCTGTCTACAGCTCGGCGCGACCCACGACGACTACATCCGCGCACGACGACGCGCAGAACGGATCGCATCATGACCGAACTCGTGGTGGGCGAGATTGTCACGGACGCTGACCTCGCCGAGTTGAACGCACCGCGCCGGCGCGAGCGGAACGTCGCACGCACGCCCGAGATTCTTCCGCCCAACGTGGACGCCAAGGTGTCGGCGCTCGAACGACTGGATCCCGAGTCGCAGACCCGTGCCGTAACCGCGATGCTGTCGCACGCCCGGACGGGTCTACTCGCTGCGATTGCGGCTCAGGATCTTCGCTCAATCATGGAGTTCAAGGCGAAAGCGGCCGGGATCGCAGAGGTGGCAAAGCAGGTTCGCCTCGGCAAGGAGATGCAGCTCGAAGCCACTGAGTTCGTGCGGCGGGCTGAGCGGGGCCTCGGTGTCGCAATCCGTGAGGGGCAGGAGCGAGGCGAGATTGCAAGCCGCACCAACAACAACGGAGGCCCCAAAAGCGACTACGTCCGCAACGGCGAGGTCGTGTCGGTAGATCGCCATCTAGAAGAGAAGTCGATGTCCTCGCCGACCGATTTCGCCCCTCTGCATGAGTTCACCGGCGGCACAGGCGATAGGGGAATCTACGCCATGACCGATGGCGTCTCGGACGACCAGTTCGAGGAAGCCCTCGCGGAGGCGAAGGAAGAAGGCAACCTCTCCCGCGCCAACGTCGCCCGCAAGGCGAAGGCGAAGGTGAATCCGCCCGAGTCGACCGCGTTGCCCGACGACACCGAAGGGATCGACGCGCCCGCCACACCCGAATCCCCGCGCCCGTTCAAGAAGTCCGACACCGAAATGCTCGCCGAGATCGCAGGCAGCCTGGAGAACTTCTCCGAACTCATCACCTGGATTCGGCCCAGCCACGTAGACGACGCCGCCGACACCATCAAGCGCGCCCGCGACGCATGGCGCGCAATCAACAAGCACCTCAAGGAGATTGAAAATGGCTAACGACCGCATCGAGTTCACCTCGCACATCGGCTGGGTCCGACTCGACCAGATGAAGATCAACCCCCAGGCTCAGCGCCCCCTGGACCAGGCGTGGGTCGACAAGCTCACCAAGGACTTCAACCCCGACGTGATGGGAATGCTCCACGTGTCCCACCGCGACGGCTGGTACTACGTCGTTGACGGGCAGCACCGCCGCGCCGCAGCGATCCAGTGGCTCGGATCCGACCAGAGCGTTCAGTGCCACATCTACGAGAACCTCACGTCCGCAGACGAAGCCAACCTGTTCCTCAAGCTGAACAGCACCAAGAACCAGTCCCCGATGGGCAAGTACAAGAACGCCCTCACCGCCGGCTGGCCGCTCGAATGCGACATCGACCGCATCGCGCGCGCATCGGGCATCGTCATCGGATCGAGCAAGCAGATCGAAGAAGTCTCCTGTGTAACCGCGCTCATCAACACCTACAAGAAGTCCGGCCCCGGCAGCCTCGCGTTCTCCCTCCGTGTGATCCGAGACGCGTACGGCTACGACGGTTTCCAGCGCGACCCCATTAGCGCACTTGCGCTCATCAAGGACCGTTATGGCGACGCCATCGACGAAGAGAAGTTGGCGATGCGCTTGAATAAGGTGGGCATCGTCGAGCTTCGACGCAAGGCGAAGGATTGGCGCGAGACCACCGGCAACCCGGCCAATCAGTGCCACGCCCACACGATGATCACGTTCTACAACCGGGGCAACGTCAAGAAGGTTGACCCGTGGTGGAACATCGGCGTGGTCGGCGTCGCATGACCGAACATCAGACAACCGCGACGGTCGAGACCCTGACTGCAGAGGTGCACGTCCTGAAAGTCGGCAACCGCCAAATCACCAGGTCTGTCTACCTACAGCTCGACAGCACGCTTCCGGACTGCGGGTTCCACGCGTTCGGGCGAGTCCGCTCCGGCAGCCGCCCGTCGATCCCGGGCAACATTTTGGCCCGTGTCACAAGCCTGACTTCAGCGCGAAGTGTCGAGCTTGTCGGCCGTGACAACTACTCGGGCGCGCTTGTCCGTAGCCACGCCTTCTATTTCGACTGCGACCACGCATTCGGCAGTGACTGCGGATGCGGCGAGTGGGCCAATGGTATTCGCCAGCCACCCACAGTGGAATCACACTGGCTGCCACATGACCGCTACACCATGGACCTGATTTCGCTTCCGCTGATCGTGTTGGCCGGTCTGCGATGACCTCCGAATCTACATACTGTCCCGCCTGCGGCGGCGCGAACGGTCAGCACGGATACGTCCGAGGCCCAGCAGTCGGGTCGTCAAAGCAATGGTGCGGCGAGGACTCACGCACCGACACCGCAGCAACATCAACCAAGGAGACCCAAATGTCTGACCCCATCAACACCACCTCTGGCCTCGCCCTTGACGGACTGACCCGCCTGGAGATCCTTCAGGAACTTCGTCAGCAGGCGTGGATCGCACTCGACATCAATGCAGCCCAGGGGGGTGCCAACGTCGAGAAGCTGGGCGAGTACATCCGCTACCTCAGCACCGACATCGACAAGCTCACCAACGAGAAGGCCGAGAAGCTGAAGGCAGAGGGGGAGGCCCGGTTCGAGGCGGAGAGGAACACGGCCGCCGCAGCGGTCTCCGTGACAGACACTGCCGGTCCGTTCAGTCAGCACGTGGAACTTGGCGGCAATGGACTCCTCGGCCAGATCATCGACAAGCTCACCGCAATCGAGAAGCTACTCAAGCCCACGGTTGTTTCTGGCACGACACTCGCCACGATCGCACACGCCGTAGTTGCAGTCACCGACCGGATCGACTCCGTGCCCGACGATGTGAAACATAGGGCAGAGTGCAACCGCATCGGACGTGCTGTCGCCGCCGCACTCCGCGAGGCAGTCGGGCTGGACGCATCGTGAGCTTGCAGGTGTTCCCACAGATGGATCAGAGAAGCCCCGAGTGGCATGAGGCACGTCGCGGCCTGGTCACCGCATCGACGGTGAAGGATCTGCTGACGACCAGGCGGCTCACCGCAGTCGACTACATGTGCCCAGCCTGTAGTTCACCAGCCGGGGATCCGTGCATCGGTGCACGCGGCGGACCCATCAAGTCGCCTCATTCCGAGCGCACCGCCAAGGCCAAGAGCACCAGTAGCCCGCTCATCATCGAGCCGGCCAGCAACGATGTGTCGCGGAATCTGACGAAGCGGCTCGCTGACGAACGAATCACAGGGCAGTCCGAACCGAGCGTCTTCATCTCAGATGACATGCAGCGAGGCATCGACCACGAGCCGTATGCACGCGACCGCTATGCCGAAGTCAACGGCGTCACCGTCGTTGAGGTCGGCTTCATGGTCCAAGAAGTCGACGGAATCCGCTGGGGCTATTCGCCGGATGGCCTGGTGAACGATGACGGATTGATCGAGGTGAAATGCCCACGCCCAGCGACGCACATCGACACCATCATCGCCGACACCGTCCCGATCGAGCACATGCCGCAGCTCCAATGCGGACTGCTCACCTCAGGCCGCAAGTGGATCGACTTCGTGTCCTTTGTCGCCGGACTCCCGCTGTACACGAAGCGCGTGTTTCCCGACGTGCGATGGACCCGCCCGATCTTCGACGCCATCCGCCAGTTCGAAGCCAACGCCATCGAACGTGCCCGATTGTTCGCCGAAGCCGCCGAGGGCCTGCCGCCGACTGATCGCATCCCCGAAATCCCCACCGAACTGAGGTTTGCATCGTGAGCCCCTACTTCGCCGACGACTCGGTCACCCTGCACCTCGGCGACGCGCTCACTGTCGCCCGCACCCTCGACGCGGGCTCGGTCGACTGCATCGTCACCAGCCCGCCGTACTTCGGCTTGCGTGACTACGGCGAACCAGGTCAGTACGGGCTCGAAGCATCACCTGCCGAGTATGTGGAGACGATGCGCGCACTGTTCGCTGAGCTGCGGCGCGTGCTCGCTGACGACGGCACCCTGTGGCTGAACATCGGGGACAGCTACTCAGGTGCCGTCACAGCCTCTCGCAGAAGCTCTGCCATATCGGTGGCCGCATCGACCTCGGCATCTCCCGAATCCCCTTCCAGTGCTCTCTCCCACGCTGCCAGCGCTCCTAGCGCCCGAGAAGTCCAATCGGCATCCATTGGACCAGTATCCAACATGAAGCAAGGTGCCCGGAACGGTAACCGACGTTCTCGACCACGCGGATACGAAGGCTTGGGGGCCAAGAATCTGATCGGTGTTCCTTGGCGCACCGCGCTCGCGCTGCAGGACGACGGCTGGATTCTCCGCAACGACATCATCTGGTCGAAGCCGAACGCCATGCCCGAGAGCGTCACCGATCGGCTCAGCTCGCGGCACGAGCACCTGTTCATGCTCACCAAGAAGCCGCGGTACTACTTCAACCTCGACGCGATCCGTGAACCGGCAGCTACTTCCGATCCAGCCGACCCATCGTATCGAGCGAACGGAAAGTCCACGGCGCGCCGCAAGGCAATCGCTGTGCCTCCGGGGTCGAACACCCAAGGGCTCGAAACGTCCCGTCGAGACGGACTGACACGCAACCCGGGCGACGTGTGGGAGATCGCCACCCAGCCGTTCCCCGGCGCGCACTTCGCCACCATGCCCGTCCGGCTCGCCGAACGCTGCATCCAGGCTGGATGCGAACCCGGAGGCGTCGTCCTCGACCCGTTCAGCGGATCCGGCACCACGGGCCTCGCCGCAGCGCGCCACGGCCGCCGCTACGTCGGCATCGACCTCAACGCCGACTACCTCGACCTGTCCCTGCGCACCCGCCTCCAAGAACCCACCCTCAACTTCGGAGAACCCGCATGACCACCCAAGAAGTCGATCTCGTCGCCGCAGCAGCCGCCAACTCCGACCAAGTCGAAGCAGGCGACTTCCTCACCGGCCCACGCATCGTCACCATCGAACGCGTCACCCGAGGATCATCCGAGCAGCCCGTCAACATCCATCTGCACGAGTTCCCCGGCCGCGCATTCCGGCCCTGCAAGTCCATGATCCGCGTACTCCTCGCAGCCTGGGGCGACCAAGCGCAGGACTACGTCGGCCGGCGCATGCAGCTCTACCGCGATCCGAAGGTCGTATTCGGCGGCAAGGAAGTCGGTGGCGTGCGGATCAGCGCACTCTCGAACATCGACCAGCGACTGACCGTGCAGCTCATGGTCACCCGAGGCCGACGCGCACCATTCGTCGTCGAACCCCTCGCCGCCGGCCCGCAGCTCATCACCGACAAACAGGCCGACGACTTCCTCGACACCATCCACAACGCGCAGGATCAGGCGGCGCTGAGTGAGATCGGCGAGCAGCTCAAGGCTTTCAACCTTGGCGTGTACAAGGTGGAGCTGCAGACGGCTTGGTCAACCCGGAGCGCGGAGTTGAAGCAGCCGGTACAGGGCGCGATCGACGACCAGGAGCAGATGTCATGAGCGACAACCTGGATCTATCCAAGGTCACCCGAATCACCGTGGTCGACAGCGAGTACGGGCGCGTGTTCGAGCGCTACAACCTGTACCGGGATGGCGTTGAACTCCACCTGCAGGATGACGGCCGCACACTCAAGGTGTTCCCGCGCACCACCAGCAGCGAGCGTGCGTCGCGGCGGGGTGAACTTCTCTGAGGCGTTCGAAGACGCGCTCGAGCGATACGAGGCCGCAGACCACTCGGTGCGAGGTGGGCTATGACCGCCGGACTCGAGCGCCGCGACGAAGGCTGGTCCGCCGTCCAAGCCGCAGACGTAGCACCCCACCGCGGCTACGGACACTACGTCACCAAAGCCCTCGAACACCTAACCCGAGTCGGCGGCGAATTCACCAGCGAAGACGTAGAACACCTCGCCAACCAACTCGCCCCCAAGGCGTACGGCCCCACTCCCCCAACCTCATTCCAGCAACCATCGGCGGATGGACACAAGCAAAACGAATCCGCGTCATCGGATACACCCACAGCACGAAACCATCACGCCGCTACGGACGCATCGGTGTCTACGAAACCACAAGGAAGGCAGCATGAGCGGCAGCGGATGGGTATCGCTAGGCACAAGCAGCAGGAGTCTATTCGAACAGGCCCGTCGACAGCAGGAGCGCGAGGAAGCCGCGCGCTGTGCCTACTGGGACCGTCGACCTCGCACCGTCGGAATCGAGAGACCCCACCTCTTCCGCGCGCCGCGAGCGCTCCCCGAGCAGGACACGACGGGGAAGCAGACACACATCTACGGGAGTGTGTCCATCTCGGCGGACAAGCGGAGCCGTGGATACGGGAACGGTGCGCGGTGCCGCACGGTGCGGGTCATCAACGACCGTGCCGGGACGACGCTCTGGTCGGACAGCACGTGCTGCACCCATGAGGAAGCGATCCAGTGGGTCACCAGCGCAGTCAACTGGTACCGGCGTGACGCCGAAGCGAACTGGGGCGCCCGAATCCTCAACCGAATCGCCGCGCAATGACCCGCACCGGCAACCGACGCCGCAGCACACACCCCAGCCGAAACGCCGCCTACAACGCCGAATGGAGGGCGTCATGACCACCCGCAAGCCGCACCCCACAGACCCCGCAGACGACCGACTCCTCCGCTACGAAGAAGTCGCCCAACTCCTCAACTGCTCCCGCAAAACCGTCCAGAGACTCGTGTCAGACGGCGAACTAGTACCCGTCAACCTGTCCCGCATCCACAACCAGCACAAGATGTTCCGCCGCAGCGACATCCAGGCATACATCCGCAACCTCCCCGAGGCGTCCTAATGAACAACCCCTACGCCATGCCCACACCCATCACCAGCCGCGACGACTGGCGACTACAAGCCGTCTGCAGAGACCACGACCCCGACATGTGGTTCCCCAACGGCGTACACGGACCCAACGACCCAGCCAAGATCATCTGCGCAACCTGCCCAGTCCGAACCCAATGCGCGGAACTCGGCCTACCCGAACACTTCGGAATCTGGGGCGGACTCAACGAAGCCGACCGCGACCTCATCCGACGCGGCATCACACCCCCCAGGGACGAACCCGGCACCCCACGAAATGAACAATCCCGAAGGCGACAAGAATTGGTCCGCAACCACATTCTCCGCCTCGGATACGACCCCGAGAAGCCGCTCCCCAACGGAATTGGGGTCCGCGTGGAAGAGGATCTACAAATCTCCCACGCCCAATTCCAGAGCGCACGCCGAGCAATCCTTAGGTCAGCAGCATGAGTGTCCAACCTAAACATGGAGCACAAACGCTGGCCGTCAAGCATCGCTGCCCGTGCGAGGAGTGCGAGGGGTATCGAGTTGCCCGACGAGCACAACAGCGCGCCTACAACAACTCAGCGCGAAGAGCCCTTGGCGTCAACCAGAGGGCGGTCGCACTCGAGCTGGGCGACGAGAGCTTGGCCGACACCGTTGTTGTCGAACGAGTGCTGGCCGGCATCCCAACCGAAGTCCGGCATCCCGACGACCGGGCAGCCGTAATCCGTGAAGTCCTCGCCGAACGCATCTCACGCACAACCGCGATGGAAGCGCTCCACTGCAACGGGTCAACCATCAAGAACACCATAAACGCCTACCTAACAAGACCCACAACCGAACTCGAGGTTGCATCATGACGCCCGCCGAAGACGACGCCGCCTGGATCGCCGCCGCTATCGCCTACAACAACCACGCCAACGCCACCCATAAGGATGGGGGCTCCAGTTGATCGAGCCGCCTGATATCCCGCCACTCACCGCCGAGGAGGCCCGCATGTTGCAGGACGATCTTCGACTGTCGGAACGCCTCGCCGACCACACCCTCGATCCCGACTATCGCGACGAACTCTGGGAACGCAAACAGCATCTCGGCGCCGCTCTCGATCGATCCCGCACTCGCTCCTGGCTCGTTTGGCACCAGCATAAGAAGGGTGTGGCGTGACCTACATAGACGACCCTGAAGCCCCTCACGACCCAAGAGACAACCTGTACGAGTCGCCCCACGCTGGGGACTGGTGCACGGTTAGGTGACATCTGATCTGGCTTGCCCCGGGAGGGCGGCCTGGAAGGATGACTACTGTGCCTAAGCCTTATCCGAAAGAGTTCCGTGATGATGTGGTCCGGGTTGCCCGGGATCGTGAGAGCGGTGTGACGCTCGCGCAGATCGCGAAGGACTTCGGGATCCATGAGATGACGTTGCAGAAGTGGATGCGACGCGCCGACATCGATGACGGCAACAAGCCTGGGATGACGTCGGGGCAGTCGGCGGAGTTGCGGGAGGCCAACAAGCGAATCCGGTTGTTGGAGCAGGAGAATGAGGTCCTGC